>NZ_JAWZSR010000023.1:0-9766 GCF_033949965.1 Gracilibacillus pellucidus | reverse complement strand
AGTTTTTAGGGTATATTCCTAACATCATATAGTCTGGTGGCGATAGCGGAGAGGTCACACCTGTTCCCATGCCGAACACAGTAGTTAAGCTCTCCAGCGCCCATGGTAGTTGGGGCTTACGCCCCTGCGAGAGTAGGACGTTGCCAGGCTGTAGTATTATTTTAAACAGCTTTGAGAAGCATCAGTTGTTATTTATTCCACAGTAGCTCAGTGGTAGAGCAATCGGCTGTTAACCGATCGGTCGTAGGTTCGAGTCCTACCTGTGGAGCCATTTGCTTCCATAGCTCAGTTCGGTAGAGCACTTCCATGGTAAGGAAGGGGTCGCCGGTTCAAGTCCGGCTGGAAGCTCTGCGAGTTCATAAGCCATTATATTTTACTGGCCCGTTGGTCAAGCGGTTAAGACACCGCCCTTTCACGGCGGTAACACGGGTTCGAATCCCGTACGGGTCACCAATTTTCATCGGAGGATTAGCTCAGCTGGGAGAGCACTTGCCTTACAAGCAAGGGGTCGCAGGTTCGAGCCCTGCATCCTCCACCATTTGCCGGCCTAGCTCAATTGGTAGAGCAACTGACTTGTAATCAGTAGGTTGGGGGTTCAAGTCCTCTGGCCGGCACCATGAACATGAATTTGAATAACCTTTATGCATGGAGGGATAGCGAAGTTGGCCAAACGCGGCGGACTGTAAATCCGCTCCCATCGGGTTCGTAGGTTCGAGTCCTACTCCCTCCACCATTGTATAAAATAGTTATTAAGTGTATACACTACGTTTGTACACTTAATTTAGTTTGTTGGGCTATAGCCAAGCGGTAAGGCAACGGTTTTTGGTACCGTCATGCGCTGGTTCGAATCCAGCTAGCCCAGCCATTTTTCATTCTAAATGATGGACAAATACTTAGTTTAGAGCCATTAGCTCAGTTGGTAGAGCATCTGACTTTTAATCAGAGGGTCGTAGGTTCGAATCCTACATGGCTCATCATTGTTACGGGGCCTTAGCTCAGCTGGGAGAGCGCCTGCTTTGCACGCAGGAGGTCAGCGGTTCGATCCCGCTAGGCTCCACCATTTATAAGACGATATGTTAGATTAGTAGCGGTTTTCACCAAGAATGAGAACGGCTTTTTTTGTATGTGTTATTATAAGTAGACGATAAATAAACATGAGCTCATCTGATTGAATGCTTGCTTTATTTAGTAGCTAATATATTTCCTCGTTATCTTCTAAAAAAACCTACCAAAAATCAACAAAAACATACATTTTATTGGTATAATATTTTTGTCTACGTGTTTAAAAAGTTGCATATTCATAAATAAAACAGTGAGATGAATCACTGCTTATCATTTGGTGACTTTTTGAAAAACCTTAAATTTTTTTATAAAAAATGAAACTTTTTTTGAGGTGCTTCGTAAATAAGGTAACCGCAAATCTAGCGGAGGTATTCAGATGATTGAGGAAAAAATAAAGAAGAACATAAAGTTAGTTAAAAAGGGAGACCAATCTGCATTCGAGGAGATTGTTGAATATTATCAGAATAAAGTCTTTGCTATTTGTTTTCGGATGATAGGCAACAAACAAGAAGCAGAAGATATAGCTCAAGAGGCATTTATCCGAGCGTACCTTAATATACAGTCATTTGATGAAAATCGCAAATTTTCTACGTGGCTTTATCGGATCGCAACGAATTTAACGATAGATAGAATACGTAAGAAAAAACCAGATTATTATCTTGATGCTGAAATAAAGGGGACGGAAGGGCTAAATCTATATGAACAATTACCAATTGATCAACCTCTGCCTGATGAAGAAGTAGAGAGTTTAGAAATACAAAGTCATATTCAAAACGAAATAATGCAACTCCCTGCAAAATATCGGAGTATTATTGCTTTACGATTTTTAAACGAGCTCTCTCTAAAAGAAATTAGTGAAGTGCTAGAAATACCAGTGGGGACAGTCAAGACAAGAATCCACAGGGGTAGAGAAGCTCTTAGAAAAAGGCTTCGCCATATTTAAGGGGTGTGAGTGAAATGAAATGTGATAAAGAAATGATTCAGTTAATGCATGAATATTTAGACGGTGACATTTCTAAAGAAGATGATCAACGTCTGCGCTCACATTTACAAGCATGTGAGGATTGTCAAAAGCACTTTCAAGAATTAAAACGGACAGTGACATTAATAACGCCTAATTTAGAATTAAAACCGTCAATAAACTTCACTACCAATGTAATGGCTAGTTTGCCTAAAGAGAAGAAACGCATGTCAGCTAAGAGGTGGATGAAACTGCATCCTATGTTAACTGCAGCAGCTATCTTCTTTGTGTTGATGTTTAGTGGTGTGTTCTCTGCCTGGAATCAGGATCATCAATTAAGTTATCCAAAAGGACAGAATTTAGTTGTGAAAAATGATACAGTGATTGTCCCAGCAGAAGTAGTGATTGAGGATGATCTTGAAATAAAAAATGCAAACCTGATCGTAGAAGGAGAAGTAGATGGTAATGTTGTGCTTATTAATGGAGAGCATTTATCTGCGTCTGCTGGTAAAGTAACTGGCGAGATTAAAGAGGTAGATCAAGTATTTAATTGGGTATGGTATAAAATGAAAGGACTTGCTGAAAAAGTCTTTAGTTTAGACTGATAACTGTAAGTATTCCTTTATTCATAAAGCAGTGATGCCTATAATAGAGATATAAGCATCACTGCTTTTCTGTTTACCAGTCTTTTTTTTACCTATAATATGATGTTGGTACAAACCGTGTGAATATAGTATCATAGGATAAAATAACAGAGGATTGTTTAAATTCAGTATTTTGAGTAATAGTTGTATGAAATATTGTGCTATAATAAACAATAATTACAATATGAGATAGGAAGAGGATTCTGATGGACAGAAGGTTGTGTTTACATGCTTAATGGTGACTGGAGCTTGCTAGATATTGTAAAAATCATCGCAGATATTACCATCGTTTGGTATGTTTTATATAAATTATTGATGCTTATTCGTGGTACAAAAGCAATTCAATTGCTCAAAGGTATCTTCGTTGTCATTATTATTTATCTGGCAAGTGTATTATTTGATTTGAATACAGTACGTATTATTATTTGGCAAGTGATTATGTGGGGGCCTCTGGGGATTCTTATTTTATTCCAGCCAGAACTACGTAGAGCATTAGAACAATTGGGGCGAGGCAGTTTCTTTTCGAGGAATACGACATCAGAAGAAGAGGAGTTAAACCGATCTATTGAAGCAATTGTGGAATCATGTAAATACATGGCGAAACGTAGAATAGGGGCTTTAATTACGATCGAAAGAGATACGGCAATGGGTGACTATGTTTCCACTGGTATCCCGATTAACGGTGATTTAACTAACCAATTATTGACAAATATTTTTATTCCAAATACACCACTTCACGATGGTGCCGTTATTATTAATCGGGATGAAATAGTGGCGGCAGCTTGTTATTTACCATTGTCTGAGAGTCCATTTATCTCTAAAGAGCTAGGAACAAGGCATAGAGCAGCAATGGGGATAAGTGAAGTAACCGATGCCCTAACGATTATCGTATCAGAGGAGACAGGCGATATATCGTGTACAAAAAATGGTGAGCTACATCGGGATTTAACACCTGAACAATTGGTTGAAATGCTAGAAACAGAATTAGTGAAAAAATTCAAAACCTCAACGACGAAGGCATGGAATTGGAGGGGTAAGAAAAATGAATAAGTGGTTGGAAAAACCATGGGTCATAAGAATTGTTGCCTTAATACTTTCTGTCTTGTTGTTTGTGGTCGTTGCATTTGATCAGAATGTGTATGATAAAGACGATGGATTAGATTTATCCTTGGGTACTACAAACGAAACACAAACAATGGAAGATGTCCCAGTGCAAACATTAATTGATCATGATCAGTATGTTGTAAGTGGAGTACCAGACACAGTAACAGTGTCACTACAAGGTTCAGTGAGCCTAGTGACATCTACTGTATTCCAACGAAATTTTGACGTATATGTTGATTTGGAAGGATTAGATACAGGTACACATATAGTACCTTTACAATATTCAGGTGTAGCAGATCAGCTTAATGTTTATGTTGATCCACAAGAAGTGGAAGTTACAATAGAAGAAAGAGCTACTAAAGAATTTAATGTGACAATTGATACAGTTAATCGTGAAAGTGTAGAACCTGGATTTGAGGTTTCTAATATTTATGCAGAACCAGAGTCACTTGTTGTAACAAGCTCTAAAAGTATTATCGATAAAGTCGCAATTGTGAAAGGTTTTGTTGATGTAAATGGTTTTGATGAATCACAGACAGTTAGGAATGTTCCTGTGAAAGTATACGATAATCAAGGGAACGAACTAAGTGTTAGAATTGAACCACCAACGGTAGATGTTACAGTAGATATGAAAAATCCGAGTAAAACCGTTCCAGTAACAATCGAAACAGAGAATGAAGTGTCTGATGATGTAAGGTTAACTTCGATGGATTTAGAAACAGAAGAAGTAGAGGTTTTTGCAGCAGATAGCTATTTAGAGAATTTAGAAGAGTTAAAAACAGAGCCAATTGACCTTAGCGAAATAACGGAGAGTGGCACGATTGATGTACCACTTGCCACTTCTTCAGAGGTGAGAAAGGTTGAGCCAGAAACGGTTAAGGTTGCAGTAGAACTAGAAACAGTGGAGGAACAAACCATTGAAGATGTTCCGATTGACTTTCAGCATGAAGCAGATGATGTATCCTTAACATTTGTCGAACCAGAAGATACAAATACAATGAATATCGTGATGAAAGGATTTCCGGCTGATTTAACCGAAGTAGCATCGGACGAGCTTCACTTGACGATTGATCTTGATGGACTTAATTCTGGGGAACATCAGCTTGCTGTTGAACTGGATACACCGGAAGATATACCAGAGGGTGTAGAATTCGAATTGGAATATGAAGAAGTAACAGTAGAATTAGAAGAAGAATAGTATGATTTTGAGATGAAATCTAAAAGGAGAGATTTAGAACATGGGTAAATATTTTGGAACGGATGGAGTCCGTGGTGTCGCCAATAAGGAGCTTACACCGGAATTAGCGTTTAAGCTTGGTCGCTATGGTGGCTATGTGTTAACAAAAGAAACGGAAAAGCCTAAAGTATTAATCGGTCGAGATACACGTATTTCAGGTAATATGTTAGAAGGAGCATTAGCTGCAGGTTTACTTTCTATTGGTGCAGAAGTAATGCGTCTTGGTGTTATCTCTACACCTGGTGTTGCATACTTAGCGAAGGTGATGAATGCCCAAGCAGGCGTAATGATTTCTGCATCTCATAATCCGGTAGAGGATAACGGAATTAAATTCTTTGGTTCAGATGGATTTAAATTATCAGATGAACAGGAAGCAGAAATTGAAGCATTACTTGATATGGAAGAGGATGACCTACCACGTCCAGTAGGAGCTGAAGTAGGTCAAGTGAACGACTACCTTGAAGGTGGACAGAAATACATTCAATATTTAAAAGAAACAATTGATAATGAATTTGATGGTTTACATATAGCATTAGATTGCGCACATGGAGCAACTTCTGGTTTAGCATCACATCTTTTTGCTGATTTAGAAGCGGACATTTCAACAATTGGTAGCTCACCAAATGGGTTGAACATTAATGACGGAGTAGGATCTACACATCCAGAAGACTTACAAGCACTTGTTGTAGACAAGGGCGCAGATATTGGTCTTGCATTTGATGGAGACGGTGATCGTCTGATTGCAGTTGATGAAAAAGGAAATATCGTTGATGGTGACCAGATCATGTTTATTATCGCTAATTACTTGAACAAAAAAGGAGTACTACGTCATTCAACAGTAGTGTCTACAGTAATGAGTAACATTGGTTTTTATAAGGCATTAGAAGAAAACGAGATGAAGAGTAATAAAACAGCTGTAGGTGATCGTTACGTAATGGAAGAAATGCGTAAAGGCGGATATAACCTAGGAGGAGAGCAATCAGGACATATTATCTTCCTAGACTATACAACTACTGGAGATGGTATGTTATCTGCATTACAATTAGTAAATGTAATGAAAGAAACAGGTAAAACATTATCAGAGCTAGCAAGCGAAATGGAAAAATTCCCACAAGTATTAAAGAACGTTCGTGTCGTGAAGAAGAATGAAGTAATGACGAATAGTACCGTTCTTGATGCAATTGAAAAAGTAGAAACAGAAATGGGTGACAAAGGGCGCGTATTAGTACGTCCTTCTGGAACAGAACCATTAGTACGAGTAATGGTCGAAGCGCCTACGGTAGAGGATTGTAATAAATATGTTGATCAAGTTGCCGACATTATTCAAAATGTGATGGGATTAGAAGAGCAAGAATAACAAAGAAAAAAATCTTGGTGAGGAATGAAGTATTTCACCAAGATTTTTTTAATTTATAACCTTATTGATCACTAATATTTGTTACCATGCATAAAATTTATAGTAGGTAATTTTGTGTTAGTAATTGCCAAAAGAGACACTTTAGAGTAAAATGAAAGAGTCGCTTTTATGGAGCGATGTACTCAGGGGAGATAGAAAGGAGCATAGATGTAATAGAATATAAAAGCGCCTGGGCTATGATGGACGGATGTTCATAGCTGACGAGGAGGAGGTTTATCGAGCATGATCGGCGGATGCCTCCCGATTGTACATCTCAATCGATATGTTTGGATTCGAAAGCAGGAAGGCAACTTCTTGTACAAGAAGAAAAACAAGATGCACAAAAAACAAACACGAGAAAGGGGCAGATAGACGCCCCTGTTCAGAAGATCAAGGCTATTCGTCTGCCCCTTTTTCTAAGGAGGAGACAACGCTATGTGCGGTATTGTAGGATTTATTGGAGCAAATGATGCAAAGGAAGTTTTATTAACAGGATTAGAGAAATTAGAGTATCGAGGCTATGACTCAGCTGGGATCGCTTTGTTAAAAGATGAAGACGTAAATGTAACAAAGGTTAAAGGTAGAATTGCTTCATTACGTGAGAAAGTAGACGAACATGTAACGGCAACAATGGGGATCGGACACACTCGTTGGGCAACACATGGTGAGCCTAGTGAAGATAATGCCCACCCTCACCAAAGTGCATCTGGTCGTTTTACATTAGTTCATAATGGAGTTATTGAGAACTACGCGGAAGTTCGCGATCAATTTTTAACAGATGTTACATTGCAAAGTGAAACAGATACAGAAATCGTTGTACAGTTAATTGAACAATTTGCAAATGAAACAAATGATGTATTAGCAGGATTCCGTAAGGCTTTATCTGTATTAAAAGGGTCTTATGCACTTGCTTTAATCGATAATCAAAATGAAGATCTTATTTATGTTGCAAAAAATAAAAGCCCATTACTTGTTGGTTTAGGTGACGGCTTTAACCTAGTAGCTAGTGACGCAATGGCGACATTAAAGGAAACAGATCGTTACGTAGAAATTGAAGATAAAGAAATTGTATTAGTGGAACGTGACCGTGTAGAAATTCAAAAATTAGACGGTACTGTTGTAGAACGCGCGGCATATACGGCAGAAATTGATGCATCTGAGACAGAAAAAGGTACGTATCCACACTTCATGTTAAAAGAAATCGATGAACAACCATTTGTTATCCGTAAAATCATTCAAGAATATCAAGACAAAAACGATACAATTAAGGTAGATAAAAATATCCGTAAAGCAATGACAAAAGCGGATCGTATCTACATTATTGCAGCTGGAACAAGTTATCATGCAGGATTAGTAGGAAAACAGTTTATTGAAAAATTAGCTAATATTCCTGTTGAAGTGCATATTGCGAGTGAATTCTCTTATAATATGCCACTATTATCAGAAAATCCTTTATTCGTGTTTATCTCTCAAAGTGGTGAAACAGCAGATAGCCGTTCCGTATTAGTACAAACAAAAGCTTTAGGACACCCAGCGTTAACGATTACGAATGTACCTGGGTCAACCCTTTCTCGTGAAGCAGATTATACCTTGCATTTACATGCAGGACCAGAAATTGCGGTTGCATCAACAAAAGCATACACAGCACAAATCGCTGTATTAGCTATTCTTGCTGTGGATAGTGCGCGTGCAAAAGGTATTGAATTATCCTTTAATCCATTACAAGAATTAGCTATTGTTGCAAGTGCAATGGAAACATTAACAGATCAAAAAGATGAGTTTGAGCGTATTGCAAAAGAAATGTTTGCAACAACGCGCAATGCCTTCTTCATTGGCCGTGGGACAGATTATTTTGTTGTGCAAGAAGCAGCGCTTAAGCTAAAAGAAATTTCTTATATTCAAGCAGAAGGTTTCGCTGGTGGAGAATTGAAGCATGGTACGATTGCTTTAATTGAAGAAGGTACACCAGTAATCGCCATTTCAACACAGGAAAATGTCAACCTTTCTATTCGTGGTAACGTACAAGAAGTAGCAGCACGTGGAGCTAACACTTGTGTTGTAAGTATGAAGGGCTTAGAAACAGATGGTGATGAATTTGTATTACCACATGTTCATGAGCTGTTAACACCATTAGTAAGTGTTGTTCCGATGCAATTGCTTGCTTATTACGCAGCACTTCACCGTGATTGTGATGTTGATAAGCCACGTAACTTGGCGAAATCAGTTACGGTTGAGTAATAGTAGGTTGCTTGTTGATTGAAAATTATCTCCCTGCTAAATAGTTGGTACATCAGAGGGAAGAATGGGAAAGAAATAAGAAGAATCATGCAGTCAAATTAAGCCAATCAAATCTCAACAATAACTCAGGCTGGATCCAATGTGGGTCCAGTCTTTTGCTTTTCTGCAATCCCTGTTCAATACTCGCTCAATCCTTGTTCAATAAGGGTTTCATCCGTTTTCCCAATCACTAAATCCAGAGGATTTCTGCATCTTTCCTCCTCATTTTCTTCTGTCTAATATGTCCAACACTCACTACTTTTCCTTTCTTTTCTCTTGGTTCTTCCTTCCATTATCGGTACGAACTTTATAACATTGTCTGAATATTCTGTACAAATCAGAGCGGAAAAAAGAGGGCAAAAATGGGTGTTTTGGGGAAGAATTTTATAACATTTCCTTTAGGCATGAAAAATGGGGTGAAGCGTTGGAGGACAAGGGATGAAGGGAGATTTGGGGAGGGAAGAAGAAAGTAACAGGGGGATAAATTCCACGGCTGCTTCATCGGCATCAACTGCCGGCCCGATTACAGTGGCCATAAAATAAGCGTCATCATCAGAATTGTAACTAGTTTGCAGGAACCGCTCTGCAAGCGGCACAATGTACTCTCCGTCTTCCTCTTCCAGCTGCTGCTCCCCAAGTATTATTTGCTATAAAACTGTAAATGTGAAATAGATATTTGAAAAAATTTCATCAGGAAGTTGTTTATTATGTCAGATAAGTTTCTTTATTAAATACAGTTGGCCAGCTGAATAATATTTAGGAGAGATTAGAGATATGTATACTGTAAAATCAGGAGACACCCTAAGCCATATTGCTATTAAGTTCGATGTAACTGTATCACAATTGAAAGATTGGAACAATTTAAGTTCTGATACCATTTATGTTGGTCAGCAACTTATTGTAAAATCTCCATCTGGAGGAAGTTCAGGGCCTAAGACAACCACATATACTGTAAAATCAGGAGACAATTTAAGCAGCATTGCTCAACGGTTCGGCATGACGTTATCTGAAATTATCGCATTGAATAATATTAGCGATCCAGATAAACTTCAAATTGGACAAGTATTAAAAGTCCATGATAATGG
>NZ_JAWZSR010000022.1:0-17597 GCF_033949965.1 Gracilibacillus pellucidus | reverse complement strand
CAGTAAAAATATGCGCACCACCAATGAATGTATTCAGCATTATGATACATGCCCCGTTGGCAATAGAGGTTTTATATAACATGTGAACACCTACACATAGAAGGACCATTAGACTTATCATTATCAAAAGATATCTAAAGCTCACTCATCAAGCCGATGAAAGCCTGAAAAAAGCGATACGCAAAAATTGGGTCATTCATCAAAATGGAATATTGGAGTTATAATTTTTACTCAATCATCTAATATATTGCTTTCATTCGTTTTATTTTCATTCATATCAAAATAGGATATAATAGTAGTAAGTGTGATTTCGATTACATAATTATGGTAGGTTTCGCAAAGACTAAGTATAGAATATCAATGGTGCTAGTTGTGATAGCAATCCTTGAAAGTGAGGGAATATAGATGCAAAAGTTGCTCGTTGAAGGCGGTCATTTGTTAAATGGGAAGGTGCGAATTAGCGGAGCAAAAAATAGTGCGGTAGCATTATTACCAGCTTCCATATTGGCAGATTCAAAAGTAATTATCGAAGGTTTACCAGATATTTCAGACGTAGAAACGCTAAGTCAATTGCTAGAAGAGATTGGTGGAACAGTTGAGCGTAAAGGACAAACAGTACATATTGATCCTTCACGTATGACGGCAATGCCACTGCCGAATGGTCGTGTCAAAAAATTACGTGCTTCGTATTATTTTATGGGTGCGATGCTAGGCCGTTTTAAAGAAGCGGTTATTGGCTTACCAGGTGGTTGTTACCTAGGACCAAGACCAATTGATCAGCATATTAAAGGTTTTGAAGCATTAGGAGCAACGGTTACAAATGAACAGGGTGCGATCTATTTGCGTGCGAAGGAGCTGAAAGGTGCTCGTATCTATCTAGATGTTGTTAGTGTAGGAGCTACGATTAATATTATGCTTGCTGCAGTACGTGCAAAAGGTCGTACAGTAATTGAAAATGCTGCAAGAGAACCGGAGATTATTGACGTTGCAACTTTATTAACAAGTATGGGAGCCAAAATTAAAGGGGCCGGAACCGATGTTATTCGTATTGATGGTGTCGATGAGTTAACTGGTTGTATGCATACGATTATTCCTGATCGAATTGAAGCGGGGACATATACAATAATGGCTGCAGCTCAAGGAGAGAGTGTGTTAATCGATAATGTTATCCCACAGCACCTTGAACCATTGCTTGCTAAGTTACGCGAAATGGGCGTTGATATTGAAGAAGGGGAAGAACAACTGCTTATATCAAGTGCAACTAAAAAGCTAAAAAGTGTAGATATTAAAACGCTTGTACACCCGGGCTTTCCGACAGATCTTCAGCAACCTTTTACTTCGTTATTAACGAAAGCGGAAGGTACTGGAGTTGTAACAGATACCATTTATCAAGCTCGCTTTAAGCATATTGATGAGCTGAGAAGAATGAATGCGCAGATTAAAGTGGAAGGCAGCTCCGCTATTGTACAAGGCCCTACACCACTTGCAGGTGCGAAAGTAAAAGCAAGTGATTTAAGAGCAGGTGCCTCACTAATTGTGGCTGGATTAATGGCAGAGGGCATTACGGAAATAACAGGACTAGAACACATTGATCGAGGCTATTCTAGTTTGACAGAGAAATTAAAAGATCTCGGCGCCAAAGTATGGCGAGAGGAAATGACAGAAAAAGAAATCCAGCAAGTGCATAATTCCTAACATAGAGAGGCTAATATAGTCTCTCTTTTCCTATTAGATTCATGCTATTTTCCACAATAAAAATACAAAAAAATCAGTTTTTCTAAAAAATCAGTTGAATATCTAGTTGTAACCATGTACTATATAGGAAGAATAAAAATAACTCGATTATTTTCATTACTTGAGTTCTTCAATATCATCCTATAAATCATTGGATGAAGGTGCTTCCATCTCATACTCTTCTTGAGATTTCAAGTGATCTCGGTGCTCCAATTTGAGTTTCCATTTACTGATTGACCATGGATTGTTTAGCAATAATTATATCGTAATTACAATTGATCAATCATGATAGATTGATACAATTCCTCATGTTTTATTAAATCTACAAACTGTTAATCTCGAACAATAGATGAAGATGGAGAAATATAAAAATAAATAGGTGTGGTGATTTTGTGAGTGAAGTAACAATTTCTGAATTAGAACATATGACACTTAAAGAGCTTTACGCAAAAGCAAAGGAATTTAAAGTATCATATTATGCTAAGTTAACAAAAAAAGAACTAATATTTGCTATTTTAAAAGCGCAAGCGGAAAAAGGTGGATACCTTTTCATGGATGGTATTTTGGAAATCATCCCGACAGAAGGGTTTGGCTTCTTACGTCCGATTAATTATTCACCAAGTGCAGAGGATATTTATATCTCAGCATCGCAAATTCGTCGCTTTGATTTACGTAATGGTGATAAAGTATCTGGTAAAGTACGTCCGCCAAAAGAAAATGAACGCTATTACGGATTATTACATGTAGATGCGGTTAATGGCGAAGATCCTGAAGCTGCTAAAGAACGTGTTCATTTCCCAGCTTTGACACCTTTATATCCAAATCGTTTAATGAACTTAGAGACAGATACGAAGCTGATTTCAACGAGAATTATGGATTTATTAACACCTGTTGGTTATGGTCAACGTGGTTTAATTGTGGCGCCTCCTAAAGCAGGTAAAACAATGCTCCTTAAACAAATTGCTAACAGTATTACGAAAAATCATCCGAACACGAAGCTTATTATTTTATTAGTAGACGAGCGTCCAGAGGAAGTAACAGACATTGAACGATCTGTAGCTGATAATGTAGACGTAGTTAGCTCAACGTTCGATGAAGTACCAGAAAACCATATTAAAGTAGCAGAATTAGTATTGGAGCGTGCGATGCGTCTAGTAGAGCATAAAAAAGACGTAGTGGTACTAATGGATAGTATTACAAGACTTGCTCGTGCTTATAACCTTGTTATTCCACCGAGTGGTAGAACATTGTCTGGTGGTATTGACCCAGCAGCCTTCCATAGACCGAAACGTTTCTTCGGTGCCGCTCGAAATATTGAAGATGGCGGAAGCTTCACTATTTTAGCAACAGCATTAGTAGAGACTGGCTCTCGTATGGACGACGTTATCTATGAAGAGTTCAAAGGAACAGGTAACATGGAATTACACTTAGATCGTAATTTGGCACAACGTCGTATTTTCCCTGCGATTGATATTTTACGTTCTAGTACGAGAAAAGAAGAATTGCTAGTATCGAAATCACACCTAGAAAAAATGTGGGCAATTCGTAAAAGTATGCAAGATTCTCCAGACTTCTTAGAACGATTTTTACGTAAATTACGTTCAACGAAGAGTAATGAAGAATTCTTAACCGTACTAGAAGAAGAAATGAAACGAAAAGGTACGAAAAAACTAGCTGATTAATAGAAATGCAAAAATATCCTTGCAAACGATACTCGATATTGATATAATTCATCTGTATGACCAAAATGCTATGAATGCATTAATCTAACTCTGTTTCCTCAGGATTCAGGGCAAAAGGAGAGTGTACAAACATGAAACAAGGAATTCATCCAGAATACCAAAAAGTTGTATTTCTTGATACAAGCTCAGACTACAAATTCCTAGGCGGATCAACAAAAACGTCTGAAGAGACAATTGAGTGGGAAGATGGTAAAACTTACCCATTAATCCGTGTAGAAATCAGCTCAGCTTCTCACCCGTTCTATACTGGTAAACAAAAAGCTGATAAAGTCGGCGGTCGTGTTGACAAGTTCAAGAAAAAATATAACTTTAAATAAGAGGTATTTTTTCATTGTAAGCAGATATAATAGGATAAAAATCCTTAAAACAGGCAAATGCACTAAAAATTTGCCTGTTTTTTATTGGAAATATTACATTTTATGAGCAAAATAGCGATTTATTTATATAAAGTGAGACTTCAATCAGTTGGAGTTTTTTACTCTCACTGATTGTTAGCGAAACTTATTAGGGAGTTAGCGTCTGTTTAGCCCTCACTTAGCTTCTGTGTTACAACTTGAACCTTGAAGTGTGGGTTTTACAGACGTTTGCACCGCGATAAAAACATATAGAGAAACAAAAAGTGGAAGGGGCAAGAACCATGCACATTATGAAGCATGCTGGCTGGATTGAGTTAATATGTGGAAGCATGTTCTCAGGTAAGTCGGAAGAATTAATCCGCCGAGTAAGACGAGCTACATTTGGAAATCTTACAGTAGCTGTTTATAAACCTCTCATTGATAATCGATATAAAGACGAATATGTTGTTTCCCATAACGGAACAGAAGTAATGGCGAAGCCTGTTGAGCGATCCCGAGAAATATTGGACGATGTTAGCGAGGATATGGATTTAATTGGCATTGATGAAGTGCAATTTTTCGATGACGAAATCATTCATGTTGTATCAGAGTTAGCTGATAGAGGACATCGTGTTGTTTTAGCAGGACTAGATACGGATTTCCGTGGAGAACCATTTGGCCCAATGCCAGAACTTCTCTCCATTAGTGAATTTGTGACAAAACTAAATGCTGTATGTCCTGTATGTGGATCACCAGCAAGTAGGACACAAAGATTAATTAATGGTAGTCCGGCATCATACGATGATCCGGTTATTCTAGTAGGTGCGAAAGAATCCTATGAGCCTAGATGCAGACATCATCATGAGGTTCCGAATCATCCGAAAAGTAAGTTGAAGAATCACAGTAGATTTTGACGGTCTTCCGAACTTTGTATATACTGTATCATAATGAAGTTTTGCTAATCGGAGAAAGAGGTGAAGAACGTGTTAGATCGTTTACAAGCGCTAGAAGCACGTTATGATAAATTAAATGAACTACTAAGTGACCCTGAGGTTATTAGTGATTCCAAAAAACTAAGAGAATATTCTAAAGAGCAATCAGATCTTCAAGATGTGATTACGGCTTATCGTGAATATAAAGAAGTCACAGCTCAATTAAGTGATGCAAAAGAGATGTTAGATGAAGATCTTGATAATGAAATGCGTGAAATGGCTAAATTAGAAATTGCAGAGCTTGCTGACCGTGAAACCGAACTAGAAGAAGAATTAAGAATCTTATTATTACCGAAAGATCCGAATGATGACAAAAACGTTATTATGGAGGTTCGAGGTGCAGCTGGTGGAGATGAGGCAGCTCTTTTTGCTGGGGATTTATTCCGTATGTATTCTCGCTATGCAGAAACACAAGGCTGGAAAATCGATGTAATGGATTCTAGTACAACAGGTGTTGGTGGATTTAAAGAGATTGTCTTTATGATTAATGGTAATGGTGCGTATTCTAAATTGAAATTTGAAAATGGCGCTCACCGTGTACAACGTGTGCCAGAAACAGAGTCTGGTGGACGTATCCATACATCAACAGCAACAGTTGTCGTAATGCCAGAAGCAGAGGAAGTTGAAGTAGATGTTCATGAAAAAGATATTCGTGTAGATACATTTGCTTCAAGTGGTCCTGGTGGTCAATCCGTAAACACGACAATGTCAGCTGTACGATTGACGCATGAACCAACTGGTATTGTTGTTTCCATCCAAGATGAGAAATCGCAAATTAAAAACAAAGAAAAAGCAATGAAGATTTTGCGTGCGCGCATTTATGATAAGTTCCAACAGGAAGCACAAGCGGAATATGATGAGACACGTAAATCTGCGGTAGGTTCTGGTGACCGTTCTGAGCGAATTAGAACATACAATTTCCCACAAAACCGTGTAACAGACCACCGAATTGGCCTAACGATTCAAAAGCTAGATCAAATTCTAGAAGGTAAGCTTTCAGAAGTGATTGATGCGCTTATTTTAGAAGAACAAGCAGAGAAAATGGAAAATATCGGTGATTAATATGCAGATTCCGACTGTACATGAGGCCCTTAAATGGGCTTCTTCTTGTTTAGAGGAGCATCAGTGTGAACCAAAAGTAGCGGAAATTTTACTTTTACATTTACTAGAATGGTCGAAAACAGATTTGCTTTTTCAGTTACGACAGCAGCTACCTGCTGAAAAGTGGGAGTTATTTCAACAACAAATTAAGCAACATGCAGAAACAAAAATACCTGTGCAGCATTTAACAGGTTTAGAAGAATTTTATGGACGCACTTTTTATGTGAATAAAGATGTGCTCATTCCAAGACCAGAAACAGAAGAATTAATTCAAGATGTTATCAACACCGTGGATAACGCTAACCATTTAACATGTGTGGATATCGGGACAGGTAGCGGAATTATAGCGGTTACTTTGGCAAAAGAATGGGAAAGGCAGCAGCTGAAGATGCTTGCGGTCGATTTATCCCCAGATGCATTAACAGTCGCTAAGAAAAATGCAGCAAAACACGAAGCGGAAGTAGACTTTTATCAAGGAAGTTTTTTAGAACCGTTGATTGACTGTGGACAAAAAGTAGATATCATTGTATCCAATCCGCCCTATATCGCCTATGAGGAAGCGGAAAAACTTTCTGATACAGTGAAGCATTTTGACCCAGAAATGGCTTTGTTTGCTGAAAATGATGGTCTAGCAGCTTATCAGCAAATTTTACAACAAGCACCATCCGTTTTAAAACCAAACGGAATGATCTTCTTCGAAATAGGTTATACACAAGGGGAAGCAGTAACGACTATTGCCAAACAATATTATCCACAAAGCACAGTGAAAGTCATCCAAGATATTAACAAAAAAGACCGAATTGTACAGATAGTGACATGATGAGTGTGTATAAAGTGAGACTCAATCAGTGGGAGTTTTTGACTCCCGCTGATTGCTAGCGAAACTTATCAGGGTGTTAGCGTCCGTTTATCCCTCACTTAACTTCTTTGCTTTTACTCGAATCTTGAAGTAGGGGTCTTACGGACGTTTGCTCCGTGATAAATCTCGTTTGCTTGGAGGGCTAACATTGTTTTTTAAAAAAATGACAGATAAAGAAAAGAAAAATGCTGAAAAAGCAGTCAAAGTAGGATTTGCTTTTTGTCTGATTGCTTTATTGATAAGTTCTATATATTCTGTTTTTTCGTACGATCGTTTTAATCATTCCTTTTTGATTTTAATAGCTAGCTTAATAGTGTTTTTTGTTAGTGATTTTATCTTCAATAAAGTTGATGGAGTCTTACACCGTGATAAAAAATAATAGATTGAAAGTTTAGAAGTTTTCGCCTTTGTCCAGACTGTGACTAGCAAACGTTATAACAGGGGGATAAAAAAATGCGAAAACTTCTTTTTTTTAGTATATTATCATTTTTAGTTATTGGCTTCTTTCCACAAAAAGTTACAAGTCATGAAGAAGCGTTTCAAGTGATTCCGGATGAGGCGATTCGCTTAAGAATTTTAGCAAACAGTGATGAGGAACATGATCAGGCATTAAAACATAAAGTGCGCGATGCTGTGAACGAAGAGGTGACGGAATGGGTAGAGGACATGGATGATATTGACGAAGCAAGACAATTAATATCAGATCGGATTGATGATATTGATCACATTGTTGCACAAGTTGTTGCAGAAGATGGGATTGATTATACCGTAGAATATCGTGAAGATGTGCAGTTTCCGACAAAATTATATGATCAATATGTGTATCCTGCTGGTGAATACGAAGCGATTCTCATTACTTTAGGGGAAGCAGAAGGATCGAATTGGTGGTGTGTCGTCTTCCCGCCACTATGCTTTTTAGACTTTTCTTTCGGTACCACGGTACAAGAGGAAGAAGAGGAAGATGTTGAAGTAAATGAAGAAGAGCAAGAGGAAGAAGAAGTAGAATATACTTTTTTCTTCTTGAAATGGTTTAGTTAAGTGTCACTGTGCAGTCGTCTTAAGGACATAACACGTTCTGATTGCAAGGTTAAGTCTATGAGAAGCAGCCTCATGGACACAACTCAATCAAATCGCCAAGTTAGGTCTATGAGAAGCAGCCTCATGGACACAACTCAATCAAATCGCCAAGTTAAGTCTATGAGAAGCAGCCTCATGGACACAACTCAATCAAATCGCCAAGTTAAGTCTATGAGAAGCAGCCTCATGGACACAAGTCAACCAAATCATAAAGTTATGTCTATGAGAAACAGTCTCATGGACACAAGTCAACCAAATCGCCAAGTTATGTCTATGAGAGAATCTCTCGCCAGTTGCAATAATCAGTCATAAATCTATCATTTTGTCATAGATTGATAGTAAGACAAAATGATAGAGGTGAAATAATGGAATTAAAGATGACGAAGGAAATGGACAAGAAGGAGTTTGAGTGTTTTTTTGAAGAAGAGGAAGTGCCGCTAGAATCGATGAAGGAGCATGGTTATTTTTTGTACACAGACAATAAGCCTATTGCTTTCTTTGCTCTTGTTCCAATCGAGCAAACATCTTACTGGTTACGTACATTATTAATTAAAAGAGGGGCCCCAGTCTTGACACCAGTAACAATTATTCAAACGGCGGAATCTTTATCGCAAAACAATGGTGCGGAATCATTGGTTATCCACAGCAAGACAACAATGCTTGATGAGTTATTAACACAATTGGGCTATCGCCCGACTGACAAGGAATTTGGAGAGCATTCCGAAGCGAATTGGTGGATAACTTCATTACGAAATGTGGACAAAAACGTCAGTTACACACAGTGAACTATTTTTTTGTTAATAAGTATGTGGATAAAAAAGAGATTGCGTAATAAGTGTGAGTAAAATTGTGAATAAACTGAAAATTTATACACATAATGATTGCTGTTTGTGGAAAGGTTGTGAATAAGAGAAGGTGCTTGCACATTTTTTATGAAAACTTCATAATAATTGTAGAAGCTATCAAGATCGAGGGATAATCATGAAAACAGAAAAATTTGATGCAAGTACACAGTCACTACAAACAGCTGGTGAGTTATTACGTAATCAAGAATTAGTCGCATTTCCGACTGAAACAGTCTATGGTTTAGGTGCGGATGCAACTAGCGAATCCGCTGTATCTAAAATATATCAAGCAAAGGGACGACCATCAGATAATCCATTGATTGTCCATGTGCATGATGCCGAGCAAATTATGCATTATGTACGAGAAATACCTCCCCTTGCACAACAACTAATTGAACATTTTATGCCTGGCCCTTTCACGATTATATTGAAAAGTAATGGGACTGTTGCGAAAAGTGTAACGGCTGGTTTAGATACGGTGGCAATTAGAATACCTGGAAATCCAATTGCTAGAAAGCTTATTAAAGAAGCGACTCTTCCGTTAGCGGCACCAAGTGCAAACTTGTCAGGTAAACCTAGTCCGACAACTGCTGAGCATGTTTATCAAGATTTAGCAGGGAGAATCGCTGGTATTATCGATGGTGGCCCAACAGGTGTAGGCTTAGAATCTACTGTTGTTGATGGAACAGGCGAAATACCGGTTATATTACGCCCTGGTGGTGTGACGAAACAAGCGATTGAACAAGTGGTTGGCAAAGTGGAAATGTCTCGTTCATTAGAGGACAATAAACCGAAAGCACCTGGGATGAAATATAATCATTATGAACCAGATGCTCCACTAATATTAGTGGATGGAGACAGAGAGTTTTTCCAACAGTATATTCATCAATATCAGCAAAAAGGGCAAAAGGTTGGCGTTATTGCAAGCAATCCATTCATTAATCAGCTTCAAGGAGATATTCATTATGATGTCGGTAGCCATGAAGTATTGGAAGAAGTCGCTGCAAATCTGTATTATGCGTTAAGATTTTTTAATGATACAGATGTAGATATTATTTTAGCGGAAGCTTATCCATTAGACGGGATTGGCGAAGCAATTATGAATCGATTGACAAAAGCAGCAACAGATTATTATCAACAAAAGTAAAAACATATCATCCCCCTCCTATGCATAAGAATGGGACAAGGAGACACTTGTCTTGTTCATGCTTGGGAGGGGATTTTTAGTGGAATCGTCCATTATAGAAGTTTTATCGATTATTTGTATGTCACTTGCTTTAGGGATGGATGCTTTTTCTGTTGGACTAGCAATGGGAATGCGAGAGATCCGATTAAAACGGATTGCTATGATTGGATTAGTAGTTGGCATTTTTCATATCATCATGCCTTTTATCGGATTGTTACTTGGTGCGTTATTATCGAATAAAATTGAAGGAATTGCCATGCTAGCTTCTGGTTTATTGTTGTGTGCAATTGGTATCCAGATGATTATCCATACATTCCAGAAAAAAGATAACCAAATCCTTGAACCTATAGGGTTTGGCGTGCTTATTTTTGCTTTCACCGTTAGTTTGGACAGCTTTTCGATTGGTATTTCTCTAGGATTATCAGGCTTATCAACAGCTCTTGTCATCATGATGTTTGGCATGATGAGTACGGTTTTAACGTGGCTTGCTTTATTAATTGGTAGAAAAACACATCGTCTATTAGGTACGTATAGTGAGCTGTTTGGCGGAGCTATTTTGTGTGCTTTCGGACTCAATGTGTTGCTTTGAATTGTGATATAATGAAAAGATAGAAATGGAAGATGGGGGCAAGCATGAAATGAATATTTTGTTTGTATGTACAGGTAATACGTGTCGTAGTCCGATGGCGGAAGCGATTATGAAACATAAGACAACTCATAATGTTCAATCTGCTGGAATATTTGCAGGGATTGGAATGATAGCATCAGAAGGAACGAGAGAAGTATTAAGACAAGAAGGAATCGATGTTGATCACGCTTCGCAACCTGTTACAGTAGAATTAATGTCATGGGCTGATTTAATTTTGACGATGACTGCTCAACATCGTGATTTTTTGAAGCAAAGTTATCCAGATGATATTGCTAAAATTTTCACATTAAAAGAGTTTGCCAATCCAGAATATGAACAAGCATGGCAAGAATTAAAAGCGGCATATAGTGAATTGGAACAAGCAAAATTACGAGGGGATAAGCAAGTTACTTTAATAGAGGATAAAATTCGTCATTTGGAACAAACGATTCAACATGTCGATATTAGTGATCCGTTTGGCGGTAATTATATGACTTATCAAAAAACTTATGAAGAAATAGAGAATTACCTTGCACTATTGATCGAAAAAGTGGAAAATAGACTTAGATAAAAAGTCACATTTTTTTCACAGGAGGTAGTCAAATGGTCAAGGGGAAAAAAGGTCTTAGTTTACGCATTAGATTGGTGATATTTACTACGTTGTTAGCGATTATTACGTATTCTACTAGTGCTATCTTTATTTATGTACTATCAGGAATGATTAGAGAGTTTATTCATATCCCTGAATCATGGTTTGTGTTAGGAACATTAACATTAGGGATTATATGGTCTGGAATTTTAGCTTTTATCGCAGCAGGATTTATTACGAAGTCATTGAACAAGTTGAAAAATGTTGCAACAAAAGTCGCAGATGGCGATTTGAATGTGGAAATAGAAAAGCCGAAAACGAATGGCGATGAAATAAGTGAATTGACTTTAGCCTTTCAAAAAATGGTAGAACAATTAAGAACCGTTTTAACGGAAATTGAAGGGCATGCAGATGAAACTTCTCAATCCGTACATAAAATGAAAGAAGCAGCGTCTAAATCGAAAGAGCAAACAAATGTATTAGAAGAGACGATCGGTCAGATTTCTTCTGGTGCAGAGGAGAGTTCTGAAGCGATTCAACAAACAGCAGAAGCAGTAGAAAATGCTACCCATTTGGCTACTCAGGTTGATCAAAAGGCAAATGATTCTCAGCATAAATCCAATGAGATGGTAGAGCAGCTAAATGAATCGAAAAATGTTATTGGCCAATTAGTAACAGGTATTGTTCAATTAGCGGACAAGCAAGATCATGCACTAAATGATGTGAATCGTTTATCACAAAAAGCGAAAGAAGTCGAAAATGTCATTTCTTTAGTCGGTGATATTAGTGAGCAGACAAATTTGCTAGCATTAAACGCATCGATTGAAGCATCAAGAGCAGGTGAAGAAGGAAAAGGGTTTGCTGTTGTTGCCGAAGAGGTAAGGAAATTAGCGGACCAAAGTTCTAATGCTGTGCAAACAATCTCTCAATTGATTCAAGATATGCAAAAAGATGTGGAATTAGTAGTTGGTAATATGCGTGTACATGTTGATGAAACACGTGGCGAAGTGAAAAAAGGGGAACGAACAAATAGTGTGATTGATAGTATGTCAGACTCCGTTCTCCAGGTTGCTTCATCTATTAGGGAAATATCACAGCTTGTTAATAATCAATTGAAGGAAATGGAAGCCACACAATCACAATCACAAAACGTTGCAGCGATTGCCGAAGAAACATCTGCAGGATCCGAAGAAATGCGAGCTACTGTAGAGGAACAGTCGAATTTTGCTGAGAACTTAGAAGGCTTAGCTATTTCGCTCGACAAACAAGCACAAAACTTGAAATTAGAAATGCAGCAATTTAAGCTTAACTAATATAATACTTTTATAAAAAAAGGAGCATTTATTGCCATGAAGGTTATTTTAGCATCTGATCACGGTGGGATTCATTTATCTAAGGAAATCGCTTCGCTATTAGAAGAATTGAATGTTGAATATGAAGATATCGGCTGTAATTGTGCAGATTCTGTCGATTATCCAGACTACGGAATTCCTGCTGCAGAACGAGTAGCAAGCGGTGAATTTGATCGAGGTATTTTGATTTGTGGTACTGGTATTGGTATGTCAATTGCGGCGAATAAAGTCAAAGGTGTTCGCGCAGCACTTGTACATGATACGTTTAGTGCTAAAGCAACGAGAGAACATAATGATTCTAATATGCTTGCGATGGGGGAGCGAGTTATTGGCCCTGGATTAGCAAGAGAGATTGCCCAGATATGGTTAGGTACAGAATTCCAAGGTGGTAGACATGCTAACCGAATTGGTAAAGTGGCAGATTACGAGAGTAAGTAAATGAAAAGGGGAAAATCGATGCAGACAATGGAGTGGGAAAATGATGTAAAAGCTATCGTTGATGAATGGATTTCACTCAATTTTCTGACAGAGGGAGACCTTTTTGTAATTGGTTGCTCTACAAGTGAAGTAGCTGGCGAGCATATCGGTACAGCGGGAAGTGAAGAGGTAGCAGTAGTCATTTTCCGTGAATTAAATCGTCTAAAAGAACAAACAGGTGTACACTTATGCTTTCAATGTTGTGAACATCTCAATCGAGCAATTGTATTAGAAAAAAGTGTGATGCGTGAGCACAGGCTTGATGAAGTAGCTGTTCAACCAGTTCGTCATGCAGGCGGATCGATGGCTACCTATGCATATGAACACTTAAACGATGCGGTTGTCGTGGAAACGATCCAAGCAGACGCAGGTATCGATATCGGAGAAACAATGATCGGCATGCACTTGAAACGAGTAGCTGTGCCGCTACGCCTAGAGAAGCGCTATGTCGGAAAGGCGAGAACGACAAACGCGCGAACAAGACCAAAACTAATCGGTGGACCAAGAGCGGTATACCCGGATTAAATAGGATCGCAAAATAAATCTGAACGATTTCATGTTCAGATTTTTTTGTTTTATAAGCGTCTCAAGGACAAAACAGAGAGCGAGAGAAAAGTTAAGTAGTTGATAGAGCTGATGAAAGCCCGAGTAAGAGCAAAAGCAAGAGATTCGGTCACTCATAGAGCTGATGAATGCCCGAGCAAGAGCAAAAGCTGCGGTCACTCATAGAGCCGATGAAGGACAAAACGCAGCCAAAAATAGAAAGTTATATCCTTGAGCAATCGACTTAAGAATATAAAAACAAACCCAGTTTAAAAATTCGAAAAATACAGAATAATTAAGTTTTTGAAAAAATATGTTACACTTTTGTTGTGGTACAGATGGAGTACTTAGACAACTGTTAAATGATAGATTTTCGTTTAACAACAGAAAAAGGCCAGTATTGGTCAATACAAAAAAGGGAGCTAGTACATATGACGAAGAAAGTTTACATGAATCATGATGGCGGAGTAGACGATTTAGTTTCGCTATATTTGTTAATGCAAATGGAAGATGTTGAATTACTCGGTGTTAGTGTTATTCCAGCTGATTGTTATTTAGAGCCAGCTGTTTATGCAAGTCGTAAAATCATTGATCGTTTCGGTAAACAAGATGTTGAAGTAGCAGCATCCACTTCTAGAGGGAAAAATCCTTTTCCAAAAGACTGGCGTATGCATGCATTTTTTGTTGATGCCTTACCTATTTTAAATGAATTTGGATCACCAAAGGCAAACGTGTCAGATCTTCCTGCACACCAACATATGATTGAAGCACTACGTAACAGTTCAGAGCCAGTTACCCTTTTATTTATTGGCCCACTTACTGATTTAGCACGTGCACTTGAAGAAGCTCCAGATATTGAAGAAAAAATTGAAAAACTTGTATGGATGGGCGGTACTTTCTTAGAAGAAGGTAACGTAGAAGAACCTGAACATGATGGAACAGCGGAATGGAATGCCTTCTGGGATCCTGAAGCAGCCAAAACCGTTTGGGATAGTAATATTAAAATAGATTTAGTCGCATTAGAAAGTACGAATATGGTTCCTTTAACAGTAGATGTTCGAGAGAGATGGGCTCGTGAAAGAAAAGATATAGGTATTGATTTCCTTGGTCAATGCTATGCGATGGTACCACCACTCGTTCATTTCCAAACAAACTCGACTTACTTCCTATGGGACGTGTTAACAACAGCTACCATTGGCAAGCCAGAGTTAGTGAAAACAAAAGAAGTGAAAAGTATTGTACATCCTGATGGCGCAAGTCAAGGGAAGACAGAGCTATCAGAAGATGGACGAAGTGTGGAGCTAGTTTATGAAGTAGAAAGAGACGCATTCTTTGACTATATCACAGACTTAGCGAGACAAGGAGAATAACATGAGTACGAAAAGACGAGTGATTATGGATACAGATACTGCTGGCGACGATACCATTGCGTTATTAACTGCACTACATCATTTCCAAGTGGAAGGTGTAACAATTACAGGTGGTAATGTTGATTTTGACCAAGAAGTAGAAAATGCGCTTTATACGATTCAAGTAGCAAATCCTACCTATCATGTGCCTGTTTATAAAGGGTACGAAGGGCCAATCTTACAAGCAGGAAATGAACGTCATCGAACAGTAGAAGATGTACATGGTGAAGATGGTATGGGCGGCTCATTTTTCCCGAAAGCAAAACAGCGTCCAGAAGAAGGACATGCGGTTGATTTTATGATTGAAAAGGTAAAAGAATATCCAGGTGAAATCTCTCTTTTAGCGATTGCACCGTTAACGAATATTGCGATGGCAATCAAAAAAGATCCATCCATTGTGAAGGATATCCCACACATTTATATTATGGGTGGGACGAACAATACGTTAGGAAATATTACACCTGCAGCTGAATATAACTTCTGGGTCGACCCAGAGGCTGCCAAACTTGTGTTACATGCAGGTATTCCGATTACGATGGTAGGTTGGGATATGTGTACAGATTATTCCATTATGGATGATCATGATCATGAAGAAATTCAGGCGCTAGATACAGCAGGTTCACAATTTTTCATTGATATTAATCGAGTTGTGATGAAATTTAACAAAGAAGTACACCGTTTAAATGGGACAACCCATCCTGATACATTGTTAGTATCTGTTGCGGCGAATGAGGATGTCATGTCCGAATCACATGATTACTATGTCGATGTCGAAACAAAAGGTGAGCTAACACGTGGTTATAGCTTAGTTGATATTAATAATAGATTTGAACAGCCAGCGAATGTTCGTGTTTGTGAAGCGATTGATCGCAATAAGTTTAAAGAAGACTTATTCCAAGTACTGAACGCGATTAAGTAAGGATGATTACAAGAATGAATGGGTTCCAATCTCCCTACAACTATGGACTGAATACTTGTTAATTTACTAAGTGCTGCAATTACTGGTATGCTATTAAAGGAGATATTTTTACTGATTACGAATAAAAAATGCTTATTTGAGTTTTTTATTCGTAAAAACATCTGGAATTATTTCAAAAATGATGTTATTTTAGAATGAGATAAGCTAAATAACGAATAATATACCTACTGTTAGGGGGAGCAAAAATGGATCACGTTAAAAATTTTGATGTAGAGCTTTACAAGTCAATTGAGGATGAAAGAAAGCGCCAGAACGATAAAATTGAGTTAATTGCTTCAGAAAACTTTGTTTCAGAAGCAGTAATGGAAGCACAAGGGTCTGTTTTGACGAATAAATATGCAGAAGGATATCCAGGTCGTCGCTATTATGGTGGTTGTGAACATGTCGATGTGGCAGAAGATTTAGCAAGAGACCGTGCTAAACAATTATTTGGTGCAGATCACGCGAATGTTCAACCACATTCTGGTGCACAAGCAAACATGGCTGTTTACTTCACTATTTTAGAACCTGGTGATACGGTGCTAGGGATGAATTTAAGTCATGGTGGACACTTAACACACGGAAGTCCTGTTAACTTTAGTGGAAAGCTATTCAATTTTGTTGATTATGGTGTAGACCAAGAGTCAGAACAAATTGATTATGACGATGTATTGCAGAAAGCGAAAGAAGTACAACCTAAATTGATTGTAGCAGGAGCAAGTGCTTATCCGCGTGAAATAGATTTTGCTAAATTCCGTGAGATTGCTGATGCTGTTGGTGCTTATTTAATGGTTGATATGGCGCATATCGCTGGACTTGTTGCCGCTGGTCTTCATCCAGATCCGGTACCACATGCAGATTTCGTAACAACAACAACACATAAAACATTACGCGGCCCTCGTGGTGGTATGGTGTTATGTAAAGAAGAATTTGCGAAGAAACTGGATAAAACAGTTTTCCCTGGTCTTCAAGGTGGACCGTTAATGCACGTGATTGCAGCAAAAGCAGTAGCATTTAAAGAAGCATTGCAACCATCATTTAAAGAATACGCGAAAAACATTATTGAAAATGCGAAAAAATTTGGTGAAGTATTGGAAGCAGAAGGTATTCGCACTGTTTCAGGTGGAACGGACAATCACCTATTATTACT
Organism: Gracilibacillus pellucidus; assembly: GCF_033949965.1. NCBI lineage: Bacteria > Bacillati > Bacillota > Bacilli > Caryophanales > Bacillaceae > Gracilibacillus > Gracilibacillus pellucidus. The sequence goes on along the minus strand of NZ_JAWZSR010000022.1, from coordinate 620 downwards.
AGATGTTCGCGGTTTAGAATTAACTGGTAAAGATGCAGAAGCGGCACTCGATGAAGTAGGTATTACAACAAATAAAAATACGATTCCATTTGATCCTGAGAGCCCATTTGTTACTAGTGGTGTACGAGTTGGTACTGCAGCAGTCACAACTCGCGGTTTTGGAGAAGCAGAGATGGAAGAAGTAGCGAAAATCATCGCTCTTACATTAAAAAATCCAAAAGATGAAGCAACACTACAAGAAGCACGCGAACGCGTAACAGCTCTAACAAGCAAATTTCCATTGTATCAATAAACATAACTAAGAGTGATATCCCTTTGGGTATTGCTCTTTTTTTTGGTTTCATTTAGTTGCAAGAAGAGAAGCGGAAGTTACAAGAAGAGAAGCGGAAGTTGCAAGAAGAGAAGCGGAAGTTACAAGAAGAGGAGCGGAAGTTGCAAGAAGAGGAGCGGAAGTTGCAAGAAGAGAAGCGGAAGTTGCAAGAAGAGAAGCGGAAGTTGCAAGAAGAGGAGCGGAAGTTGCAAGAAGAGGAGCGGAAGTTGCAAGAAGAGGAGCGGAAGTTGCAAGAAGAGGAGCGGAAGTTGCAAGAAGAGGAGCGGAAGTTGCAAGAAGAGGAGCGGAA
>NZ_JAWZSR010000021.1:0-18524 GCF_033949965.1 Gracilibacillus pellucidus | reverse complement strand
ACATGAAGTAAAGAGTTATATGACTTATTACAACCATTATAGATATCAATGGAATTTAAAGAAGATGACCCCTGTGCAATACAGGAATCATCTTGACAATGTAGCTTAGTCTTTTTTTAAAATGTCCTTGACAAAGGGTACATTTCAATATTCCTTGAGTCTTTTACTATGATAGCGGCGGAGGGAATCGAACCCACGACCTCACGGGTATGAACCGTACGCTCTAGCCAGCTGAGCTACACCGCCATAATTATTTTCAACATGTCTTTTGAAAGACACAAGGAATATAATACAACAGCTTTACCCATCTGTCAACAAGCAAATACAATTTTTTTGTAAGATTTTTATGGTCTACAGTATGCCGAAAGGAGATCTATTTATTATTTATCGTCAAAGAGGGCATAACCAACATCTATTCGTTTTAAGTTGTGTAAGAGGAGTTATGTCGTTTTATATTATCTGTAAGGAATCACGTCGAACTTTTTGGAACGGCATCTTCCTTGCTTTGACAAAATATTAAAAGAGGATGTGATTTAATGTGGACAGAGGAGTGATATAAATGAACACATATACGGATAATAAACCAAAATCTTTTATTTCTACTGGCCAAATGAGTAAAGTACGAAGCAAAATAGGCAAGAAATGTGCAAACTTAATGTTTGAGAAAGGTTTGTTGATTTGGGTTATCGGATTTTTATTAGGACGAGCTGTCATTCTATCCACATTATCACCTTTTGTGCTCGCATTTATTGCAGCAGTATGGTTTTTGCGTCGAGATAAAGTGTTTCCTCTTATTACATTCTCATTGTTAGGAGCATTAACCTATGGTTTTGAGCATAGTTTCTATCTCTTTTTATCTATTTCCGCTTTTGTTGTTCTTTCCTTTTTTCTATATCAAACAAAGTCAGTGGAGAAATTTTTACCGTTTCTCGTCTTTGTAGCAGCAAGTGTTCCGCGTATTAGTATCTATGCTATGACGACCAAGCTTACCTATTTAGAGTGGGTTATTGCATTAGTGGAAGGTGTACTTGCAGCTGTCTTACTACTTATTTTTATGCAAAGTATTCCCTTATTATCACCGAAAAGATACAAACCTTTATTAAAAAATGAAGAAATTGTTTGCTTTATTATTTTGTTAGCATCTGTACTAACGGGTGTTATTGGTGTGGAACTATACCAAGCACAGCTGGAACAAGTATTTGCCCGGTACTTAGTGTTGCTTTTAGCATTAGTTGGTGGTGCGGCGATTGGTTCTACTGTAGGTGTAGTGGCTGGTTTAATATTAAGTCTTGCTAGTATTGCTAATTTATTTCAAATGAGTCTACTAGCGTTCGCAGGTTTATTGGGAGGGTTGTTAAAAGAGGGGCGCAAACTAGCTGTTAGTGTTGGTTTATTAGTAAGTACATTGTTAATTAGTTTATACGGCGATTCCTTCGAATATTTAGCGACAGCGCTTCTTGAATCTGTTTTAGCGATTGGTCTATTCTTGCTCACGCCGAGTTCATGGATAAAACAACTTGCCAAGTATGTACCAGGAACAGTAGAGCATGTGAATGAGCAGGAGCAATATTTACAAAAAGTCCGAAATGTGACTGCACATCGAGTAGAGCGGTTTTCGAATGTATTTAAAGCGTTATCACATAGTTTCCAAACGGAGTCGAAAGATAGAGAAGAACAGGATATTGAGGTCGACTACTATTTAAGTAATGTGACAGAGAAAACTTGTCAAACTTGCTTTAAGAAAGAAACATGCTGGGTACAGCAATTTGATAAAACCTATCATTTAATGAAAGGTGTGAAGGAGCAATTAGAGACAGATAATCAGTTGAATAATATGACGAATCGGCAATTTGAAAATCATTGTATGAAGTCTAAGAAAGTAATAGATACGATGCAACAAGAGTTATCTTTTTTTCAGGCTAATAAGCAATTGAAGAAACAAGTATTAGAGAGTAGACGGTTTGTCGCCGATCAGTTAAATGGTGTATCAGAAGTGATGGAAAGCTTTGCGAATGAAATACTTAAGGAAAAGGAAAATCATGAGCAACAAGAAATAGAGATTGTTGCGGCGCTTAAACATGTCGGAATTGAGTTAGAGAAGTTAGATATTTATACGTTAGAGAAAGGGAATATTGATATAGAGATGGTGATTTGTTTCCAAGAATATCATGGAGAGGCAGCTAAGATTATAGCACCAATCCTTTCAGACATCTTAGATGAAACGGTGATTGTTGCAACAGAAGACCTGTCTCCTTTAGCAAAAGGTCATAGCTTCTTTACTTTTGGTTCCGCTAGAAAATATGTAATCGATACAGGTGTTGCACACGCAGCAAAAGGTGGAGGATTAATCTCTGGAGATTGTTATAAATCATTAGATCTAGGTGCAGGAAAACACGCACTGGCAATAAGTGATGGAATGGGAAATGGTAATCGTGCTCATGAAGAAAGTACAGAAACTTTACGTTTATTACAACAAATTTTAGAATCGGGCTTACATGAACAAGTAGCAATTAAGTCGATAAATTCTATATTAGCCCTTCGAACAAATGAAGAAATCTATGCAACGTTAGATTTAGCTATGATTGATTTGCATCGAGCCGTCGTACAGTTCTTGAAGGTTGGTTCAACACCTAGTTTTATTCTAAGTAATAACAAAGTAGAAAAAGTGGAGGCTAGTAACCTTCCTATCGGAATTATTCAAGAAGTCGAAGTAGATGTCGTAAGTGCGCAATTAAGATCGGAGGATTTTTTAATCATGATGAGTGATGGCATATTTGAAGGACCAAAAAATATTGAGAATGTTGATTTATGGTTAGAACAGAAACTGCTAGAGATGGAAACAAGAGAACCGCAGGAAATAGCTGATTTGCTGTTAGAGGAAGTCATCCGAACACAAGGTGGTGAGATCGAAGATGATATGACTGTCCTTGTAGCCCAAATTAATGAAAATAAACCGCAATGGGCACCAATTAGATCGTTTCATCAGTTTGAAAGGGAGGAAATTAGTTAACAACCTTTTATTTTTTCGCCAGTGTGTTTTCTCATCTTGATAGCCGAATAAACAGAGTAAGCTTATTTATCATCAATAGTTGCACGTATAAAAGCCTCCGTTATTGGCGAACCTTACTATTAACCAACGACCAATAATTAGGAGGGAAATAAGGATGAAGGCAGGGACACTTAAGCAAATACTTTTACTGACAGATGGCTGTTCGAATCAGGGAGAAGATCCGTCACTAGTCGCTAGTTTAGTAGCAGAACAAGGAATAACTGTTAATGTGATTGGAATATTAGAAGACGATCGCTCAGAGCAACCAGCAGGTTTAGCAGAGGTTGAAGATATTGCAAGTAATGGCCAAGGTGTAAGTCAAATTGTTTACCAAGATGTTTTGGCTCAAACCGTTCAAGCTGTTACAAAACAAGCGATGACAGAGACATTACAAGGTGTTGTAAACAATGAGTTAAAACAAATACTTGGAAATGAAAAAACAATGGAAGAATTACCACCCGATCAACGTGGTGAAGTAATGGAAGTAGTAGATGAATTAGGAGAAACCAGTGATTTAGAAGTATTAGTATTAGTTGATACAAGTGCTAGTATGACGAATAAATTGCCGACTGTTCAAGAAGCGCTTGTTGATTTATCCATTAGTATGAATGCTCGAATAGGAAGAAGTCGTTTTGCTGTCTATCAATTTCCAGGTAGAAAGAAACCAATTCAGCAATTAGTAGATTGGACAGGCAAGTTAGATTCTATAACAACAATCTTTGCAAAAATAGCTACTGGCGGTGTTACACCGACCGGGCCAGCTTTAAAAGAAGCGATGTATCAATTTGGTAAGAAGTCGTTAAGAAGGAGATTTTTAAGCGATGATTACAAAGACATCGAAGAAGCCTGATATCTTTTTGAAGAAAGGGCAATTAGTAAAGGGGAAATGGCATCGCAAACATTACCATGTTATTAAAAAACTAGGTAGTGGGGCGATTGGTGCTGTTTACCTTTGCGTACATGAAAAGAAAAAGGTCGCGCTTAAAATTAGTAAGCAAAGCACATCGATTAGTTCTGAAGTCAATGTGTTAAAATCCTTCCAAGCGGTTCAAGGTTACCACCTTGGGCCTTCTTTAATAGATGTAGACGATTATCAAGCACACAACGGTTTTACGTATTCCTTTTATGTAATGGAATATATATCAGGAGAGTCTTTGCATGATTTTATGAGAAATAATAACGAGGAATGGCTGATTACACTATTAATTAAATTTTTGAATGATTTACATGTATTACACCAGCAAGGTTATGTCTTTGGAGATTTAAAGTTAGAAAATTTAATTGTGTCACAAAAGCCTACTAGATTGCGGTGGGTAGATGTAGGTGGTACGACATTACAAGGTAGAGCAATTAAGGAATATACGGAATTTTATGATCGTGCCTATTGGCAATGTGGTTCTCGTAAAGCAGATCCAGGTTATGATTTATTTGCGCTAGCAATGGTTATTATACGTGTTTACTATCCGAATGGTTTTTCTAAAGGGAATAGCCCAAAGAAAACATTACAGCAAAAAATCAATCAAGCAGTACAAATAGAACCTTTGAGAAAGCTATTGATGATGCTTGTTAATCAAACAATCGTGCGTGCAGAAGATGTAAAACAATATTTATTGCAATATTTTATTCATGAAAAAACAAGAAGTGATAGACGCGAAAATCAAGTAACTAAAAATAGACAAGAAGCAGTTTATTCTTATTTCGAGATTGGTGGTATCTTAACCATTGGTGCATTAGGTTACGTTTATGTTACATTATTTATGTGATAATAAGATTTTATAGGTCATATTATGTTAAAATAATGTAAACAAAAACGGATGGGGTGGTGGTTTTTGCGTAGGGTATCCCTTCATGAAAAATTAATGCCATTTATGAAGAAACATCAATTAATACATCAGGATGCTACGGTGTTGGTAGGTGTTTCTGGTGGAGCAGATTCTTTATTGTTATTACATTACCTAGTAAATATGAAAGAGCAATTACGTTTAAAGGTAATAGCAGTTTCCGTTGACCATGGTCTGCGTGGAGAAGAATCTAAAGAAGATGTGCGATATGTCAAAAATATTTGTGAGCAGCTACAAATTCCTTGTATAACAAGAGAAGTAGATGTAAAGAGTAGAAAGGAACTACATAAGGAAGGTACGCAAGTGGCAGCACGTACTTTACGTTATCAAGCTTTTGAAGAAGTTATGCAGGAGACAAAGGCAGATTTCTTAGCGCTCGCCCATCACGGTGATGATCAAGTAGAAACGGTACTTATGCGTTTAGTTCGTCAGTCTAATCCAGCCGCGCTTGCAGGGATGCCGATAAAGCGACGATTTGCAGGTGGTTATATTATTAGACCTTTCTTACCTTTATCAAAAGAAGATATATATCAATATTGTAGGGAGCTTCAACTTACTCCTAGAGAGGACCCTTCCAATCAATCTATTACTTACACACGTAATTATTTCCGTTTGAGGGTTATTCCTTTGTTAAAGGAGCAAGAATCTCAAGTGCATCACCATGTTCAGGAAATGACAGAGCGTATGGAAGAGGACCAAACTTATTTGTTAAATGAAGCAGAAAAGATGGTCGAGAAAGTCGTAACATATAAAGATAGCTTAGCGTTTTTTGATATCTCTGCATTTCAGTCATATCCGATAGCTTTACAAAGGCGCGCCTTTCATCTAATATTAAATTATCTTTATAAAAAAGTACCAACAGATTTGAATATACAACATGAAAAAGACTTTTTCGCTTTGTTAGACCAACAAAAGAGTAATGTTACAGTAGACTTTCCAAAATCATTGAAAATTTCAAAGAATTATCAGGAATTACGTTTCTACTTTCGCACGGATGTCAATAAGGAATGGGAAGTTCACCAGACGATTAATGTTCCGAGTGAAATTACCTTACCAAATGATGCCACGCTTAAAGTCGAATATGCCTCAGATCCTATCTGTGAAAACAGTCAGACTTTACATATCCCGATTGAATGTGAATCATTATTTCCGTTAAGTATACGCGTGAGAAAGCCTGGAGATCGTATGACGGTAAGAGGATTACATGGTCGAAAGAAAGTAAAAGATATTTTCATTGATGAAAAGATTCCCGTCTACTTACGTGATAGTTGGCCACTTATTTTCGGAGCGGATGGATCATTGCTTTGGATGGCAGGTTTGAAGAAGGCGGAAATAAAAGGAAAAAGATCTGTTGGTGAATATATTGTATTAACATACACAGATTTAAGTAATTAGGAGGCAGCAAGATGCATAATGAGATTAAAGAAATATTAATTTCAGAAGAACAAATACAAGCGAAATGTGAAGAGCTTGGCAAGCAATTAACAGAAGAATATGAGGGAAGGTTCCCACTAGCCATCGGTGTTTTAAAGGGAGCATTACCTTTTATGTCCGATATTTTACGTGCTATTGATACACATATAGAAATGGACTTTATGGATGTTTCTAGTTATGGGAATGAAATGCGTTCTTCAGGTGAAGTGAAAATCGTGAAAGATTTGAACACACAAGTAGAAGGTCGTGATATCTTAATTATTGAAGATATCATTGATAGTGGTCTTACCTTAAGTTATTTAGTGGATCTATTTAAATACCGAAAGGCTAAATCAATTAAGATCGTAACATTATTAGATAAGCCTGAAGGTAGAACCGTTGATATTAAGGCAGATATAGTAGGGTTTAAAGTACCGAATGAGTTTGTTGTTGGCTATGGGTTAGATTACCAAGAAAGATATCGCAATCTTCCATATATCGGTGTTTTGAAACCAGAAATTTATGGTGGAGAAGAGTAAAGGAAAAACCAATCAAGTATCAGTTGTAATTAGTTGTCATACGGTCTTACAGTATGGTACTATTTACTATAGTTTTCTCGTTTCGGGAGGAGGTAGGCTATGAATCGGATTATGCGTAATGTGATCCTATATTTTGTTGTATTTATAGCGGTAATTGGGATCATAACGATGTTCACCAGTCAAAACAATCAGGCTGATGAATTAAAAGTAAACGAATTTATGGAAGCTTTGGAAAACAACCAAATCAAAGAAATGGAAATGCGCCCTTCTAACGGTGTTATACGTGTAGTGGGGGAATTAACGGAAGATGATCAATCTTTCATCACTAATATTTTGGATAGTCCAGGTATCGTAGAGCATGTAGAAGATACTGCGAAAGATCAAGGTATATTGGTGAAGGTAGATGAAGAGGAACAACCAAGTGGATGGCTTACGCTTTTCACAACAATGATTCCTTTTATTATTATATTCATTTTATTCTTCTTCTTGCTTAACCAAGCTCAAGGTGGCGGAAGCCGTGTAATGAACTTCGGTAAGAGTAAGGCAAAAATGTACAGTGAAGAGAAGAAGAAAGTTCGCTTCAAAGATGTTGCTGGTGCAGATGAAGAGAAGCAAGAATTAGTAGAAGTAGTAGACTTCTTAAAAGACCCTCGTAAATTCTCTGCAATCGGTGCAACAATTCCTAAAGGGGTTTTATTAGTAGGACCTCCAGGTACAGGTAAGACGTTATTAGCAAGAGCTGTTGCGGGTGAAGCAGGTGTTCCGTTCTTCTCTATCAGTGGTTCGGACTTTGTTGAGATGTTCGTAGGTGTCGGTGCTTCCCGTGTACGTGACTTGTTTGAGAATGCGAAGAAAAATGCCCCATGTATCATCTTTATTGATGAGATTGATGCGGTAGGTCGTCAACGTGGTGCTGGTGTTGGTGGCGGTCATGATGAACGTGAACAAACATTAAACCAGTTACTAGTTGAAATGGATGGTTTCGGTGAAAATGAAGGGATTATCATCATTGCTGCAACAAATAGACCTGACATTTTAGATCCGGCGTTATTACGACCAGGACGTTTTGATCGTCAAATTACAGTAGATCGTCCAGACTTAAATGGACGTGAGGATGTGCTTAAAGTGCATGCTCGTAATAAGCCATTATCTAGCGATGTAGAACTAAAAACAATTGCAATGCGAACTCCAGGCTTCTCAGGTGCAGACCTTGAGAACTTGCTGAATGAAGCAGCGCTAGTAGCAGCTCGTCGTGATAAAGAGAAAATCGATATGGAAGATGTCGATGAAGCAATTGACCGTGTTATTGCCGGTCCAGCTAAGAAAAGTAGAGTTATCTCTGAAAAAGAACGTAACATCGTTGCATACCATGAAAGTGGACACACTATTATTGGTATGGTACTAGACGATGCGGATATGGTTCATAAAGTAACAATTGTGCCTCGTGGGCAAGCTGGTGGGTATGCAGTAATGCTACCTCGTGAAGATCGTTACTTTATGACAAAACCAGAATTATTGGATAAGATCACAGGTCTTTTAGGTGGTCGTGTTGCAGAGGAAATTATTTTCGGCGAAGTAAGTACCGGGGCCCATAATGACTTCCAACGTGCAACAGGGATCGCTCGTAAAATGGTTATGGAATACGGTATGAGTGATAAGATCGGACCGTTACAGTTTGGTAATAGCCAAGGTCAAGTATTCTTAGGTCGTGATATGCAAAGTGAGCAAAACTATAGTGATGCTATTGCATATGAAATTGACCAAGAAGTCCAAAATATTATCCAATCAAGCTATGATCGTGCGAAACAGATTCTAACAGAAAACCGTGATAAGCTAGAACTTGTAGCCAAAACATTGTTAGAAGTAGAAACGTTAGATGCCGGTCAAATCAAATCATTATTTGAAGATGGGGTACTACCAGACCCAGTTGTTTCTGAACAAGATGGCAAAGAAACACCATCTGAAACAATTTCAGAAGCGAAAACAACAAATGATGAATCTGTTTCTGATTCAGATGTCAAAGTAAACATTCAATCAAACGATAAAGAAGATAACTACTTCGAACAAAATTCAACAAGCTACTTTGACGAAGATAAGAACGACTCAGAAGATAAAGACAAACAATAAAAGCAAAAAGCAGTTCCTAGATAGATAGGAACTGCTTTTTTGTGGTTAATGCTTGCTCTAATTAGCTTGATGAACAGAATAAGTGCTTCGTTCTTCCGTTTGACTAATGATAAGTGTATACACAACACGGTTGCCAACCACTACACACCTACATAAAGAGTGAGAGCATTCCGTCGAGGTATTAGCGTATTTGCTTTATTGTTTGTATCTAGCTTAAAAGATTATAAAAACGTAGTTGCGAGTTTAAAACTTGCTACTTGTTGCAGACTAGCTTTAAAATATGGAATTGTAGTAACCAATATTTTAACATTGTGGAGGATATTATGATTTTTGTAATAGATGTCGGGAATACCAACACGGTATTGGGTGTATTTAAAGAAGGACAGTTAACATACCAGTGGCGTATGCAAACAGATAAAAATAAAACGGAAGATGAATATGCAATGTTTGTTAAATCCCTGTTAGAGCATGAGGGATTAATGATATCAGATATTAATGGCATTGTGATTTCTTCGGTTGTTCCGCCTATTCTTTTTGCTTTAGAGCGAATGGCAGATAAGTACTTCCACTGCAATCCTATGATCATTGGGAACGAAAAGGTGAATCCATATTTAAAAATGAAGTATCCTAATCCTAAAGAGCTAGGTGCTGATCGTGTTGTTAATGCGGTTGGTGTTGTAAAGGAATATGGTGTTCCGAGCATTATTATTGATTTTGGTACGGCAACAACGTATTGTTACCTCAATGAAAAAGGGGAATATGTTAGTGGTGTAATTACACCGGGTATTAATATCTCTTTAGATGCGTTATATCAAAATGCAGCTAAATTGCCGAAGATCGAATTAAAGAAACCGAAGAGAGTGTTAGGCGAGTCAACGGTAGAAGCGATGCAATCAGGTGTTTATTTCGGATATGTTGGACAAGTGGATGCTGTTGTTAACCGAATTAAAGAAGAAGTAGGAGGCACACCTAAGGTTATCGCTACAGGTGGATTAGCGACATTGATTGCAGCCGACTCTTCGGTAATTGATATTGTCGATCCTTATTTAACACTTAAAGGGTTATATGAAGTATATAAGAAGAACGAAAAGGATTTTTCAAAATAGAAAGGACGTTTATAACAAATGAAAGATTATTTACTAAAAGCAACGGCATATAATGGTGAGGTCAGAGCGTATGCGATTCGTTCAACAGAGACAGTAGAGGAAGCACGTAGACGCCAGGATACATGGGCAACTACATCAGCTGCACTAGGAAGAACTATTACCATTTCGACAATGCTAGGTGCTATGTTGAAGGGTGAAGATAAATTAACAGTGAAGGTAGAAGGTAATGGACCAGTGGGTGCTGTTATTGCGGATGCAAATGCAAAAGGCGAAGTGCGTGGATATGTAATCAATCCGCATGTTGATTTTGAATCAAATGCGCAAGGGAAACTAGATGTAAGAAGAGCTGTCGGAACAAAAGGAACATTAAGTGTTGTAAAAGATGTTGGATTAAAGACTAACTTTACTGGCCAAGTTCCCATTGTATCCGGCGAAATTAGTGAAGATTTTACTTACTACTTAGCAACTTCTGAACAAGTGCCATCTGCTGTTGGTGCAGGTGTATTAGTTAACCCGGACCATACGATCTTAGCTGCAGGTGGTTTTATTGTACAAATGATGCCAGGAGCATCTGAAACGACTATCGCCAAAATTGAAGAAAGTATCAATTCCATTGCACCTATTTCAACATTAATTCAAGAAGGAAAACAACCAGAGGAAATCCTGGAATTATTGTTAGGGAAAGATAATGTGAAAATTCATGAGAATATGCCGGTGCAATTCCATTGTCCATGTTCTAAAGAAAGAATGGGAGTAGCTATTAAAGGGTTAGGTAATGATGAGATTGATGCGATGATTAGAGAAGATCATGGTGCAACAGCTTCTTGCCATTTCTGTAATGAGACATATACGTTCTCTATCAATGATTTACAAGCGTTGAAAACAGAATAATAGGAGGAAGAGCTGTTGAAAACATCGCGTCTAGTTCTATGGTCCATTGTTATCCTTTTGCTTATTACGAATATTTCGACAGTAATTGTTTTTACTGGTGAACGAAATAAGAGTAGTTTAGCTATATTAGAAAATAAATCAGTAGATCCTGCTGAACCTTTAGCAAAAGTAAATCAAAAGGAAATTAACTATCAAGAATGGCAGCATGAATTAGTTACACGATACGGAGAATCTGTCTTATATGACCTCATCGATAAGGAGGTTGTCTTTCAGCTAGCTGAGCAAGAAGGTATCGAGGTCCATCCCAAAATTGTAGATCGAGAATTAGCGAGAATGATGATAACAAAAGGTATATTATCAGATGAGGAAAAACAGCAAAAGTTAGAAGAGTGGACCGATCAAATTAATCATCGATACTATCTTCAATACCTTTTGAGTAAAGATATAGCGGTATCTGAACAAGAAATAGTAGATTATTATCAGATGTACAAAAACCAATATCAGTTTCAAGATATGGTGCAGTTGTCGCATATAGTTGTTTCAACAAAGCCAGAGGCAGAATATGCGATAGCTAGGTTAGAAGGTGGCGAATCTTTTCAAGATGTTGCGCGGGAATTATCAATAGATGATATGCGCGCAACGGATAACGGTTATCTAGGGTATTATGCGGAGACTAGTAGCTTTATACCGACTGAATATTACCAAGTGGCAATCTCGCTTACGCCTGGGACATATAGTGAACCGATAGAGGTTAGTGGTGGTTATGCCATTATCTTTCAGCATCAGCATTTGCCTGCTATTACAGTGAGTTTAGAAGAAGCGTATGAAGAAGTAAGACAGGACATAGCGTTATCCAAATTAGAACAAGATGTGAATGCATCAAGCTTGTGGGAAAGAGTGGATATAAATATATATAAGGATAATGGCTTAATAGAGTAAAAAAACCTCATGAACCTTCCAGTTAATGGGTTGACATTGTATCCATTTTCAGTTACATTGTATATAATACCTATAAAAATACTTGGAATTGAGGAGGAACTGGAATGAGTGTAGCGCAAAGTGTTGCAGAATTGATTGGAAATACCCCAATTGTAAAATTAAATCGTACAGTAGACCCAGAAGGTGCAGAGGTTTATGTAAAGTTGGAGTTTATGAATCCTGGTAGTTCTGTTAAAGATCGTATTGCTCTAGCTATGGTAGAAGCAGCTGAGGAATCTGGTGCTTTAAAAGAAGGTGATACGATTATTGAGCCAACTAGTGGAAATACTGGTATTGGTTTAGCTTTAGTAGCAGCTATTAAAGGATATAAAGCAATTTTAGTAATGCCTGATACAATGAGTTTAGAAAGACGTAACTTATTGCGTGCTTATGGTGCAGAATTAGTTCTTACGCCAGGAGCAGAAGGAATGAAGGGTGCGATTGCGAAAGCAACAGAATTGCAGGAGGAGCATGGGTATTTTATGCCTCAGCAATTTAATAATGAAGCGAACCCAGATGCTCATGCACGTACTACTGGTAAAGAAATCGTAGAACAAATGGGCGATCAATTAGATGCTTTTGTTTCTGGTATTGGTACAGGTGGTACCATTACTGGCGCAGGTAAAGTCTTAAAAGAACATTATCAAGATGTTAAGATTTATGCAGTGGAGCCAACAGATTCAGCGGTTTTATCAGGTGGTAAACCAGGACCTCACAAAATCCAAGGTATTGGTGCAGGATTTGTACCAGAGGTTTTAAATACGGACATTTACGATGAAGTTGTTACAGTATCAAATGATCAAGCTTATGAAACTGCAAGAGAAGCAGCTCGTAAAGATGGAGTTCTTGGTGGTGTTTCATCAGGTGCCGCAATTTATGCCGCAAAACAAGTAGCGAAAAAACTTGGAAAAGGCAAAAAAGTATTAGCGGTAATCCCGAGTAATGGAGAACGCTACTTATCAACACCGCTTTATCAATTTGATGAAGAATAATATATAATAAAAGAACTAACCCCGTTTCGATAACAAGGAGCGGGGTTTTGTTTATCACGGTACATGAGTCCGTAAAACCCCCACTTCAAGATTCGAGTGAAAACGAGGAAGCGAAGATGGGGGATAAACGGACGCTAACTCCCTGATAAGTTTTGTTAACAATCAGTGGGAGTCAAAAACTCTCACTGATTGAAGTCTCACTTTATAGCAAAGAAAGGATACAATTTAAGTGTTCGTCTAGCTAGGAACGCTCAGAAATTGGGCGTTTTTCTCATCATATTTTGGCGATGAAGTTACATATTAAGCAAGACCCTCTAAATTTTTAGAAACAGTTATGCTATAATATTTTGTTATGAATAGTTTATCACGGTGCAATCGTCCGTAAAACCCCACTTCAAGATTCGAGTGAAAACGAGGAAGCGAAGATAAGGGATAAACGGACGCTAACTCCCTGATAAGTTTCGCTAACAATCAGTGGGAGTCAAAAACTCCCACTGATTGAAATATTGCTTTATAGAAATCATTTTGTGAGGACGGGGTATCATGCACGAGTGGCTACAGACAAAGACAAAAAATTATCGTTATCAAGACAAAACATTAGTGATGGGTATCTTAAATGTTACGCCAGACTCTTTTTCTGATGGTGGACAATATCATACGATTGAAGCAGCTATTCGCCAAGCGAAGCAATTGGAGGCGGAAGGCGCAGATATTATTGATATTGGTGGTGAGTCTACTAGACCTGGTCATACTCCGGTAACAGAAAAAGAAGAATTAGAACGTGTTGTACCAGTTATTGAAGCTTTAACAGATGTTGTAACAGTACCAATTTCAATAGATACGTGGAAAGCGAATGTAGCAAAGAGAGCGATTGAGGCGGGTGCGTCCATCATTAATGATATTTGGGGCGGTAAAAGAGAACCCGAAATCGCCCGAGTGGCAGCAGAACTAAATGTACCAATTATTTTAATGCATAATCGGGAAGTGCCTGAGTATGGTTCGTTGATTGATGATGTTTTAGTCGATTTACAAGAAAGCATTGAACTTGCATTAGATGCAGGGGTGAAGAAGGAAAATATTATACTTGATCCAGGCGTTGGTTTTGCCAAGACATATGAGGAGAACATTCAAGTGATGCAGGAGATGGATCGATTGAGAGAACTTGATTACCCTGTTTTACTTGGAACATCCCGAAAATCTGTCATTGCTAAAACATTAAACCTGCCAGTAGATGAGCGGGATGAAGGTACAGGTGCTACTGTATGCTATGGTATGATAAAAGGTTGCGAGATTGTTCGTGTCCATAATGTCGAGATGCATGTAAGGATGACGAAGATGATGGACAAGTTAATTGGTAAAGGTGGTGTACAGAATGGATAAAATTCATTTGAATCAAATGAGTTTTTATGGATTTCATGGAGTATTTCCTGAAGAAAAAAAGCTAGGGCAACGGTTCTTAGTAGATCTTATATTAGAAACGGACCTGCAAAAGGCGGGTAAGTCAGACGACCTTCATCATTCCATTGATTATGGACTTGTTTATCAGGTGACTAAACAAGTGGTAGAAGGTTACTCAAAAAATTTAGTGGAAGCAGTAGCTGAAGAAATTGCACAATCGCTTTTAGTGCGATTTGACTTATTACAAGCCTGTACGGTCAAGGTAGTGAAACCAGATCCGCCAATACCAGGTCATTATCAGTCGGTTGCTGTTGAGATTTACAGGGAGAAGAATTTATGAACAAAGCATATATAGCACTTGGTTCCAATATCGAACCAAGATTAACGTATCTAAATAAAGCGATAGACCATTTGGCTAATCATGATAAAATAGAAGTAGCAGCTGAGTCTTCCATTTATGAGACAGATCCTGTTGGTTATGTAGAGCAAGAGCAATTTTTAAATATGGTAATAGAAGCAACAACCGAGTTAGATCCGATTGCTTTGTTGGATGTTTGCCAAAGCGTGGAAAGTAAGCTCGGTAGAGAAAGAGAAATAAAATGGGGACCAAGAACGATCGACCTTGATATTTTGTTGTATCATCAAGAAGTTTTTGAATCAGAACGATTGATTTTGCCACATCCAAGGTTACATGAACGAGCATTTGTTTTAATTCCATTAGCGGAAATCAATCCACTTTTATATATCGAACAATTAAGACAAAATATTACACAACTATTAACTACAATACCTGTACAAGACAAAGAAGGGGTAGTCAAATGGCAGCAACTAGATGGGGTAAACGAATCAAAGCGTTTAGAAAGTTAAAAGGATATACACAAGTAGGTTTTGCCAAGGAGTTAGGAATATCTGTTACACAATTAGGAGAAATCGAACGAGACAAGAGAGTTCCGACGAAGAATAATCTAGAAGACATTACGAAAAAACTTGGGATTACGATGGAAGAGTTACAACCAAGAGTGAAAGAAAGTGAGAAGAATCAATATGTGGAAAATAGGTGACGTAGAAATCCCTAACCAAGTCGTATTGGCACCGATGGCAGGTGTAAGTAACTGGGCGTTTCGCTTAACGGTAAAAGAGTTTGGCGCAGGCCTTGTCTGTGCGGAAATGGTTAGTGATAAAGGTATTGTTAATAAGAATAAACGAACGATGGAAATGTTATATATTGATGAAGAAGAAAAGCCAATGAGTTTGCAAATCTTTGGAGGGTATCGTGATACGCTAGTAGAAGCGGCGCAATTTGTAGATAAGCATACAAATGCAGATATTATCGATATTAATATGGGATGTCCTGTTCCGAAGATCACAAAATGCGATGCGGGTTCACGTTGGTTACTACAGCCTGAGAAGATTTATGAAATGGTAGCTGAAGTGGTACAAGCTGTAGACAAGCCTGTAACAGTAAAGATGCGTTCTGGTTGGGATACAGATAGTATCTATGCTTTAGAAAATGCTCAAGCCCTTCAAGAAGCAGGTGCTAAAGCGATGGCGCTACACGGTCGTACTAGAGAGCAGTTGTATGAAGGTATAGCGGATTGGGATATTGTCCGTCGTGTAAAGGAGTCTGTGGATATTCCTGTTATAGGAAATGGGGATGTCGATTCACCAGAGGTGGCGAAGCGCCGTTTAGAAGAGACAGGTGTAGATGCTATTATGATTGGGAGAGCGGCTCTAGGTAACCCATGGATTATGTATCAAACGGTTCAATATCTAGAAACAGGTGAATTAATTGATGAACCAACTGCAGCCCAGAAAATACAAGTATGCCTGCTACACGCAGAGCGTTTGATGAAGTTAAAAGGAGAGCGTGTTGCGGTAATGGAAATGCGTAAACACGCAGCGTGGTACTTAAAAGGGTTAAAAGGAACGGGTAAAGTACGTAGTTTAATCAATCAAGCTGAGACGAAGAAAGAATTAGAAGAAGTACTATATGATTTTGTAGAACAATTAGAGCAAAAAGCTAGAGTTTCCTAAGGGTCTAAACGTTGACACAATGAAATTCGTTTTCTATACTAATCATGAATGAGTTACTGCCAGTACGATTCTGGCAGTTTTTTGATATAGAGCATATATAATTTAATTATAGAGGTGAGCAGGATGAGCGAAGAACTAAACGAACATATGCGTGTGCGTCTAGAAAAAATGAACAATCATCGCGAGCAAGGGTTAGATCCATTTGGGGATAAGTTTGCTCGTACACACTTGGCAGAAGAGTTAAAAGAACAGTTTGATCAATTTACGAAAGAAGAATTAGAAGAAAAGGCGATTGAAACGACGGTAGCAGGCCGTATCATGACAAAACGAGGAAAAGGTAAAGCTGGTTTCTCTCATATTCAAGATCTAAGTGGTCAGGTACAGTTATATGTACGTAAAGATAAAGTTGGCGATGAGGCTTACGAAATCTTTAAATCAGCGGATTTAGGAGATATTGTAGGAGTTACAGGTACAGTCTTTAAAACAAATGTAGGGGAGTTATCTGTTAAAGCAACTGAATTTACGCTACTAACAAAATCACTTAGACCTTTACCAGAGAAATTCCACGGTTTAAAAGATGTAGAACAACGTTACCGTCAACGTTATTTAGACTTGATTACGAATATGGAAAGTAAAAATACGTTTGTTCTTCGTAGTAAGATCATTCAATCGATGCGCCGATATTTAGATTCAAAAGGTTTCTTAGAAGTAGAAACACCAATGATGCATAGTATTGCGGGTGGTGCTTCGGCACGTCCGTTTGTCACACACCATAATGCATTAGATATTCCACTATATATGCGTATTGCAATTGAGCTACATTTAAAACGTTTGATTGTCGGTGGTATGGAGAAAGTATATGAAATTGGTCGTGTATTCCGTAATGAGGGGGTATCTACTCGTCATAATCCGGAGTTTACAATGATTGAGCTATATGAGGCATATGCAGATTACCATGATATTATGGAACTTGTGGAAAATATGGTTGCTCACATCGCGGAAGAAGTATCAGGTTCTACAACGATTACTTATGGAGATGATGAGATTCGTTTAGCGCCACAATGGACAAGATTACACATGGTAGATGCAATTAAAGAACATACAGGTGTGGATTTTTGGAAAGAGATGTCTGATGAAGAAGCCAAAGCATTGGCTAAAGAACATAATATTGAAATACAAGATACGATGACATACGGGCATATTGTGAATGAGTTCTTCGAGCAGAAAGTAGAAGAGAAATTAATTCAACCTACTTTCATCTACGGGCATCCTGTAGAGATTTCTCCTTTAGCTAAGAAAAATAAAGAAGACGGCCGTTTTACAGATCGTTTCGAGTTATTTATTGTAGGACGTGAGCATGCTAATGCATTCTCTGAATTAAATGATCCAATTGACCAAAGAGAACGATTTGAAGCGCAAGTAAAAGAGAAAGAACAAGGTAATGATGAAGCACATGAAATGGATGAAGACTTCTTGGAAGCATTAGAATATGGTATGCCTCCAACGGGTGGTCTAGGAATTGGTATTGATCGACTAGTTATGTTGTTAACTAATTCTCCTTCTATTAGAGATGTATTGTTATTCCCGCAAATGCGTAATAAATAATAAATAGTAGATAAAAGAAAAACAACCTCGCCGATAAACTGGCGAGGTTGTTTTTTATATAATAATTAAATAGGAAACAGCTAACTATCTATTTAGAGTAGTTAGGGAAGACTTGGTTTTATTATTACTTGGTAATAGTGAGGGATAGGCGTAAAAGTGTTTATAATGCTAGGTGCAAGTTTATGAAATCCATTCATAAACTAATTGAAAATAAAATCATAAAAAACTTTTAAAAAAGTGTTGACGTATGTTCTTTGGTCGTGGTATATTATTATACGTCGCTGAAACAGCGGATGAAAAACAACATATCACAACAACAAACGAAAAAATAATTTCAAAAAGTTGTTGACATCAAAACGACAAGATGTTATGATATAAAAGTTGTCGCTAAAAAAGACAACGACATTGAACTTTGAAAACTGAACAAAACAACCAGTATGAATTTAAACATGAAACATGCTAGCTTATAGAAGTGAGCATAAGTCAACTTTATTGAGAGTTTGATCTTGGCTCAGGACGAACGCTGGCGGCGTGCCTAATACATGCAAGTC
>NZ_JAWZSR010000020.1:0-19820 GCF_033949965.1 Gracilibacillus pellucidus | reverse complement strand
ATTCCTCTTTTAGTTTTTCGAAATCTAGTGTAAAATTGATTTGGGTCATCATATATTCCTCCTGTTTATTATTTTCGTGGTTGAAAACATTGTAACATGAGGAACTATGATGCCCTTTCTTTTTACACAATTATATAGACTTAATCACTTTTTTCTTTGTTAGGGCGTTGAGACGCTCTGTCAACTACTTATCTTCACCTTTTTTCTTTGTTTGGTCGTTGAGACGCTCTGTCAACTACTTTCATCCTTCCTTTTTTCTTGTTTGGGCGTTGAGACGCTCTATCAACTACTTATCTTCACCTTTTTTCTTTGTTTGGTCGTTGAGAAGCTCTGTCAACGACTTTTCTTCTTCCTTTTTTCTTGTTTGGGCGTTGAGACGCTCTGTCAACTACTTTCATCCTTCCTTTTTCACTGTCAGGGCGTCGAGACGCTCTGTCAACTACTTTCATCCTCCCCTTTTCCTCGTTCGGTCGCCGAGAACTTTATACCATCCAAAAAAAGCGTAGCACTTAGAATATGCTACGCTTTTTCTTATGACATGGCTGGTTCTGTTTTTGTTTCATCTTGCTGTTCAATATCTTTTACTGCTTTCTCACTTGTATCTACTCGTTTCACAAATAACGCTAAGATTAATGCGACGATATTGATACCAAGCGCCACATAAAAGGAATACTGAATTCCGCTAAGTAACGCTTGTTGGGTCATAGAAGCAGTTGAAGCTTCTGTTAATGTTGTTGGGTCTACCCCACTCATTAACTTTTCACCTTCTGATGTTGCAACAGAATTCATAATAGTTACCATAACAGCCGTACCGATAGAACCTGACACTTGTTGTGCTGTATTATTAATCGCTGTACCGTGTGGATTAAGTGATGTTGGTAATTGGTTCAATCCATTTGTCATAATTGGCATCATGACCATTGACATACCGAACATACGTAACGTATAAACGACAATAATGAACGTATAGGTTGAATCTATTTGTACATGAGCTAATAAATAAGTTGATACACCTGTAATAGCCAGACCTAATACAGATAAAATACGTGGACCAAACTTATCAAATAATCGACCTGTAATAGGTGACATGATTCCCATAATAATCGCACCTGGTAATAGCATTAATCCAGATTGGAGTGGTGAAATACCACGAACATCTTGAACATATGCAGGAGTTAAAATCATACCAGAGAACATCGCAATGGCATTAACGATTGCAATAATCGATGCAAGAGCGAACATTGGATATTTGTAAGGTCGTAAATCAAGTAATGGTTCTTTCATCATCAATTGACGAATGATAAATAGCGCTAGCCCGATACCACCTGCAACTAATGTAGTGATAACAACTGTATCACCCCATCCTTGTGAACTTGCATTACTTACTCCGTACAAAATACCTCCGAAACCGATGGTGGAAAGAACAACAGATAAATAATCAAGTGTAACATTTTTATCTTGTTCCATTACATTATCAAATTTCCAAACTGCTAATAACAAACTAATAACTGCTAACGGTAAAATCATTTCGAAAAGTAAGCGCCAGCTATGGTATTCTACAATATACCCTGACAATGTTGGTCCAATTGCTGGAGCAGCGATCATAACCATTCCGAAAACACCCATTGCAGCACCACGTTTTTCACGTGGGAAGCTTACTAACATAACGTTCATTAATAAAGGTCCCATTACAGAAGAACCTGCTGCTTGAACCATACGTCCAGCTAACAAAATACCGA
This sequence comes from Gracilibacillus pellucidus, assembly GCF_033949965.1. Classification (NCBI taxonomy): domain Bacteria; kingdom Bacillati; phylum Bacillota; class Bacilli; order Caryophanales; family Bacillaceae; genus Gracilibacillus; species Gracilibacillus pellucidus. The sequence continues at coordinate 18,081 of NZ_JAWZSR010000020.1, read as the reverse complement.
AGTTAGGCGCAAATGCTGCCATTGCTGTACCAGCTGTAAAAATGGCCATCGCTGTAATAAATAAACTACGGTTAGAAAAGCGTGTAATTAAAAATGCCGATGCAGGAATTAATATACCACTGACAAGCATATAACCTGTTGCTAACCATTGAACTGTTGAATAGTCTTGAATCTCTAAATCAACCATTATAGAAGGTAGGGCTACGTTTAACAATGAGTTATTTAAAAATGAAACGAAAGCACCTACAAATAAAATACTAATCATTAAATATGGTGGTTTTTTTAAATGTGTATCCATGATTGTTTCCCTCTTATCTTTTTCATATTATGTTTTGCACTAGAACATTTTATACCCATAGTTCATTTTTTTCAACATTTTTGTACCAAAAGTATAAAATAATTGTTTTTGCTTCTAAACAGACGTATACTAACAATGTAGAAAGACAGGAGGATATTATGAATGACCGTAAACGAAAAGTAGCAGACATTGCATTAAAATTGTTTGTCGAGAAGGGATTTCAGCAAACTTCTATCCAAGAAATTATTGATAAAGCCACTATTTCAAAGGGCACTTTTTACAATTACTTTTCTTCCAAAAATGATTGTATTGCTGATATATTAGAAGACATTCGTTATGACGCTAGTCAACAACGTGTTTCGATGCAAATTGGTAAGGATCCACAAGATCGCGAAGTGTTAATTGAACAAATCACTATTCTAATGAAATTAAATGAGGAAAAAAATCTACGTATCCTATTTGAAAACATTCTTACCGCTGACCAACCCGAATTAAAAAAATTAGTTATACATCATAGGTTAGTAGAAGCAGAATGGCTTGCTAATAGACTTATTGACGTGTTTGGAGAGGATATCAGGGAGTATGCAACAGAAGCGGTTATCTTATTTTTCGGGATGTTACAATATATGTTGTTCACGCTCGATTTAACGAACAGTCATTACTCACTTCATGATTTAATCGACACCATGTTATCACATACAGAACTATTGATTTCTCAGATGAAGCAGACAGACCATACGATTTTAAGCGATTTCGCTGTTGATTTTCTACAAACTAATTTCAATAGTAGCGTCATTACCTTACCTGAAATAATCGAATTAGCTGAACAAATACAAGAACATTATGACTTTAATGAGGAACAACAGGACTTATTCGATGTTATTATGGATGAATTAGACCAAGAGCGAATTAGAAAAATTGTTGTAAAAAAACTACTAAAACCGTTCTTGCAATTATTTGATGGAACAGCAGCTTTTGCAGAGGTACAGCATTTCACGAATGCCGTGTGGAGTTATTTAAAAACGATCTAGAGATAGTTAGGCAGAATAAACGCTTATTCTGCCTTTTTTTAGATTAAAAACGATGATAAGTAAATGTCGATATATCGACTAATGGTTCTTGAAAAGCAACGAATCTTGCTAATGTTTCCCCAACTACACTAGCGAATTTGTATCCATGTCCAGAAAATCCACATGCAAATACAACATGCTGATAATCTGGATGTCTATCAATAATAAAATCGCCATCAGGAGTATTCGTGTATGTACAGACTTTTCCGATCCGATGTTTGCCAGCCTCTGAAAAATAGTGATTGGCAAACACAGATACATCTTGTTCATCTTCTGAATAAGTACCAAAAGGAGCATTAGGTTGATCGATAGCCCTTTTCTGTCCACCGTCATGTCGCCCTATTTTAATACCCGCTCCCTCTACACTAGGAAACCCATAATATGTACCTTGATCTAATACGAAACTAAAAGCAGGAAAATGATTCGCTGCATATACGTCCTCCTCCGCATCAAACCATGAAAAAGTTTTCCTTACTGTATCAAGTGGCACATCTATGCCGATGTTAGCCAACAATTTCTTTGCATACGCGCCAGGTGTTAAAATAAGTGATGCCCCTTGATAGTTGTCTTTTTCTGTCATGATCGTAACAATGTCGTCTTCTATCACTATATTTGTTACGGCTTCGTTAACTTGTAGCACCGCTCCATATTTTAGTGCTCCATCACGATATGCTTGAATAATCTGCTCACTCATTAAAACACCTGATTTCCGTTCGTAACAACCTATTAAATCTGCTGGTATAGAAAATCCAGGCCATCTTTGATTTATCTCTGCGTGCGTCATTTTCTCTACATCTAAGTGATAATGCTCCGCACTTTTTATCACATTTTGAATAAAATCATCCTCTTCTTTGCCAACGTTAATCACGCCAGTTGGGTGGAAAATGGTTTGGCCTGTTTCTTCCTGCAATTCTTCCCATAAATCTTGAGCTCGTAATGCCATGTTGACATAATTTTCTCCCTCACCATACGCATGTCTAATAATTCTCGTTTCACCATGGTGGGAACCGCCAGCGTGAGGTGGGTCACCTGCGTCGATTAACAACACGTTCTTCCCTTGTTTAGCAAGATAATACCCTGCCGCCATCCCCATGGAACCTGCACCGACGATGATAGAATCATATTGCATTGTTAACACCTCATTCTTGTTTCTCGTGAACCTTAACACCTTTAAAAAGCGTTAATAGTACTTCTGTTTGATGAATGTTACTAGAATCAACCTCAAAAATATTTTGATTCAAGACAATCATATCAGCTGATTTGCCTACTTCTATCGATCCCGTTACATCTTCTGTATACATTGATTTCGCACCATTAATCGTAAACAACTCTATCGCTGTATAAATATCAATCCGCTCTTCTTCATTAACAGTACCTGGTAATTCACCTGTAGGGTCTTTTCTAGTAATCAATCCTTCCATTGCATGCCAAGGATTCGGATCTGGTGTAATCGGATAATCTGAACCATATACAGTCGTTGCACCTGTTGCTACAACGGATTTAATCGGATATCCTTCGTCAGCACGTTCTTCTCCTAATACTAATTTATTCCCTTCATGTGTGATCGTTGGCACCCATAATAAAGGAGAAAATTCAGCAATGGCATTTAATTGGGCGAAGCGAGCATAATCTTTTGGCTGAACAAAACTAGCATGAGCAATTTGATGTCGCATATGAGTGGACCCATTTTCTACTTTTGTAGCCTCAATTGCATCTAAAACTGTACTAACCGCTGCATCACCAGTAGCATGCACTTTAACCGAAATTCCTTGCTTATCATAATCAATAAATGCTTGCTGCAATGTATCTGGATTTATCAACAGCTCTTCAAGATAATGATAGTTTTCTTCTCCTTGGTATCCTTCATAAAAGACAGCTGTTTTAGCTGCAGGTACACCATCGATAAACATCTTCACAAAGTCCGTTTTCACTAATTCTGTTTGATACTGCTTTCGATTGTTAATTAATTCTACTTGTTCTGCTTCTGTTGTTTCAGCCCCTAATACGCTTGCTTTCCATGGTAAATAAGCAGCAATTCGCATGTGTAGATGATTCTCTTTATCTAGCTTATTATACGTTTCCAAAACAGTCTTATCGGCTAGTGCATCTTTGATACTAGTAATGCCATATTGATTAAATTGCTCCATTATATGCTTCGCTGCTTGAGCTCGATCATATTTCTCATAGAAAGTGATATGCTTTGCCACTAATTGTGTAGCTCCTTCTAAAAGCACACCAGTTGGTTCACCTGATTGATCTCGTTCGATAATGCCTCCTTTAGGATCCTCTGTTTCCGCGTTAATACCAGCTAGTTCTAATGCTTTACTGTTAACCCATGCATTATGGTGAGAAAAATCATACAGCAAAATCGGTCGATTAGCATCAATTTTATCTAACTGTGACTTATGGAGCTGATTCTGTATAGAAGGTTGCCATGCACCACCACTGATCCACTCTGCCTCCGGATTGTCTGTGGCGAAATTACTGATTGCTTCCAATAAATTAGCTAACGTACTGAAGGAAGAGGTTGGTAGATTGCAAGTATTTAATAATTCATATGCTCCTACTAAGGCATGTGTATGCATGTCATGTAGACTAGGTATCACCGTCTTACCACCTAAGTCAACCACTTCTGTATGAGCAGTAATATACTCTGCTATTTCTTTATTTGTTCCAACAGCAATAAAAAAACCTGCTTTAATCGCGACAGCTTCTACCCATTTTCCTTTTGGTTCCACACAATATATACTGCCATTTTTAAAAACTATATCCGCCACTACTAACTCCTCCTTTATGTATACCTAATGGACATGTTCATACGTTTCTATTTCTTGTTCACCGTCACCGCTATTTATTATTTCATTAAAAACCAATCTCAACCCCTTAGAAACAATCAACTAGTAATAAGCTTAATCCCAGCACCTGATTCTCACCTTATTACCAATAATTCAATATTATATTAAATTAAGGAAAGACGAAATACATTTAATACAAAATATTTCTTCAAAAGTTAGACAAACAATCTCGGCAGTATTAGAAGAACAAGAAAGATTATCTTAATAATGTAGGAAGCAAGTCTAGATTACTTGCTTCCTACATTTACTCGATTCGACGAATTATTTCCTGGGAAATACCAAACAATTCTTTGCGATATCCGATTATTCGTCAGCCTTCATGTCGACTAAGTTATAAGTGACAGCCACATCAATCAACCAGTCTTCTTCCTCTTGTGTTAAAATGGAAGGAAATAGCCCATCAGGAAATTCTATATCGCCCTCTTCATCTAATACATCTCGAAGTTCATCGAAAAAATTTTGCATTAAGCCTTCTGGCATTAGCGTAAAAAACTCTTTCACTAACTCCTTAACTTCTTCATTAACCACCTTATTTCGGTAGGCTTGTTTTAATTGCAACTGAAAATGGAACTCTTTACGGTGAAATCCAACCATATCGTATTTTTCTACTTCAAACAATTTTTCCACTAAACCCTTTGAGAAATATTGTTCGAGAAAGTGCTTTTGTTCCTCCTCTTTTGCTAAGCTTTGAATTAATGCGATGACGATCTCTGGTTCAACTGTTGCTTGTTCTTCGATTAATGGAATCACGTTATCTAACACTTCTGTAATCCTATCGAGATGCTCCTTTTGTTTTTGGATTTCGTTTCTTTGCTTTACTAATGATTGTGTGAATTCTTTTTCGTCATTTTGCAGCATTTCTTGAATTTTTTCTAATGAATAACCTAGAAAACGGAATGTCATGATTTTTTGTAATTGCACCATATTCTCGTCATGATAATACCTTCTTCCAGCTGCAGATATTTGTGCTGGTTTTAACAATCCTATTTGATCATAATATCTTAATGTACGGATTGTCACACCTGTTTTTTTGGCAAATTGTCCGATTGAATACATCTTTATCACTCCTCATTTATTACTATAAATCATGACGTAACGTGAGAAGCAATACTTTTTAAAATAAGAAAAAGCAGAACCATTACGGCTCCGCTTCCTCTTATTCGTCATCATCTTCTTCTTCGTCATCATTACCGTTTTTATGATCATAGTAAGCTTTAACAGCTCTCTTACCAATTTCATGGTGGACAGGATATTGGCTACCTGTACCATTCTTCGGTACTACAACCGCAAATGCTACCTCAGGATTCTCTACAGGACTATAACCTACTAGAGTCAAATTATGCGTATCAGCTACTTTTTTTCCATCTTTAAATTGTGGATTTTGTGCTGTACCTGTTTTACCTGCCATTTCGTATGGGAATCCACTCCAGCGTCCACTTGCTGTACCAGTTGTATACACTCTGCGGAAACCTTCTTGTACACGGCTAATATATTTATCGTCCATCTCAACACGATTCATTATTTCCGGTTGAATCGATTGAATAATTTTACCAGGACTACCATTTTCGCCGCCTGGTTCTCTAATCTCTTTCACAAAATGCGGACGCATACGGTATCCACCATTGGCAATTGTTGAAGCGTATTGCACTAATTGTAATGTTGTATACGTATCATACTGTCCAAAGGATAGATCCAGATATTTCCCTGCCTCTGTTTGATTAGTACCTTTTACTCCTATTGCTTCAAACGGTAAATCAATTCCTGTTTGTACACCTAAACCAAATTGATCGTAATAATATCTCAATTCATCAAATGAATCATAATTAAAATTACGTAATGAATCACCATAACGATAATTTGCACCACTCATTGCTATGGCAATTCTCATCATATAAACATTCGATGATTTTTCAAGTGCTTGCACATCGTTTAAACTACTACCAAAATTAGAGTATGATGATTTGACTGTATCACCAATCTTAATTGGTTGCTCACTTAAATAAGAACCAATATCGATAACACCTGATTGATATCCAGCTAAGACGGTTGCCCCTTTTATAGAAGAACCTGGAACATGTGCATCATAAACTGTACGGTAGGCATTATTCACATATTCTTTTTTCTCGCGATCATATCTAAAACCGGATAAACCAATTATTTCGCCTGTTTGAGGGTTCATCATGGCAAGTAACGCATCCTCTAAATAACCATTATTATTAACAGGATGATTAATTGCTTTTTTCAATTCATCCTCTACGATTTTATCTAACTCTTTCTGCAGCTCCATATCAACGGTTAGTACTAAATCTTTCCCTCGCTCGCCTTCCACTACTATATCAGAGTTAATAACGGTTCCGTATGCATCTGTTTCATATTGAACTTTTTCTTTCCTTCCTCTTAGTACATGCTCATATTGTTCTTCCAATCCACTAGTACCGACTCTGTCATTTCTTGTATAGCCATTTGATAAATAATACTGGCTATTCTCACTTGGTATACCTTCATCAGAAGAAGTAACATTTCCTATAAAAGAGCTCAGTGTATCTCCGAATTGTGGTTCTCGCTCCCAATCAATCACAGCATCTATCCCTGATAGCTCATGTAGGTTTTCTGCAACTGTCGCAAACTCTTTATCTGTTAATCCTTCATTTACAATAGTATGGGTAGATAATTCATAAGCAGCATCTAATTCTTTCTTAATCGCAAGGATATTGTATAACTCAGGAGTCCAGTCAATTTTCGCTAAGTCTGACTCGGTGATTAACTCCAATTCCTCTTGATATCTTTCAGAAGGCTCTAATTCTTCTTTTTGTTCCTCTGTTAAACGCTCTTCTATTTTATCTCGATTTTTTAGATACCAATATTCCTTCTGATCTCGTTCTCTAATGGTATCCTCTAATTCCTCCTGATCTTTAATCATCGTAATAAATCCTGCTAGCTTTGTCGCTAACTTCAAACGATCTTGAGCCGAATCACCATTTTTAGGTGGTGTATACGTGATTGCCTTTTTCGGATCATTATCTACGATCAGTCGATGATTTTTATCCAACATTTTTCCTCTCGGAACGGCTTTTTCACTAGGAGTATTTTCTGTTTGGGAAACTTGGCGACTTGCTTCTTCCCCATTAATAATTTGCACGATCCCTAATTGTACGATCAATAATGAAAAGATAAGAAATATAGCAATAAACAATATATTTAAACGCATAGGTACTTGAGCATGTTTCCGTTTTTTATTCTTCTTTCCTTGAAAATTCATTCACTTTCCTCCCGGTGTTATTCTCCCTTTTATTTTAACCGATCGGAAAGGAATTTTCTATATTTTTGAATAACTGTTGCTAGGTTACTAGATTATTATTCACCGCTCTCTGGTTCAAACAAACCAAACTCATAGACTGTATGGAATTTTTCGCCAGAATGTTCTATTACTCCATCTATTTCAACATAAATTTGCTCATCCTGTAATGAAATGGCTACATCTCTTTCTACCTCATAAAAATTATCAAATGGTGAATAGAAGGAAGCTTTTCCATCAGCAAAGGTAACGATTCCTTCATAATCAATTAATCTTGCACCTCCTCCATGTGGCTCTGTGATCATGATTTCGTATTCATTGTTTCCATTGCTATTAAAACGCAATGTTGCACTATCTGTATAATCTTCTGACTCACTCCATCTTCCAAGGTATTGATCTGGGTCATTCGGGTTTAAACCGGATACTGCTGTATACGCTGGCTCTGTTGGCTCTGTTGGCTCTGTTATCTCTTCCTCTTCTTCTACGTATTCTTCTTCCTCTTCTTCTTCAGACACCTCATTTACTACGCTTGAAATCGGCTTTCCAGATTTACTATCGACCAAAATCGTTCCATAACCTATATCAATCACTAATGTATCATCATCTTGATATTCGACAAATGTGTATCGATCATTCCATGGTTGATCAAAATCCTCAGCCTTTAAGTTAACCTCCTGGCTTTGCTCGATATGCTGAATCATCCACTCATGCTCGTTTTTTCTCATTTCATAACGAAATGATCCTACATCCAAACCATACTCAGGATCTTGCATCATTTTAAACTCTAACACAAGGCTATCAGTATCTTGCTCGGCAATTTCGACACCTAAAAATATATCAGACGAGCCATATCCGTTTAATAATGGCCAACTACCACAATGACAAAACATAACAGAGGTAATATAGGCTAATTGTTCATCCAAATACTCTTCACTAACATAATCCGAAACTCGTTCCCTAAACAATTTCATCGCTTCTTGAAACCATTCCGATTCATTTTCCACCTCTGGATTAGCCACTAATGATATTTGACTAAACTCTGGTTCAAAGTGTTCCTCTCTTACCGAATATAAATCATCATACATGCGAAACAATAACGAATCTGCTAACTCTTTCGCCTCTTCCACAGTCATTAAATCGTCTTCTTTATCCACTTCTGTTTCTACTTGCAGTTCTTTTATTTCATCACTTTCTACTTCTGCACTATCCTCTGTCTGACAAGCTGTTAAAATCATTAACAATATGAGTGCTATTAGGCCAAGCTTCTTCATCCATAGTACCACCTTTTCATGAAATAATATCCATTACATAATACCAAATACCTATTTAGTTTTCTAGTTTGATGGCGAACAATCATCTAGCAAAGCCCTTTAGACCTATGACCAATCGCACAAAATTCCTTACAGTATCTTTATAACCTATTAATTTGCACTTCATATTTCTTAGTCATACTAGATTTATCAAAAAGAATTGGAGTGATGAGTAATGATGAATCGTTTCTTGTTTATTTTCTTTATCATCGTTTTTTTCATGTTTGTTTTTTCCGTTCCAGCATTTGCAAGTGAGCAATCGGTTACCTTCAGCAAGAAAGACCAACAAAAAATGATCAATGTTGCTCATCGTGGTGCATCTGGGCATGCACCTGAGAACACAATGGCAGCCTTCCAAAAAGCCGTAGAAATGAAAGCTGACTACTTTGAAATCGATGTACAAATGACCAAAGATGGTGAGTTAGTAATTATTCACGACACAACCGTTAACCGAACAACAAACGGTACTGGTGCAGTTGGGGATTTAACCTTTGAAGAAATCCGCTCATTAGATGCTGGTAGCTGGTTTGACGAGAAGTATGCTGGCGAAAAAATTCCTACATTTGAAGAAGTCCTTGATGCCTTCCGCGGAAAAATCGGCATTTTAGTAGAGCTAAAATCACCAGAGCTTTATCCCGGTATCGAAGAGAAAATAGCTACCGTCTTAAAAGAACGTAATATGGACCGTCCTAACAACAAAAAAATCATTATCCAATCCTTTAATCATGATTCCGTACAACAATCGAAAACCCTTTTACCAAATCTACCTCATGGTGTATTAGCAGGACCTAGTTGGAGAAATGTGACGGATGAGCAATTAAAGGAATTCGCAACTTATGCAGATTATTTCAATCCGAATATGAATATTGTAACGACAGAATTAGTAAATCGCGTACATGCAACAGGAATGTTAATTATGCCCTACACTTCCAGGTCTCAAAAACAAGCCGATCGCCTCTTCCATTTAGGAGTAGACGGTATTGTCACGGACTATCCAGAGCATGTATACAAACATCCGGTAAAGTGAGACTTCAATTAGGGAGTTAGCGTCCGTTTATCCCCCACTTAGCTTCTTTGTTTTAACTCGAACCTTGAAGTTGGGGTATTACGGACTCGTGCACCGTGATAAAATACTACATTGACCCTTCCTTTCAAGAAAAAGGAAGGGTCCTTTTTTATTCGTTTAAAAAGCAGTATGTTTAACATTTTATTACTGTGCCAACATCCATAATCTCCTCTTTCAACGTTCAAGTCTGAACAAAATTTAAGCCATCGTGATCAAAGCATATAGTCATCCACATTTTCATATATAACTACTATACACAAGCACTTATATGCTATACTTTTAGAGATTAAAATAAAATAGGAAAGGTGTGATAGGTTACATGACTACATATGCAGTTGAAGCAACCAACTTAGTAAAAGTCTTCGGCAAGCATCGTGCAGTAGACGGCATTAGCCTTAAAGTACCTAAGGGGATTGTTTATGGATTCCTTGGTCCAAATGGAGCAGGTAAGACAACAACCATTCGGATGTTAGCAACATTACTCAAGCCAAATGAAGGCGATGCCAAAGTAATGGGATATGACCTCACTAAAGAAGCAGATAAAGTTAGACATTCTATTAGTTTAACGGGACAATTTGCTTCGGTTGACGAGGAATTATCAGGTAGAGAGAATCTTATTTTCATTGGTAGATTAGTAGGCTATAACAGAAAGCAAGCAAAACAACGAGCAGATGAATTATTACAAGCATTTCAATTAGAAGATGCATCTAAACGCCAAGTAAAAAAATACTCCGGTGGAATGCGTAGACGAATTGATATTGCAGCAAGTATTGTTACTTCTCCAGAATTACTTTTCCTTGATGAACCCACCACAGGCCTTGACCCAAGAAGCAGAAACCAAGTTTGGGATATTGTAAGGGCACTCGTCAAAAATGGAACCACCGTATTTTTAACCACTCAATATTTAGAAGAAGCTGACCAATTAGCAGATTTAATCGGCGTTATCGACCGCGGCAAGCTAATTAAGGAAGGTACAAGTCAAGAATTAAAATCTTCGCTTAACGCAGGAAGCTTAACCGTTCATTTCGATAATCATGATGAATTAGAAAAAGCATGCAACATTTTCACTTCACAATTCGAACAAAAGCCAGATAGGAATGCTCAAGATATTTCTTTAACAATCATGATTAAGGAACATAGTAAGGCAGCAACTGCAATTGGTGAATTAGCAAATGCAAATGTTCGCATCAAAAACTTTTCTATGAACGAACCAAGTCTTGATGAAGTATTTTTAGCACTGACAGGTAATCCACCAAGTCAGGAAGGAGACGAGGTAAATGAATAACCAAACTACAATAGAAGGAGTATTAACAAACCGAACAAGATCTAAAGCACCGTCAGCAATTCAGGCATCTGCTACCTTTGCATGGCGTGCCTTATTACGAATTCGTTATGTTCCTGAACAACTGTTTGATGTGACACTCTTTCCGATTATCTATTTATTAATGTTTACTTATTTGTTTGGCGGAGCGATTTCGGGATCAACGGGCGAATACTTAAATTTCGTGTTACCAGGGATATTAGTCATGACCGTTTCGATGATTACGATGTATACAGGACTTGATTTGAATAAAGATATTGAAAAAGGGGTTTTTGATCGTTTTCGCTCTTTACCAATATGGCAACCTGCCGTATTGGTTGGTGCATTGCTTGTAGACACGTTAAGATACCTCATTGCCTCGACTATTATGGTTACGCTAGGATATATTTTAGGTTTTCGACCTGAAGCTGGATTTACTGGCATCATGATGGGAATTGCCATTCTGCTCTTATTCTCATTTAGTTTATCCTGGATCTGGACAATGCTCGGAATTATCGTACGCTCGGAAAAAGCATTAATGGCGATCAGCATGATGTTCTTATTTCCACTAACTTTTTTAAGTAATGTGTTTGTTGACCCATCGACAATGCCTAATTGGCTACAAAAGTTTGTCGAAATTAATCCGATTACATTTGTTGTTGATGCAGTTCGTAGCCTTATCCATGGTGGTGGAAATGGTGAAATCATGATTGTTATGTATATCTCGATTGCTTTAATCGTCATCTTTGGCCCTTTAACGATGTACTTTTTTAAGCATAAATAATTGTTTACTTACGATAATATTTATCACATATTAAAAAATGATGTTTCTCATGTATGCCAAGAAGATCGATACTTTGAATCAAGTTAGGATTGTTTGCGAGTGGATCAGGGAAGCGAATGTGACCTGCTATGTCATCAGGGACAGTTGCTACTATTTCCTCTAATTGATTGGTCTCCTGGTTCAATTCTTCTATCAACCAGTCGAACGAAACGTTATTTGCTATTTCTTTTGGTGGCATAATAATAAAAGGAGCCTTCATTGGCTTCTTCTTTTTTGCTTGATATGCTTCATATATATTTGGACTATGGGTAGTGAATGGTTTCGATTTTCTTAATGCAGCAACAGGTGTAGTTAATGGGATATACACTTTGGACAACCTACGAAAGTTTTTCAGCATTAAGTACAAATGATAATACGTTTCGCCCCATGACCATTTATCTTGAAGTGGTCTTTCCCACTCCATTCCTTTAAAAGCAACGAGCTTCTGCTCCATCTCATCTCTTTGGACATATAGTTTTTGAAAATGGGCTTGCATATGATGACTTTTCACTTAGCTCCCTCCAATCAATTAGTGATAGGACAAACATCTATTGCTTCCTTAAGAAAGATATCATTGGCTCCAAATTGGATATAAATACTTCATTGTTATCTAATGGAATCTCTCTTAATCATTCATCTTATTTAATTTTCCATTCAGAATAAACACAAGGAGCAATTCCTAAATCTTTTGTTTCCATCCATTCAAAAGCTTTCAGAACTAATGGAGAGGAATTTTCTATAGTCGTATCATTTGCTGAGATCCACCTTGTTCCTAACGAATCTTGCCCTTGAAATTGTTCTGGGACAATAAGCGTTCCTCCTACTTTCCTCACTTTGTAATACACCGCGATATGATGTAAATCCGTAAATTCTCTCCATAACCAAGGAAGCTTAAAGTCTATTATTCCAATGTTGTGCTCCACTTCTATTTCTAATCCCGTTTCCTCGAAGAACTCCCGTTTCATAGCATCTATCAAAGACTCCCCATCTTCTAAACTGCCTCCAGGCAAATCAAAGCGATTTTTGTATGGTCCTGTACTTTTCTCTATGACTAATAGATTACTATCTTGCTGATATATACCATACACACCAAAACTCCGATGATATTTCTTTTCATCCAACATCTATCGCTCCCTTGTTTGGCACTCATCCCGTAAAGCGAAACTTATCAGGGAGTTAGCGTCCGTTTATCCCTCACTTAGCTTCCTCGTTTTCACTCGAACCTTGAAGTGGGAGTTTTACGAACTCATGCACCGTGGTAAATGTATAATTTTATATTAACATATTTTTACACCCGCAAAAAACATCCTTCCTGATTCTAGTTAGAAATCAAGAAGGATGTTCTATTAGAAAGCATTAATTTGCTCTGCAAAGTTATGTAGAATTTGGTACATATAGCTTTTACTCGTTTGAAAATGATCGTTATTGAGCATCTCGTTTACATTTTGCACAAATTGTTGCTCTGTTAAGCTCGCTCCATATTGATCGATGAAAGACGCTACGATCTCCACATTCATTTCAGGATGGAACTGTACCGCTAACACATGGTTTCCAATGACAAATGCTTGATTACTACAGGCCTCATTTTCTGCAACAGCTATTGCTTCTTCAGGAAGGCTGAAAGTATCACCATGAAATTGATAAAAAGCTAATTGTTTCGGAAATTCAGCTAACAATGGATGGGACTTCGCTTCATCACGAAAATCAATATTCCACCAACCAATTTCTTGATGCGTGTGTTTACGAGCTTTACCACCCATTGCATCTGCAATTAACTGTGCACCAAGGCAAATACCTAACACATATTTTTGGTTTTCAATGACCGTTTGAAGCCATTTCTTTTCATCTGCTAACCAAGGATAGTTGGCTTCTTCATAAGCTGCCATTCGCCCCCCTAAAACAATTAAAAGGTCAAAATCAGCTAAGTTAGGATATGTATGAAGTTTATTTCCATTCGTTATCGTAAGAACATGATGATTGTCTTCTGCCCATTCTTTAATATATCCAGGTCCTACTATCGGATCATTTTGGATGACATGAATATTCATTATCCGCCTCTCCCCTTTATCAAAACGGTCCAATCTTCGTAAGTTTGCTTGATTCCCTTATACGCTATATATATTTAATAGAAGAAAAAGTTGAGTCGCTATCCCACATACACTAACAACTAATCCAGCTATCGCTATCCCCTCTCCTTTTTCAGATAACTGAGCTATTTCATTTCTAGCTTTTCTTGAAATAACACACCCAAAAATACCAATCACTAAACCGATAAGTGGAATAATAATAGCTGCCACACCTAGCGCCAATGACATGATCGCTTTTGAATTGGTCTTTGCTGTCCTCTCATTTTTTCTTCCGTTAATTGCCTGCATCACATCTTCTTCATCGATAATCTGTTGTGCTAATCGATCAGCTGGTAGAAAATCTGCTAAGGTTTGTTCAACTGCTTGATCCTGTTCCATTCCTCTATCTATTTTTTGAAGTATCAAAGAATGTAAGTGATCTTCTATTTCTATAAGATGTTGCGCTCGTTTTTCCTCTGGTAAATATGCAAGCTCTTCTTTCAGTTGCTCTAAATATCGAAGAATACGAGGATGAAGATTATTATTATTCATTTTTTCCCTCCTGTAATCGTTCTAACGCTTGATATAATTCCTTGTAATCATTCATTCTTTGTTGAACTATTTCTAGTCCTTCCTCTGTAATTTTATAATACTTACGCCTTGGTCCCTCCATTGATTCTTGCCAGTAAGCTTCCACCCATTTTTTATTGACCATTCTTTTTAATATCGGGTAAATAGAGCCGTCCGCTAATGTGAATAATGGAATATAATTGAGCTGGTTGGTCAACTCATAGCCATACATTGGCTTATTCCGAATCAAAAGAAGAATCGCTAATTCAAATACACCCTTCTTCAACTGCACAATCCATTGATCATTTTTATTATCCATCTCTTCACTATATGTGAATAACATCTAGGTGTCAATCACATATAGTTTAGTTCAGTCTTTCCAAAAGAAAAAAGGTCGAGATATATTCTCGACCTTTTACTCTTCTAATCCATCCATATATGGCATGTTTGATGCTGTATTAATCTGACCTCTCACTTGCTTAACCAGACTATTTTTCCCATTCAACCACTCCCCAAAGGAGAACGTAGTTGGGATTCGATTATGACCTAATGCCATTGCTGCTTCCATCGTATCCACATCGTAAACGGTCGTATGCAATGTACCAGCTGATTGTAAATATTTTTCGGCAAATACGTCATTTTCTTTATTGTTCATCACTTGGTATGCTGCCGCTTTTGAGATTGATGGTTGTTGATTCCGCAGAATAGCAAAGCGTCGCTTGGAATCTGCTAAATGATAACGATTTGCTTCAGGGAGTAACTCAAAATGATTGGTACTTATCGTATCTTCTTTGACACGGACAGCTTGTGAAGTTGCTTCGACTACATGTCTATTTCCTGCTCTATCTGCTAATACATAATTGAATGCAACACGATGAGGAACTTCTTTTAATAAAGCAATCGCCTCTTGATTGTTCTTACACTGTTCTAAAATCATCCGTGTAATAATGGTCGGTATGAAACCATCACCAGCTCCACGACGATTCACAAAATTATAGCCAGTCATCAATCCTTTTTCATTCATTCCGTCTGCTCTACCAACAATACGTTGCGAAGGACCAATCGTTGCATAACCTTGTCCTTTAGGTTGATATAACACGAACCTACCTTCATATGTTTTGGGATGGTAATCGTAATTTCTGATCAGAAAGTGATCACCAGTTAAAATAGAACAACCAGAGCGAATCCACTCCTGCTGGTAACCACTAAAGTGCATAATCGCTTGATCTAAAGATAGTTCTAATCCCTCTGCCAATCCTTTTAGCTCTTCTAAAAAAGCTGGAAACAGCGCATGAATCCAGCAGGTAGCATCCTCGCGATTTACGGAGAAACGCATTTTTTTCGCCATATCTGGATTCGTATAAATCGGATGTAATGGTGATTTCTTTAACCATTTACCTTGCTGAAAACCAAATGTTCCATGATCGCCTCTATATTGAATAACATCTACGTGATATTTTCTCATATACATTTCCTTTACTGTAAGGATAGTCTAAGTTAAACTTGACTATCGAAAAGCATAGCACGAATTATTTCGAATTCAAAACAAGTTGCATATATGAGTGACTCTATTTCTACTTTTTCATTTATTCGGGCTTTCATCAGGCTAATAAGAAAAAGGACATTCCCGCATTATACGAAAATGTCCTTTTATCAATTGTAAAATCTATTTCTCTCCTAGTTACGAGAATAATTGCGGAATACCGTTAATTAATGAATAAATTCCCATAGCCCCCATAGCAACGACAATGATAATACCAAAGATCGTTAGCCATAACGGATGCTTATAATCGCCAACAATTTTCTTTTTATACGCAGCAAAAATCATTACTGCTAAAGCAATCGGTAAGATTAATCCATTTAACGATCCTACTAGCACTAAAATTTTCGCTGGTTGACCGATTAAGACAAACACTGTTGTTGATATAGCAATAAATCCTAGAATAAATGCTTTATAGTTGCGATCAATAAACGAACTAAATGTACGAATAAAGGAAACAGATGTATAAGCGGCTCCAACTACAGAAGTAACGGCAGCGCCCCACATAATCACACCGAATATTTTGTAGCCAACATTACCGGCAGCAATTTGAAAAACGGATGCTGCTGGGTTACTAGAGTCTAAAGAGAATCCTTTTGCTACAACTCCTAGTGCTGCTAAAAATAAGAAAACCCTCATAATGGAAGCAATCCCAATAGCACTTACAGAACTTTTGGTTACTTCTGGAATAGCAGATTTTCCTTTGATACCAGCGTCAATTAAACGGTGACCTCCAGCAAAGGTAATGTATCCACCAACTGTTCCACCTACTAATGTTACAATCGCTAAATAATTTATTTCATCTGGCCAAATGGTTTTACTGACTGCTTCGCCAACCGGAGGCTGTGCAGTAAACATGACATAAATAGTTAAACCAATCATGACAAACCCTGCAATTTGCGTTAAACGGTCCATCGCTTTCCCTGCTTCTTTCACGAGGAAAATACCGATGGCAAAAATACCACTTAGTAACGCACCTAGCTCTGGCGAAATCCCAAAAATAACATTTAAGCCTAATCCAGCACCACCGACATTCCCGATGTTAAAAGCTAAACCACCCATAACAATAAGTGCTGCTAGAAAGTAACCGAGACCAGGCAGCACATCATTGGCAATGTCTTGTGCTCTTTTTTCTGAAACGGCGATAATTCGCCAAACATTCAATTGAACGCCAATATCAATAATAATGGAAATTAAAATTACAAATCCAAAACTTGCAGCTAACTGTTCTGTAAAAGTTGTCGTCTGTGTCAAGAACCCTGGTCCAATCGCTGACGTCGCCATTAAGAACGCTGCACCTAATAGTATAGATCTAGTTGTCTGTTTCTTTCCCAATATCCATTCCTCCAACTTCCACAACAATCACCTGATAATCAGGTGATTGTCCTATCTTTCATCATTATTCATTTGCTTTATTTTGAAAAAGTAATCACCATTCTAGAAGATAAATCTCCCTTATTTTTGTTTTCGAGAAACTCTATCAGCGACTTTTCTTCCTCTTTTTTCATTTTTTCGTTCTCGAGAAGCCCTATCAACGACTTTTCTTGCTCGTTTTTCATTTTTTCGTCGTCGAGAAACTCTATCAACGACTTTTCTTGCTCTTTTTTCATTTTTTCGTCCTCGAGAAGCTCTATCAACGACTTTTCTTGCTCGTTTTTCATTTTTTCGTCGTCGAGAAACTCTATCAACGACTTTTCTTGCTCATTTTTCATTTTTTCGTCGTCGAGAAGCTCTATCAGCAGTCAAGTCCATTTTATTGTGTAAATTCATGATACAAGTTCCCAACCTATGAGTGAGCTTTAGATATCTTTTGATAATGATAAGTCTAATGGTCCTTCTATGTGTAGGTGTTCACATGTTATATAAAACCTCTATTGCCAACGGGGCA
>NZ_JAWZSR010000002.1:0-511288 GCF_033949965.1 Gracilibacillus pellucidus | reverse complement strand
ACTTGCATGTATTAGGCACGCCGCCAGCGTTCGTCCTGAGCCAAGATCAAACTCTCAATAAAGTTGACTTATGCTCACTTCTATAAGCTAGCATGTTTCATGTTTAAATTCATACTGGTTGTTTTGTTCAGTTTTCAAAGTTCAATGTTTGTCGTTTTTTTAGCGACCTCTTAAATATAACATGATGAGTTATTGAAGTCAACAACTTTTTTAAAAAAGTTTTTTGTTTGTTTTTTCAAAAATGCCTTTCAAAAAAGCGACTTGATAAATATAACACGAATAACTAATACAATGCAATACTTTTTTAAAAAAAGTTTAGTGTTTTTTGAAATTACATATAAACTCCTTTTAAAGTAACAATCCTACACTATAACTTAGCGCTCTAAATATATAAAGGAGAAACTCACTAAAGGCTTTGCTTGATTCTGTTCTATTTATAATAGATGTGCATAACTATCGACACTGCAAACATTCCACTCCAACACTATGTAAGTCGGTTCCATTCCATATAAAAAGCAACCTTTAATAACAAGGTTGCTTTTTATCAAATAACTAAAATATGAATAGCAGTTAAACAAGCAATACCAGGTATGCCTAACAAACCAACAATCATAGCTGAAAAGACATTAATAGGTATATAAAGACCGAAGGATGCACCGAATAAGTTAAAGAAAAACAAAAACAAGATACCGACGGTTACCTTCATAACAACTTGTCCACTACCTTTAACAAAGTTAACTGGTATGCCTTTTGTTAACAATAAAATAATTAACAGGACTATCCCAATTATAACGAACCAGTTCATATACTTGTCCCCTTCTTCCTATAGAATATAACTACTCTATCTATATGAAGGGAAAACAAGAATTAGAAGAAAAACTATTTAATAGCAGATAAATTTCGCACTTTCGCTTCTCTTAGCAAATAAAAGTATTTCGCCTTTGTAATAGCTAAATCAAATTGTCCAGATTCACTTGGTTCAATACTTCTATTTAATAGGTCCTCTAAATAAACCCATTCCTTCTTCAAATGAAATAGTTGATTTAATAACTCTTGATCCATGTCTGATCTTTTTACTTTTTTAGAACGAAACATTATCTTCACCTACTATTAAAGTTCTCTCCTACCTTCCAATGCCTTAGAGAGTGTAACCTCATCTGCATACTCCAAATCTCCCCCCATTGGCAGGCCGTGAGCAATTCGTGTTGTTGTGATCCCTGAAGGTTTCACTAAGCGTGATATATACATCGCGGTTGCTTCCCCTTCAACATTAGGATTTGTTGCAAGAATTAATTCTTTTACTTCTTCATCTTTTAAACGATTAATTAATGAAGGTACATTGATATCTTCTGGTCCGATTCCATCCATAGGTGATATTGCTCCATGTAATACATGGTACTTACCATTGAATTCTTTCATCTTTTCCATAGCAATAACATCTTTCGGATCTTGCACTACACAGATAACAGATTGATCACGTGATTCATCTTGACAAATGGAACACGGATCTTGATCTGTAATCTGCCCGCATACACTACAATGTGTCAATTCGCGCTTCGCATTTGCTAATGCCTTCGCAAAGTCTAGAACGTCGTCTTCCTTCATATTTAATACAAAAAAGGCCAGGCGTACGGCAGTTTTTGGACCGATTCCTGGCAATTTGGTAAAGCTGTCTATCAGCTTTGATATCGGTTCGGGATAATACATGAGAACCCTCCTAGAACATTCCTCCAGGTAAATTTAATCCTTTAGTAAATTTGCCCATTGTATCATTTGTTTTATCGTCTACTTCTTTCAATACTTCATTAGTAGCAGCTAAAATAAGATCTTGTAGCATTTCAATATCATCTGGATCTACTACTTCTTCTTGAATTTCAATATCTGTAATTTCCTTCTTACCGTTGGCTACTACTTTAACCATTCCACCACCAGCAGTCGCTTCAAAGGACATCTCTTGCAATTCCTCTTGAGCTTTCATCATATCCTTTTGCATTTTTTGCATTTGTTTCATCATTTTATTCATATTTCCTCCACCACGCATGGCAAGCCCTCCTAAATAAAATCTATTTTTTAATCATGTATTTCTAATAAGTCATCTCCAACTAATTTTCTAGCAGCATCTACAACAGGATCTTCTTCTTTTTCAATAGAAGCATCCCCTGATTCCATTTCTCCATCTTGTTGCTTCTGTTTACGTACATATTCTTCACGTAAACTAGTCCACTCAGCCTCTGGAATAGGAATAAACGTGATATTCTGCCCTATAGCCTCAGATAACATTAATTCTATCGTTTGTTTATGTTCTAATGCAAGCGAACAATGTATTTCATAACGAAAAGCAATAATGACGACATCATCAGATGCTGCACTTGGCTTACTATTTTGAATCGTTGCATGTGCTGGTGCGCTTTGTCTCTTTAATGCATCCATAAATGTCGGCCATTGTGCTCGCACTTTCTGAATAGCTGATTTCGAAGCCTCTCCTAATACATGCCTAATTCTATCATATGGCACTTTATAACTGTTTCGACTCGACGGAGCTGTCCTTTTCGGTGCAGGTTGCCTATTTTCTGTTTGTACAGCCTGATTTGGTTGTTGTTGCATATTCGCTAATTGTTGCTCTAGCTTACGAATTTTATCATTCAATTGATCGACCGCCGGGATTGATGCAGTATCTACCTTCAAACTTCTTTCTTGATTACAGATTTTTAATACCGCAACCTCAATAAATACTTTCGGGCTATTCGTCCATTTAATTTCTTGCTGACATTGATTTAATTCTTTTATAGCTGACTGAATCCATTCTGCATCTAGTCCATCTGCTAATTGTTTAAATGTATCATCAACGATCGCTCGCTCCAAAACATT
Source organism: Gracilibacillus pellucidus (assembly GCF_033949965.1). NCBI lineage: Bacteria > Bacillati > Bacillota > Bacilli > Caryophanales > Bacillaceae > Gracilibacillus > Gracilibacillus pellucidus. The sequence continues at coordinate 508,420 of NZ_JAWZSR010000002.1, read as the reverse complement.
TTCTAAAGCTGGCGCTGTTTGATAAAGCAATACATCACGCAAATAATAAATTAAATCAAACACGAATCGTCCAGGATCTTTTCCTTCTTGGATCATTCCGTCAATTTCCAATAACGCTTCTTTAACCTCATTAGCATGCATCAAGTTAACTACCTTTGCTAATTTGGCTTGTGAAACAGACCCTGTCACCGCAAGCACATCTTCAATCATCACTTGCTCTTCACTATAGGAAATAGCTTGATCTAATAAACTTAACGCATCACGCATACCACCTTCAGCAGATAACGCTACTGCTTCCAGCGCTTCATCTGCTACTGCAATGTTCTCCGCTTCCGTTATTTTTTCCATTCGCTCTACCATTGCTGACTGACTAATCCGTTTAAAATCAAAACGTTGACATCTTGAAATGATTGTTAACGGAATTTTGTGTGGTTCTGTTGTTGCTAAAATAAAGATAACATGTTTCGGTGGTTCTTCTAGTGTCTTTAATAATGCATTAAATGCACCAATAGACAGCATATGAACTTCATCTATAATATATACTTTATATTGCACAACACTTGGCGCATACTTCACTTTATCGCGAATATCACGAATTTGTTCCACACCATTATTAGACGCAGCATCAATTTCAACTACATCCGAAATAGAACCATCTTGGATACCTTTACATGCATCACATTGATTACATGGCTCTAAAGCTGGTCCATTTTGGCAGTTGACTGCTTTAGCGAAGATTTTAGCCGCACTTGTCTTTCCTGTACCTCGGGGACCTGAAAAAAGGTATGCATGAGTAAATTTGTCCTGCATGATAGCATTTTGCAACGTGCGCGTAATATGTACTTGTCCCACTACATCCTCAAAATTCTTTGGACGCCAGACACGATATAATGCTTGATAACCCATAACTGATCCCCTTTACTATAGATATATTCCTAATTATCATTGTATCAAATACAACCATGAAAAACGAGTAATATTTGCATAAGAACACTCTTCTCTCCTCACTACTCTTTTTTATCACGGTGCAAACATCCGTAAAACTACCACTGATTGAAATCTCACTTTATAATATAACAAAAACCTCTTGCATTCATACAAGAGGTTGAACAATTATATTTAACGCCGTGCACCAAGCTTCGATAACACTACCTTAAGCGTTACATAAGTTCATAGCTAGACTCAGGCTTCCCCGCGGCACACAGGAGGAATCGCTTAATGCTGCTTCCTTCCGGACCTGACATGGTTCACGAGTTCCTGTTGCGCAGGACCCAAGCGTCAACACTATTCCCTTACGGCAGACCTTAAAGCAATGCTACCTCAGCAAGGTAATTCAGTCTCGCTATAGCGGATTGCGAGTACAGGGCACCGCTACCTCCCCACCTAGCACGGCAAATTTACTAACATATTCAGTTGCGCTATTTTGGAAGCGCAAATAATAGTATACCCTTTTTTAATAAAAAATGCAATCGAATATTGATGTTCATTCCTTAAAAATCTTCACAAACACTCTTAATGATAACCACATCCAAACAAGTGCAAGCAAACTAAAAGTGAAAAACACTAAAAGAACAGGAAACTCTAATGAGAAATACATCATAGAAAATAATAACAAAATCAACGTAACCGTAATATGGATTTTCGTAATACCAATAATTAAAGCATTTTTCAATTGATGTATGATAGAAGCATAGTTATGCACAAGTAATGGGAAAACCCAAATTACAATGGTTATATAAAGAAATAAAATAAAATAGTAAAGAAATGGCACAATAAACGGCAAGTCACCCTCTGCAAGATGGATAATTTGATAATTCAAAAAGAATAAATAACCCACAACCGCTAATATCCAACCAAGAATATTCGCCGATTTAAACTCTTCTCGATAAATCTGTTTAAACGTGGGCCATATCCGAATTTCATGGTCTCCCTTCAACCATTTCCTCGCTACTCCAAGAGCTGCTGTAGTAGCAGGAAAGATACCTAGAATTCCTAAACCAAGAATCGTAAAAGCTACCCATAATACATTTAAAAATGCCAGATTTGTTATCCACCTAAATACTTTATCTAATGTTGTTGTAATACTTTTCCCATTCATTGCCCACGTCATCCTTCTACTATTTACTACTATTATAACAGAAAAGAACCATAGTTTTTGACTAGAACTATGGTTCTTCCTATGTGATACGTTATCTCGGCGTCGATACCTTGATACGTTTTGCTAACAAGCAAGGATAGCTTATCCTTTTACTCCCCCAGAAGTTAATCCAGCTACAAAGTAACGTTGGAAGAAGATGAAAAGAATAACAATCGGAATAATTGTCAGAACTGATCCTGCTATTAGAACATCATAGTTATTTCCATAAGGTGTTAATAATGTCGCTAAACCAATTGGTAATGTAAACATGTCATTCGAACGTAATACGAGTAATGGCCACAGGAAGTTATTCCAACTACCTAATCCTTGTAATATCGCCATCGCCGCAAGAGAAGGTCCCATTAGCGGTAACATGATTTTGAAATAAATACCGTACTCCGTACTTCCATCAATTCTCGCCGCATCCATCAATGCTTTCGGTAATCCTGTTGCATACTGTCTAAAGAAGAAGACCGCAACAGGTGCAACGATTAATGGTAAAATAACCGCAAAATAACTATCAATTAACTGTGCTCCGACCATCATCTGATATAAAGGAAGCATTAGTATTTCAAATGGAATCATTAAGATTAATAATACTAATACAAAGAATAGGTTTCTTCCTTTAAAGTCATACATCGCTAATGCATAACCTACCATAGATGAAAAGAATAATGAAAGAACAATCGTTAACGCTGAGATAACTAAACTATTACCATACCAACTCCAGTAAGATCCTGCTTCTTGGAATATATACAGATAGTTATCTATGTTTAATGAACTAAAATCAATACTAAATGTAATACCGTCTCTCATTAAATCCGATGAAGGACGAAATGAGGAAATCAACAATCCAATAATCGGGAATAAAATAATTAAGGAGATCAGCCCGAATCCAATCGTAGCTATCCACGTTGATCCAGTTTTTTTGTTTGTTTCATTCATTTATTCGTCACCTCGCTTGAAGGTACCTGTCGCAATTAAATTGATAAGACTAATAACAAAGATTATCAGCATGAGTACAACCCCAATGGCAGAACCGAATCCCATATCATTTTGCCCGATACCTTGTTGGTAAATATAACTTACTACGGTTAAACCAATGTTACCTGGTGAGCTAGTTTCCCAGAACACGAAACTTTCTTCAAACATCCTGAAACCATTGATAATCGTAATCGTACTGACAAAGATCGTAATCGGTTTTAAATGAGGGATCGTGATATAACGTAACTTTTGCCAAGCGTTAGCACCATCAATATCTGCCGCCTCATACAATTCACTTGAAATACTTTGTAATTGTGCTAAGAAATATAAAACATTTACTCCTATCCAACGCCATGATGCTAAAATAACCATCAAGAACATTGCTGACCATGCATTATATCGCCAATCAACCGAGTCAAAACCTAAGAGATGGACGATTTGGTTTGCTACAGATGAATCCGCCTCACTAAACATTAAGCGGAAAATCATACCACCTACGATTGTGGAAGTTAATGCTGGGATAAAAATAGATGCTCTGAAAAACGTTTTAAATTTAACTGCTTTTGAATTTAACAAAATAGCTAGTAGCATCGGAATCAACGTTAAAATAACAACAGTTAATACTACATAAATGGTTGTATTTGATAGTGCTTTATAAAAATTTGGATTAAATACTCGTTCATAGTTTCTAAAAGCAACCCATTCAACTTGTCCAGGTAAAATCTTTTGGAAACTCATAATAACACCGTGAATCGCCGGATATAATGTCAAAATAACAAAAGATAAAATAAATGGCGTAACAAAAATATATGGAACGACTTTTTTTGAATTCAATATAGACATCAATTTATTCGGTTGTTTATCCCTTACCATCGCATCTGTTTCTTGGGCGGGAGATGACATGAGTTTTACCTCCTTTTAAAATTAGCCATTTTAGGAGACAGGGCTACAAGAGCTGCTCTGCCTCCTAATCTGGTATTGTTTACTCCATTTCAGCTCTCACTGCATCCGCAGCTTTCTTAAGTGCTTCCTCTGGAGTTGATGTATTCGAACGGATTGTTTCTTGAGTTACATTTGTATGAAATTCACTAATTACCTCTGGTGTATTCTCTGTAAAATGTAACGTATTGATATCATCTCTCACTTCAAGTAGCATATCGAAAATGCCATCCCCAAAGAAGTCATAATATTTATTGTCTGCTTGCACTTCTTCACTTTCCCAAGTATCCCAACGTGGTGGGTCAAACCCTAAAACTGTCCAAAGATTAGTATTTCCTTCTTCACTAAGTTTTGCATATGCTAAGAATTCTTTCGCTAACTCCGTATCTTCTGCCTGGTTTGTAACTGCAGTACCTGTTCCACCCATACCAGCAGAACGTTTTCCGCCTTCTTCCCAAGCTGGCATTGGACGAATAGCAATCTTACCTTCCATATCTGGCATACTATCTAAGAATCGACTCATATACCATAACGGCGCTAAGATAGATGCTGCTCCATCATCAGAAAAGTATCCATAAAATTCTTCTGATTGGTTCATTCCACCTGGTGCAACTTCTGCAATTTCATGCTCATAAATCACATCTTGTAAGAATTGTAATGTATCAATATTTGTTTGGTTATCTAATATTAATTCACCGTTTTCATCAAATGCGTCTGAATCTTGTTGAGAAATCATTGGCCACATATCCATTAACCAGTCTTCTGTACCAACATTCCACATTACAGAATCCGTGTTTTCTACAACTTGTTTACCAGCTTCTACGAAATCATCCCATGTGTTAATAGAATCAATATCAACACCGGCTTCATCCATAATTTCTGTATTATAGAACATAACTGTCGCACCTACGTGTGTAGGTAAAGCGTAGTAGTTACCATCTTTCGCATAATTTTCAAACCTTGATGTAACAGCATTATCCAATACAGGCTCTACATATTCATTCATTGGCTCTAGCTGAATGTCACCTTGTAAATAGTTCGGGAATTGACCGAGTTCTATATCTACCATATCTGGACCACCTTGGCCAGATTGAATCGCTAACAATAAATTGTTATGCATTTGCTCAAACGGATAAGTTTCAGCAACTAGTTTAATTGGTTTATCTGGATTCTCTTCATTCCATCTTTCCGCAGCATCACTATACAAATCAACGTGTTGACCAACAAACGTCCAAAAAGTAAGCTCTGTTGCATCTTCAAGGTCTTCCCCAATAACTTCTACTTCCTCTGCCTCTCCAGAAGCGTCATCACCACCGCCTCCACAAGCTGCTAAAACAACAGCTAAAACACCTAGTAACAAAATAAGCAAGCTTTTCTTCATTTTTTTCTACCCCTCCTATTTTTTGAAACGCTTTCATGAATAACAAAAAAATTACCTAACTTCTTTTTTTCTTGGTGTGATTAACTTATAGTATGTGTATTGCAATGCAATAGCTTATTTAATGAAAATGTTATCACCATATGCAACCGTTGTCAATAACTTATTTATTTTAATTATTCAAATTCATACGTACATCCAACAGATTAACAAAAAGGTGATATACTTACAGCCCTTTTGCCTATTTACTTATTAGTTCCTTTTAACTCCTAGCACTTGAACTTTGCTTCTTTTTTGTTCACTATAGTGATAGGTTTGATATATCATCCAGATCAATAAGAAAAGAGTGAAATAAATATGTTAGATGAAAAATATATGTTGATGGCAATAGAAGAAGCAAAAAAAGCGGAAGTGCTCGGAGAAGTGCCTATAGGTGCGGTAATCGTCCATAAAGGAGAGGTAATTGCAACTGCTTTTAACTTACGTGAAAAACTACAAACAACAGACTCCCATGCAGAAATGCTTGCTATTCAGAAAGCAAATGAAGTGATTGGTAGTTGGCGTTTAGAAGAATGTACATTATACGTCACGCTTGAACCTTGCCCAATGTGTGCCGGTGCTATTTTACAAGCAAGAATCCCCCGTGTTGTATATGGAGCAAAGGATCATAAGGCAGGTTGTGCTGGTTCGCTCTATAACTTTTTACAGGATGAACGCTTCAATCACCAAGTAGATGTGGTACCAGATGTATTGGAAGAAGAGACAAGTCAATTGCTCACGAACTTTTTTAAAGCATTGAGACAACGCAAAAAAGCAGCAAATCAACAAACATTAAATGATTAAATTAATATGTACACTACCATACTGTTCTATTTCTTCTTTCTAATCATACAGTTAAATAGAAGGCACTTTTAGATGAGAAAGGAGAACATTTCGTGCAAATTTATGTTGTGGAACAAGGAGATAGCTTATATAAAATAGCAAATCAATTCGGTACTACTTATGAATCAATCGCACTAGCGAATGAAATAGATCCGGACCAGCCTTTGGTTGTAGGTCAGGCACTTGTCATCCCGATATACGGACGGTTTTATACTGTTAGGCGTGGTGATAGTCTCTACACAATCGGACAAAAATTTGGTGTATCTGCAGCTGAATTAGCTAATATGAATCAAGTCAATATTTATCAACCTCTTGCCGTTGGAATGACCTTATATATTCCTGAAACACCTAAGACAACTATTGAAGTAAATGCATATATTGAACCTACAGGCGGAACTGTATCAGAGCAATTAGAAAATGCTGCAAGAAAACATATAAACAACCTAACCTATCTAGCTCCCTTCTCCTATCAAATGGACCGTCAAGGTAATCTAAGTGCTCCTCCATTAAATGATTTTGCTACTATTACCGATGAATCTAGTGCAACAATGATGCTTGTCATTACAAATTTAGAAGATGGAGCCTTTAGCGCTTCATTAGGACAAGAAATTCTGACCAATGAAGCAGCGCAAAATAATCTTCTCCAGCAAATCATTACAATAGCTGAGGAAGTAGGTTATGGGGACATTCATTTTGACTTTGAATTCCTTCCACCAGAAAATCGTGACGACTACCGACATTTTTTAGAAAAGGCTACCAATAGACTCCATCAAGAGGGACTATTAGTATCAACAGCTCTTGCACCAAAAACAAGTGCAACTCAACAAGGTGCATGGTATGAAGCACACGATTATCACGCACATGGCGAAATAGTAGACTTCGTTGTATTAATGACATATGAATGGGGTTATAGTGGTGGTCCACCAATGGCGGTCTCTCCAATTGAGCCTGTTCGGAATGTCATCCAATATGCCCTAAGTGAGATGCCATCAGAAAAAATAATGCTCGGTCAAAATTTATACGGTTATGATTGGACCCTTCCATATGAACCAGGTGGTGAGTACGCACGAGCAATCAGTCCTCAACAAGCCGTGCAACTTGCAAGAGAGAACAACCAAGCAATTCTCTTTAATGAAGATGCTAAAGCCCCTTATTTTTATTATGTAGATGATCAGCAACAAGAGCATGAAGTCTGGTTTGAAGATGCTCGTTCCATACAAGCCAAATTTGAGTTAATTAAAGAAAAAAACTTACGGGGAATCAGTTACTGGAAGCTTGGATTAGCATTCCCACAAAACTGGTTACTACTCGCAGACCAATTTAATATAAAATAAGAGGAGGGGGAGTAAGCTAATCACTGAGGTTACTCCTCCTTGATTCCAAGTAACATACCAAGCTCTTCTTTATTTTCAATCAAGTCTTTTAATGAATATTGATCCAATACTTCAAAAAAAGCTTTTAATGCTTTTCCGACAACAGAACGTAATGTGCACACCTCTGTTATGACACATTGATTGTGGTCTCCATCAAAGCATTCTAGCATATAGAAATCATTCTCCATTAGGCGCACAACTTCTCCAATATTAATTTCACTTTGATCTTTCATTAATAAAATGCCACCATTGCGCCCTTGAATTGTTTTAATATAACCTTTGATACTTAGTTGATGAACAACCTTTCGGATATGTTCTTTCGATATATAGAAAGTATCAGCTATTTCTTTAATACTGACTTTTCGTTCACTTATTGCTGTATAGAGTAATACTCTTAATGCGTAATCTGTATATTTCTTTAATCTCATGTTCTGATCTCCCCCCTCTTCATTCTACCCGAATTAATGGTTATTCGCTATCTTCCTTAACAGAATTGTCATATCTTTCCGTGAAAAGCTATTGAAAAGTTTTCCATCCATTCCTTATAATTAAACATGTATAAATAATACATGTTTTTTCAAAACTATCAGAAGGAGTGTTTTAAATGGCAAACTCTACTGAAATACTTGATAAACAAACAATTGAAACAGTAAAAGCGACTGTACCTGTACTAGAAGAACATGGTAAGGCTATTACATCCAGATTCTATCAATTACTTTTTATCAATCATCCAGAATTAAAAAATATTTTTAACCAAACCAATCAACGAAAAGGGAAACAGCCTCAAGCATTGGCAAATGCGGTATATGCAGCTGCTGCCAATATTGATCAATTAGAAAACATTCTACCTGTTGTTAATCAGATAGCACACAAACATCGTAGCTTAAATATTAAACCCGAGCACTATCCAATTGTAGGAGAAAACTTATTAAAGGCGATGCAAGATGTTTTAAAAGAGGCTGCAACAAAAGAAATTATTGCTGCATGGGCAAAAGCATATGAAGTCATTGCAGATGCCTTTATTCAAGTAGAAAAAGAAATGTATGAAGAAACCGAACAAAAAGATGGTGGATGGCTCGACTATCGTCCTTTCCAAGTAGTAGAAAAGGTTAAAGAAAGTGATGTGATCACATCCTTCTATCTGAAACCAGCAGACAATGGTTTATTACCTGAGTTTGAAGCAGGACAATACATTACTGTAAAAGTAAATATACCTACTATTCCATACACTTGTCAGCGCCAATATAGCTTGTCTTGTAAACCAAATAAGGAATTTTTCCGTATTAGTGTCAAAAAGGAAAAGGGAATCGCTGAAAATCCAGATGGGGTTGTATCAACCTATCTTCATGAATCTGTTCATGAGGGGGATACCATTGAGCTTAGCGCACCTGCTGGCGACTTTGTACTTAACCAAGCAGATAAGCCACTCGTCTTAATAAGTGGCGGAGTCGGATTAACTCCTTTAACAAGCATGCTTGAAACAGTTTTGCATGAACAACCTAATCGTGAGGTATATTATATCCATGCAGCACAACATGAAAATCTACACGGATTTAAGGATCATGTTAAACAAATTGCTCAGCAACATGAACAGGTACATGCCTATACTATTTATGAAAAGCCAGAAGAAACTACTCATTGTGATAAAACGGGCTTTATCGACTTAACATGGCTTCAATCTGTTGTACCGACACAAGAAGCATCCTTTTATTTCTGTGGTCCCGAGCCATTTATGAAAACTGTGTACCAAGCCTTACAAGCATGGCAAATTAACGAAGAAAATATTTATTATGAATTCTTTGGTCCTAAAGGAAGCTTGGAGTAATCATGTGTAAAAGGCTAGCATTTGCTAGCCTTTTATCCCACACTTATTCTTCTAACGTAGACGTATCACCAGTGGGTAATCCTAATTCCCATGATTTCAAAAGTCTACGCATAATTTTACCGCTTCGTGTCTTCGGAATACTATCTTTTATCTCGATTTCACGTGGTGCTGCATGTGCACTTAAGCTCGTTTTGACAAATTGACGAATGGCTTCTAATAATTCATCTGATGCCTCATAGCCAGGATTTAACGTAATAAATGCTTTTATAATTTCTCCTCGTTCCGGATCTGGCTTACCAATTACTCCAGCCTCTGATACTGCTTGATGTTCAATTAACTTACTTTCTACTTCAAAAGGACCAACGCGTTCACCTGATGTATTAATTACATCATCTAACCGCCCTTGGAACCAAAAATAACCGTCTTCATCCATATAGGCACTATCACCTGATACATACCAATCTTTAATAAAATAACTATCAAATTTACTCGGATTATTCCAAATAGCTCGCATCATTGATGGCCAACCTTTTTTAATCGCTAAATTCCCCATCTGATTCGGTGGTAACTTATTCCCTTCATGATCAATGATAGCTGCTTCTATACCTGGAATTGGTTTCCCCATGGAGCCTGGACGAATTTCCATACTGGGAACATTTACAATTAACATCGCCCCAGTCTCCGTCATCCACCATGTATCATGAATACGCAAATTCAATGTCCGTAATCCCCATGTAATGACTTCTGGATTCAATGGCTCTCCGACACTTAACAGATGACGCAGGTTAGATAAATCATATTTTGAAACAATATCATCACCAGCACTAACAAATTTACGCAGTGCAGTTGGAGCTGTATACCATACTGTCACTTGATGTTTTTCTAACGTTTCATACCATGATTCTGGAGAAAAACGTCCACCTCTAATAACATTCGTTATTCCATTTAACCATGGTGCAAAAATTCCATAACTTGTACCAGTAACCCAGCCAGGATCTGCTGTACACCAATACGTATCATCTTCTTTTAAATCTAACACCCATTTACCTGTTGCATAGTGTTGGATCATTGCATTATGGGCATGATAAACCCCTTTTGGTTTACCAGTTGAACCAGAGGTATAATGGATAAGCATCCCATCTTCTCTATCTACCCATTCAATATCAAATGCTTCAGAAGCTTCTTTTATTTCTTCCTCATAACTAATATATTGCTCATCTTTCATGTCTGTTGAATTACCGATTAATATAATCTTCTCTAAGGCAGGAAGTTCCTTTACAGGCACTCGGTGGATTAATTCTGGAGTTGTAATTAACATCATTGCCTCGCTGTCCGCCAAGCGATCACGAACCGCCTGCTCCATAAATGCTTCAAATAATGGGCCAGCGATAGCCCCTACTTTCAATATACCAAAGAAATTCGCATAAAATTCCGGCGTTCTCGGCATAAATAAGAAAACACGGTCGCTTTTTCCTATACCGTACTTTTTCAATATATTCGCTGTTTGATTGCTTTGTTTGCTTAATTGTTCAAATGTAACACTTTCTTCTCGATTTGGTGCGGAGTACAATAATGCCACTTGATCTTTTTTGTGAGGATTTTCTGCGTGTCGGTCAATCGCTTCATAAGCAACGTTTACCTTACCAGTGTGATACCAGCTAAAGTCTTTCTTGATTTCTTCCCAATCGAAACCTTCTCTTTGCACATCAATATCAGTTAAATTATGCTCTCCTGATCTTGGCTGAACTTTTGCCATATCCATCCTATCACCTCTTTAAAATTGTTAACATTCTTAAACAAACTTTGAAACCCCTTACATTTTATTGTAATCATTTTAATTTATAACGCAAGAGTAAATTTATTCAAATAAAAAAAGACTACCTCTTTTAATCAGAAATAGTCTGTCACCATTACCCTTCTATACGGCCCCGAGAGGATTCGAACCTCCGACACATTCTTTAGGAGAGAATTGCTCTATCCTACTGAGCTACGGGGCCACGATCATTATAAAGGGAAGAGAGATGATATATATTATCTTAATCAACTATCAGATAAATAGCAAGACTCTCTTCACTATCTAGTTATTTTTCAAACATTTCCCTTAACTCAGCAGAGCGTTTCGCTGTTGCTTCTAAACATGCAACGACTGCTTGTTGGAACTCATGCTCCGCCAATGTACGCAAGCCTACCTCTGTTGTACCACCAGGGCTTGTTATTTTTTCACGTAATACCGCTGGTGAGTCTTCTGATGCTTTTAACATGTCTGCAACACCTTTTATTGTCTGTTCCATTAATGGCTTGGCTTTCTCCTTATGTAATCCATTCGCTTCAGCAAATTGCTCCATCGCTTCTACCATATAATAATAAAAAGCTGGCGCACTACCTGCAAGAGCTGTATAGGCATCCATTTGCTCTTCCTCAATCAATGTAGTTGTTCCTATTGATGTCATGAGCTTTTCAATGGCTGTAATAGTCTCTTCACTTACATGCTTACCAGCTGCTATCGTTGACGCTGATTGTCCTATCATTGCAGATGTGTTAGGCATCACGCGAATAACGGCATTGTCACGAGCTAATAATTGCTCTATATAAGAAGTAGAAATTCCCGCTAATAAAGAGACGATAATTTTCTCTTCGCTAATAACTTGTTGGATCTCCGCAATAGCTGACTGTATACCTTTTGGCTTCATTGCCAATACAATAATATCGCTTTGTTTAATTGCCTCTTCTTTCGAATCTAATGTTCGTATGTGATAAGTTTCTTCTAATTCCACTAAGCGCTCTTTATTTGAACGATTCGTTGCAATAATGTTTTCACGTGAAACTATTTGTTTTGCTGTCATGCCAGAAATAATTGCTTCTGCCATGGAACCAGCCCCTAAAAACGCTATCGTATAATCCATGTGTAAACCACCCTTTATGTATAATAATTATAGTATAAAGGATAATTGTTTTTGCACAAAATAAAAAAACCGCTACCTCATAGATAACGATTTGAAATCTCCAATTTTGTGTTCAATTAATGGCGGAGGAGGAGGGATTCGAACCCCCGCGAGCCGTGAAGCCCCTGTCGGTTTTCAAGACCGATCCCTTCAGCCGGACTTGGGTACTCCTCCGTGTTTTGCTGACGACATTTAATAATATATCACATAGATTCAATGTCGTCAACATTTTTTTTAAATTTCATCTATTTTTTCGAAATAAATTATTGAATAACTGTTTTTCCACCCATGTATGGTACTAATACTTCTGGTACTTTAATGGTTCCATCAGCTTGTTGATAGTTCTCTATAATAGCAGCAACTGTACGTCCAATTGCTAAACCAGATCCATTCAATGTATGAATAAATTCTGGCTTCGCTTTATCATCACGACGGAAACGAATACCTGCACGTCTTGCTTGGAAGTCTTCAAAGTTAGAGCAAGAAGAGATTTCACGATACGTATCATTACTTGGCATCCAAACTTCAATATCGTATTTCTTCGCTGCTGTAAAGCCTAAATCAGCTGTACACATACTCATCACTCGATATGGTAGTTGAAGGAGTTGTAATACTTTCTCTGCATGACCTGTTAACTCCTCTAATACTTGATAAGAATCTTCTGGTTTAACCAATTGTACTAATTCTACTTTGTTAAACTGATGCTGACGGATTAAACCTCTTGTATCTCTTCCAGCAGAACCTGCTTCGGAACGGAAATTGCTACTAAAGGCAGTGAATTTTTTCGGTAACTCCTCTGCTTTTAAGATGTCATTACGATGATAGTTTGTTACCGGCACTTCTGCAGTTGGAATCATAAAATAATCCCAACCTTCTACTTTAAAGGCGTCTTCTTCAAATTTAGGTAATTGACCTGTTCCTGTCATGCTCGCACGATTTACCATGTGTGGTGGTAAAATTTCTTGATATCCATGTTCATCTGCATGTAAATCCATCATAAAGTTCCATAAGGCACGTTCTAACCTTGCTCCTAGGCCTTTATAGAATACAAAACGACTTCCGGTTACCTTTGCTGCTCTTTCAAAATCTAGTATGTCTAAATCTGTTGCGATATCCCAATGTGCTTTGCCTTCAAAGTCAAAGCTTGGTGCTACTCCCCATTTACGAACTTCTACATTATCGTCCTCTGTTTCACCGATAGGAGTAGACTCATGTGGGATATTTGGAATAGATAGCATTAACAGATCTAATTCTTCCTCCGCTTGATTTAACTCTTGATCAACTGTTTTAATACGGTCGCCAACTTGACGCATTTCAGCAATCATGTCATCTGCATCTTTCTTTTCTTTTTTCAAAACAGAGATTTGCTTTGATACTTCATTACGTTTTGCTTTTAATTGCTCTGTTTCGGCAATCAATGTTCTTCTCTTTTCATCCAAATCACCAAAACGATCTAAATCCGTTAAATCTTCTCCTCTGTGAGCTAACTTCTCCTTCACCTCAGCAAAATTATTACGTAACATTTTCAAATCTAACATAAACGAATACCTCCTAAAAAATGATGATAATTATTAAATGGAACAAAAATTATCCAAATAAAAAAACTCCCATCCCATACTGTTTAATAGTAGGGACGAGAGTTTTCCCGCGATACCACCCTGGTTGGAGAATAGACTTCTCCCGGCTTCTTTTGTGGATAACGGCTTACCGCCGGGTACATGTACTATCATTTCCATGCACCACTCCAGGATGGATTCACTTATCTTTTATACCGATTCACAGCAACCATCGGCTCTCTTTTATAAAACAATAAGCTACTATTTCCTGTCATTGCTTTTTAGCTATTTTACTTCTTATTTCTTATTATATTATTTTTCCACCATTTTGACAAAGTATTCTGTTAAACGGTGATCATCCGTTAATTCTGGATGAAAGGCACTACATAAATAATGGCCTTGTCTAGCCGCTACAATCTTATCTTGATAAGTAGCTAATACTTCAACCTCTGGACCAACTTCCATAATATATGGAGCACGGATAAAGACTGCTTCAAAGCTATCTGCTATACCTTCGAGCTCTACTTCTGCTTCAAATGATTCACGTTGTCTACCGAAAGCATTACGCTCCACTTTCATATCCATTAGCGCTAAGTGAGCATCTGCTTGTCCAGCAATATTGTTAGCTAATAAAATCAACCCAGCACAAGTACCAAAAATCGGCTTTCCTTGTTGACCAAAATCCATTAATGCATCTAGGAAGTCATATTTATCAATAAGACGACGCATCGTTGTACTTTCGCCACCAGGTATGATTAATCCATCTATATCTGCTAATTGCTCTTTATACTTAATGATAATCCCTTCAGCTCCAGATGCCTCAACAGAACGAATATGTTCTCTTACAGCGCCTTGTAAGCCAAGCACTCCGATTTTTACCATATTTACATACCCCTCACTAATTACCAACCACGGTCTTGCATACGCTCTTCAGGAGAAATGGTACTGATTTCTAAACCTTTCATTGCTGTACCAATATCTTTAGATACTTTTGCAATTAATTCGTAGTCTTGATAATGTGTTGTTGCTTCCACGATTGCCTTTGCAAACTTAGCAGGGTTATCTGATTTAAAGATTCCTGAACCGACGAAGACACCATCTGCGCCTAATTGCATCATTAAGGCAGCATCAGCAGGAGTAGCTACACCACCGGCTGCAAAGTTTACAACAGGAAGACGACCATGTTCTTTAATATTAAGAAGCACTTCATATGGTGCACCTAGATCTTTCGCATATGTCATTACTTCATCTTCACTCATATTTACAAGCTTACGTACTTGTGCATTTACTTCACGCATATGACGTACTGCTTCCACAATGTTTCCTGTACCAGGTTCCCCTTTGGTACGTAACATAGAAGCCCCTTCACCAATACGACGTGCAGCCTCACCTAAGTTACGATTACCACATACAAATGGTACTGTATACTCTTTTTTATTTAAATGGTATACTTCATCCGCTGGTGTTAATACTTCACTCTCGTCAATATAATCAACACCCATAGATTCAAGTACACGCGCTTCTACAATGTGACCGATACGTGCTTTTGCCATTACTGGAATAGATACAGCATTCATAACCTCTTCTACAATAGTAGGATCAGCCATACGAGCTACACCACCAGCTGCGCGAATATCAGATGGCACTCGCTCTAATGCCATAACTGCTACTGCACCAGCTTCTTCTGCAATTTTGGCCTGTTCTGCATTGACAACGTCCATAATAACGCCGCCTTTTTGCATTTCTGCCATCCCTCTTTTAACTCTATCTGTACCTATTTTTGACATACTCTTATTCCTCCTAAGTAGTTTAACTGTTAACGTTCCTTACATTATATAATAAACCTTTTGTAAATGCCAACTAGTATAATCGGAATTAATTAACTAAATAATCCTTTAAAGAAGTCAACTACTGTTGAAAATATGTTTGAGAAGAAATCACCAATTGCTCCTAGAGATAGCATGAACCAGTTAGCTTTCTCTACCGCAGTTGTTGTAACTAAGTCAACTCGTTGGCCATCTTCTCCATCAATATAACCGAAGTCTTCGTCTCCGTCATATACTAAAATAGCTTGTCCTACTTTTTCACCAGCTTCAATTGGTGCTTCCAATGTGCCATCATCTGTTAGCTTGTCTTGATCAATCTCATAACGAACACTGTATAAATCTTCTTCACCATTTTTCACCATTGTCGCGAATGGTTCAGCTGTTTCTACACCTACTGTTTTCTCTTTTCCTTTAGAAACTTGTAATTCTGATTCATCTTCTAATTGATAGTTTGCAGGGAATAATTCTGCACTTTCAAATTGATTGAAACCAAAGTTCATTAGCTTTTTCGTTTCTATAAAACGTTTCGATTCTGAGTCTGTTTTCATTACAACAGTGATAATACGACGATCGCCCTGCTGCGCTGTTCCTGTAAAACAATAGCCTGCTGCTTTCGTATGACCCGTTTTTAATCCATCAACACCATCATAAGCAAATTGTCTGAAGTTATCATTATCCCATGGCAACATCCAGTTTAAGTTCTCTAACGGTCTATCATCTAATTCAGATAACATCGTGCTAGAGTAATCTAATGCTTCTGGATAATCATTAACTAAATGATAAGCTAACAATGCTGCTGAACGAGCTGATAATAAGTTATCCGCATCTGGCTCCGTTCCTTCAGGGTGATATTCCCCTAAGTCTGCATTCTCTAATCCTGTCGAATTGACGAATTTATATTCAGGTAAGCCCATTTCCTCTGCTTTATCATTCATCATTTGCACGAATTCGCCTTCTGTACCTGCCACTAACTCCGCTAGAGCAACTGTTGTCGCATTATCAGAGATAATCGCCATTCCCTCATACAACTCACGAACTGTGTAATCCTTATCTTGGATTAATCCAATACCTGAAAAGCTATTGTTGGATGATAACCAGTAAGGATAATCATCTATTTGAATAGTTGTATCCCAACTGATATGACCTTGATCAATGGCTTCTAAAACTAAATACTCTGTCATCATTTTGGTCATACTAGCTGGTGGTAATTTTAAATCTGATTGTTTCTCAAATAATACCTTTCCTGTATTAGCATCAATTACAATAGCAGATTCTGCTTCTGTATCAACGCTCGCTCCTTCGACCGTTACATTATTAATCGAAAGGGTAGTGATCATTAATAATGCTATCACTACAATCAAACTCATTTTCTTCATTACTGCTTTCACCATCTCTACCTCCGACTATTTTTTTGCATGAGATCATTTTATCACAACTATCTCAAATAGGAAATAACGCTATGTAGCTAGTACAAATTTACGTAATATAAATAAAGAATATCCACTCATTTACGCAGTCTAAAAACGAAAGTGGACGTTGCTCCATGTTGAATACTCGATGAAAAGTGCTCACTCATTCTGATTGTTGGTTAGTGGATAACTAGCGCTACGTCAGAATGCTCCGCTTTCCACAGGCATGGCTTCAACTAACTTTTTCAACAAGAACGGTTGAAAAAGTGGATTTTCAGCTCATGCTATTCCTGTAGGAGTCTCCGTATTCTGCCTTCGCTAGATTTATGCTCTCTGATGTTTGAGAGAGAACAACGAAGGTTCTATGTCCATAGAACACGATAATCGCATGTGCTAAAGGTAGAGATATCCGTGCCACATATGTTTCTACTCGGGAAATGATTTTAACATGTTTCCACTCGCGAACAGTAGAACGCATCATACAGCGGAGACAAAACACGAAGACTCCTGCGGGAATAGTACGAGCTGAAGATCCATTTTTATGAAGTGATCTTCTTCATAAAAATTAGCTGAAGCCGTACCCGCGGAAAGCGTAGTGTTTTGTCGGAGCTCATGCTAGCAGTCATCATCAATAGAATGGAAGAGAGTCTAGCCCACAGGAGACTTTCGTTTTTAGACAGTGATAGTGGACGTATTAAAATGAGGCTACTTACACTTGATTATGCAGGTAGCCCCGTTCTTACGGTATTTTGTAGTTAGCTTAAGATAAAGAGTAGTTAGGTGCTTCTTTTGTAATTTGTACATCGTGTGGATGACTTTCACGTAATCCAGCACCAGTCATGCGAATAAATTGTGCGTCATTACGTAACCCATCAATAGTAGCTGTACCACAGTAACCCATTCCTGAGCGTAGGCCACCGAGTAATTGATGAACCGTATCTGCTAAAGGTCCTTTGTAAGCTACACGCCCTTCGATTCCTTCAGGAACTAATTTTTTCGCATCCTGTGAATCTTGGAAATAACGATCATTAGACCCTGCTTGCATCGCTGTAACAGATCCCATTCCACGATATACTTTATATCTTCTACCCTGGAAAATTTCTGTTTCTCCAGGACTTTCTGTTACACCAGCAAATAAACTTCCTAACATAACAGCATGTGCTCCAGCAGCGATTGCTTTAGCAATGTCCCCTGAATATTTAATACCACCATCTGCTATAACTGGAATATTGTATTTTTCCGCTTCTGTTGCACAATCATTTACGGCAGTAATTTGTGGCACACCTACACCAGCTACAACACGTGTCGTACAAATAGACCCAGGTCCGATACCTACTTTAATAATATTTGCACCAGCTTCAATCAATGATCTAGTTGCTTCAGCAGTTGCAACATTACCAGCAATAATATCTATATGAGGATAAGCCGCTCGCACTCGTTTTACTTGCTCTACTACACCTTGTGAATGACCATGTGCTGTATCAATCACTAAGACATCAACACCAGCCTCTACTAATTTATCAATACGTGTCATAGAATCAGCTGTAATACCTACAGCAGCACCTACTAATAAACGACCTTGCTTGTCCTTAGCAGAGTCAGGGAATTCAATTACTTTTTCAATATCTTTGATCGTAATAAGACCTTTTAATACATTGTTTTCATCAACAAGTGGTAATTTTTCAATTCGATGCTGTTGGAGAATTTTTCCTGCTTCTTCTAGCGTAGTCCCAACCGGTGCTGTTACTAAATTCTCACTTGTCATCACGTCTGCAATTTTAATCGAATAGTCCTCAATAAAACGCAAATCACGATTTGTTAAAATACCGACTAATTTTTGTTCTTTTTCATTGTTTACAATTGGTACACCTGAGATTCGGAATTTGCCCATTAAATGCTCTGCATCATATACTTGATTGTCTGGCATTAAGAAGAATGGATCCGTAATTACACCGCTCTCAGAACGTTTTACACGATCTACATGCTCTGCTTGTTCTTCAATTGGCATATTTTTATGAATAATACCAATTCCACCTTGTCTAGCAATAGAAATTGCCAACTTCGCCTCTGTCACAGTATCCATCCCTGCACTTAAAAAAGGAATGTTAAGTGTAATATTTTCTGATAGCTTTGTCTGTACTGATACTTCACGAGGTAATACATTAGATTCCGCTGGTAGTAACAACACATCATCAAACGTTAAACCTTCTTTACTAAATTTATCCGTTCTCATTAGTGAACCTCCTTGAAACTTTTGATTTTTTATAGGGAATAATACATGATAAATAAAAAAGGATGTAAATAAGTGGGGAATTACGCTAAAATCCATCACTTAAACACAGTTATACCATCTATTATTGATAGGGTAACTCTTAACTATTGTTATTTACAATACGATATGTCACAACCTTTTTCAACCCTTTTTTTTCGCTATTTAACGTGTTCTAACAGCATTTATGAACAAATCAACAATGTAAGTGATTACATTATAAAAGGATTAATTCTAACACTCAGACCAGATAACTTTTATACACAAAAAAACAGAAGATGCCATATCTCCTGTTTTAGTTGTTGATAATATTTTCAATAAAAATAGATCTTTTCTCATCTAAATTAACAATTTCATCATTGTCCATCAGTCGCACTGTTGGTCTTGTAGGTGCATTTTGATCAACAAATATAATATATGCCTCTTTACCATTTGAAAGTAATACACGTGTACCTATTGTATAGTACATGAGCGTATCTATGAATTTTTGCAAAATGGAATAATCATATTTTTGATACTTTACACGTAGCATCTCTTCCATGACTTTAAATGGGGATTGCCTTGTGCGATATATCCGCTCAGATGTCATTGCATGATACGTATCACTCACAGCAATAATCTTTGCGAAGGGGTGAATCTTTTCATCTTGTGTTCCTAATGGATATCCACTACCATCTATTCGTTCATGATGCTGTAAAACAGCTAATTTCATCTCTTTTGTGACAGAAGGGATATCTTCTATCATCCGATACGATAATGTCGGATGTTTTTTAATCTCATTATATTCCTCTACCGTTAGTTTTGTTTCTTTCACTAACCAATTTTCGCTTACTCTAGCCATCCCACAATCAGCTAAAATGGCTGCAATACCTACTTGCATCCAATCTTTCTCATATCCTATCTTTTTAGCCAAATGTGCTGATAATAGAGAAATAGCTATCCCATGGTGATAGAAGTAGTCGCGTTTGGAAGAAAACTTATGTAATAAAAATAAATCCAAACTAATATTTTTTAAGTGCTCAAGCAGTGGTGTCATAATCTTTCTAATTTGATAAATATCAACAGGACTACCACCTTGCCATTTAGTAAACATCTTTTTATAGCTTGCAACTGCATCAAGATACAAGGCTTCAAAGGAAGTAGTATGCTTCCTTTGATTTTGAGGCTTTGTATCGATTGGTTGTTCATTCACATGTTGTGGAATGAACGGACTACCTGACACTAACTTATTGGACACTTCAACAGCAGGAATTTGGAAATGTTTTAATACATGGATGTGTTTCTCATTAATGACAGTATTCTCATCAATAATCGGATGTCTTGTTCTACCTAATACCTGCTCAGTAATTATACATCCTGGTACTAGTTGCTCTGGATGTACCCTCAACCAGATCACACCCTTTACTCAGTTTCTATCTCTTCTTCATACTCTTCTTCTATTTCTTCTGGATCTACTTTCGCAACAGTTGCTACTCTTTCATCATCTTGTACTCGAATTAATCGAACACCTTGTGTATTTCGACCTGTCGTTGAAATTCCTTCGACTTGCATACGAATTAATACACCAGATACCGTCATAATCATAATATCCTCTTCCCCTGTAACATTCTTCACAGCAACAACTTTCCCTGTCTTATCTGTTACATTCGCAGTAAATATACCTTTACCACCACGATTTGTACGACGATACTCTTCTACTGGCGTTCGTTTTCCATAGCCATTTTCTGTTACGTTCAAGACGAACTGGTCCTCTTCTAAAATTTCCATCGAGACAACCTCGTCATCTTCACGTAAGGAAATACCCTTCACACCTGCTGCAGTTCTTCCCATTGGACGAATTTGGTCTTCTTCAAAACGAATGACATAACCATTTTGTGTACCAATTAAAATATCTTTTTCACCATCTGTTAAGCGGACAGAGATTAATTCATCTTCTTCACGTAAATTAAGTGCAATTAAACCACCTTTACGGATATTCGCAAATTGTTTAAGAGATGTTCGTTTTGAAATACCGTGTTTTGTCGTAAAGAATAAGTACCAATCTTCGTGGAATTCATTAACGGAAATAACCGCATTAATCCATTCACCTTGCTCTATTTCTAACAAGTTAATAATCGGAATCCCTTTGGCTGTTCGGTTAAATTCTGGTACTTCATATCCTTTGGAACGATAGACTTTACCTTTGTTAGAGAAAAATAGTACCGTATCATGAGTCGAGCAAGATACTAAATGTTCTACAAAGTCATCTTCATTTGTTCCCATTCCTTGAATACCACGGCCACCACGTCTTTGTGCTCGATAAGTAGAAGCTGGAAGACGTTTAATATAACCTTTATGTGTTAACGTAATAACGATATTCTCTTCTGGAATTAAATCTTCATCTTCAATTAGATCAATGCCACCAGTAACAATTTCTGTCCTTCTATCATCACTATATTTCTCTTTAATCTCTAATAACTCTTCACGAATAATTTCAAGAATTTTTGGTTCACTTGCCAAAATTTCTTTCAATTCGTGAATAAGGGCCATTATTTCATTATATTCATCTTCAATTTTTTCACGCTCTAAACCAGTTAAACGTTGCAATCTCATATCTAAAATAGCTTGTGCTTGTTTTTCAGATAAGTTAAACTGCTCCATTAAGCCAGTACGTGCTATCTCTGTCGTTTGAGATTGACGAATTAACGCAATAATAGCATCGATATGATCTAAAGCAATCCGTAAACCTTCTAAAATATGGGCACGAGCTTCTGCTTTATTTAAATCATACTGTGTTCTTCTTATAATGATTTCCTTTTGGTGCTCTAAATAATATTCCAAACATTGCTTTAATGTCAGAACTTTTGGTTGGCCATCTACTAACGCTAACATGTTGATACCGAACGATGTTTGTAAGGATGTTTGTTTGTACAAATTATTTAACACAACATTTGGATTAGCATCACGACGTAGTTCAATTACCATACGCATACCATTACGGTCTGATTCATCACGTAAATCAGTAATACCCTCAATACGTTTATCACGCGCTAATTCAGCAATTTTCTCGATCAATTTCGCTTTATTTACTTGATAAGGAAGTTCAGATACAAGAATTCTTGCTTTACCATTCGCCTGTTCCTCAATCTCTGTTTTAGCACGAACAGTAATCGATCCTTTACCTGTTTCATATGCTCGTCTAATTCCACTTCGACCAAGAATTTGCCCCGCAGTTGGAAAATCAGGTCCAGGAATATATTCTTCCATTAGCTCAGAAATAGAAATTTCCGGATTCTCACTAATAGCTAAAATCGCATCAATCGTCTCGCCCAAATGGTGGGGTGGAATATTTGTTGCCATCCCTACTGCAATACCAGAAGCCCCGTTAACTAAAAGGTTAGGAAATCTAGCAGGTAATACGATAGGCTCGCGCTCTGATCCATCATAGTTATCCGTATAATCAATTGTATCTTTGTTAATATCTCTTAACATTTCCATTGAGATCTTCGACATTCTTGCTTCTGTATAACGCATCGCTGCTGGTGGGTCCCCATCAACAGAACCAAAGTTTCCGTGGCCATCTACTAACATATAACGATAGCTAAAATCTTGTGCCATCCTTACCATTGCATCATAAACAGCCGAGTCACCATGTGGGTGATACTTACCGATTACATCCCCAACAATACGCGCAGATTTCTTATATGCTTTATCTGCATGCATACCTTGATCATTTAATGCATACAATATTCGACGGTGAACAGGTTTCATTCCGTCCCTGACATCTGGTAATGCACGGGATACAATTACACTCATCGCATAATCTAAGAAAGATGTACGCATTTCTTGCCCGATATTAATTTCTTGAACTTGTGGACGATTATGATCCACCATATTTGATTACCTCCTATTTCACTGCAAGAAAATCTGAACAATCTAAACAAACTAGTAAAACAAGTTGTTTAGATGTCCAAATTCTTCACATATACCGCATTATCTTGTATAAAGTTACGACGTGGCTCTACTTTATCGCCCATCAACATATCAAAAATTTGGTCAGCTTCCATCGCATCTTCCAAACTAACTTGTAACAATGTACGGCCGGCAGGGTCCATTGTTGTTTCCCACAGCTGTGTCGCATTCATTTCCCCTAAACCTTTGTAGCGTTGCAAACCTGGCTTCGGTTGTTTTGGTAATTCGCTTAATAATGCATCTAATTCTTTATCTGAATACGTATAATGAATGGCTTTACCTTGTTTTATTTGATACAAAGGTGGCTGCGCAATATAAACATATCCATGATCAATTAACGGCTTCATAAAACGGAAGAAGAACGTTAATAATAAAGTTCGAATATGTGCACCATCAACATCTGCATCTGTCATAATGACAATTTTCTGATAGCGTGCCTTAGAGATATCAAATTCTTCTCCAATTCCTGTACCTAAAGCAGTGATAATGGAACGAATTTCATTATTTGATAAAATTTTATCTAATCTTGCTTTCTCTACATTTAAAATTTTACCTCTTAGTGGCAAGATCGCTTGGAAGTGACGATCACGACCTTGTTTCGCTGAACCACCGGCAGAGTCACCCTCTACGATATAAAGCTCACTAATTGTTGCATCACGTGATGAACAATCAGCTAATTTACCTGGTAAATGGGATACTTCCAATGCCCCTTTACGTCTTGTTAATTCACGGGCTTTTTTCGCTGCAAGTCTAGCTCGTGAAGCCATCAAACCTTTTTCCACAATAATCCTTGCTGTATTAGGATTTTCGAATAAAAATTTGGAAAATAGCTCACTAAAAGCAGAGTCTGTAATAGTACGAGCCTCACTATTTCCAAGCTTTGTCTTTGTTTGGCCTTCAAATTGCGGATCTGGATGTTTAACAGAAATAATGGCCGTTAAGCCTTCACGTACATCATCACCTGTTAAATTCGGATCATTCTCTTTGAATAAATTATTCTTTCTTGCATAATCATTAATAACACGTGTTAAACCAGTCTTAAATCCTGATTCGTGTGTACCACCTTCATGCGTACTAATATTATTAGCAAAAGAATAGATATTGCTTGCAAATCCATCGTTATATTGCAGAGCAACTTCTACTTGAATGTTATCTTCTTCTTTTTCAGCATAGAAGGGTTCGTGTAGTACCTCTTTAGAACGATTTAAATGTTCTACATATGAGCCAATTCCACCTTCATAGTAAAAGGTATCTACTTCACGTTCTTCGCGCTTATCTTGGATGGAGATACGCAAGCCTTTATTTAAGTATGCTAATTCACGTAATCTAGTTGCTAATATATCGTAGTTATATACAGTCGTTTCTGTGAAGATTTCTGGATCTGGTTGAAAGTGTGTCCGTGTTCCAGTGATATCTGTTTCACCAACGACTTCTAATTCTTGAACTGTCTTCCCTTGGTTAAAGCGAATATAATAAACTTTCCCATCGCGATGAACATATACATCTAACTCCGTTGACAAGGCGTTTACAACAGAAGCACCTACACCGTGCAGTCCACCAGAAACTTTATATCCCCCGCCGCCGAATTTACCACCAGCGTGTAAAACAGTCATAATTGTTTCGACTGTTGGACGACCTGTTTTCTCATGAATACTCGTCGGAATCCCCCGACCGTTATCGACAACTGTAATACTATTATCTTTTTCAATAAATATTTCAATATGATCACAGTAACCAGCCAAAGCCTCGTCAATACTGTTGTCAACAATCTCCCACACTAAGTGATGAAGACCTCTTTCATTTGTTGAGCCAATATACATACCAGGTCGTTTTCGTACAGCTTCTAGTCCTTCTAAAACTTGAATTTGATCAGCATCATAGGACTGTTCTAGTGGCCTATTTTCTTCCATTGTCAATTCAATCACCTACATTCTCTCTCAATTGTAATCTCTATAAGTAAAGATATTAACTAGCGTATCGTGACACTAGTCATCACTATTTTCCGCATAATCCTCTAATCTGCTAATTGTAGAAATCATACTCGCTCGTTTTTTTAACGTTAAAACAGATAAAGGACTGTAATATACTTTGTTAGTAGTAATAACTACAGCCTTCACTAGCTCTTCATCTGATACAATTATCTGCTTTTTTCGTTTTAATTCCCCTAACATTTCATCGTTAATGGTAGAAGAGTTTACTAAGCTATAATCAATAATTCCTATCACATCTTCTGACTGAATGACATGTTCATCTCCAATGTGAATAAACATAATATCCCTACTTTTACTCGATTATTTTTCCGTTATCAATTCTAAAAATCTCTGCTTTTTCCAATGTTTGATGATGAATACCATCAACACTTGTCGTCGAAACAAAGGTTTGTACTTTACCTTCAATTGTATCTAATAAATGGGATTGTCTATAATCATCTAATTCACTTAAAACATCATCTAATAACAAAATAGGGTAATCATGGATTTCTTCATAAATCAACTCTATTTCTGCCAGTTTCAAAGACAATGCTGTTGTTCTTTGTTGCCCTTGTGAACCAAAGGTTTGCACATTTTTGTTATTAACATAAAAAACAAGATCATCTCGATGCGGGCCAAGTAGAGTAGTACCACGCTCTACTTCTTTTGTTTCCGTGCGTTCAAATGATTCTGTAAGAACTGTTACTATTTTTTCCTGATTGTCTTCTTCCGATACATCAACTGTGGGAGCATATTGTAAATCTAATCGTTCGATTCCCCTACTAATCCCCTGGTGGATTTCATATGCCCAAGAGCGCAGACGTTTCATAAATACAAAACGTTTCTCTAATATAATGGCTGCATGCTCAATTAATTGTTCTGTCAAGACGCGTAGCATAGTTAGATCACTGGATTTGCGCTTTTGAAGTTGTTTTAACAGATGGTTACGTTGTTTTAAAATTTTGACATACTGGCCAAGATGATATATATAAATTGGTTGAATTTGCCCTATTTCCATATCAATAAAACGTCTTCTAACTTGTGGGCTTCCTTTCACCAAATTTAAATCTTCAGGGGCAAACATAACAATGTTTAAGGCACCAATATAATCACTAAGACGCTTCTGTTCTAAGTGATTTAACTTGGCCTTTTTACCTTTATTATTAAATTGGATTTCTAACGGGAATTGCTGCTTTCTTTTTAATACACTACCTTCTATTTTAGCATAGTTTTCATCCCATTTAATTAATTCTTTATCTTTTGTTGTTCGATGTGACTTAGAAAATCCTAATACATAAATGGCTTCCATCAAGTTGGTTTTTCCCTGAGCATTTTCACCAATAATTACATTTATTTTATCATCGAACTGAACAGATAATTGCTCGTAGTTCCGATAATTAGTTAAACTCAATTGTTTTATATACATGCGAATTTCCTTCCGACATTAACCTTTTCATCAACGTATACTAAGCTGATCATTGATTTTATGACTCTTTTTTCGTCACCACGAACGTACCAACATCTTCGACAAAGACTGTATCCCCAGGGTAAAGTTTTTTACCACGTCGTGTCTCTAATTCGTCATTTACATAGACACCATTTTCTTGTAAAAATACTTTAATCATTCCACCAGATTCAAGTATATTAGCTAATTTTAAAAACTGGCCCAAAGGAATATAATCTGTTGAAATTTCAATTTGTTCTTCCATCATTTCACCTACTTTAACTTTTTTCACGGTGCAATTGTCCGTAAAATCCCCACTTTATCGTTTGAAGAGTAACAAGGAAGTTAAGTGGGGATAAACGAACACTAACTTCCTGATCATTTTCGCCAACAATCAGTGGAGTTATCGACTCAAATTGATTGAAGTCTTACTTTATGAAAGATATTGGTTACTAGTATAGCCCTTCTATCTATTTTACTAAACATTTGTTAAATATAAAAGCAAACCAACATAATTATTTTTAAGTTTGTGGAAAAAGGGTGTCTTAGATTTTTTAACATAAGGAACGGTCCTACATTCATCAATGAAAAACACACGTACTCAAAAAATAGTGAATACGTGTGTTTAATTGCCGTTTATTTAGAATTAAAATGTTCTTACTGGTAAAATCAATTGGAGTATTTGATCGTGCTCTAATGGTTTGATAATAAACGGTCGCATAGCTCCAGTGAATTCAATTTTCACTTGGTCCGTTTCCATGATTTTTAATGCATCAATCATATATTTCGAGCTAAAGGAGATTTTTAACTCTTCCCCATCCATTTTTGCAACCGTTATTTCCTCTTCTACTTTCCCAATCTCTGGTGAATTACTAGAAAGTTCTACGATTTGTTGATCTTTCGTTTGTAGGCGAATGACATTGTTATGGTTATCTTTTGCTAACAATGATGCACGATCAACTGCTTGTAGTAATGTTTTAGTGTCTGCATGGATCACTGTTTTACTCTCGTCTGGAATTAATCGAGATGTTTCTGGATATTTTCCGTCTAATAAGCGGGATAAAAAGTATAAATGATTTGTTTGAAAAGCGATTTGATTCTCGCTAATAGAGATTTGTATTTTATCATCTGTATCATCAAGAATTTTACTTAGCTCATTTAAACTTTTACCTGGAATAACAACTTGATCAAATGGGAATTCATCAATGATGTTTTCCAAAGGCAAATTACTTGCTGCTAGACGGTGACTATCTGTTGCAACAAAATGAATTTGCTCATTTTCCACAGTAAGATTAACCCCTGTTAAAATCGGGCGTGTTTCAGAAGTAGAAACAGCAAAAACGGTTTGTTTAATCATATTTTTCAATAGATTAATCGGTAGTTCAAAGTTTGTTTCTGTTTGAATTTGTGCTACTTGTGGATATTCTTCTGCATCTTGTCCATTCAAGTGGAATTCTGCATGTCCAGATTGAATCGTAATTTGTAATTGTTCATCAACTTCTATTTCAACCGTTTCAGAAGGTAATTTTTTGATAATGTCTGGGAAATATCTAGCATGAACAATAATTTCTCCTTGTTCAATTTCATCAATAAATTGAATACCTTCTTCTTCAACAGGAATAAAAGATTCAATTGTTATATCAGAATCACTACCTGTTAAAGTCAGTCCATTGTAAGTAGCTCGTATTTTTAATCCAGCTAAAATAGGAATGGTTGTTTTCGATGAAATAGCTTTTGTTACATGTTGAATACTTTCTATTAATTTATTTCTATTTATGACAACTTTCATGATTATCCTCCTTGAGGAATATATTTATTTATTATTAATAAAAGATCGTAATAATAGTAATAGGGGCTGTGATTATGTGGATAACTTAAGTTTTACGGTTTGATTAAAGTTATCCAGATGTGGACAACTTGTTTGTAGGCTTGTTCTGTTTATCCACAAAAATCACAAGCATCAAATAGAGAATGGACTACATTGATTTTAATTGTTCTTTGATATCCTCTATTTCTTTACTTAATAACTGATCTGTACCCATTAATTTTGATATTTTTTCGTGTGCGTGAATAACGGTTGTATGATCTCTTCCGCCAAATTCTTCTCCTATTTTAGGTAAAGAAAAATCGGTTAGTTCTCTCGATAAGTACATAGCGATTTGTCTAGGAAAAGCAATCGACTTTGTCCGTTTTTTTGCAGAGAATTCTTCTAATTTTACGTTATATCTTTTTCCAACCTCTTCTTGAATATGTTGAATCGTAATTACTTTTGGTCTAGAAGATGGAATGATATCTTTTAATGCCTCAGCTGCGAGGGATGCATCTACATCTTGATTGATTAAAGATGAATAAGCAACAACTCGAATTAACGCACCTTCTAATTCTCGAATATTTGTATCAATTTGATTCGCAATATAAAGCATTACTTCATTAGGGATGTCTAGTCCTTCTGCTTTTGCTTTTTTGCGTAAAATAGCAATTCTTGTTTCTAAATCAGGTGGAGTAATATCTGTAATAAGTCCCCATTCAAAGCGCGAACGCAGACGATCCTCTAATGTTGGAATTTCTTTTGGCGGACGGTCACTAGAGATAATAATTTGTTTATTCTCTTCATGTAATGTATTAAAAGTATGGAAAAATTCCTCTTGTGTTTGTTCTTTTCCGGCAAGGAACTGAATATCATCAATTAAAAGGACATCGACATTTCGATATTTATTACGGAAATTCACGGCTTTGTTATCACGAATAGAGTTAATAAATTCGTTTGTGAATTTTTCTGATGATAGATAGACTACCTTAGCAGATGGATTATGATCTAGTACATAATGACCGATTGCGTGCATCAAGTGTGTTTTACCGAGCCCAACACCACCATAGATAAATAAAGGATTATAGGCCTTTGCTGGAGCTTCTGCAACTGCGAGTGATGCAGCGTGAGCAAATCTGTTTCCAGATCCAATAACAAATGTTTCAAATGTATATTTATCATTCAACATGGATCTTGGTGAGGCTTCACTATTTTGTGTTGGTACAGTACTCTTTTTCTTTATTTGTTTTACTTCTTCTGATGGATCATTTGAGTTTTCAGGAATAACCAATTTCACAGCTAGCTTTGCCCCTGTTATTTCATATAATGCATCTGCAATAATCGTTGTGTATTTAGAATCTAGCCAGTCTCTAGTAAATTCATTGGGAGCAGAAATAATAACGGTATCTTCCTTTAACTCATTAACAGAAGTATTTTTCAACCATGTATCATAACTTGGTTTACTTACTCGTTCTTTGATTAATTCCAAGGTGCTCTGCCATAGATCTTCAAGATTTTCCACCAAAACCCCCCTCTCATTTATAGTATTCTTTTTCATAACGGTCTATAATAACTTGTGGATAAAAATAGACTGACAAAAAAGCGGAAAACCTAAAAATTAAGTTTTCCACAAATATGTGTATAAACTAATATACAAGGTGTGAATTTTTGTCCACACTGTATCCACACATTGTGGATAAATGTATATGCTTTACTTTTTATTCACAAACTAAAACACAAATATAATATCAAATAAAGCGGAATATTGCAATGGTTTCTCTCGACTTATCCACAATTTAGACAAAATGTGACTAGATATTCTACACATGTTCTTATTTTGTTAATAATATGTCGATAATATGTTTTTAAAGTCGATAAAATATATTGCATTTATCCACACACTTCTGTATTATAACAGAGGGAAAGATATCTTGTTATAGTACAGGAAAGGTTAAGAATCTTTTCTCTTATTCATTGGAGATTTGAAGTTTTTTGGTAGTAACCATTGACATGTAACTATCTTTAAAAGTATAATGAGTAAGACTGTCTAATCGATGATTATTAGATTCCTCAGGGAGGTGCATATAAATGAAACGTACATTTCAACCAAATAACCGTAAACGTAAGAAAGTTCATGGATTCCGTGCGCGTATGAGCACAAAAAATGGACGTAAAGTACTTGCTCGTCGTCGTAAGAAGGGTAGAAAAGTATTGTCTGCATAGGCCACTGATACACTCAGTGGTCTTTTTTCCATATAAGGCACATCTTTTATTTACCTAGAAAGTATTGTTTTTTCTTTAATGGAGGCGCACTAGTAATGAAGAAAGCATGGAGAATAAAAAAGAATAGTGATTTTCAGAAGGTATTCAAGAAGGGCGCTTCTTTTGCTAATCGACAACTTGTTATTTATTATTTACATAAGGATCAACAAGAGCATTATCGAGTTGGTTTATCTGTAAGTAAGAAAATTGGGAACGCTGTAGTACGCAATCAAATTAAGCGTTATATTAGACAAGCGTTTCTTGAATTAGATGTTATGATCAAGCAGGAATATGACATCATTATTATCGCAAGGCAACCGGTGAAAAGCATGGATTTTCATCAAATAAAGAAGAGTGTAAATCACTTGCTCTATAAAACAAAATTGTTAGAAGAGCAAGACCGAATGAAACGAAAGTAATTATTACTGTTATGGCTGGCTTATTAATAGTTGATAATGGTAAAATAATG
The DNA here is from genome assembly GCF_033949965.1 of Gracilibacillus pellucidus. Lineage (NCBI taxonomy): Bacteria > Bacillati > Bacillota > Bacilli > Caryophanales > Bacillaceae > Gracilibacillus > Gracilibacillus pellucidus. The sequence continues at coordinate 476,997 of NZ_JAWZSR010000002.1, read as the reverse complement.
TACGATAAAAAAGTGATAGTGTAGGAATTAAGGAGGAAAACGATGCGTAAGAAACTCCTCATTTTATTGAGTTTAGTTGGAGTGTTAGTATTATTATCTGGTTGTACACAGATTGATCAAGATATCACTTCTGAAAGTGAAGGATTTTGGAATAGTATTTTTGTTTATCCATTATCTTGGTTGCTCGTACATGTGGCTGAATTATTTCATGCTGAGTTTGGATATGGTCTTTCGATTGTCATTGTAACATTATTAATTCGTTTAGTGTTATTACCTTTAAACATTAAACAGATAAAAAGTTCTAAAGGTATGCAGGAAATCCAACCTAAATTACAAGAACTTCGTGAAAAATATAGCTCAAAAGACCAACAGACACAACAAAAATTGCAACAAGAAACAATGGAATTATTCCAAAAACACGGTGTTAATCCATTAGCAGGGTGTTTACCAATTTTGGTACAAATGCCGATTTTAATTGCGTTTTATCATGCGATTATGAGAACAGCAGAATTAAGAAGTCATGAATTTTTATGGTTTACATTAGGTGATCCTGATCCATATTATATTTTACCAGTGTTAACTGCTGGTTTTACATTTTTACAGCAAAAACTAATGATGGCCGGGAATGCTTCTGCAAATACGAATAATCCAATGATGCCTCAAATGAAAATGATGCTTTATATTATGCCTGTTATGATTGGTGTATTCGCGATCTTCTTCGCGTCAGCATTAGCACTTTATTGGGTGGTAGGTAATCTGTTCATGGTGTTCCAAACGTTATTAGTGAAAAATCCAATGATGAAGAAAGATGAGGCAAAGGCAGGAGGAGCTAAATAGTGAGACAAATAACTGCTACTGGTCAAACTGTTGAAGCAGCGGTCCAATCAGCATTAAGGCAGTTAAACATCACAGCGGACCAAGCCGAGGTGGATATTATTGACGAGGGGCGAAAAGGTTTATTAGGTTTATTTGGTTCTAAACCTGCCATCGTCAAAGTATCAAAAGTCGAATCACCAGCGACAAAATCGTCTGATATTGAAGAACAAACATCGATATCCACATCAGTTGATGCTGTAGAGCAAACGAAGCGGTATGTTGAACAAATCATTGCAGAGTTTCAAATAGATGTTACAACACATGTATCGGTAGATAAAAATGTAGTAACAATCGATTTAGCAGGTCCGCAAATTGCTTTATTGATCGGCAAACGTGGACAAACCTTAAATGCGATTCAATATCTGGCACAACTAGCGATGCATCAATATTCTGAGCAATATTATACGGTTATTATTGATGCAGAAGGATATCGTGAACGTAGAAATTCGACACTTGTTTCGTTAGCAAAACGATTAGCGGATCGGGCTGCTAAAACCAATAAGCAAGTGAAGATCGAACCAATGCCATCATATGAAAGAAAAATTATTCATACGGCATTGCAACAAAGAAAAGATATCGAAACGGATTCACAAGGAATAGAACCAAATCGATATGTCGTCATCAAACCGAAAGTAAAATAAAAACAAATGAAACGGGACTGCTGTACGATCAAATATCAGATCGTACACGCAGCCCCGTTTTTATATGTCCACTTACGCAGCCTAAAAGCGAGAGTGGACGTTGCTCCATGTTGAATACTCGATAAAAAGTGCTCACTCATTCTGATTGATAGCTAGTGGAAAGCTCATCGCTACGTCAGAATACTCCGCTTTGATTAAATTCTCTATTGTATGAGAGAGGAATACTTAGATTTTATGTCCTTTTATTAAGCGCATTTCTTTCGGAAATGAATCATCGTATTTCCACTCACAAACAGTAAAACGCATCATATAGCGGAGACACAACACGTAGACTCCTGCGGGAAAGTACGAGCTGAAGATCCATTTTTATGAAGTGATCTTCTTCATAAAAATTAGCTGAAGCCGTACCCGCGGAACGCGTAGTGTTTTGTCGGAGCTGTAACAGCACTCATCATCATTAGAATGGAAGAAAGCCTACTTCAACGTGAAGTTATCGCTTTTAGGCTGTGTAAGTAGTTGTTGATAATTTGGATTTGCGTAATAATATTAACATGTGGATAAGTATTTTTGATTTTAAGAGGGAAACTAAGTGTGGATATCTTTTCAAGTGATAGAGGTTTGTGATATTCTAATAAGTTAGTGATACTAAATGTAATGCATAAGTCAATTGATATAGATATGGAGTAAATAATGGGGGTGAAAGAATGGAAAATGATACAATAGCTGCGATTTCGACACCGATTGGCGAAGGTGCGATTGCAATCGTTCGGTTGAGTGGAGAGGAAGCAGTTTCCATTAGTAATAAACTATTTAGCGGAAAAGATTTAGCAACAGTTGATTCACACACGATTCATTACGGTAAGATGATTAATACCGAAACAAACGAAGTAATGGAAGAAGTAATGGTTACAGTGATGCGTGCGCCAAAAACGTTTACGAGAGAAGATGTAGTGGAGATAAACTGTCACGGTGGATTGGCATCTGTTAATCGATTGTTAGAACACATTTTATATCATGGTGCACGTCTAGCTGAGCCTGGTGAATTCACGAAACGTGCCTTTTTAAATGGTCGAATTGATTTATCACAGGCAGAGGCGGTAATGGATTTAATCCGTGCTAAAACAGATAAAGCGATGAATATTGCGCTAAAACAATTAGACGGGAAACTCTCTAAACTTGTTCAAGATTTACGTCAACAATTAATTGAAACAGTCGCACATGTTGAGGTAAATATTGATTATCCAGAATATGATGATGTCGAAGAAATGTCGCATCAAATGTTAAAGAAACAAACAAGAGAGGTATATGTTGAAGTAGAGAGATTATTAAGTATGGCAAAACAGGGAAAAATACTACGTGAAGGGATAGCAACTGCGATTATTGGACGACCAAACGTAGGAAAATCCTCTTTATTGAATGCCTTTGTTCAAGAAACAAAAGCGATTGTAACAGATATTCCAGGTACAACGAGAGATGTTATTGAGGAATACGTGAATGTTCGTGGTATTCCATTACGTTTAGTTGATACAGCTGGTATTCGTGAAACAGAGGATATTGTGGAACGAATTGGTGTGGAACGCTCTCGCCAAGCATTAAAAGAGTCTGACTTAATTTTGCTTGTATTAAACTATGGTGAGGAATTATCAGATGAGGATCGTAACTTGTTTAAAGCAGTAGAAGGTTTAGAATATATTGTGATTGTTAATAAAACAGACTTAGAGCAAAAGCTAGATCTAGAAGAAGTGAAACAACTAGCTGGTGATCAAAAAATTATTACTACTGCATTGATTGAAGATAAAGGGATGGATGCACTAGAAGAGGCAATTGCAGATACATTTTTTGCTGGAGATTTAGACAGTGGTGATCTAAGTTATGTATCAAATGTGCGTCATATCCAGCTATTACAACAAACAATGCAAGCATTGGATGATGCAATGGACGCGATGGATGCAGAGATGCCAATTGATTTAGTACAAATAGATGTAACAAGAGCTTGGGAATTACTCGGAGAAATAATTGGAGATACCGTGCAAGATAGCTTGATCGATCAGCTATTTTCACAGTTTTGTTTAGGAAAATAATTTGTAAAAAGGAGGATCAGCCATGTCAACATATGAAGCTGGTAAATTTGATGTGATCGTTATCGGAGCTGGTCATGCAGGGGTGGAAGCTGCCCATGCAGCGGCACGACGAGGTGCGAAAACATTAATGTTAACATTAAACTTAGACATGATTGCATTTATGCCATGTAATCCATCCATCGGTGGACCTGCCAAAGGTATTGTGGTTCGAGAAATTGATGCACTTGGTGGATTAATGGGGAAAGTAATCGATAAAACATATATTCAAATGAGAATGTTGAATACAGCGAAGGGACCTGCAGTACGTGCTTTACGTGCACAAGCAGACAAGCCGTTGTATATTCAAGAAATGAAGAAATCGTTAGAGCAAACGGATAATTTAACTCTTCGTCAAGGAATGGTGGAAGAGTTAGTTGTAGAAGATGGGAAAGTAAAAGGGGTAATAACAGAAACAAAAGCATTATATCGAGCGGAATCTGTTATTATTACGACTGGAACCTTCATGCGCGGCCGTGTCATTATTGGTGATATTTCTTATGAAAGTGGTCCAAATAATCAACGAGCTAGTGTGAAGTTAGCAGAGAACCTAGAAGAATTAGGATTTGACCTTGTTCGTTTTAAAACAGGTACACCACCACGAGTGAATAATAAATCAATCAATTATGATAAAACAGAAATACAACCAGGAGATGAAAACCCACAACATTTCTCTTATGAAACGACAGAAGAGATTTTGGATCAAATTCCTTGCTGGTTAACATATACAAATGAAACAACACACGAAATTATTAATGATAACTTAGGTTTATCTGCTATGTATTCTGGTATGATTAAAGGAACAGGACCAAGATACTGCCCATCCATTGAGGATAAAATTGTACGCTTCCATGATAAGCCACGTCACCAGATCTTTTTAGAGCCAGAGGGACGCGACACAGAGGAAGTATATGTACAAGGATTGTCTACATCATTACCTGAATACGTACAAAGAGATATTTTACGTAGTATTCCAGGATTAGAAGAAGCAGAAATTATGCGTGCTGGGTATGCAATTGAATATGATTCTGTAGTACCAACTCAATTATGGCCAACTTTAGAAGTGAAAGATATTGAAGGTCTATTTACAGCAGGTCAAATTAATGGAACATCCGGTTATGAAGAGGCAGCAGGTCAAGGTTTAATGGCTGGTATTAACGCTGCTGCAAAAGCTTTAGATAAAGATACGCTAATTCTAGACCGTTCGCAAGGTTACATTGGTGTGTTAATTGACGATCTTGTAACAAAAGGAACAAACGAGCCATATCGATTGTTAACATCTCGTGCAGAATATCGTTTATTATTACGCCATGATAACGCAGATTTACGTTTAACAGACATTGGCCATCAAATCGGTCTTATTTCAGATGAACGTTTTGCTCGCTTTGAAGAAAAGAAACAATTAATTGATGAAGAGCAAGAGCGTCTAAAAAGTATCCGTCTAAAACCGACAGAACAATTACAAGAGCTACTTGATGAAATTGGTAGTACAAGGTTAAAAGATGGTGTTTTAGCTTATGATTTAATGAAACGACCTGAAGTGACGTATGATGTGATTGAAAAAATCGCACCGGCTGATAGAGAGCTAGCTAGAGATGCGAAAGAACAAGTAGAAATTCAAATTAAATATAAAGGTTATATTACGAAATCAAATCAGCAAGTAGAACGAATGAAAAAAATGGAGAACAAATTGATTCCAGATCAAATTGATTATGATGCAATTAGTGGTCTTGCAACAGAAGCAAGAGAAAAACTAAAACAAGTACGTCCATTGTCTGTCGCGCAAGCATCTAGAATTTCTGGTGTGAACCCTGCTGATGTTTCTATTTTGCTCGTTTATATTGAGCAAGGAAATGTAGCGAAAGTATCGAATGAATAGAGGAGTGGCATGATGAGTGTAGCGTCTTTTCAAGACCAGTTAAAAGAACAAGGTATTGAATTAACAGAGCGACAAGTAGAGCAGTTTGAAATATATTTCCACACACTTGTGGAATGGAATGAAAAGATGAATTTAACAGCAATCACTGATAAAGAAGAGGTTTATCGGAAGCACTTCTATGATTCGGTAACGGCAGCTTTTTATTTTGATTTTACGAATGAGATACATGTATGTGATGTGGGTGCTGGGGCAGGTTTCCCCAGCATCCCATTAAAAATCTTATTCCCGAATATTCATGTCACGATTGTTGATTCATTAAATAAGCGAATTTCCTTTTTAAATCACTTAGCAACAGAGCTTGGTTTAGAAGGAGTAAGCTTTTACCACGATCGAGCAGAATTATTTGGTAAAAATGAGAAATTCAGGCATGAATTTGATGTTGTAATGGCACGAGCTGTAGCACGAACGTCGGTTTTGGCAGAATTGTGCTTACCATTAGTGCGAACAGATGGTACATTTATTGCGATGAAAGGTGCTAATGCACAAGAAGAATTAGCGAATGCAGAAAATGCAATCGAATTATTAGGTGGGAAACTACAGAGGGTAGAACACTTTTCTCTTCCTAATAATGATGGTGAGAGAAATATTGTCATTATTGACAAAAAGCGAAAAACACCGAAAAAATATCCGCGAAAACCAGGAGTACCTAACAAAAACCCATTGTAAATGATAATTTTATGAAAAATAAGTCATATTTTTTATCGCTTTCTTTATTTTTATGATAAAATAAGAGTAACAGATTACTAGTTATGTTCCACGTGAAACATGAGGAATATATAACGGCTTCTATGACTTGCTTAAATGTTTGTTTTTAAGCAAGTTTTCCATTGTTTTTATATTATTTTTATTTTTTATGATGAATTAATTCGACATTAGTGAAATGTTGAATGAACAAAATGTAAGAAAAATGAAGACACTTGCTATAAAACTATGCAAATGTTGAGTTTTTCTAATGTTAAGCAGAAAAAAGGTGGTGTTTATTATGTTACACCCATTTGGTCGTATTTTTGGATTAGGTGATAAAGCGGATAATGACTTGGTAGAGGAACAAGATAGTTTCCAAGATGAAGTTGTGTTCGTTAATATTGATCATATTGAGGCGAATCGCTATCAACCTAGATCTATTTTTAATGAAGAAAAGATCAAAGAACTAGCTCAAACTCTACATACTCATGGAATGATTCAGCCAATTGTTGTCCGCCCAATCGAGAATGAAGAAGATAAATATGAAATTATTGCTGGTGAGAGACGTTGGCGAGCAGCTAGAACATTAGAATGGGAGAAGGTCCCAGTAATTATCCGTGAGATGACGGATAAGGAAACAGCATCCGTAGCATTAATAGAGAACTTACAACGTGAGGAACTTACAGTAATCGAAGAAGCTGTTGCCTATCAAAAATTAATTGATATGCATGAGTTAACACAGGAAGCTTTAGCACAACGATTAGGTAAGAGTCAGTCTACTATCGCTAACAAAATGAGATTATTAAAACTACCAGAACAGGTTCAGCAAGCAATTTTACAGAAAAAAATTACCGAAAGACATGCGCGTGCATTAATTGCGTTAAAGGAAGAAGAGCTTCAGTTGAAAGTTTTAGAGCAAATCATTGAACGTGATTTAAATGTAAAACAAACAGAGGCACAAATTAATAGGCTTTTGACAGAAAAGAAAAAGCCAGCCAAAAAGCCACGTCTAAAAGGTGTTAATAAAGATATGCGAATTGCGATGAATACGATTAGACAGTCATTAAACATGGTAACCGATACTGGGATAGACTTAGAGACTGATGAGCAGGATCATGATGATTTTTATCAGATAACAATCAAAATTCCTAAGAAAAAATGATTATGTGTACAGAACCCATCTTTATCGGCTAGGAAGATGGGTTGTTTTTTAATAAAAAGGCAGAAAAATTGCTATTCTTTGATGAAAAAAGTGATAGAATATAAGGAAATGACGCAAGAGGTAGGTGACAGCATTGGGTAAAGTAATAGCCGTTGCAAATCAGAAGGGTGGCGTTGGTAAAACGACTTCTTCTGTAAACTTGAGTGCTAGCTTAGCACATCTTAATAAAAAAATATTACTTGTTGATATTGATCCACAAGGTAATTCTACTAGTGGGATAGGAGTAAATAAAGCGGATGTCAATCAATGTATATATAATGTATTAGTAGATGATGTGGAAGCAAGTACGGTATGCGAAAAGACAACTATAGAGAACTTAGAACTTATTCCTGCAACGATTCAATTAGCTGGTGCGGAAATAGAGTTAGTATCTACTATTTCACGTGAAGCACGCTTAAAAAAAGCAATTGATAGTATAAAAGATAACTATGATTATGTGATCATTGACTGTCCACCATCATTAGGTTTATTAACGATAAACGCATTTACTGCTGCAGATACTGTTTTAATTCCTGTACAATGTGAGTATTATGCATTAGAAGGTTTGAGTCAGCTATTAAATACGATTCGTCTTGTACAAAAACATTTAAATAAACAGCTTATGATTGAAGGTGTCCTTCTTACTATGTTAGATGCAAGGACAAATCTTGGTTTACAAGTTATCGAAGAAGTGAAAAAATACTTCCAGGATAAAGTTTATCAAACAGTGATACCGCGTAATGTACGATTAGGTGAGGCACCGAGCCATGGGAAACCAATTTTAACATATGATTCTAAATCTAGAGGGGCAGAAGTGTACCTTGATTTAGCAAAGGAAGTGATTGCAGGTGGTTAAAGGAGGACTTGGTAGAGGCTTAGACGCTTTATTTGATGAAGTGGTCGAGGAAAAATCTTCAGATAAGATAGTGGAAGTAGAATTAAAAGAATGTCGCCCTAATCCTTATCAGCCACGTAAAGTGTTTGAAGCAGATGCGATTGAAGAATTAAAAGAATCTGTTTTACAGCATGGAATTCTTCAACCATTAATTGTTCGACAAAGTATTAAAGGTTACGAAATTGTAGTAGGAGAGCGCAGATACAGAGCTGCAAAAGAGGCACAATTAAGTACCATTCCAGTAGTTATCAAAGATTTAACAGATGAACAAATGATGGAATTAGCTTTATTAGAAAATATCCAGCGAGAAGATTTAACACCAGTTGAAGAAGCAACTGCATATGATCGGTTAATCAATGAACTAAATATTACACAAGATCAACTTTCGAAACGGTTAGGTAAAAGTAGATCACATATTGCCAATTTAGTTCGTTTACTCAGTTTACCAGCAGATGTTATTACGAAAATTAATAACGGATCTATTTCGATGGGACATGGTAGAGCTTTATTGGGGCTAAAAGATAAGAAACATATCAACCCTGTCGTTAATCGTATCGTGACGGAGAAGTTAAATGTACGCCAAGTAGAGGCGCTAATTAATGAATTAAATAATAAGGCACCGAAGAAAAAGAAGAAACCCAAAAAAGATATTTTTATTACAGAGAAGGAAAATCACCTAAAAGAATTCTTTGGTACCAATGTAAAAATTAACAAAGGTAAACGGAAAGGGAAAATTGAAATAGAATTCTTTTCTGAAGATGATCTCAATCGCATATTGGATAAGATGGAGTAAGAATAGGTCTGATTGTTTGCGGGTCGCAAATAATCAGATTTTTTTTATACAAAAATACAGCTAGGAGAGACTAAAAATGGTGTTATTAGGAACATTGGTAAATGGATTAGCAATCATTATCGGTACGGTTATCGGGCTTATTTTCACAAATATTCCAGAAAAGATAAAAACAACAGCACTCCAAGGAATAGGTTTAGTAATCGTATTGATTGGTATACAGATGGCTATACAAGCAGATAATATTATTCTCATTTTACTCAGTATATTAGTAGGGGCCATTATTGGGGCGGGAGTACAATTGGAGGATAAATTAAATCTAGTTGGCCAAAAATTAGAAAAGCGATTTAATGAGAAGGGTGACAGTAATATTACAGAAGGGTTTATTACTGCTACGTTAATTTTTGTTATTGGCGCGATGGCTATTGTTGGTGCACTTGATGGTGGTTTACGTGGTGACCATGAAGTATTATTTACTAAGTCCTTCTTAGATGGTTTTTTGGCAATTGTATTAACAACAACACTAGGATATGGTGTTATTTTCTCTGTCATTCCAGTAGTGCTGTATCAAGGAACCATTGCACTACTGGCTGTTCAAATTAATAAATGGTTACCTGCATCGATATTAGATGGATTTATTAACGAAGTAACAGCCATTGGCGGCTTATTAATTTTAGCAATAGGCTTGAATATATTAAACATCACTAAAATAAAAATAGGAGACTTTTTACCAGCAATATTTGTATTTATCTTGTTTTATTTTGGTTATGGCTTTTTTGTAAATATGTACTAGCATATTTTTGAAAGGAACAAACTGTTTTTCCTCGGTTTGTTCCTTTTTCATTACTGTATATAGATTTTTCTCATACCTTTGTCCAAGGAAGCATATTTTTACTATATATAATGCTTTTTCTGGGGGCAGAGATATGTGGAAATCGGGTTTTAAATGGATGTTTTTGATTATTGGAACGATGATAGGTGCTGGGTATGCCTCAGGAAGGGAGCTATGGCAGTTCTTTGGTCATGAAAGTGGACTTGCTATCGTCTTATTTACGATTATGTTTATCTGTTCTGTAGGCATTATTATGAAAGTAAGCTATCAACATCAAACATCCAATTATTTTTCATTATTAGAGATTCTTTTAGGGAAAAAAATTGCGCGTTTTTATGATATATTGATCTTTTTATATCTTCTTTCTACATTAGTTATCATGATAGCGGGAAGTGGGGCAACTTTTGAAGCTTTTCAATTATCAAAATGGGCAGGAATCATCTTTATTGTATGTTTTATCTTCATTATTTTTATTAAAGGAATTAATGGTGTGGTTACGTTCAATGTTATTTTGTTACCTTTATTAATTGTCGGTTTATTATCCATTTTAGTTATTTATTCCATTGATGAGCAATTGTCCTTTATTTTATCGATGGATCAACAGGCAAACTGGACAGCATCGTTTACGTTTACAGCTTTGAATATTTTATCAATTTTAGCTGTTTTAGGAGCTGTAGGGGATAAGGTGCAAACAAACGGGGAAATTATTATTGCGAGTGTAGGGAGTGGATTAGTACTGGGAATTACCTCTCTTTTATATAATAATTCACTTATTCAAATTTCAGAAATCATCATTTTATATGAAATTCCCTTATTTGCGATATTAAAGAATTATCCTGATTATACGTATATTTTAATGTCAATTCTATTATGGTGTGCCATTTTTACTACCGCTATCTCCAGTGTTTTAGGCCTTGTTACGAGAATAGCAGGCTTTTTTAAGGTTCATATGTGGAAGATTGTTTTCGTTTTATTAATTGTTGTAACACCATTAACAAAAATCGGTTTTTCCACTTTAATTGCCCTTTTATACCCGATATATGGAATTGTGAATCTTTATTTACTTTGTGCTATCTTACTATTTCCTTTTTACAAAAGAATCTAATATAATAATACAATAAGATTGTGTAAGTATTGAGGTGATAACATGGAACGCAAAGAATTTCAGTTGAATGATATAGTAGAAATGAAAAAGTCGCATCCATGTGGGACAAATCGCTGGAAAATAATCCGCATGGGTATGGATATTCGAATTAAATGTGAAGGCTGTGGTCACAGTGTGATGTTGCCACGAAAACGATTTGAACAAAAGATGAAGCAAGTACTTGAGCACCAAGAATAAACTGTTTCACGTGAAACATATGTGTTTTTCTGATAGGTTATAGGAGGAATATGCATTTTTTATAAGAGTAAAGTAAAAAATCAAGGGGAGGAAACCCTTGATTTTCGCTTTTTAATAACTTGTCAATTCAAAGAAGTATCACTATAATTGGTATGACTGATACGTTCATATGGACGGAATCCTTAAGGGGTGAAAGTCGCTGATTGCCTTCACAAAATAACTAGCCCTTGAAATGCTTGTTTATCAAGGGTTTTAGTTGTTTTATTTGTTTATAGATATTATAAAGTAGGTTTATTTGTTGTCCAATTGTTGCCCATTTGAAATTTAACGCACGTTTGTTCTTAAAAAAAGCAAAGAAAAAACACCATTTTATATGGTGCCTAAATATAATCCTCATCTAACATATCTGCAATTTTTTGATCTGCTTCCTCTAAGTAATGTCCATATATATTTAAGGTGGTACTTATATTCGTATGTCCGAGCCTTTTAGAAATAGAGTGGATATTCGCCCCTTTGTTTATTAAATCCGTTGCAGCAGTGTGACGTAAATCATGGAATCTTATCTTTTTAAAGTTATGACGTTCGAGAAATCTTTTCCACCAAGTACTAGGCACATCTAAAAAGAAAGGTTTACCTAAATCAGTAGAGAATACAAAGAAATGCTGTCCACCTTGCCATAATTCCTTTGCTTCAATGCGTTCAGTGCTTTTCTTAAGCTTATGCCTTCTTAATTCTTCCATTAGCTTTCTAGGTGGTGCTACTTTACGAATAGAGCCTTTTGTTTTTGGTTCTTTTAAAATATAGCCATCTGTTTTAGTGTAGCCTAATGACCTTCTAATATGGATCGTATTTGTATTAAAATCTACATCATCCCATGTAAGAGCCAATAATTCACCTTTACGCATACCAGTTTTTAATGCTAACTTCACAATTAATACTTGTTGCTTGTTGTTTTCTTTCTTTAATAACTGGAATAATTCTTTTAATTCCTTAGAGTTATACACTTGTCCTTCTTTATTATTTACTTTTGGTAATTCTACTTTTTCGGTAGGGTTCTTTTTTATGACTTCATTCTTAAGAGCCAAGTCAAAGATATTACTTAAAATATTGATTTGCTTTTTAATATAAGAGCTTGCCAGTCCTTCTTCCTCTAAATCTTCAATGTAACCATTAAGATGAACATGAGTTATATCTTCCATCTTAAAATGGGAGAAAAAGGGGAGTATTCTCTTATCTATAGCATAGTTATATGTTTGAAGTGTGGTAGGTGCTAATTTCTTTTGTGCTTGTTTCCTCCATACCTCCACATAATCACCAAAACGAGTATGAGAAGGGGCAACGTATTGACCAGTTTCAATTTCCGTTACAAATGCAGCTAGTTTCTTCTTAGCTTCCGTTGAGTTTTTAGCTTTAACTGTCCTAGTTTTTCTAATTCGCTTCCCATTTGAATCATAGCCAACATGGTACACTAATAAAAAAGAGCCATTTCCTCTATCTTGGATGTGACCAGCCATTTTACTCCTCCTTTTTAGAATTGTTATCAAAATTTTCTGTTCTTGACACAGGTTTACCATCCTCAAATTCAATTACTAAGCGTTTAGTTTGCTTTTCCACAACTTTTTCTTGAATAAAATCAACTATTTTTTGTCTATCTTCTATACTAAGAGGTTGATTCTCCCACCGTATGTTATTATCTTGAATCAAAAACTCTTTTAGGTTAGGTATATTAAGGTATTCTTCAGTTTGATCTATTAATTCTCTTGATATATTTTGCATCTTTGTAGCCATATCTTGAATCTTTTTTTGAACATCTTCTTTGCTTATATGTCCTGCATCATAAAGCAGTTCAAAAGAGCTAACTTCCAGCCCTTCAGCTAATCTTTTTATAGTTTCAGCTTTTGGGATATCCCTTTTTCCATTTTCTAATTTAGATAAGTAACCTTTAGATAAGCCTGTCCGCTTACTTAATTCATCTAAAGTAAGCTTTTTAGTATTTCTAATCTCTTTTATTTCTTCACCAAAAGACAATAATATCACCTCGTTTCCTTTGTTGTTGTTGAAATAATAATAAATTATTTTTTTGTTGTTGTCAAAAGGAAACCGATATGATATTATAAAGTTGCCAAAAGGAAACAACAACAAAAGGGAGGAGTGATAGAGTGCGAAATAAGGATATTCGCAAGGCGATTGGTGAAGCAAATTTAAAATACTGGCAAGTAGCAGAAGAATATGGGATATCTGATGGCAATTTTAGTCGTTTATTACGAAAGGAAATGTCTAAAGAGAAAAAGAAAGAAGTCTTTGAATCAATAGAAAAAGCCAAAAGGAAATATGTAGTAGATAACAATAGTTTAAAGGAGGCGTAACAAATGCGATCATCCACAATAGATAAAGAATTCGCAAATGCTTTGAAGGTTGTTATTGATGAGCAAGATGAAGATCCAAGAGCAAAAGCATTAATAGATCATATTAAGGCATTAGGTGAAGGGATTCGAAAGGAGGTATAAAAATGGATCATGCTATTAATTCTTTAAAAGCGCATTTGTATGCAGAAATCAGTTTCTATCATGATGGTGTAACTACAAAAGAAGAGCTTCAAGTGTATGTAGAAGCAATCAACGTTTTAGAAAAGCATTTATTTGGCGAAGTGCAAACGGTTCTCGAAAATCTAATTTAGGAGGGTTAACTAATGGCAATGTCATTATTGGAATTACAAGAAAAAGCAGAAGTATCGGCAAAGATTTTAATGGTTGCTTCAATGCTAGCGAGCGATCATCTTTATTCTAAAAATGATGCAGCTAGGGATTTAGTTTTGTTTCTTAAAGAATATAAGTATATTCAAGATTTGCCAGTAAGGGAGGTAGAAGAAATTGAAGCAGGACTTAAAAATAAATAAGGATGGTTCCGTTGATTTAGAAGAAGTACTCAAATGGTTGAAAGAAAATAGTCATGACATTTCACCATTGTTGCAATTCTTAAAACATACCAGTTTAGGGGGGATAAGCTAATGAAACAAAATATGAGTAACGAACAAAGAAAGGAACAATTCCTTATTGATAACTATGTAAAGTGGAATGAAGAAGGGCAATATTTTAGAAAGAAACGTAATCAACTTGGTTTAACACTTAATCGAGCAGCTGAATTATTGGGCACTAGTTCAACTAGGATAAGAAAATTTGAAATTGGTGAGCCAATTAGCATGGCAAACCATTTGAAGAAGACTTATTCCTTGTTAATTGACCATATAGAATTACATGCAGCAATACTTGATCTAAGAGAAAATCATAAGGTTGGAGGCCATTGATATGGAGGCATTTAAACCACAATTAGAGCCAATTAAAAGAAGTACCTTAACTGTTGAAGAAGTGGCAGAGTATTTAGGAATTAGCACTGATATGGTGTATAAAATGGTACGAGAAAAGGCGTTAGTCCATTTTAGAATCGGTAGGCGTATTCTCTTTAAACGTCATGCTATTGATGAATGGATTGATAAACAAATGCAAGAAGTGATGGAAGATGAGCAATAAAAAAAGTCCAGGTATTGCCGTACCTGAACAGAGTGCCAATCTAAACGCTGCAATAGCCTATTCGCAAATGTTAGGTTGGTCGATCTTTCCTATCTATTATAAGTCAAAAAAGCCAATTACACAACACGGCTTTAAAGATGCTAGTAATAATGTGGAACAAATAAAACGTTGGTATACAGAGCATCCAAGTGCAGGTATAGGATTACCTACTGGAAAAATTAATGATGTAGTCGTATTGGATATAGATCCTCGTAATAGAGGTGATGTGTCGCTTGAAGAATTGCAACATGATTATGAGGATTTACCCGATACCGTTTTAAGCCTTACTGGCGGAGGTGGACAACATTTCTTCTTTCAATATGATGAACGCATCAATAAGAGCAAATTAGAAAGCTACGAGGGCGTTGATGTACAAGGGGATGGTAAATATATCGTATTGCCTCCTAGTACGCATCCTAATGGCAATAAATATGAGTACGAGTATTCATCAAAGCCGATTGTTACACAGATAGCAAAGGCGCCAGAATGGTTAATTCAATTAGCGAGTAAACCAAAAGAAAAAGAGTATCAAAAGAAACCTTCTTCTCATTGGATTGATATCTTTCATCATACGAGTGAAGGAACCAGGAATAATGCTGCTGCACAGTTAGCAGGCCATTTGTTTAGAAGATACGTAGATCCTAGTTTAGTAGTTGAAATCATGCATCTATGGAATACAAAAGTAGATCCACCACTAGAAGGTGGGGAATTAAATAAGATTATTAATAGCATAGCTGGAAAGGAATTAAAGCGCAGAAGTCTGAAAGGGGGCTAACATTGGACAACGTAGATAAGCTAGCTAAGGCACAAGAGCAAGAAGCAGAACAAGAAGAGAAGAAAACTCAATCACAAATCATAGTTGGTTTAGCCTCTGATATGCAATTCTTTTATGACGAACAAGGAACTTCCTATGCTCGTGTAAAAGTCCATGAGCATCATGAAGTATGGCCAATAAGAACACAAGATTTTAAGCATATTCTAACCATTAGATATTTGAATCTATCAAAAGATAAAGACAAAGCCCCTGGTTCACAAGCTATGGAAGATGCCTTACGAGTGCTTGAAGCTAAGTCTAAAATCTATGGCAAACAAGAAAAGGTTCATGTAAGAGTAGCTGAATTAGAGGATAAAATCTATGTAGACCTATGTAATGAGAGTTGGCAAGCAATAGAGATCAATAAAAAAGGTTGGCGAGTAGTTGATGATCCTCCTGTTTATTTTAAGAGGTCTAAAATCATGCAACCATTGCCAACGCCTACACCTGATGGAGTGATAGAAAATTTAAAGCCGTTCATCAATTACGATAACGACTATGATTATAAGCTAATTATAGCATATTTGTTGTCAACGTTTAAGGAAAACAACCCATTTCCTATATTAACTATCCAAGGCGAACAAGGAAGTGGTAAATCGAACATGACAAAGGTATTAAGGGCATTAATAGATCCTTCTTCCCTTCCATTGAGGGCATTGCCAAAAGAAGAAAAAGACTTGTCTATTGCAGCTAATAATACATGGATACTAGCATTCGATAATTTAAGTGGACTATCTAATCAAATGAGTGATGCGCTTGCTAAGGTATCGACAGGTGGAGGTCTTGCGACACGCAAATTATATACGGATGATGAGGAAGCGGTATTCCAAATTATGAGACCTACTATTTTAAATGGGATCGATGATATAGGTCATAGACAAGACTTACTTGATAGATCCATAGTTTTGCACCTTCCTAGTATTGAAGAAAAAAAAAGAAAAGATGAAAAGACTTTCTGGAAAGAATTTCGGGAAATAAGACCATCTATATTAGGAGCATTATGTACCGTGGCAAGCCAAGCATTAAATGAGTTACCTCATACGAAACTATCTAGTAAGCCGAGAATGGCAGACTTTGCACTATGGATAACCGCAGCAGAGAAGGCTCTTAATTGGTCAAAGGGTGAGTTTATGGAAATATATACTGGTAATCGTGAGAAAGCCATAGATCAAGGCTTAGAAAGCGATCCATTCGCCAGCTCAGTATTAGAGTTAATGAAACACGAAAATAAATGGATCGGTAACGCTTCACAGCTATTAGGTGAATTATCAAGGTTTGTTGATGAGCGTACAAAGTCATCAAAAGCATGGCCAACAAGCAGAAGTGTTAGAAATCGTTTAAGGCGTATCAACCCTGCATTAAAAAAGAAAGATATTATTTATGTTGAATATGAAAGTAGAAAGAATAAAACCTTACGATTAGAGAAGGTGGGTGAAATATCGTCAACAACGTTACCATCGTCACCGAAGGCTATAAATCAACATTTTGAGGGTTACGATAATGGTTACGATAATTCAAATGGTTACGATATATCGTCACTAGGTTACGATGATGAAAAAACATCGTCACCTTATAAACCGCATGAAATCAACGTTAGTGACGATAGTTACGATAATGACGATAATTTCATTTCTAATTCTAAAAATGATGATGAGGACTTGATTATATGACAGAAGTTATAAAACTACTGGAATATGCAGAGGCGTTAGGACATCAATTCTACCTGGAAGGTGACAATCTAAGAATTACAAGAGGTAAGCATCTTCCAGGCTACCTTAAAACTCATATAGTGGATCACAAACAAGGGTTGATAGAATCATTACGACGGGATGAACAAGCTCAGTCAATAGGCTTTATGGTCGGCATAAGTGGCTTACTCTACAATCAGTCTGTTAGCCGTTATAGTGAAGCTTATATAGAGTTGATAGATAACAAATGGCATGCATGGCGAGAAACATATCATAAAGGGCGCAAAAAAGCAATAAGTACAAAAGTAATAGCAGAAGTCAATACCTTTGAAGAGGTTATAAAAAAAGCTGAACGATACCTTTTATACGTAAACAAAATGAGGTAAGTTCTAATAGTAATGTTCGTTATTAATATTGAAAGGAGGTGGTATATTGAACGATAAGTATATGGCAATAAATCTCCCAGAGTGTACAAGTTAAAAAGTATAGTCATTTATGCAGGATTTCATGCAAAATCGGATTTAACTAAGTGATCTCTAAAAGGGTAAAAACCTTGAGAAAACAACAATGTATAAAATGTTGCATAAACAATAAAAAAGAACGTTTTTAAAAGGCTTATATATCAAGGGTTTTAAAATATAACAACTTCCCAAAATAAACATTATGTTAACTATAAATGTATATAACATACAAAAATATGAGGTGATGAATTGCAGAAAGTAGATACTGCTCAATTAGAACGTGACGTAAAAGAAATTGCTAGATTAAGAGGTATTTCAGAAGATAACGCCATTGTAGAAGTAGTGGCATTGTTTGCACCAGTTTATATAAACCAATTAAAAAAGGAGAATGATTAATATGAGTATTTCAAGAATTAAGGATTTACGTAAATCAAAGCTTAAAGTGGTAGAAAAGTATAATGCACAAATCAAGCAAATTGAAAATGATGATAAGTATGCCCCAGGGTATAAACAACAACAAATTAATGAGATCAAAGAAAAACGAGATGGAGAAAAGCAAGAGCACCATACTAAAATTACTGAATTACTGAACAAGGGTAAAAAGGAAGTGCAAGACAAATTATCTAAGGCGGAATTTGAAGGGGCAAGCGAAAAATCATTAATGCGCAAATTAATTATGGAACAACGAAACGCAAGCCTTGAAAGAAGATTATTGCACCAGTATAAAGACAATGCTAAAGGTCTATATCCTAAAATGAAAGATGAAGTGGAAAACAAATCATTGAACGCGCCGGCTTATATTAATGCTTACATCCAATTAGAAGCTAATCCTATGAAGGCAGCGCAAGTAGAAGAACTGGAACGCGAATACCAACAGAACACATTGAACGCTATGCAAAAGGATTATCAGAAAGACCTTGAATCATACGAGCAACAAGAGGCTGAATATCAACAAGAATTAGGTGATGATGCTTTTGCAAATGTCATGAATAAGTATCAATAAGAGGGTGAGTGTATGAGTATTGAATCTCGTTTGAAACGACTAGAGAAAAAATACCTTAAAAACTCTGCTTATATCCGAGGTATGAAGATAATGGAACAGATCAATAATGCACACGAAATAGATGATAGAAAAACAATTCCAGATTTGCTTATAAAACTACACAAAAATGGCAGAAAAACAGCCTAAAACATGACTATTAAAGCAGGGTTTTAGTACACAAAATGTCATGCTAAAATCCTGCAAAATATCATCATATCAACATTTTTAAGGTAGGGGGGCATGTTATGAAAGATAAACGCATTAATAGACCGCAACATATTAAAACATTAATGCAGGAACAAATCAATATTTTAAGGCGTGATGATGGCCTAGATCCGATCGACAAAGCTAGAGCCATTGCCTATTTATCCAATATTGCATTAACTGCAATAAAAGATGGTGACTTTGACGAGAGATTAAAAGCAATTGAATCGCAATTGGAAGGTGATGGTTAATGTCAAAAGAATATAAAGAAGCCTATGACAAAGCATTGAAAATTGCTGATATGCTAGGTATAAGTACAGTCACTCATAACAAAGATGGTTCAAAGACAACAAGAAAACCAAAGAAAGCTAATAAAGAAGTCGATATAAGCGATATTATCGAGGTCATTCTAGAATGATAAGCTTAGAAGCGAGATTAAGAAAGTTGGAACAAAAGCACAGGGTTAAGGATGAAAAGATTTATATTTTTCGTGTTGGGGATCATGAAAATTGCACACATGGAAGTGAGGAAGAACTCGAAAAGGAATTACAAGATCCAAAGTATAAACAGGCAATTGTAATACGTGATTTAGATTACTGGAAGGAGGTGAATTAATGAATAAACCATATCAAGAGTTTGAAGTGAATGGAAATGATTATAAGTTATATTATGATGTTGCGAGCATCAAAAAGTATATTGAAATAACGGACAAGTATCAATTAATGATTAAGAGTTTTCTTAAAAAGCCTGAACACAAATTAACTGATCGTGATAGAAATAAGGTGTATCAAGCTAGTAAGTATGCTTTAGATGGGTTCTTTGGCAAAGGATCATTTAAAACAATCTACCAATCTACTGATAACGATTTAGATCAAGTAGCAGATGTGATAAACGATATATTAGATTGGCTAAATGGTAAAGTGAAGGAATTAGAGCAAAAAGGTGTGATGTATTAATGAGTGAAGATAATGCAGTCTACATGGTCAAGGATGGCGTGAAAACAAAAGTAGATACGCCACCCCATGGATTTGGAAAACAGGTCATTACATGGCAAGATGGGAAACCAATTCTTTATGAGATCAATTATACAGTAAAAACTAAATAAAAAGCTATCGAAACAATCGAGGCATTTACTCTACGCAAATTAGCGTGAGTGGATGCCTCTTTTTTTATTTCAGAAAGGAGTGTTTACATGAGTGATGGAAAAATCACTATATCGACAAGTTTAGATGACAAGCCAGTAAAACGTGGTATAAAAGGTATGCAAAGCCAAGTTAAAAATGGCGCTAAGAGACTTCAAAAGATTGGTGGACAGATGACAGCATTTGTTACTGCCCCATTTTTGGGAGTAGGTGCGGCAGCAGGAGCTGCCATGATTAAATACGGTGAGTTTGCTGACCAAATGCTTGATACGGCATCTAAAACAGGAATGTCAACAGATGAATTGCAACGTTGGCGCCAAGTGGCGACTGATGCTGGGGTGGATACAGAGATTGTTTCTAATTCTTTATTAAACCTTAATAAACAATTGGAAAGAGGTAGTGATTTATCACCAAGATTAGCAAAAGCGTTTGAAACAATGGGAACAAATGTAGATGATTTTAAGAAGATGGATCCAGACCAACAAATGAGACAAGTTGTAGATACCATGCTTGAATTAGAAGATGCAGACAGGCGAGCTTTTGCAAACCAAATGAATATGGCTGAAATGCTGCCTCTTATCAGTGAATTAGAAGGCAAAGGCATGAACCTTGATCAAATCATGCAAGAAATTGACGTACCATTCAGTAATGACGAATTAAACGAAATGAACGAATTCAGAAAAGAATGGGACAACTTAAAATTTACGTTATTCAATGTGATGGGGCAAGCATTACAACCATTATTTGAACTGTTTAATCAACACAAAGATCAAATCGTTGGTATGCTTGTTCCTGCTATTCAATCATTGGCTGATAGGGTGATAGAGTTAGCGCAATGGTTTATGGACCTTTCACCAGCAACGCAAAAAATACTGGGTATCTTTACGGCTATAGCTGTAGCCTTGCCACCTCTTATTTCATTGGGTGCGTCATTAGCAATTGTTATATCGAGTATATCTTTGCCAGCGTTGGCAGTGGCGGCAGCCTTCGGGGCATTAATTGCTATAGGTGTCGCACTTTATAAAAATTGGGATACAATAAAAGATTATGCAATTGTAACGTGGACGGCTATTAAGGTGTTCTTTACTAAAACCTTTGAGGCAATAAAATCAATTACTTCATCCGTCTGGGAAGGTATTAAAACGTTTTTCACGACTACATGGGATGGTATAAAATCCTTGTTTATGAATCGTTTAAACTTTGTTAAAAGCCTTATATCAACCGTGTGGAACACGATAAAAAGTGTTACGTCAAGCGTATGGAATGGCATAAAGTCAACAGTCACAGGTATATGGGATGGATTGAAGTCTAGTGTATCAAGCGTGTTTAATGGAATAAAAGACACCATCACAAGCGCATGGGAAGCGATTAGTGGCACTACAAGCGACATTTGGAATGGCATTATTGACACAATCAAAGGCGCTATAAACGGAGTGATTGGTGCTATCAACGGAATGTTGAACGCTATTAGTAGCATTAACATCTCAACCCCTACAATACCATCGTGGGTACCGAAGTTTGGGGGAGAAAGTATGAATATTGGTTTCCCCGACATCCCTAATATACCAAGTTTGAACTGCGGAAAAACCTACACACCTAACAAGGTTGTAGAAGGTAGAAAAGAAAAGCCTAGTAACAGACTTATGGATCTTTTTAATAATAAAGGGAAGGCGGTAACTGTATGACATTAATATTTGAAGGTGCTCATGTATTAAATAATGCTATCGTATGCACTTCTGATAGCAAAGTTGTGAAGTACAAAGATTTTAGTGGAAACGGTGTAAATGGTAAACCTATATCACTACCAAGCAGAAATAACAAAATCGTAAAGTTAACAGACCGAGTGCTTTATCGTTCTGGAGGTATAAAAGAATGGGGACAATGGTTATTAAAGGAATTAAGTGGGCGTGTAAAAGAAACGGATAATCTTGACGATTGTTTACGTCACGCTAAAAAAATACATCAACAACTAATTAATAAAAAAGATCCTTCTTGGCATAAGTATTTAGATGATGAACGTGGATTGGTGGTGTCTTTGGTAGGGTTTGATAAAAAGGGAAAAGCAAGCTTAGGTATGTTTCAAAAGGGCCAATGGACCAAGTATAATCATGAATCAAAATGGTCATGTACTGGGGTTGCTCCTAGCGATGATGTTATGCCTTATGTGAATCGGTTAAATCGAATTGAAGAACCTGGTATCCACTACATGTTTGCTGAATTTTGGCAAGCGCATAGAGACATGGCAAATAATAATCCAAAAACTATTTCTAATGATATGAATGTGCATATTATCAAAAATGTAAATGGTGCTATGAATTATATCAATTTTCATTTAGAAGATGTAAATGATGAAGAAATGGCGCTAGGATTTTATCAAGCCTTAATTAACGTTGAAAAGCAGATAACAGAACAAATATCATAACGTATTTATTGAGTGGGGTTGCTGATAATTGCGCAACCCCACTTTTATATGGGTAAGCGCAAAGTTGCGTTACCCTTGTTTAACATTACTTCAATATGGACAACATAGAGATAGAATCATAGTTTCAAACAAAAAACAAAGAGAGGAGCATCCTTAATCAATGAAAACTGATATTATTACATTACTTGAGAGATATGGCGTAACCAAAGATGTACTGGAAGTTGTGCTGTCCTTACTAGATGACGATTTGTATACAAAAGAGTGCGCTGCGGAACAACTAATAAAGATTCTAAAGGAATACGATTATTTAGAGAAACAAGTAAATATTAAAGAACTTCAAAAATTACAAGAAACAGCATAATACTAAAAATCACGGCCCAAAATAAAGAGTGGCCGTTTTTTTATGTGAACATTATAAGCTTGTTGTCCAGTAGTTGCCCAAATCAGACAACAAGCTTATAAATGGGCACTAAATAATAAACTTCATCTTATTCAAAGTCTTGTGTAACAATGCTTTCCATATTAGAACTTAAATGATAAAATCAACTATAGAGAACTTAAGGAGTGAAAGTTAATATGGCATTAACAGCAGGAATTGTTGGCTTACCTAACGTGGGTAAATCAACGTTATTTAACGCAATAACACAAGCAGGTGCAGAATCGGCTAACTACCCATTTTGTACAATTGATCCCAATGTTGGGATTGTAGAAGTTCCAGATGAAAGATTAAATAATCTAACTAAGTTAGTAAAACCGAAAAAGACGGTTCCGACAGCTTTTGAGTTTACAGATATAGCAGGAATTGTAAAAGGTGCGAGTAAAGGGGAAGGACTAGGTAACCAATTCCTTTCGCATATTCGCCAAGTAGATGCAATTTGTCATGTTGTTCGTTGTTTCCAGGATGAGAATATTACCCATGTTGATGGAAAAGTAGATCCTATCTCTGATATTGAAACAATCAATTTAGAGCTAATCTTGGCAGACTTAGAAACAGTCTCAAAACGTATCCAACGAGTAGAAAAAATGGCAAAACAAAAAGATAAAGAAGCAATGGCGGAGTTTGAAGTGCTTGCGAAATTAAAAGAGGCATTTGAAGAAGAACAGCCAGCACGTGCCGTATCTTTCAATGATGAACAACAAAAACTTGTTAAAGGTCTACATCTATTAACAAGTAAGTCTGTTTTATATGTTGCCAATGTTGGAGAAGATGAATTACTAGATGCAGATAGTAATGAATATGTACAACGTGTAAAAGATTTCGCTGAGAAAGATGAAGCGGAAGTAATTGTTGTAAGTGCAAAAGTAGAGTCTGAAATTGCAGAGTTAGACGGAGAAGAGAAAGAAATGTTCCTAGAAGAACTGGGTATCGCTGAATCTGGTTTAGATCAGTTAATTAAAGCAACATATAACCTTCTTGGTTTAGCAACATATTTTACAGCAGGTGAACAAGAAGTAAGAGCATGGACATTCACAAAAGGGATTAAAGCACCACAAGCAGCAGGAATTATCCATAGTGATTTCGAAAAAGGATTTATTCGTGCTGAAACAGTCTCTTATGATGACTTAATGGAAGCTGGATCAGAGCAGGTTGCTAAGGAAAACGGTAAAGTAAGATTAGAAGGAAAAGAGTACATTGTGAAAGATGGAGATGTTATGCATTTCCGTTTCAATGTGTAAGCTAGAGGAATCCTAGAATAGAGCAAAATAATATTTGATTTAATGGGAATAATTTGTTATAATATGATATCGTGAGTAATGAAAATGTTACTCCTTGCTCTATTCAAAGAAATAGAGCCGTCAAGACCAAAAGGAGGTGTAAACGGATGAATAAATACGAAATTATGTACATCATCCGCCCAAATATCGAAGAGGAAGCACAAACTGCTCTAATCGAGCGTTTCAATGGTATCCTTACAGATAATGGAGCGGAAATCGAAAAAGTTGAAGAATTAGGTAAGAAACGTCTTGCTTATGAAATCAACGATCACCGTGATGGATATTACGTGTTAATCAACTTTGCTGGTGATGAAGCAGCTATTAACGAATTTAACCGTCAAGCGAAATATTCTGATGACGTTATACGTTACATGGCAATTCGTGAAGACGATCAATAATAAGGAGTGGTTCTGATGTTAAATCGTGTCGTGCTTGTCGGCAGGTTAACGAGAGATCCTGATTTACGTTATACACCGAATGGTGTTGCTGTAGCTAATTTTACAATAGCTAGTAATAGACCTTTTACTAATCAGCAAGGTCAGCGAGAAGCAGACTTCATTAATTGTGTAGTTTGGCGTAGACAGGCAGAAAATCTTGCTAATTATATGAATAAAGGAAGTCTTATCGGTGTAGACGGTCGTATACAAACTCGAAGCTTTGATGATCAAGAAGGTAAAAGAGTTTTTATTACAGAAGTATTAGCTGAATCGATTCAATTCTTGGAATCTAAAGGTGGAGCACCAGGTGGACAACCTAACAATATGCAAGGTCCATCAGGATATAATCAAAATCAGAACCAACCGAGTCAAGCAAACCAAAATCAATTTAACCAAAATAATTCAAATAACCAAGGAAATGCGGAACCGAGCAATCCATTCCAGGATAGCGGAGAACCGATTGATATTTCCGATGATGATTTACCATTTTAATTTAAAGGAGGTTTTTACTTATGGCAGCTCGTCGTGGTCGTGCAAAACGTCGTAAAGTGTGTTATTTTACAGCGAACGGTATTACACACATCGACTATAAAGATATTAATTTGTTAAGTCGTTTCGTTTCTGAGCGTGGAAAAATTCTTCCTCGTCGTGTAACTGGAACTTCTGCAAAATATCAACGTAAATTGACTAAGGCAATCAAACGCGCTCGTCAAATGGCGCTTTTACCTTACGTTAACGATTGATCAATCGAAAGAGCTTGAAGCACTTTAGTGTGTTTCAGGCTTTTTTTATTGTTAAGAGTAATTTAATTACAGAGATATTATGGTTTTTGATAAAATAATAGGTAAATGGTTATGGAAAAATAAAAGACGAATGGAGAATAGTTAATACTGGAGGTTTTATGACAGTATAAAATACGCTGATTCATAGGCAGAAAAGGTTAAAAGGATGGTACTAACATTCTAATCAGTTTAAAAATATAATGATAAAAGGGGGATAAGATTGGAAATCATAGTAATATTCGGTTTTTATCTGTTGCCGATAATATCCATTGTTTTTTGTTATAATTTAATAGCTGTTATAAGAAAGATACATGAAGATGATGGTACATATTTCAACGGCTTTTTAATGACGGCTTCATTTATCGCAATCGTTGTCTATTTTGCGCTGCTGATCGCTTCTACGCAGTAGTAAAAAACAAAACGTTCGTGTTTATACTTAATTTTTAGATTTTACCCATCGTAAAACAAGAAAAATACACGAAAACACGAATGAATATGGAATAAATAAACGATTTTATATTGACATTATTACCAAATTTGCTATGATAGAGAAAACTTATCCATAGTGAAAATGTAAAAAAGAAAAACTATCGAAATTTTCTTAATTCTTTTGTCTGAAAAAGGGTAAAGATGCTATAATAAGGAATAAGTGGACTTAAGTGAAATGTTTCACTTAATACAGTAGGTGGAGAAATATATTTTTTGGAGGGGACAACTGTGACTTTTAAAGTTCTTATTAGTGATCCGTTAAGTGAAGATGGAATTAAACCGTTACGTGAAGCAGATAACGTACAAGTAGATATTGATACTGGCTTATCTCCTGATGAATTGATCGAAAAAATTGGAGACTATGATGCGTTATTGGTTAGAAGTCAGACAAAAGTAACGAGAGATATTATTAGTAAAGCATCTAACTTGAAAATCATTGGTCGTGCAGGTGTTGGGGTTGATAATATTGACTTAAGTGCCGCAACAGAATATGGCATTATCGTCGTAAATGCTCCAGATGGTAATACGAATTCGGCTGCAGAGCACACGGTTGCTATGTTGATGTCATTAGCTCGAAAAATCCCACAAGCATTTGTAGCATTGAAAAATGGGAAATGGGATCGTAAAACACATGTCGGCGTTGAGTTAAAAGGTAAGACATTAGGTGTAATTGGTATGGGACGTATCGGAGCAGAAGTTGCAGCTCGTGCGAAAGGCCAGAGAATGAATGTCATTGCGTATGATCCATTTTTGACAAAAGAAAGAGCGGATAAGCTTGGTATAGATTTTGGGTCTGTAGAGGATGTTATTAAAGTTGCAGATTTTATTACCGTACATACGCCGTTAATCAAAGAAACGAAACATTTAATTAATAAAGAGGCATTTGCCAAAATGAAAGATGGTGTCCGTATTATCAATTGTGCCCGTGGTGGTATTATTGATGAAGATGCATTATATGATGCTATTAAATCAGGTAAAGTAGCAGGAGCAGCACTTGATGTATTTGAAGAAGAGCCTGCAACAGACCATCGTTTATTAGAGCTACCAGAGGTTATTGCTACACCACATTTAGGTGCTAGTACGGTAGAAGCACAAGAAAATGTAGCAGTGGATGTTAGTCATGATGTTGTTCGTTATTTAACAGAAGATGTAGCGAAAAATCCAGTGAACTTACCATCTGTACCGAAAGAATTGCTGAATAAAATTGAACCATATTTCCATTTATCTGAAAAACTTGGTACATTCTTAACATATTTAACACCAGGTGTTATTGAAGAGATTAATATTTCCTATTCAGGAGAGTTAACAGAGCTTGATGTTACACCATTAACAAGAAATACGATTAAAGGTTTACTAAAACGTCACTTAGGAGATCACGTGAATGATGTGAATGCTTCTTATTTAGCAGAAAAACGAGGTATTCAAGTAAATGAAAATAAATCCTCTACACCGAAAGGATTTACTAACCTGTTAAAAGTAGAAGTGAAAACAAAAGAAGTAACTCGTTCTATTGCAGGTACATTGCTAAATGGTCTTGGGCCACGTATTGTCCAAGTAGATGCCTATACGGTTGATTTAGTACCAGAAGGTGACCTTGTTGTCATTAAGCATAATGACCGCACAGGGGTAATCGGTAAAGTTGGTAATCTACTTGCCGAAAAAGGTATTAATATCGCGACAATGCAAGTAGGTCGATCAGATGTCGGTGGAGAAGCGATTATGGTCTTAACCGTTGATAAATATTTAGAAGAAGCAGAAATCGAAGCTTTACAACAAATTGATGAAATCGAAAAACTAACAGCGATGGAGTTGTAAGCAGACGAAAAGCACTTTTTTAGTATGTAATGTACTTAAAAAGTGCTTTTTTGAGTTATTTCATTAATAAAAAGTAAAACTTGTAAATATAGCTAAACAACTGATCAAAATGCCCAGTGAAATGAATAGCTGTAGTTTTTCTCTTTTTTTCTTTTTTAATTCTATAAAAAAAGTAATAGCCCCAAATAATATTCCTAGTATACTGGCTATTTGTAATAATAGCGTAGACATAGAATTAACCTCCGATTCCACGTATGATAGTTCATGGTGCTTCGCCTTTCAATTATGCCTTTAATTTTTAACGATCTTCCTATAACCAATAATGAGCCCGCATGCCAATAAACCAAATCCGACAAAATATGTCGCAAAATTTGGATATAGTAAACTTGTATAGGTTATGAAATTCTGATAAAAGTGAGCAAAGCAGGATGATAGCTAAAGGATAATTAACAGGAAAATAAAGCCCGCTAGTTAGTGATAGAGGCTGTATTTGTACATTTATTATTACCATAAACAGAAAATTTTATAGGTTTAATATACCAGTTTTTTTGGAATTGCATCTATAAATATAGTAAAATTGTTTTGATTACAATGAAGTTTGAGGTGATTACATGGATTCTGATTACTTGAATTTAATAGCAAATATTCTATTTTTATTCGTGTATGTGCTAGGCATTTGCATAGTCGGTTATCGGCTATTTAAGGGGAATGTTAAGAAAACCAATGAAAATAACATTTTTATTGCTATAGGAATGATTTTGTTAATAGTTTCAACAGTACACTATTCAATAAAGATTATTGCTGGTTTAATTTCAATCATATTGCTGATTTTGAATAACAAAAAACGGAAAAAACAATAGGATAATCTAAATAGACCTCTACTATGTTGTGAGGTCTATTGTTATGTATTATCATAACTTACTTTACTTAGGAGGAATGGCGTTGAAGCAGAAAATCACTCAGGCTAAAGCCTTGGCGCATCGAAATGCTACTTATACTTTTATGCTTTTCTATTTCGTAACAATTATTTTAAATGATATGTTCTTTGGTATCGAAGAGTTAGATTATAAATTTCTATTTTCTATAGTACTTCTATCTATGCTGTTAGTCCATTATGTAACGCTTCGATACTCCTCTAGGACTACAAAACAATCTGAATAAGCCCTTTTCAAATAAATAACTTGTATTTAAAAAGGGCTTCCCTCAGAAGTATTCAATTACGGAACAATAAGAGCACTACAAACTATATGGATCATCGTCCTTTCTTTTCTTTCTAACAGTTGCTAAGGACGATTCGATTTTTCGGATGCATTTAAAAGTTAGTAGAGACAAAAAGGTTAAAATAATGCTGTCAGGGGGCTGGGAAAAAAGCATAATTAAATAAGAAAAATCCGAACATTGAAATATGCTCAAACATCGCTTCGGCAAAACACTTCGCTTTCCGCGGGCACGGCTTCAGCTAACTGTGTGAAGAAAAGCACTTCACACAGTGGATCTTCAGCTCGTGCTATTCCCGCAGGAGTCTACGTATTTTGCCTACGCTTAGCATAGAATTGTTCGGATTCTCATTCTCCCTATTTAATTATGTCCCAGCCTCTTTATGGATTATCTGCACTTTCATCATCTCACCTTCATTGTATTTTAAAGCTTCGCTAGCACATCAAACAATTCTTCTAAATGCTTAATCTCGTATGTAGGTTGTACATCTTGAGCAGTTTTATTTTCACGGTTAATCCAGACATTTTTGATTCCAGTGCGATTTGCGCCGAGAATGTCTGTCATGAGATTATCGCCAACCATGATTGCTTCGTCATTCGAGATGTTAGCTGTTTCTAATACATGCTCGAAAATACTTGGATCCGGTTTTCCTTTGCCGAAACCGCCGGAGATAATAATATGATCAAAGTATTGCTTTAATTCAGGAGTAATGGTTAGTTTTGTATTTTGTAAATCTGGTGAACCATTTGTTAGCATGACTAATTGATAATCATGTTGTAGTTTTTCGAGAACAGAATAGGTTTCTTCATAGACAAATGGATTTTTCTTGCGATTTTCAGGGAATTGTTCGGCTAAATATGCACCAAATGTAGCATCATCAATACCAAGCTGTCTCAAGCCATTTATCCAAGCATCTTTACGATAGTTTGGAACGATTTCCGCCATTTTTTTAAAATATGTATGATCATCAAGAAAATTTCCCCATAGTCCTTCAAATGGATTAATTCCGATCATTTGAGTGAATTCGTATGTTTCATATCCTTGATAGAGTTTGCGTGCTTCATCGCGAACGGCTTCTTCTAATTGTTCCGCATCAACACCGAATTTATCTGTTGCTAGTTGACAAGTTTTTTCAAAGGCTGTTTTGACACTCTTTTTATCCCATAAAAGTGTATCATCCAGATCAAAAATAATCGTTTTTACCACTTATAACGCCTCCTCAGGTACATTCTTCTTACATTATACGGTATAACAGGTGGAAGTGCATTAGCTAGCGGAATATTTTTCAATATTCGAGCGAATCGATTTGATTTGTCGAGGTATTATGGATCGTATATAATGAATATAGTAATAGTGAACGTTGATGAAAGCACAGCGCTTTTTCTGCTGTGCTTTTTCAAGCAAATAGATGTAGTAAAGGTGGTTTCTTAATGAATCAAGAGCCTATAAAGAAAGACTTTTTTATATATGTGGCTAGTTATTTATTGCTCCTGTTTCTAACAATGTTTTTTCCGTTAGCGATGGTTTTATTACCAATCCCAATTGTTTTATTGGTAAAAGGCTATTCCGTGAAATGGTCAGCAATAGGGGGGCTTATTTTTCTGATTTTCGCCTCATTTGTTATTCCAGTATTCTCACTTCCTGTAACACTGTTAGCAATAATTAGTGGTGGAATGATCGGTTGGAGTATCAAGCAAGGGCAACACCCATATGAAACATGGGCAAAAGGTACGACTGGTTTTGTGTTAGGGCTAGTGCTTATTTATGTGTATATCGAAGTAGTTCTTCAGATTTCGATTATTGATACGTTTAATCAGACAATGGATGAATCTCTACAAATGACAGCGGAACTGTTCAAGACGGTTGGTTTAGAACAGAATCTCGATCAAGTTCGTGAAGAGGTGGCCAATCTGTTGCAGTTGTTGCCTGTCATATTAGCTGTTATTTCGATGGTAATGGCAATCATCACACAATGGATAAGCTACAAACTAATCAATAAGGTATATAAGGAAAAATTATATTTCCCGCCGTTTCGCAATTTCCAATTACCTAAGGTGATATTGTGGTTATACTTTATTATTTTAGTAATTTCCTTTTTTGCGTTAGATCCTTCTACGACAGCGTGGATGATCATAACAAATATTTATCAGTTAGCAGGCATATTGATGGCTCTACAAGGATTATCATTCCTTTTCTTTTATAGCTATACGAAGAAAAAATCACTTGTATTACCGATTTTAGCTATTGTCTTAGTTATAATTTATCCTTTTATGGGTCTTTATTTGCTAAGAATATTAGGTATAATTGATTTAGGTTTCGAAATGAGAAAAAGAATGGCAAAGTAAAGGGTACTATTAGTTAGGAGCTGACAACAATGCCGAATGTAAAAGATAAACCAGTGGCCATGGGCAAACATATTATAGGGGTGTATATTTTATCCTTCGCCCTATTAGTGTTTTTATATTATTATCACTGGATAATTGGTATCGTCATGACAGTGCTATTTGCTATTTCATTATATTATAGCATTAAGCGTGAAAAGCAACTGGTTGACCAAACGGAGGCATATATATCTACACTTTCCTATCGTGTTAAAAAAGTTGGCGAAGAAGCCCTGTTAGAGATGCCAATTGGAATTATCTTATATGGAGAAGACAATCAAATTGAGTGGGCTAATCCTTATATGAGCCAATTCGCAGAGGTTGATTCTTTAATAGGTGAACAACTCCATATCTTATCAAATGAGTTCCCTTCTCATTTGAAGGATGATACGGAGTCCTTTTGGTTAACAATCGATCAATATGATTGTCAAATATTCCATAAGAAGGAAGAACGATTGTTATATATATTCGACCGTACAGACCAAACGGAGCTTCATACACTTTATCAAAATGAAAAAACGGTGCTTGGGATTATCTTTTTAGATAACTATGAAGAAATCACACAGAATATGGATGATACAGCAAGGAGTCAAATTAACTCACAAGTTACCTCTATTTTAAATAAGTGGTCAAATGAAAATGGCATTTATTTAAAACGAACATCACAAGAACGCTTTTTGGCTGTAATGAATCAAACGATTTTAGCAGACTTAGAAAAAGCGAAATTTGAAATTTTAGATGAAGTTCGAGAGTTAATTACCGATAAAAACGTACCATTGACATTAAGTATAGGGGTTGGCTTAGGTAGTGAGAGTTTACCAAGTTTAGGTGAACTGACACAATCAAGTCTGGATTTG
Organism: Gracilibacillus pellucidus; assembly: GCF_033949965.1. Lineage (NCBI taxonomy): Bacteria > Bacillati > Bacillota > Bacilli > Caryophanales > Bacillaceae > Gracilibacillus > Gracilibacillus pellucidus. Next base: position 444,646 of record NZ_JAWZSR010000002.1, on the reverse strand, counting down.
GCATTAGGTCGAGGTGGAGACCAGGTAGTTATTAAGGATGACGAGTCTAGTAAAGTACGTTTCTATGGTGGAAAGACCAATCCAATGGAGAAACGAACAAGAGTAAGGGCACGAGTAATTTCCCATGCCTTGAAGGAATTAGTTAAAGAAAGTGACCAAGTGCTTGTTATGGGACATAAATCACCTGATATGGACTCGATTGGATCGGCTATTGGTGTGCTGAAGGTAGCACAGGCAAATGATGTAGAAGGATATGTAGTGCTTGATGATAATGATATAAATACAGGTGTGCAACGTTTAGTTGATGAAATGAAAGAACATGAAGAATTGTGGTCACACTTTATTGATCCCGGATCGGCATTAGATATTGTGACAAAGAACACGCTACTTGTTATAGTAGATACACACAAGCCGTCCTTAGTACAGGAATCGAAGCTCATTAATAAAATAGAGCATGTGGTGATTATTGATCATCATCGTAGAGGAGAAGAGTTTGTCGATAATCCGACACTTGTTTATATGGAGCCATATGCTTCATCTACCGCAGAGCTTGTTACAGAACTGCTAGAGTATCAGCCAAGTAAGTTGTCTTTATCAATGCTAGAATCAACTGCCTTATTAGCAGGGATTATCGTTGATACGAATAGCTTTACATTAAGAACAGGATCGAGAACATTTGATGCAGCCTCTTATTTGCGTTCAAGAGGAGCAGATACCGTTTTAGTACAGAAGTTTCTGAAAGAAGATTTAGATATTTATGTGAAGCGAAGCAGGTTAATTGAAAATACCAATATCTATCGTGGTAATATAGCTATATCGGTAGGGAATTCAAGGGAAAAATATGGACCAGTGATTATTGCCCAAGCAGCAGACACGTTATTAATGATGACAGGAGTCGAAGCCTCGTTTGTGATCTCTGTCAGGGAAGATGGCAGAGTTGGTATTAGCGCAAGGTCACTTGGAAATATCAATGTCCAAGTCATGATGGAAAAAATGAATGGTGGCGGACATTTAACAAATGCTGCGACTCAATTAGATGATATGGCAGTTATCGATGCTTATGAGTGGTTGAAAGATATTATCGATAACTATTATGAAGGAGGAGAATCGGAATGAAAGTAATTTTTACACAAGACGTTAAAGGGAACGGAAAAAAAGGGGAAGTAAAAAACGTATCAGATGGATATGCACGTAACTATTTGATTAAAAATAATTTAGCGATTGAAGCAAATCAAGCAAATATGAAAGCTCTTGATGCGAAGAAAAAGAAAGCGAAGCAATTAGAGCAAGAAGAAGTAGAAGCAGCTAAACAATTAAAAGAAAACTTAGCAAACTTAGAAGTGAAAGTAACAGCTAAATCAGGTGATGGTGGTCGCTTATTCGGTTCTATTACAAGTAAGCAAATTGCAGAAGTATTGAAGAAAGATCACCAAATCAAAATGGACAAGCGTAAAATTGAATTAGATCAACCAATTCGTGCATTAGGTTATACAAATGTGCCAGTGAAAATTCACCCGGAAGTTTCAGGTACAATAAGAGTCCATGTAGTAGAAGCGTAAAAGTTCGGGGAAGTATATATTACTTCCCTTTTTCTAATGAAGAATAGCCATCGTAAGTGAGGAAGGAGGATATGAGATGTCTGATGTTATGCAAGGAAGAACACCACCACATAATATTGAAGCGGAGCAAGCCATTCTAGGGGCGATTTTCTTAGAGCCAGAGGCGATATCTAGTGCAACAGAGATGTTAACGCCAGAAGATTTTTATCGTGCTAGTCACCAGATTATTTATCGCGTTATGCTATCACTGGCAGATAAAGGCGAGCCGATTGATATCGTTACGACGACGACTGCTTTGGCGAATAGTCAGCAATTAGATGATGTTGGTGGAGTATCCTATTTAAGTGATTTAGCAAATGCTGTGCCTACTGCAGCGAATATCGCCTATTACTGTAAGATCGTTGAAGAGAAATCGATTTTAAGAAGGCTTATTCGTACAGCGACAGAGATTGTAACGGATAGTTTTTCAAAGGAAGATGAAGTAGAAGAAGTATTGAATGAATCGGAAAAACGAATATTAGAAGTGTCTAATCGTCAGAATGCTTCATCTTTTAAAAATATAAAAGATGTCTTAATAGATGTGTATGATAACATTGATCAGCTGCATAAAAACCAAGGAGAGGTTACAGGAATACCGACAGGGTTTCGTGACTTAGACAGGATTACATCAGGGTTTCAACGTAATGACTTGATTATTGTTGCGGCAAGGCCATCTGTTGGTAAGACCGCCTTTGCCCTAAATATTGCGCAAAATGTCTCGATTAAAACAGATGAAAATGTTGCTATCTTTAGTTTGGAGATGGGGGCAGATCAGCTTGTTTCTCGTATGATCTGTGCCGAAGGGAATATTGATGCACAGCGCCTGCGTACAGGTTCTCTGGAAGAAGAAGACTGGGGCCGATTATCGATGGCGATGGGAAGCTTATCTAATGCAGGTATCTTTATTGATGATACGCCAGGGATTAGAGTAAGTGAAATTCGTTCGAAATGTCGTCGTTTAAAGCAAGAACACGGTCTCGGCATGATTTTAATCGATTATTTGCAACTTATTCAAGGTAGTGCAGGTTCACAGGAAAACCGTCAACAGGAGGTATCGGAAATCTCTCGTTCCTTAAAAGGATTAGCAAGGGAGTTGAATGTACCGTTAATTGCTTTATCTCAGCTTTCACGTGGGGTAGAATCTCGTCAGGATAAACGTCCGATGATGTCCGACTTACGTGAATCAGGAAGTATTGAGCAGGATGCCGATATTGTAGGATTCTTATATCGTGATGATTATTATGATAAAGAATCAGAAAAGCAAAATATTATTGAGATTATTTTGGCAAAACAACGTAACGGTCCTGTTGGTACAGTAGAGCTAGCCTTTGTAAAAGAATATAATAAATTCGTCGACTTGGATCATCGTTACCAAGATAGTGACGTACCACCAGCGTAGGTGTGGTAATCGAAAAAGGGCGTATGTTGAAGTGTTACTATCAACATACGCCCTTTTTTAAACTTCTGCTTATAGAAGACCACCAAGAAGACCGCCAACAAGTCCTGTAACTACATCAAGAAGACCTACGATTAAATCCATGGATGCTCCTCCTCTCGTATTAGCACTTGTAAGTAACTATACTAGTAAAAAAAGATAGAAGATATTAAGAGATAAAGAATTTTTTAACTATATTAGGATGGATTCCTTCTTTTTGCTGAATAGCATAATAAATGATAGAACATAATAGTAAATAGTGCTTTACATACAGTTTTTAACGAACAATAATGTACATATCGATAAAAATGTTCGTCATTTAATTGACATTGTTCGTTAACATTGGTAGAATTAGTTCGGAATGAATAATTTAATTAGGCGGAGGTGCCGTTTATGTCTTCAGTAGTCGTTGTTGGAACACAATGGGGAGACGAAGGAAAAGGTAAGATTACAGACTTTCTTTCACAAAACGCAGAGGTAGTAGCAAGATATCAAGGTGGTAATAATGCAGGTCATACAATTAAATTTGATGGCATTACATACAAGCTACACTTAATACCTTCAGGAATATTTTTTGATGATAAAATTTGTGTATTAGGAAATGGTATGGTAATTGACCCGAAAGCAATGGTCGAAGAATTGAAGTATTTACATGACAAAGATGTTAACACAGATAACTTACGTATTAGTAATCGTGCACATGTCATTTTACCGTATCATATTAAATTAGATATTTTACAAGAAGAAGATAAAGGTGCGAACAAAATCGGTACAACACGTAAAGGTATTGGTCCAGCTTATATGGACAAGGCTGCTCGTGTCGGAATTCGTATTGCTGATTTATTAGATAAAGAGGCTTTCCGTGAGAAATTAGAAAGCAACTTGAGCGAGAAAAATCGTCTCTTTGAAAAAGTATATGAAACAGACCGTATCGAAGTAGAAGATATTCTAGAAGAATATTATGAATATGGACAGCAATTGAAGAAGTATGTAGTAGATACATCCGTTGTATTAAACGATGCATTAGATGCTGGTCGTCGTGTTCTTTTCGAAGGGGCACAAGGGGTTATGTTAGATATTGACCAAGGTACCTATCCATTTGTTACATCATCTAACCCAATTGCTGGTGGTGTAACGATCGGTTCTGGTGTCGGTCCTTCTAAAATCGACCATGTTGTAGGTGTTTCAAAAGCATATACAACACGTGTTGGTGATGGTCCATTCCCGACGGAATTACATGATGAAATTGGTGACAAGATTCGTGAAGTTGGTAATGAATATGGTACAACAACAGGCCGTCCGCGTCGTGTTGGTTGGTTTGATAGTGTCGTTGTACGCCACGCTCGCCGTGTAAGTGGTATTACCGACTTATCATTGAATTCCATTGATGTGTTAACAGGTATTGAAACATTGAAGATTTGTACAGCTTACAAGTACAAAGGTGAAATTATGGAAGAATTCCCTGCTAGCTTGAATGTACTAGCAGAGTGTGAGCCTGTTTATGAAGAATTACCAGGCTGGACAGAGGATATTACAGGTGTGAGAAGCTTGCATGAGTTACCAGCGAATGCTCGTCATTATTTAGAGCGTATCTCACAATTAACAGGTATTCCGTTATCTGTGTTCTCTGTAGGACCAGACCGTTCACAAACAAATGTAGTAAGAAGCGTATATAGTAATTAAGAAGCGCTATATGAAGAATCCGAACTATTTTTTAGTTCGGATTCTTTCTTATGCTTTACTGATAGGTGTAGATAGTTTAGTTAATTCATTTGGCTTTAATTGAAAAGTTTCCATGTGTGGAAATGCTTGTAGTGGTTCTGTTTCGTGTGGTGTAAGAATGATTCCTTTGTTTTGTTGTAATAGTCGCTTCAACTGTGCAGTTATAAAATGTTTTCCTCGCTCATCCACTCCTGCAAATGGTTCATCGAAGACATACCATTTTCTCTCCAAACTGCAAATCGTCGCAAAATAGAGTTTTTTCCGTTCGCCACCAGATAAAATGCCAACTTTTTTATTCCACAGAGGTTCTAAATCATATAGTGCGCCATTTTCTTCGGCAAATTGGAAAAATGCTTGTTTAGCAGATTTTATTCCTTCTAATTGGTAGACAAATTGCACAAAGTCTTTTCCTTTCAGCTTGTGAGAAAAGAATAATGTTTGATTGAGATAGACTAATTGTTGATTGCCTGTAATGCTGCCACTATATTTATTATTAATACGACAAATACAATCAAGTAAGGTTGTTTTCCCAACACCATTATCTCCTTTAAGATGATTGAGCGTAAGATCGAATTGGCCATTTATATTGGTTAAAATGGATTTATAGGTTAATTGGTTAACTTCTATCATTGCCTTACCTCCTCTCTTCTGAGAATGCTGTGAATGTTCTTGCACTGAAAAGCCCAATTAAAAGACATAACAATGCGATAAGCAGATAAATAACGATTTGTTGAAACGATTCAATATAAATAAGATTAGCTATATAGACTAGCGGGTGAATCAGGCCAAGCGGTAGTTTAAACGACATAGTAAATAAAAGAATAAAGGTTATGATTCCCATAATGCCAGACAATGTTTCATACTTCACCTTTCTCAACAAAACGAAGCTGAAGCTGAGAAATCCAAACGGAATGGATAACAGCAACATTTTTAAAGATAGATGTAATACATCGACAATAGAAAATGGAAAAATCAAGCAAACAATAATATTAAAAACAGTAAAACTAATAATAATCGTGACTAATTGTGTGATAAGACAAGGCAGTAGAAAACGTACTCTCGTATCTGCAATGGAAAAGTATGTTTTAAGTGTACTATAATTCCGTAACTTAATTGCATGCATCCCGATACCATATACAAAGGTCATAAAGATGATGATAACCCAGAAGAAGCGAATATCATCAATCGAGTGGATTGAATCTAAATTAACGTTTAGTAGGAGGAACAAAGATGGAATCATAATAGACCAAATAAGGGTTACTTTTTCCTTTAAAAGCGTTTTGATATGTAATTGACAATAAGCAAGTATGATAGCCAATGATATAATCACTCCTTTTTGAGAAAATTTAGATAAAATAATGTTATATTTTAACAAAATATCTTTTGGTAAATCAAGCGTTTTTAAACAATTTTTTCATGAATCAAGTGTACGAGTATGCACTTATTGTTATAAAACATGTAATTTATTGGGTGTTTCTATACACTTTTGTTACATTATGATTAAAAATGTTTTATACTATCTTGTTTTATGATAGATTGAGAGGCGTATATTGTTCGAATTAAAGATAAATAGATAGAATATTTGGGATAGTAGGAGGAAGCCTTAATGCGTTTTAGTTGGAAAAAGGCGATGAAGTGGTTAACTGCCGCAAGTGTTGTCGGTATCGGTCTAACTGCACAAACTGTTTTTGCAGAGGAATCATCGTTGACTAAGGTATATCACGTTTATGTAGATAGTGATTATGCAGGAACAGTAGATGACAAGGAAATCGTAGAAGATTACATCATAGATAAAATAGCAGAAAAGCAATCGGATGAGGATGAACTTACATATACGATCAATGAGGAGATTCGTTATGTACCAGAGCAAGTGTTCTCTCCAGAAGCTGATGATCAGAAAGTAATAGATTATTTAGATGATGAACTAACAGTAGCAGTTGAAGCGGAAGCATTAGTAGTTGGAGACGATGTTGTTGGTTATTTTGCTAATGAAGAGGTAGCAGAAGAAGTCATTCAAGCATATCAAGAACAATTTGTCAGTAAGGATGAATTAGATAAAATAGATAATGACTCAGACCAACAATCTGAATCATTATCTGTAGGGGAGTATACTATTATAGACGTATCATTAACAGATAAAGTTTCAACAAAAACAAAAAAAGTTGCAAAAGATGATGTTTTATCTGTTGATGAGGGAGTAACTTTACTAGAAAAAGGAAAATTAGAAACGAAAAAGCACAAAGTCAAAGACGGAGAAGTACTTGGTGCTATTGCTAATAAATATGACCTTTCTCTAGATGAACTATTAGCATTAAATGAAGATTTAACGGAAGATGATACGATTAAGCCAGGTGATAAATTAAATGTTACGGTAAATGAGCCGTATGTAGAAGTACGTGTCGTCGAAGAAAATGTAAAAGAAGAAGAACTGGACTATGAGACGGAAATAGAAAAAACCGATGATTTATACAAAGGTGAAGAAGAAGTCAAACAAGAAGGTAAGAACGGAACGGTTGAGAAGCAATACCGTCTAGAAAAAGTAAATGGTAAGACAGTTGAGAAAGAAGTAATTGATGAAAATGTAGTAGAAGAACCTGTTGATGAAGTTATTGTGAAGGGGACCAAAGAAGTATCCTCTCACGGTACGGGCGATTTCCACTGGCCAGCAGTAGGTGGATATATTTCTAGTCATATGGGAGAACGATGGGGTAGGTTCCATAAAGGGATTGATATTGCTGGTGTAAGTGATCGTTCTATTTTAGCTGCTGACAATGGAACAGTTGTATCTACTGGATATGATAGCAGTGGTTACGGCAATAAAATTGTGATTGATCATAACAATGGTTATCGTACATTGTATGGACATCTAGACTCTATCGATGTATCAGCAGGACAAACAATTGAAAAAGGCCAAAAGATCGGTGTAATGGGAGCAACAGGCCGTTCAACAGGCGTCCACTTACATTTTGAAGTTCGCAAAGATGGAGCACTAAAAAACCCGACAGACTATTTATAAAGTGAGACTTCAGTTATTGTGAGTTTTTGATTTCTTGTTGTCAAATGAATCTTGACATATGGAAACAGCGGACTTTTGCACAAAGAATATGTTTAATAGTTAACTAAATGGTAGAAAACCCTTGTTACACGAAATAGTAGCAAGGGTTTTTGCATATAAATGGAGACTCCAATCAGCGGGGACAGACATTTTTGCTGGACACTAATTATCTAGATTGCAAAACATTATATATAGCAGCTATAAGACATTTCTTAACATTTCGGTTAGAATAGATATAGGCTAAAAAATCATGAAAGAAAAGGACGTGCATTTTATGAGTCAAAAAATATTAGTGGTAGACGATGAAAAACCAATTGCAGATATATTGAAATTTAATTTAGAAAAAGAAGGATATGACGTACTTTGTGCACATGATGGTGAAGAGGCAATTGAACTTGCTGTCAATGAAGATCCTGATTTAATTTTATTAGATATTATGTTACCAAAGAAAGATGGTAATGAAGTATGTCGAGAAGTACGAAAAACACATAGCATGCCTATTATTATGTTAACGGCAAAAGACGCTGAAATTGATAAAGTATTAGGTCTGGAACTTGGCGCGGATGACTATGTAACCAAACCATTCAGTAACCGAGAATTAATCGCACGAGTAAAAGCTAATTTAAGACGTTTACAAGTAGAACCAGTCAGCCAAAAGAATGAAACATCCGATATAACAGTTGGTTCCCTTGTTATTCACCCTGATGCATATACGGTGACAAGAGACGGAGAATACATTGAACTGACCCACCGAGAATTTGAATTATTACACTATTTAGCTCGCCATATTGGTCAAGTAATGACGAGAGAACATCTTTTAGAGACAGTATGGGGTTATGATTACTATGGTGATGTTCGTACGGTAGATGTAACCGTAAGACGTTTACGAGAAAAAATTGAGGATAACCCAAGTAATCCATTGTGGATTGTTACAAGACGAGGTGTCGGCTATTATTTGCGAAATCCTGAACAGGGGTAATGTTTAATGAATCAAGTTAGTTTTTTTCAATCTATTCGTTTAAAGATTATTGTGATTCTTTCTTTGTTTTTACTATTGGCTATTCAAGTAATTGGTTCCTATTTTGGTCAACAATTAGAAACAACTTTGTTAGCAAGTCACAAGGACAATGTTGATGAACGATTGCAAGTATTAGTAACCAATTTAGAAGAAGCCTTTCGTACAGAAAGAAGCGATGATGAAGAAGGTCCTACGTTACAAGAAGAAGTTCGCGATATAACGTCACGATATTCTAGTGATATGTTTTCAGAGCTACAAGTCATTGATTCCCAATTCCGTGTATTAGGTGCTAATAGTATCAATATGATAGGGAAGAAGATATCAGGGAATAGTAGTATTCGTCTTGCATTACTGCATGGTCAGCCGGATAAGGACACGAGGAGGAACAAGGAATCTTCTGATCGTGTCTACGTTCGGACAGTACCTATTATGGATGGTGATGTGACAGTAGGAGCAATCTATTCAGAAGCTTCTATTGAAGGTGTCTACAATCAGTTACAAGAGATTAATCAAATTTTCCTGAACGGGACACTTTTAGCCATTATCGTATCTGTTATTTTAGGTGTGCTTGTAGCCCGAACCATTACAAAGCCAATTACCGAAATGAGAAGGCAAGCAATGGTAATGGCACGAGGGGACTTTTCGCGTAAGGTAAATGTGTATGGACAGGACGAAATTGGTCAGCTTGCAATGACGTTTAATGATATGAATGATCGGCTGAAATTAGCGAATCAATCAACAGAGGAAGAGCGTAGAAAGCTTAGTACGATTCTGTCTAAGATGTCTGATGGTGTTATCGCAACAGACGAAGAAGGAAACATAACGGTAATGAATGAACCTGCTCAACGATTAATTGGTATAACGTTAAATGATGCGAAAGGATTACCGTTAAAAGAAGTTTTACAAGTAGAGGATAAGGTAGTCGATGTGAAGGAATTAGAGGAAATAGGTTCTTTAACGATCGATTTCAGTGATGACGACCAATTATTCCTTATTAAAGCGAACTTCACTATTGTGCAGGATGAAGAAGGCAATTTTAATGGATTAATTACGGTAATAAGTGATGTTACCGAGCAAGAGAAGGTAGATAGGGAACGTAGGGAATTCGTTTCTAACGTATCACATGAGCTACGTACACCGTTAACAACGATGAGAAGTTATTTAGAGGCGTTAACAGATGGTGGCGCATTGGAGGACAAGGAGTTAGCACCACGATTTTTACAAGTTACACAAGATGAAACAGAACGGATGATTCGACTAGTTAATGATTTATTACAATTGTCGAAAATGGATCATAAAGAAAGCACGATGTATAAAAAACGGCTTGATATTGTGCCGATGTTTCATCAAATTTTAGATCGATTTGAAATGAATAAGACAGAAAAGATTTATTTTGAACGGAAAATACCGGAGGAAAGTATTTCGGTTTGGTTGGATCAGGATAAGATTACCCAAGTAACAGATAATATTATGTCCAATGCTATTAAATACTCTCCTGAAGGTGGGAAAATCACTTTACAACTTGTGAAGGAACCACACCGTGTTCGTATTAGTATTAGCGATCAAGGGTTAGGAATTGCACGAGAAAAGTTAGATAAGATTTTTGACCGTTTTTATCGTGTGGACAAAGCCCGTTCACGAGAATTAGGTGGTACAGGATTAGGATTGGCTATTTCCAAGGAAATAATTGAGGGGCATCATGGTCACATTTGGGCTTCTAGTAAGGAAGGACAAGGGACGACTGTTTATTTTACACTACCGCTAACGAAACGAAAGCGAGGTAGTAAAAAATGAGAATAAATGTTGAGATTGTAAAGACTATATTGTTACTTTTTTTAGTTGCTCTAAGTATATTGCTAACATTAGGGATTTGGACATATCAGGGGGATTATGAGTCTTCAAGTAGTGAATTAATAGCAGAGGATGCCCAGCTAAATGGTACAGGCCAAACGAAAAAAGAATTAATTCAGCCATCACAAGTGCTTGTTCATCATTATGGGGAAACGACTGGATTTAGTGATAAACAAGAAGAAGTGGAGGTATTTCAAGATATTTCGGATTGGTCTCTATATGATTTCATGACGATTTCAACGGACAACATGGAGGATGCTGATGATATGGAGCATACGATTGAACTTATTTTCCCTACGTCTATTCCTGCATCGATGATTAGCGAGCTGTTTACGACAGATGATATTCCGTCTATGACTAGTAAGTTTGACCGTGTGTATATTTACATCGATAATGAGATGTCTAACCCGAAAGTCGTGTTTAAAAGTAATGATCGGGATGGCGTTAATATTCAGGCAAGCGTTCAAAACACCACACGTGTGATGGATTATTTCAGTCGTATGCAGTTAGTAAATGAGTTTATTCCATATAAAAAAGTAGAGGTTGCTGGCGATCGAACTATCTATATACCGAATGAGATTAATATTGAAGGAAAGAAATATCGTTATGAAGGTATTCCTGATGATTCTACTAACTTTAAGAATATCTTCTTCCGTAATCCGACAACAGTTGCTAGTTCACCAACGTATGATGGTGGTCGTGTTTATAGTGATGGACAACGTGAGGTGACGATTAAAGGCTATGCTATGGAATATATTGATTTTTCAGCGTCTGAAGAAAATAGCCAAGAATCAATTAGTCTAACAGAACCCTTAAGTGACTTTCTTATTACGAATTCGATTGAGTATGTGAATAGACATAATGGCTGGCTAGTGGATGAGGACCTGCGTTATCGCTTATATAATGTAAGCGAGTTTAGTCGTGAAGCAGAGTACCGTATGCTGTATCATAATTTCCCGGTTTTTTCGAGAGAGGGATTATCAACGATTATGGTGACGTATCAAAACCAGATGGAATATCAATATAACCGTCCGTTGATGCAGTTAACCTTTTCTTACGATCGAGCGTCCGATATATTAATGAATGGCGATGAATTATTAGAGTATATCGAGCAAACAGACCGATTTTCATTAGATAAAATAGTGGATATTCAATTGGGCTATCGTATTGAAGAACAGGCTGGTGGACAAGCGTTTGATTTAATACCAACATGGTGTATTGAGACGAATAACAGCTGGCAGTATGTAACGAGTGAAGACTATACTGCTACACAAGGAGGAGAATCAGATGCAATGGGGACAAATTAAAACACTGTTCATTCTTTGCTTTCTTATCCTTGATATCTTCTTGCTACATCATTACATTAGTAATCCAAGTGCGGTTTATGAATATACGGAAGAATTTCCTAGAGAAGATGATGTGCGAAACAATATATCTGGACTTGACTACTTGCCAGATAATGCCCCTACAGAGGAAGCTATTCTGTATGCTGCAACGAAAGAGTTTGATGAGGAAGACAGAGAAGAGATTGATGCATTACCAGATCAGAAAAAGGTTATTATAGATAACCAATTAATTTTTGCAGAGTTTGATAAGCCACTTAACATAAATATTGCCGAAAGCCCACAAGAATTGGCATCCTATGTTTGGGATTTTGATCAATATCAATATTTCGGTATGGATGAGGTAACAGATTCCTATATATTTTTTCAACAAATGGACCATCCCGTTTATTTTAATAAAAGCGGCTTGTTATTAGTTCACACGAATGAAGAGGGTGAAGTAACTGGCTATGTCCAAACAATCTTAGAAAAAACGGAAGATAGCTCAAGTCCAGAAGAAATCAATACACCATTCGAAGCATTAGCAGGGTTGTATTTTAATGATGGTTATATTACTTCTGGAGATGAAATAACGAAGGAAGTAGCGCTTGGTTATCATAACTTGTTACCATTGCCAAATGGTGTACAAGTGCTTGCTCCTACATGGCAATTCGAAGTAAATAGTGAACGATATTATTTCGTCAATGCGATAGAAAGCCACTTATCTTATCGAAATACGAAAGAATTTATTGATGAGGTAAAATATGATTTATTGAGCGATTTTAATAAGGACAGTAACGCTACTATTGAAGTTAGTGGGGAAGATTGGGATGAGGAAGAGATCGAACAATATTTAGTGGAAATTTTAGGAGAAGAAGAAATAGAAACAAATGGAGTGGAGTAAGATATGACGTTACATTTTAGTGTTTTAGCATCAGGTAGTACAGGGAATGCTTTTTATATAGGTACGGAGAACGAGAAGATTTTAGTGGATGCAGGCTTGAGTGGGAAGGAAATGACACGCCTTTTTTCAGAAATTGACGTCGATCCTTCTACCCTTTCAAAAATATTAGTAACACATGAACATAGTGACCATATTAAAGGGTTAGGTATATTTGCGAGAAAATATAACTTACCGATTTATGCGAATGAAAAAACATGGAAAGCAATGGATGGCGCAATTGGTAAAATTGATCTTGATCAAAAATTTATTTTTAACAAGGAAGAAACGCAAACGTTTGGTGACTTGGATGTCGAATCCTTTGCTGTTTCACATGATGCGGCTGATCCGATGTTTTATGCTTTTCATCATAATGGTAAGAAAGTGGCGTTAGTAACGGATTTAGGCTATGTTTCAGAGCGAATTAAGAAGACTGTATATGGTGCAGATGCATTAGTTTTTGAAGCGAATCATGATGTGGAAATGTTGAGAATGGGTCGTTACCCATGGAGTGTGAAGCGACGTATTTTAGGTGATAGTGGTCATGTTTCGAATGATGATTGTGCGGTTGCATTGAAAGATATTATTGATAATGAAACAAAGCGTATTTATTTAGCACATTTAAGCAAAGATAATAACATGAAGGAATTAGCAAGAATGTCTGTTGAGAATGGATTGAATGACTTTGGCTTTTCTGTTGGTGATCATGTCACATTACATGATACCGATCCAAAAATGCCAACACCTATCTATGAAGTAGTGTAAGAAGAGATTCGTGTCACCGCGACATATTAGGAAAGAGGTGAAGTAATTGGGCTATTATGATGATCATTATCCATCAAGACAAAAACCAAAAAGAAAGAGATGGTTAATGCCTTTTGTCATTGGGATTGTTTTAGGTGCATTTTTATTCGCTATATTACTACCATCTTTAGTGGGGAACAATTTACTACCATATCAAGTGGTAGTAGGTGATCATAATCAGTCAGCTAATCTCAACCAGTCAGACAATCGTGACAATGATACATTCTTTGGTGACGTTGACCAGATACAAGTAGACATCTCCTCAAAAATATCGGAGATTGTAGAGGATGTGTCACCAGCAGTTGTTGGGGTAGTTAACGTACAAAACCAAGCATCCTTCTGGCAAGAAAGAGAGGAAGTCGAACAAGGTACAGGTTCTGGAGTTGTGTATAAAATTACAGATGACAAAGCATATATTGTGACCAATCATCACGTTATTCAAGGAGCAGATCTAGTAGAAATTGTTTTATCTGATGAAACAAAGCTAGATGCGAACTTGATTGGTAGTGACCTGTATACAGATTTAGCGGTAATTGAAATGGATGCTAGTAATGTGAGCAAAGTAATCGAAATTGGCCGCTCAGCCAATGTACATGTTGGTGAGCCAGCAATTGCAATTGGTAATCCGCTAGGTCTACATTTATCTGGATCTGTCACACAAGGTATTATTAGTGGTAAGCAGCGCGCGATTCCACAAGATTTTACGATGGATGGTCGTGCGGATTGGCAAACAGAAGTTATTCAAACAGATGCAGCCATTAATCCCGGTAACAGTGGGGGTGCACTTCTAAATATGGATGGGCAATTAATTGGTATTAATTCGATGAAAATTGCTGAATCTGCTGTCGAGGGGATAGGTTTTGCGATTCCGATCGATGATGCAATTCCTATTATTGAAGAGTTAGAGCGTGATGGTGAAGTAAAACGGGCGTACTTAGGAATTGAAGCATATTCGTTAAACGATATTGCCAAAATAGAGTGGGACCGCAGCTTACATTTACCAGATGAGGTCGATGGAGGTATGTATATCCGCCATGTAGAGCCAATGTCACCAGCGGACCAAGGTGGATTAGCCGAATATGATGTCATAACAGCATTAGACGGTGAGCCTGTTTATGATATTGTCGATTTGCGAAAACATCTCTATTCGGAGAAAAATATAGGTGATAGCTTAACAATTACGTACTATCGTGAGGGTGAGAAGCAAGAAACGACAGTAGAATTAACATCCTTATCAAATGATTGAATAAGAAAAGCTTCGCAATTAGTGTGCGGAGCTTTTTCTTTATCCACATTAATGAATAGTTATTCACATCCTGTGGATATGATTATGGATAACTCCCCATATATAGTACAGAACATAAATTCCTATACGATATATATATGAAAAATGTTAATATGTTGATAATGATGTGGATAAGGTGTTTTGTGTTGCGGTTAACATGTGAATAACTACTGAAAAACTTATGGTGTGAACAAAGTTGTGGATAAATGACAGCTGTTTTATTATTTGAAGATCACTTTGTTTAGGATATAATAAAAGAAAAAATAAAGGGGAATCTATTTATGTACAAGGAACCAATTTTTCTTCAACCGATATTCCAAGAGCGTATTTGGGGAGGACAAAAGCTACATACAGACTTTCATTATACGATTCCATACGAAAAAACGGGGGAAGCATGGGCAATTTCTGCTCATGAAAATGGCCCAAGTAAAATTATTAATGGTGAATTAAAAGGGAAAACATTATTAGAAGCATGGAACGATCATGGTGAGTTGTTTAATAAGCCTGTGGATAACAATGAAGAAGCTTATCCACTGTTAATAAAAATATTAGATGCAAATGATAATCTGTCTGTGCAGGTTCATCCAGATGATCAATATGCTCGAGAAGTGGCTAATGAAGCATATGGAAAAACCGAATGCTGGTATGTGTTAAGTGCAGAAAAAGATGCCGAATTAATTATTGGTCATCATGCTCAGACACGTGAAGAATTAGCTACAATGATTGATGAAGGCAAATGGGATGACTTATTACGTCGTGTAAAAGTAAAAGCTGGTGATTTTGTTTATGTACCAAGTGGAACGATCCATGCTATTGGTAAAGGCATTGTCATTTTGGAAACACAGCAAAGCTCTGATATTACCTATCGCGTTTATGATTATGATCGAACAGATGCAGCAGGTAATACAAGAGAATTACATTTAAATGAAGCGAAAGATGTAACGACTGTCCCACATGAAACACCACAAATAAGTGAAGAAATCGTTGAAAAAGCTGGTCTAATTGAGAAAAAACTTGTAGAAGAGAAATATTTCACGGTTTATCACTGGGAACTAAATGGGGAAGTATCATTAGATAGAACAGCAGACTTCCTACAAGTGAGTGTCATTGATGGAGACGGAACAGTTACCATAGCAGACAATGTACATCCAATCAAAAAAGGTGATCATTTCATTATTCCAGCAAGCGTTCCCTCTTATCAATTAGCAGGTAAGGCAAGCTTCATAGTATCTCATACATCTTAATCGTGAAAAAGGATGGGAGATTGGTCACTCAAGCGTTAATGAGTGACGAAAAAAGATGGAATCGCACAGAAAAAGGTCATTCATAAGCTTGATGAATGACCGAAAAATGTAAAATCAGTGAAAAAGGTTCTTCATTGGTTTGATGAGTGCCCCAAACAATGAACTTCAAAGAAAAAGGTCACTCATCAACATGAAGTTTTCTGTGAGTCAGTAGATAAAATTAATATCCGACTTCTACCGCCGCGTTAACGATATACATCAAATCATTTTTATCCTCTTTATCTTCAAGAATAATGCCTGATGTGGTAGCCATACCACCATCAATAATCTCGACAGTAACCGTACCATAAGGAATTTCTTGCTTCACTAGGTCGATATCTACCTTTTCTTTATCCATCGGTACTGCTAATTTAACGTTTACTTTCATGTTATGTAAATTGTTTTCAGGTAAGTAATCTTTAATACCTGGCATGGAATTGTAGTGAATAGCATTTTCTACAGCACGTAGACATGCCTTTGTCACATTTTGTCCGTGTACATCAATTCCTGTTCCTGTTTCAATAAAGATAATTTTCTCCATTAGTCAGTCAGCTCCTTGCATTATTTCCCGGGTAATAATAAAAGGGATTTGCTCTATTTATCACGGTGCATGAGTCCGTAATTCCCCCACTTCAAGATTCGAGTTAAAACAAAGAAGCTAAGTGGGGGATAAACGGACGCTAATGCCCTGATAAGTTTCGCTAACAATCAGTGAGATTCAAAAACTCCCACTGATTGAAGTCTCACTTTATTATATCATTAAGGTAAAACATTGGCATGTAACACTATCTAATTGATCGCAAATTTTGACAAGATTGAGATCTTTTCAATTAAAAACCCTAAACTAACATAGTTAGTTTAGGGTTTTCTTTTAAATATTACTCACCTTCACCTAATAAACGTTCTACTTCTTCTTGATTTGGTTCTAATTTCAACCCTGTATCTACTAATGGACTTACAGGAGATACAGCAGGCATTTTGTTTCCTTGATAGAACGAAATGAATTCATCTTGATTAATCGAATAAAGAATTGCTTGGCGCAACGCTAGGTTATCGGCAAATTTGTCTTCGTTCATATTAATTGCTAAATAAGATACAGCATTACTTTCACTTTGTTGTAATGTTAATGAATCATCGTCTTCAACTGTATCATAACGATTTTCTGGCACACCATTGAATACATAAATCTCTTCATTACGTAGCGCTGCCAAAGCAGCTTCTGTATCTTGGATGAATTTCACAACAACTTCTGATATTTTCGGTTCATGTTCTGTACCTTCCATATAGCCAGGGTTTTTGACGAAATCTGCTTCATAATCATCTTTACTAACCATGATATATGGACCACTAGCATATAACGTATTTTCCTCAGCACCTGTTACAGTACGTTGGTCACCATAGGCAATATCTTCATTTACATCATAACTATCTACATCAAACGTATTAATGCTTTCCACTTGGTCTTTTGAAACAATACCAGCAGATTGGTGTGCAAGATAGTTTAATACTTGCGGGAATGGCTCAGTAGTTGTTACTTTTACTACTTGGTAAACACCATTTGCATTATCTACTTCTGTTTTATCAGCTGTTAAAGTAGAAATAGACTGGTCTACACCATCTTCCAATGCTTCTTTAATAGAAGTACCATCTTGTGTTTCTGTAGATTCTAACTCGTTTAAATCATCAACAACTTCAATAGTGTCCATATTTTCATGTAAGCTGTACGTACGGTGGTCTGGTACAGAATCGCGATCTTTTGCACGTTCTAAGGAGAATGTAACATCTTCTGCGCTAACAAGTTCGCCAGTGTCAACCGCATCATCACCATCAACAGCAGCAAAATGAATGTCATCACGTAATAAGAAATAGTAAGATTGGTTGCCATCTGCAATCGCATGGTTACGTGAAAGTGATCCATCAGAGACAACTTGATCATCATCTGTTAAGTTTACTAAACGCACATACATGTTTGTGTTTAATGTGTTAATAGATCCGTCATTACCTTTGATTGGATCAAGTGATGTTAAATCACCGATTGCTTGGTGTGTTAACAATGGCTGGCTATCATTTTGAGATTCATCATTGAATGAGTAATCTTCCCAAACAGCTGCACGAGATTTTGGTAAACGAATCGTAGACTCATCCATGATCTCATGGTTTACACCTTGTGCTTTATAAGATGTATAAAGTGGAGCAATATATGCTTGATCAAATACGATATGTTGCTCTAGGTCAGCATATGTGTCTAGATATTCATCAGGTAATTGTGTACTTGCTAAGTCAATTAATCGATCCGCCTCATCATCAGAAAATAGACTATTATCTCCATCAGATGTAAATAGGGAACGAACTGCATAATCAGGGTTACCTGTTACAGTAGTCCAGCTATTTAATGATAAATCATAGTTCCCTGCATCACGTTGCGCGGAAAAACTACCGAAGTCTGGTTGAATATCTAATGTAACGTCGAAACCACTATTCGTTAATTGATCACGTAAAATATTTAAATCATCTTCTTCTGAACTCATACCAAGAATACTAATAGATGTATCACCTTGAGCTTGCTCTTGATCTTGCGTGTCATTGGCATCTGAGTCATTGTTATTTTCTACATCAGACTCTGTACTGACACATCCAGCTAAAAATAATACTAGTGCACCAAATAAAATAAAGCTTAATTTCTTCATGTTGTTACCTCCTAATGTAATGTTCCATTAATTCATTTTTGGATCTAATGCGTCGCGGAGCCCATCTCCTAAAAAGTTAAAGGAAAGGACAAGCAAAATAATCGCAAAACCTGGGAATATTGCCAGGTAAGGTTCTGTCTCTAAGTATGCACTACCAATTCGTAATACATTTCCCCATTCAGGAATATGTGGTTCAACACCTAATCCTAAAAAGCTCAAGCTACTTGTCGCAATAACGGCTGTACCAATTGTTAGAGTCGCTCGAACAATCATTGGAGCAAAGGAGTTTGGTACGGCATGTCGGAATAAGATTTTCCAATGTGATTCCCCTAAAGCTTTGGCAGCTTCGATATATTCTAAGTTCGAAACCATTAGCACATTTGCCCGCATTGTTCTTGCATAGATAGGGATGGAGCCTACACTTAATGCAATAATTAAATTGACCGTACTAGAACCAAAAGCAGCGATAATGGCTATTGCAAGTAAAATACCCGGAATCGCATATAATATATCCATCACTCGCATAATCGTATGATCAATTGCTTGATGGTAATATCCAGAAATAGCGCCTAACAGTCCACCAATTACTAATGGAATGATAGTCGTTAATAATCCAATCATTAATGATATTCGTGCACCGAAAATAATACGAGAAAAGACATCACGACCAAAGTTGTCTGTACCAAATGGATACGTTAAGTTTGGTTCTGTCAAAAGTGCACTATAGTTGTTTGATGTAGCGAAACTTGTGACAAATGTTCCATAACTAGTAATCGAAATCGAAAAGATAAAGACGATAAATAACATCCCGATCATGGCGGTGAAGTTTTTCGTTAACTTCACCCAGAAGAAATGCCACTGATCAATAACAGATTGTTCACGGTTCGAGCCTTTTAATAGTAAGCTATAACCTAATAAGAAGCGGAATATATTACCCGTTAAACCGGTAATAAATAATACAATCGCAATACCTTTCATTAACTTCGGTAAAGTGTGAATAGAGCCGTTATATTTAAGTAAGAAAATAACGAGTACAATGTCTGTAACGAATAAAACAACTAGTATCGACATTGATAATAGAAAGAAATTCGATACATATGGCTTAAATAAATTTAATAGAGTAACTGCGACAATAAGAAAATCAGTCATTAGCATGTAATAGGCAAAGGTATATTCAATGGAAGCTTTCTTTCGCATTAGGCGAAAAGCAAATGTTGTCGCGAATACATTTCCTGAAAATAAGGATAGAAGTTGAATACCACCTAACATACGTGTTCTTGTTGCCACTTCTCCTTTTTTCTGTAAATCATTTCGTAACAAAAGCAGTAAGAATGCTTGATAGATACTTGTTATAGCATACAGGATCGTAAAGATACTAAAGCCAGTCGAAAAAGTCTGATTGCTAAAATCATAACTGTTGAATAAGAAAATGAGACTGAGTGCAATCGATAAGACGAGTGAAAACAGTCCGTGCTTATACAGTTGTGATTGTTTAAGAGATCGTTCCAATATGCTTCACCTCCTCTGGCTAGTTAGATTTCATTTGTGAACGAATTCTTGGATTCAGTAAGGCATAGAGAAGATCAACGATTAAGTTAACGATAGAGATAACAATCGCAATATAGACAACACCAGCTAGAATAGCCGGGGTATCTGGTATGAATTGCTTATCTACAATATAACTACCTAAACCACTAATATTGAATACTTTCTCTGTAACGGCTGCACCACCGAGCATGACACCAAATTGTAAACCAATCACGGTTAGAATCGGAATCCATGCATTACGAAGTGCGTGTTGGATAAACATTTCGCGTCCGTTTAATCCTTTTGCCTTTGCCGTTACCATATAATCATCATGCATGACTTCTAAGATGGACGAGCGCGTCATCCTTGCTATCGTCGCTGCCAGTCCTGTACCAAGTACGACTATCGGCATAATGAGCGACATCGCATCATGCGGTGAATAAGTTGACGGTAACCAATCTAGCTGAATTGCAAAGGTTAAGATAAGGATCAACCCTTGCCAAAAGCTCGGAATCGACAGACCAATTAAGGCAAGAAACATAAAGCTATAATCCCAAATAGAATTCATTTTGGCAGCGGAGATCATTCCAACTGGCACAGCAATCGCTACCGCTAATAAAAGAGAACCGATCGCAAGCGTTAAGGTAACAGGTAAACGATTAGAGATACTTGTAATGATCGCTTCATTTCCGACAAAGGAGTTACCTAAGTCAAAAGTGAAAATGCCGGTAATCGAATGCCAAAGTTGTACAAGATACGGCTGGTCTAAGCCATACTGGTGATTAAATGCAATACGCTGATCTGGTGTCGCTGCCTCTCCTAATATATTTGCCGCCGGATCTGAAGGTGAAATATAAAGAATCGTAAATACAACGACGATAACGGATAATATAACGAATAACGTCATAAAAAGTCGTTCCACAACAAAACGAATAAATGCTTGTTGATAAATAAAATAAAAAGCGTATACGAGAATACCTGGAATAAAACTCGCGACGACAAAGCCTTTACGATGAAGAAGCTGATCAAAATAATCTGCATAGGACACCTTCTCTATCCCAGCTTGAGCTAATTCTTCCTCTGCTAGTTTCGTCAGGCGCTTGTTTAATTCTGCTTGCACATATGTTTCACGTTCTTTTTCATCTATAGTTCGATTAAAGTATGCTTGTTTGTTATCATACTGTTTCTCATAACGGAGACGTAACGTTTTACCAAGCTCTGATTGGAGAATATTCAATTCCTTTCCCTGTAATAGTTCTTGGTATGTTTTGTTATTTCCTTTTATTAAAAAGAACAAGAAGGCGACTAGATGAATAGGGAAGCCGATGATCCACTGTAACCATCTTAAAACTGGGTGCCGATTAATCGTACGGAATCCAGTTGAAAGCGCATTGTTCTGTACTATATCAGTCAATGAATCTAAATACCTCCTTGAAAGTTGATAATTCCTAGTTGTTTAGTATAGAATAGCTTAAAGAGAATTATAGGAATGTTTCAATTAGATGTCAATATTATGATTCATTATATTCGAATTATTTTGAATTTGAAGCTTATATATTAATAAAAAGAGGTAATATAATTTTGGAACTGAGGTAATGCAGATGGAGGAATTATTACAGGTTAATCAATTATCCGTGTCTTTTCATACAACGGAAGAGGATATAGAGACGGTTAAACATATTTCTTTTGCAGTTGGAAAAGGGGAAACGTTAGGCATTGTCGGGGAGTCCGGCTCAGGAAAGAGTGTTACGGCAAAATCAATCATGCAATTGTTACCAGATCATTCGACTAACGTTGATGCAGAAAGTATCCTGTTAAATGGAAAGGATATTACGAGCTATACCGAAAAGGAAATGTTAAAGGTACGTGGACAAGAAATAAGTATGATCTTCCAAGACCCGATGAGCTCCTTTAACCCAACGATGAAAATTGGTAGACAAATAGATGAGATGAGTATGAAGCACCGTGATATTTTTGCTCATGCTGCGAAAAAAGATACCATAGAAATGTTAGAGCTTGTCGGCATTTCCAAGCCAGAAGAACGATACCATCAATATCCACATGAATTTTCCGGTGGAATGTTGCAACGAGCGATGATTGCGATGGCCTTAGTGTGTCGTCCGAAGCTATTAATCGCTGATGAACCGACAACCGCATTAGACGTGCGAATTCAGGCACAAATCTTACAGTTAATGAAAGATTTACAAGAGAAATTCGAGATGAGTATAATTTTAATTACACATGATTTTGGTGTAGTAGCAGGTATGTGTGATCGGGTTGTCGTGATGAAGGATGGAGAGCTTGTAGAACAAAATGATACAGTATCTATTTTCCAGCAACCAGCACACCCGTATACGAAAAAGCTATTAAATGCTTTGCCTCGAATCGATCAACCGAAGATTCAGCAAGATAATCACTTGGAGGAAGACGCGGAGCCACTTGTTGCAGTACGTGATTTGCAAAAGTTATTCCCACTAAAATTCGGGGGAGCGGTTCATGCGGTAGATAAAATTAATTTTGAGATCCGACCTGGTGAAACATTAGGTCTAGTTGGTGAATCTGGTTCAGGTAAATCCACAACAGGACGACTGATTTTGCAATTGCAGCAAGCAACAGATGGGGAAGTAATGTTCCAAGGGATGGGCATCCACCAATTTAATAAGAAGGAAATGAAAGAATTGCGTCGCGATGTGCAAATTATTTTCCAAGATCCGCAAGCATCATTGAACCCAAGAATGAAGATTTTGGACATTATTGGGCAGCCATTAGATATTCATAAGCTATGCAAAACGAAAAAAGAGCGACGTGAACGAGTGGAAGAGCTGTTAGAGCTTGTCGGACTGAAGAAAGAACATGCAAACAGGTATCCACATGAATTCTCCGGTGGTCAGCAACAACGTATCGGTATCGCCCGAGCACTTGCGGTAAAACCGAAATTCATTGTTTGTGATGAGCCATTATCCGCCTTAGATGTATCGATCCAAGCACAGATCGTGGATCTATTACAAGACTTACAGAAAAAATTAGGCTTAACCTATCTATTCATTGCCCACGATTTAGCCATGGTGAAACATATTTGTGATCGTGTTGCCGTGATGTACTCAGGAAAAATTATCGAGTTTGCTGAAAGCGAAGAGCTTTACCAGCATCCGATTCACCCGTATACACAAGCATTACTCGATGCAGTGCCAGTACCAGATCCGATCATTGAATCACAGAAAATCCGTGAGCATAGTATTGAATTACAAAGCTATCAATTCGAAAAGAATATATTTGAAGAAAAACGCCCGAATCATTGGGTCTTGGTGTAGGGGAGAGGAGAGCAAAACTATGAGGGTGATGCTCTCTTTTCGTGTCACCGATGAAACCGATTTTAATGGAATGACATTGCTCTTGAGTGAGATTAATATTTCTCTAGAATTGTAAGACTTAATCACGAGGGTTTCAGGCCTTTATATGTATTTGCACTTTCTCCTGCTTCATAGTAAAGTGGTGGATATAACAAGTGTGATCTGAATAAGAGGCGAATGAAAATGACAAATAATGAACCGAAATTAACGAAAAAACAACAAGCTATATTAGAGGCTGCAACAGAATTGTTTGCGGAAAAAGGCTATGCTGGGACATCAACAAGTGAAATTGCGATGAAGGCAGAAGTAGCGGAGGGAACTATTTTTAAGCATTTTAAATCAAAAAAAGGGCTGCTATTGGCGATTGTTTCCCCGTTGATGATGAGATTTCTTGCTCCAATGATAAAAAAAGATATGGAAAAAGTATTGGATCAAGAATTTGAGCATTTTCAGGACTTAATTCGGGCCATGATTGAAAACCGAAAAGAATTTATTAAAAATAATTTGCCATTGCTACGAATACTGATTCAGGAAATTCCTTTTCATCCGGAACTTAAAGAACAATTTATTGAATCAATCGGAAAGGATCTTTTTGAAAGAATGGAAGGAATTGTCCGTTTTTATCAAGATAAAGGACAATTGGTTGATATGAATCCAGATGTGATTATCCGCACTATTGCTTCCTCTATTTTGTCATATGTTGTTATGAGATATGTCCTTCTTCCTGAAGCAAATTGGGATGAGGAGGAAGTGGAGATAGAAAGAATTATTCAAATATTGAAGAGCGGAGTTATGCAATAAAGAGAACTTAGTACGTGGATTGACCACCTTCGTTAGAATGTTGAGCTTTTTTGACTAAGTGAGTTACGTCCAGTGGCGGGCGTTGATAAAGAGATACATTACAGTTACTTGCTAGATTACTAGATACAATATGTATTTAGATTATGGATCTCTATAAGCTAAATCAGTTATAAAAAACTCTTTCTCACAATAAAGTTGAGAAAGAGTTTTTACTAGTCCTATATAACAAGAACTTTCATTTTATACTTTCCGATATCGCCTCATCCCCAAAATATTGAGCGTAATGAAAATAACGATAAATAAAAGTAAAATAGATAAAGGAGTTATTATTTCACTCAGTGTGAATCCTTTTAGTACAACGTCAATCATTGTATTTCCTGCATAGTAAAGTGGCATAATTGGCGCAATCAATTGTAGCCAAGGCTCCATCATATCTACATTTAGCATTCCGGAGAAGAAAATCTGCGGAATAACAACGATAGGAATGAATTGAATCATTTGGAATTCACTGCTAACAAATGTGGATAGCAGCAAGCCAAGCCCAAGTGCCACAAAGCTTAATAAAATATTGATAATAAACATATTGGTCATTGAACCCGCTATTTCCATGTCTAAAATATATATAGAATACAAGATAATAACAGCTGACTGTAGAATAGCTAGAATCCCATATCCGATTAAATAACCGAATACAACCTCAGATTTCCTAATTGGAGTCGATAATAGTTTCTCAAGTGTGCCGCTACTTCTTTCCTTTAGCATAGACATTCCGGCAATCAAAAAGACAAAAAAGAATACGAAGAAACTTACCAAAATTGGATTTAATACTTCAAAAAAAGTATATCTTTTATCCCCATAAATGTAATCTACTTTAATTAGGTCTTCATCCATATCTATTTCTGTATTGATATCAGTGTCTATATCTATGTTCGTGTTCGGAGCTACTTCAGAAGGAAGCTGTTCCATCATCTCCTCCATGTTATTAATCATTTCATCAATGTTATTGGAAAGGTTAGTTAAGTTTGTTTTCATCACTGCTTGTGAACTCCCTTGAATAGCTGGACCTTCATCTATTGGATTATCATTGAGAATGATTAATGTCCATTCCCCATCCTTTTCTTCCAAGACAGCGTTGGCATCCCCTTCTTCTAGATAAGACTTTATATCCATCCCATTTTCTTGCTTCACAATCATATCATTGTCTTCCATACTATTGATGACATCTTCATTAACATTGATAGTAGCAATCGTCACCTTGTCATCTGGATCAGGAAAAATATAATTAAGCAGCGTGATGACAAAGATAGGGGCTAAAAATAATAATGCAAGTGTACGTTTATCACGTAGTACCTGTTGGCAAATCCTTTTAATTAGATGTAGCATTCTCATGTTCTCTCTCCTCCAATTTCAAAAAGACTTGATCAATATCACTTGCACCAAATTTTTCTAATATCTCTTGTGGACTACCACTTACTGCAATCCCCTTATTTTTCATCAATAATAGCTGATCACACCTCATTGCTTCATCCATAATGTGTGTGGTAATTAACATCGTACTGTCCTTCTTTAAATCATGCAGTTGGTCCCAGATGTTCAATTTGAGAACAGGATCAATTCCGACAGTTGGCTCATCTAGAATCAAGTAATCTGGCTGGTTAATCAAGGCAATAGCAAGAGATAACCGGCGTTTCATTCCACCAGAATAGTGCTGTACTAATTTCTTTTTATGCTGTTCAAGCTGAACTAGATTTAGTATGGATTTGATTGTCTGTTTGGAACTTTTCATTCCATACATATGGGAGAAAAATTGAATGTTTTCTAATCCAGTTAAATCATGGTACAACGGATCACTTTGAGCCATATAGCCAATTTTATTCAAAAGTTTGCGATTTGGTACAGTTACGTTATTTATACTGATGAATCCATTATCGTATCTTTCCATTCCCATTAAGCATTTAATCAAGGTTGTCTTACCTGT
This sequence comes from Gracilibacillus pellucidus, assembly GCF_033949965.1. NCBI lineage: Bacteria > Bacillati > Bacillota > Bacilli > Caryophanales > Bacillaceae > Gracilibacillus > Gracilibacillus pellucidus. The sequence goes on along the minus strand of NZ_JAWZSR010000002.1, from coordinate 417,990 downwards.
ACCTGATGGACCAATCAAACCAGTAATTTTATTAGCATGGATATCCACAGATACATCTTGTAAGATAGTTTGTTTTCCAAAGCTTTTAGATATATTGGATAATTTGATCATTTTTGGTGTGCTCCTTTTCTATAATTTATATAGTGAGTACTCACTCACTATGGTAACAGAAAAAATAAATAGTGGCAATTCTTCTTTGAAGATTTAGGAAAATAGATACTAAAGTTGGATGGGACAATTGTTTCAAGTGGAGAGTAAATCACAGATTGCTATTTATATCTGGTGAAGAAGTTGCTAGTAAAACAAAAAAAGTTGCCAGTAAACTCCGAAGAGCTACTGGCAACTTTAAATGTAAAATCTCATCACCAAGCGGCAACTGCACCGTCTGTTCGTGATTCTGATCCGCCGACTAGGACACCTGTTTCGGGATCACGCCATATAATTTGTCCGCGGCCAAAGCTATTTGGTTCAAGCTGTATTTTGATATCATGTCCTTTGGCTGCTAATGCTTGTGCAAGATGATGTGGGAAGCTGTTTTCCACTTCAATCGTTTTATCCTTCATCCATTGCCAGCGTGCTGCATCTAGTGCTGCTTGTGGATGCAGTCCGAAATCAACGGTGCTCATGATAACTTGTACATGTCCTTGTGGTTGCATAAATCCACCCATGACACCGAATGGGCCAACCGCTTCACCATCTTTTGATAGGAAACCAGGAATAATTGTGTGATAGGTACGCTTGCCACCTGCCAGTGCATTCACATGTGTCTTATCCATGGAGAAATTGTGTCCTCGGTTTTGTAGGGCAATGCCTGTTCCGGGTACGACAATGCCTGAACCGAAGCCCATGTAGTTACTTTGGATAAAGGATACCATATTTCCTTCATTGTCTGCTGTTGCTAAATAAACGGTACCACCTGCTTTTGGTTCACCTGCTTCAGGTGTTAACGCATCGTCGTTAATGAGTGCGCGACGTTCATTTGCATAGGTATCACTTAATAGTTGCTCACTCGTATATTGCATGTGACTTTCTTCGGTAACATGTTTCAATGCATCAGCAAATGCTAGTTTAATAGCTTCAAATTGCTTGTGATAGGTATCAACAGATTCTTGTATAGCAAAATCGAATCCTTTTAATATATTCAATGCTTCTAATGCGACAATCCCTTGCCCATTCGGTGGGATTTCCCATACATCATAGCCGCGATAGTTCACTTTGATTGGGTCCACCCACTCTGGTTCAAATCCAGCAAGGTCATCAGCCGTCAAAAATCCACCTGTTTCTTGCGAGAAAGAAGCGATTTTCTCAGCCAGTTCCCCTTGATAGAATGATTTGGCGTTCGTCTCGGCAATTGCTTCTAATGTCGTAGCATGAGCTTCAGAGGACCAAACCTCGCCAACTTTTGGCGCGCGTCCACTTGGTGCAAATGTCTGAAACCAATGTTCGAACTCCGTATCTGTTAACTTCTCTTTAAATTTGCGATAAGCACCATTCCAGAACTTGCCTAGCACAGGTGAGATGGGATAACCGTTTCGCGCATAGTCAATTGCTGGTGCTAAGGATTCTTTTAATGAAAGCTTGCCAAAACGTTCAGCTAATGCTGCCCATGTTCCTGGTACACCTGGAACAGTGACAGGTATCCAACCATGTGTCGGGATTTTTTCATATCCTTTTTCCTTTAAGGCATCGATCGAGATAGATTGTGGTGATTTCCCACTACCATTTAAGCCGTGCAGTTTCCCTTTTGTCCAGACGAGAGCAAAAGCATCCCCACCAATCCCGTTAGAAGTAGGTTCTACTACGGTTAATGCTGCAGCTGTGGCGATCGCTGCATCAATAGCATTGCCGCCTTTTTTTAGAATGTCTAAACCTGCTTGCGCTGCAAGTGGCTGTGAAGTGGCAACCATTCCGTTTTTAGCGTAAACAGACTTTCTTGATAAATGGTGCGATACTTCCGAAAATTTCGAAAAATCCATGTAACAAGCTCCTTTTGTCGAGAATAAAATTAATCTTATAGTAGGAGAATACTAATGCTTTGTCAATAATAGACGTTTCTAAAATAAATAAAAAAGGTTCCGATCAATGTTCTTTAATGGTCGGAACCTTTTCTCATTATATGCCTAATTGTCTAAGTAGAATGCATCTTATTTATCAGAGATTGTTCTAAATTGCTTCGGTGTAACACCTGTTACTTTCTTGAAAACTTTTGTGAAATAACTTTGGTCAGTGAAATGGAGAAATGAACATATTTCCGATAGAGGTTTCTCCGTATAGGTAAGTAATTTTTTTGCTTCATCAATTTTTGTGCGTTGAATATATTCGCTTACTGAAATCCCCACTTCTTTTTTAAATAACACGGACAAATAAGATGGACTCAAATTAACAGCTGCCGATAATTCGTCATGAGTGATTTCTTCATAAATATGACTAAAGATGTAATGTTGACAGAGTGTAATGGGCTTGGAATAACGCTGTTCTTTGACTTTTGCAACTCTCTCTGTAAAAGTGTACACCACTTCTTCGACTAGATGATTTAAATCCTTTACTTCGCTCAGTTCTTCCACACGTTGGATAAACGTATCACTTAATGTAAAGGCCACTTCCGAATGAAGTCCCCCATCTATAGAAGACCGAGTTGCCATCGTTATAGTGGCGATCGCAAGGTTTTTTCTTGAACGGAGGAAGCTTGATTTAGATAGAGGACCAGGTTCTTTTTCGCGAAGAGCTTGAAGAAATTTCTTTACTTCTTCTAACCGTCCTTCCTTAATATTGTTAAAAAATCTTTTCTCAAGGAGCGGGTCATGGTGCAAGGATACGTTTTGTAGTCTTTTGGAGACTTCCAAATCGGGATTATTAACATGAACGGGTCCTTGTTCCATTTCATTGACTTCATGAAGTATCTTTTCAGCAGAGAGCAGCTTTTGGTAGAACGTATAGTAAATCATCAAACTAAATGTCACTAGCTTGTCCATTTTTACAACGCGCACAGATTCATAGTAATGAAATACATTTTTCTTATGCGCAGAAACCGCATAGTCATTGATTAGGCCATTGATATCTTCATGAGATAAACGATAAAAAATCGTAGGTCCGATTATTAACGTTCCTTCGAAGCGGTTATGTTGTCTGACACTCATACATATAAAGTTCTCAAAAAGGGATGTTTGTCTGATAACAGGAAACTCGAATTCTTGTTGGGGCTTAAAGTTTAATAGATCAAATAATTTCTGTTTTTTACTTTGGTATAACGGATTTAATACATCATTATGGATACATTCAAAGAGGACTTCGCCACTCCGATCAATGAAGAAAGTTGATAATTCAAAAGTGCCTGACACGAGTTTACACAAATCTTTCATTGACTCATTCATAGGAAAACCCCCTTCATCATTTAAGATGTTTATCATTTCTTTATTATATAAAATTAAAATACCAAAAATACAATTAAATAACCATAAATAGAGAGTGAAAAGTATTAGAATCTTTTTAAGAAAGCGTTAACAGGAATTAATCCCGTTATAAATAAATCGATAAATGAGGTGTAAGAATGAAAGCGATAATGGTTATGTTTGATTCATTAAATCGCAACATGCTTCCTAACTATGGGTGTGATTGGTTGCATGCGCCGAATTTTAAACGTCTTCAAGAAAAAACGGTAACATTTGATAACTGCTATGCTGGAAGTTTGCCATGCATGCCAGCAAGAAGAGAACTTCATACGGGACGATATAACTTCCTTCATCGAAGTTGGGGGCCAATAGAACCGTTTGATGATTCTATGCCAGAACTTTTGAAAAATAACAATGTTCACTCCCATTTAGTGACAGATCACCAACACTACTGGGAAGATGGAGGAGGAACATATCATACACGTTATAGCACGTTTGAATTAATTCGTGGTCAAGAGGGCGACCCGTGGAAAGGGCATGTGAATGAGAGCGTGAACATTGAAACAGAAGTAGACCATACAAGAAACCCAATCATGAAACAATTATTCGAACAAGATCAGATCAACAGAGAATACTACAAAGAGGAGAACGCTCATCCACAGTCTTTAACCTTTAAGAATGGTTTAGAATTCATTGAAAAAAATCATAATGAGAATGATTGGTTCCTTCAATTAGAAACATTTGATCCACATGAACCTTTCGTTAGCTACGAAGAATACAAAGATCTCTATCCTCATGATTACGAGGGGAAGCATTTTGATTGGCCACCCTATTATTTTGTACAAGAAAGCGAAGAGGTTGTCGAGCATGGGAAAATGGAATATGCAGCCTTGTTAAGTATGTGTGACCGAAACCTAGGTAAAGTTCTAGATATGATGGACAAATATAACATGTGGGAAGATACGATGTTAATTGTCAATACGGACCATGGATATTTGCTAGGCGAGCATGGCTGGTGGGCAAAAACGGTAATGCCTGTTTACAATGAAATTGCCAATATCCCGTTATTTGTATGGGATCCAAGAGAGAAAGCTCGTAATACACGAAGAGAGGCATTAGTACAGACAATTGACCTAGCTCCAACTTTATTAGAATTCTTTAATGTGGATATTCCAGAGACGATGCAAGGGAAACCATTAAGAGGTGTAATAAAAGAGGGAGAAAAGATTCGTGAAGCCGCACTATTTGGACATCATGGACTTCATGTCAACATTACCGATGGTGATTATGTTTTTATGAAAGGACCTGCAACACCAGAGAATGGCCCTTTATATGAATATACGCTAATGCCGACTCATATGCGAAATATGTTCTCACCGAGTGAGTTGCACAACATGGAGCTAACGGAACCATTTGATTTTATGAAAAATGTCACTCCTTTAAAAATAAAAGCGGGTAAAGGATTGATTAACCCGTATCAATATGGATCAAAGCTCTATAACCTTATAGAAGATCCAAAGCAAGAAAATGAAATGCAAGATATGGAAGTAGAACTTCGTCTAACGAAAGCGTTAGTGAAATTGATGAAAGAAAATGATGCACCGATGGAACAATATGAACGGCTAGGTTTAGATAGTGCTAAAGAGCTGACTATTGAGGATATAAAGGCATATCGAGAGCGTGAAGAAAGAAGTGGAGAACTTGAAGAATTAGCAGAATTCGATATGAAACGTAGTGTTCGCAATCAAATCATCGGTCTGATGAACATGACTCCCTCTGAGGAGCGCGATCAAACCTTACAAGCTCTTGTATCCTTCTTAAGGCAACAGAACAAAACGACTATTTTGGAATCAGATTTGTATGAGTTTAAACAACAACACTTACAGCATATGGATGATTCTATGTTTGACTATTTTATGGGATTAGTAGGTCGTACTAATTAATGGCGACCGTCTAAGTAGAGGAGTGAAATGAATGATTAAATATGTAGCTAATCAGGATGGCCCAACATTAGGGTATTCCACGAAATCTGGTATCGGCATCTTAGAAGAAGATGGGTATTTTTTCAAAGACCTAAATAGAAGTGGAATCGTTGAGCCCTATAAGGATTGGCGTTTGTCACCTGAAGAACGTGCAAAAGATTTAGCATCGAAAATGACGATCGAACAAATTGCCGGTTTAATGCTGTACAGCCGTCATCAATCTATACCTGCAGCTACTAGAGGTATGTTTCAAAGTACTTATAATGGAAAAGATTTTGATGAAAGTGGTGAAGAACCATGGGCATTATCTGATCAACAAAAGGAATTTTTAATAAAGGATAACCTTCGCCATGTCCTTATCACTACTGTTGAAAATCCTGAAACGGCCGCAAAGTGGAATAACGAAGTACAGGCATTGGTAGAAGGCGAGGGGCTGGGGATTCCAGCTAATAATAGCTCTGACCCTCGCCATGGTAGTGATTCCAGTAAAGAGTTTAATGAAGGGGCAGGTGGTAAGATTTCGATGTGGCCAGAAAGTCTAGGGTTTGCCGCAACCTTTAATCCCCACTTAGTGCAGAAGTTTGGGGAAGTTGCTGCGAAAGAATATCGAGGATTAGGAATTACAACCGCCTTATCGCCACAAATAGATATTGCAACAGACCCAAGATGGTATAGATTTAATGGGACGTTTGGCGAGGATCCACAATTATCAACCGATTTAGGTAGAGCCTATATTGATGGTTTTCAGACATCAGAGGATGAAGCCGAAATCAGTAATGGTTGGGGATATGAAAGTGTAAATGCTATGGTGAAGCACTGGCCAGGGGGTGGCAGTGGTGAAGCAGGTCGTGATGCACACTGGGGTTACGGAAAATATGCTGTTTACCCAGGAGATAACATGAACGATCATTTAAAGCCTTTTGTTGAAGGTGCTTTCCAGTTGAAAGGCAAAACACAATCTGCCTCTGCTGTGATGCCATACTATACTATTTCACTCCATCAGGACCATGTAAATGGTGAAAATGTAGGTAATTCTTATAATTCCTATTTAATTAATGACTTGTTACGCAACAAGTATCATTATGATGGGGTTGTTTGTACAGACTGGTTGATTACGGCGGATGAACCAGAAACAGTGGAACAATTTGCTGGAAAGCCTTGGGGTGTAGAAGATTTATCTGTGGTTGAACGTCATTATAAGCTACTGATGGCTGGTGTTGATCAATTTGGTGGAAATAATGAAGTGGAGCCAGTAATAGCGGCGTTTGAAATGGGCGTTAAGGAGCATGGTGAAGCATTTATGCGCGAACGCTTTGAGTCCTCTGCGATAAAGTTATTAAAAAATATTTTCCGCACGGGACTTTTTGAAAATCCTTATCTTGACGTGGAGTACAGTAGCGAGATTGTTGGTAATCCTACTTTTATGAAGCAAGGATTTGAAGCACAATTACAATCTATTGTGATGCTAAAGAATAAAAATAATGTTCTTCCTTTAGCCAAGAAAAGGACAGTTTATATTCCTAAGCGATACTATCCAGAACAAATAGACTGGTTTGGCAATAAAACGCCAGATAAGACGGACTATTCTATTAATCTGGAGATGGTGCAGAAATATTTCCATGTAACAGATTGTCCAGAGGAAGCCGATTTTGCACTAGTATGTATTCATGGCCCTGATTCAGGTGGAGGATATAGTAAGGAAGACCGTGAAGCCGGTGGTAATGGCTATGAGCCGATTAGTCTTCAATATCGTCCATATACTGCAGTGGATGCGCGTGAAGTAAGTATTGGTAATGATGATAGAGAGGTTCCTAATCGATCCTATAAAGGGAAATCTGTAGAAACGAGGAATAGAGCGGATCTCGATTTGGTTCTGGAAACAAAGGAGGCTATGCAAGGAAAACCCGTTATCGTATCGATGCTTTTATCAAACCCAGCAATAGTATCTGAATTTGAAAAGGAAATCGATGCGCTTCTTGTTAACTTTGGTGTTCAAGACCAAGCGCTTTTGGAGATTTTATCAGGAGAAGAGGAACCTTCTGGCTTATTGCCGATGCAAATGCCAGCAAATATGAAAACAGTTGAAGAGCAACTAGAAGATGTTCCTCATGATATGCAGGTTCACATAGACTCAGAAGGGAATTGCTATGACTTTGCATATGGCTTAAATTGGAGCGGGCTTATATCGGACGATCGAACAGAAAAATATAAGAAAAAGTAGCTTATCTTAATAGGGATGTATCCATTAATTTAGGAGCATCCCATTAGGAAGCTTGAAACAGTTTTTAGCTAAAGTAATAAAAAGACGACCAGCGTAAGTACCATATAGCAAAAACTGTTCCTTTTAATGAATGCGCTTTCTTTATCGCGTTTGCAAATCTTTGATGATGTTACAACAGGTTAGAAGAAATAAGGAAAGGGTGATTAATATGGAAAAAGTAGAATACAGACGGTCAACTAAAGGGGAAATCTTTCGATATGCATTCGGTGGATTGGGCTCTAATATTCCCTTCTTCTTAGTTCTTTCATATTTGATGTTTTTTTATACCGATGTCGTACAAATATCTCCTGCCGCAATAGGGACACTATTCTTTATTACACGCTTTATTGATGCGGTAACAGATCCTTTAATGGGAATGATCGCAGATAGAACACGTACCAAGCTTGGACAATATCGTCCTTGGCTATTGTTTGGTGGGCCAGTATTAGGTCTTAGTGTTGTTGCATTATTCTGGGTTCCAGACCTAAGTCCCGATATGAAATTAGTATATATCTATGTGACTTATATTGCCTACTCTGTCATTTCAACTGTGGTAAATATTCCGTACCACTCCTTGACACCTGTTCTTAGTGAAGATCCAGACCAAAGAACATGGTTAGCTACGGCAAAGCAATTTATGGGAACACCTGCTAATTTTCTCGCAAGAGTGCTTGTGTTACCTTTAGTTGCGCTAGCAGGAGGGGGAGAACAAGGGTGGTTAATAACTGCGGTGCTATTCGCGATCGTCGTGGTAATCAGTTTCTATATTTGTGCTAGTAGCGCAAAGAGACATGATGTGGTAGATTGTAGCGAAGAAGCTAGCAGAAATAGACCGAAATTTTCATTAGGGAAACAGCTTGCCTTAGTTGGAACAAACGTACCATTATTAATGCTTATGGTATCGCTATGTACGAACTTAATTGCTACTTCTACTCAAAGTGCAGTCGCCATCTATTATTGGACGTATAACGTGGGAAGAGAAGATCTATTTCCAATAGTAGGTATGGTAGGTATTTTACTAAGTGTCCCAACCTTTTTCCTTTTGCCATATTTATCTAAGAGATTCGGGAAGAAAACGGTTTTCGTATATGGAAGCATAGCTTCAATTCTGCCTTTTGGTATCATCTTATTCTCTTCTTACGATATGGTAGGTTTAAACTTTTCTGCAGCTGTTCTTATTGCGGTTCTTAGCCCCTTCACTGGTGCCATCGCATGGGCTATGTTACCTGATTGTGTCGATTATGGTGAGTGGAAGACTGGAATCAGGGGTGCTGGTGTTATTTCCTCCAGTCTAACCTTTATCAATAAGTTAGGTTCCGCTATTGGAGGAATGTTAGGTGGTGCTTTGTTAGCAGCAACAGGCTATGTCGCAGGTCAAGCTCAGTCAGCGGAGACATTAAGAATGATTGTATATTTATTCGCCTTAATACCAATCTTAGGTCACATAGCCACCGTTATTGCCCTGAAATTTTACAAAATTGATAATGTGTACCATGCTAAAATGTTGAAAGAAATCAAAGAGAGAAAGGATAATCAAGCTATTTCCTAAAAGGAGAGTCGCAGTGTTCTTACTGCGACTCTTTTTACTGTGTGTCTAGCGTTAAAGTCCTGAACGGAGAAGGCAAGCTAGATATACTTAGCGAATGTGGCCTATTAATCGTATGGAAGAGTCTACTTCACTTCTCAGACAAACGGTAATGGGCACGTCATTATTTAGCAATAACCATTCTTTCTACTTCTACATTCCCACTAATTGCACGAGAATATGGACATGTTTGATGTGCTTTTTCAACTAATTCTTCTGCTTCTGCTTGAGAAACACCTTCAATTTCGGCTGTTAATTTCACAGCAAGACCGAATGATTGCTCTTGTTTTTCAATACTTACGTCTGCTGTAATGGTTGAAGTGATTTTTTTCTTGGCAAGACCTGCTACCATTTGTAGGGCACTGTCAAAGCAAGCTGCGTAACCTGCTGAGAATAGTTGCTCAGGGTTTGTTGTCCCTTCTTTTTCATTCCCGCCTAAACCTTTAGGAATAGATAATGCTAAATCCAATGTACCATCAGATGATTTCACTGTCCCTTGACGGCCACCTGCTGCTGTTGATGTTGCTGTATATAATGCTGCTCCCATTTTAAAACACTCCTTATTATTAATTGTTTACAATTAGATTGTACACAATTTAATTGTGTTGTGTCAATTATTATAATTTATAACCGGAACTTGCTATAATAAAGAGAGACGTTGGTCAGTGGGACGGCTTTTCACGCTGATCATGAATGAAATTTATAGAGTAGGAGTAATGATGATGACAAAAGAACGGTTAAAATTAGATAATCAGATATGTTTTCCGCTATATGCTGCAACACGAGAAATGACGAAGCGCTATCGTCCGTTATTAGCAGAGTTAAATATTACGTACCCACAATATTTAGTATTGCTCGTCTTATGGGAGAAAGACCGGATATCTGTCAAAGACTTAGGCAAGAAATTGTACTTAGACTCAGGGACATTAACTCCCATGTTAAAACGAATGGAAGAGCATGATTTAGTCAAAAGAACCCGTTCAACAGAAGACGAACGTGTCGTGGAAGTTATCTTAACGAAAAAAGGTAAACAGGCAGAACAACAAGCAGAGGATATCCCATTACAATTTCTCGAATTAACGAACTTAAACGAAGAAGAATCTGATCAACTAAAACGAATCCTAGCAAAAATGCTCAACCAACTAGGTGAAGAATAAGGAGACAAGCCATGAATATTACGATTATTAGTGTCGGAAAATTAAAGGAAAAATATTTAAAACTAGGCATTGAGGAATACACCAAACGCCTTCGTGCCTATGCCAATATCAATCTAGTCGAAGTACCAGACGAAAAAGCACCAGAAAACCTAAGTGCCGCCCAAATGGAAGAAGTAAAAAACAAAGAAGGCGAACGAATCTTAGCCAAAATCCCTGCAGATGCCCATGTAATTACATTAGAAATCAAAGGGAAACAACTAAGCTCAGAACAGCTTGCGCGTGAATTAGACCAGCTTGCAACACATGGTAAGAGTAAGGTTGCCTTTGTGATTGGTGGGTCATTAGGATTGAGTGACGCAGTGATGCAGCGTAGTAACTTTGCGCTTTCGTTTTCTAAGATGACATTGCCACATCAGTTGATGCGATTGGTGTTGTTGGAGCAGGTTTATCGGGGGTTTAGGATTAATAGGGGGGAGCCTTACCATAAATAGAGGCAAAAATTGTTGTGAATAATCTGGTGTTTTATTGCTATAAGTGGGTATTGAAAGTGTATATTCACTTTCATTATCCGCTCCATGATACAGCATATGGATAAGTGTAAAGGTCTTGGATATATTGACCTCTCTAAAATCAAAGTCAAGTTCAATTTCATCTATTGTTCGTGATTTTTCTTTTAGTTGTTTAATCGTTATTTTGTTAATAAGATGTTGAAGCAACTGTTTTTTACTTTCCCTCGAAGCCTCCTTGTACGTTAAGGTAAATCGGTCCAGCAACATTTCAATCAGTTCGGGTTATATAACCTTCGAACCTGTAGAGTTTAGCTGTATGGTTATCTCATTTTTCCTTTGCTCTAACTCCACTTTTTTCTTTACAAACCTTTTATAATCTTTCTTGTAGAATCGTTGTTGGAAGGGTGTTCTTTTCAAATGCTTCTAAATAGCGATCTTGTAATGATTCCAATTCTGACAGCTGTTCTTCAATTAATTCTAGTTCCTTTGACAGCATCCTCTAGTGTATATGTGGTAGTCCATGAAACCTAGTGAAGAATGTGTCTTTGTCCATAGGCAAAATCCCCCTTTCTTTTTGTGAAGATATAGTATTATAGATTGAAGAGGATTTTTTATTACAAATTTTCGGGAGGAAGTCTAATGAATGTAGTAGAAAAAAATTACGTTTTACCAATTACTACTTATCTTAATCAAAAGATAGTTTTTGACTTATTAGCTGTAATAGAAGATGGATTTGCACAGGTAACTAATCTAAACATATCAACTTCAAAAAGTATCACAACAACAGGGAGTGCGGATGGGGAAACTGGATTTGGCCTTTATGGCGTGAAAACGAAGATTAAAGCTGCTTTTGGAAAAGAAAAGAATAATAAGGATGAGAAAAGTGCCAATGAAGAAAGAGTGCATACGCCAACATCTTTATTTTCAAAGTTAGTAACTTACTTGGATGAAAATGAATTAATTAGAGACATATCATGTGGAGAAAACTTGCAACAATTGGATACAGGGAGTTTCGTAAGGTTCAAAAGTAGATTAGAAAAGAATCCATTAGTTTCAATGTTGGATTCATTAGAACAAATTGGTGTAATGGCAATGAGTTTTCAAGGAAACAAAAATGGCGGAAAGAAGAATAATGATCAGGAAGTTCTTAAACAGATAAAGACGATGAGAAATAATTTGGTATATAATGGGATTTTAGATATAATTTGTACAATTAATGAAACTGAAAAATTAAAGGCTGTTATACCTGTTTATATGGATTATTTTGTCCGAAATAACATGAATGAAATCATTGATGGTAACTATACGGTAATAGGAAAGGTAGTCAAAGTTGTAAGAAGTCCAGAAGATAATATAAATTTGTTTAGGAATACGGGATTCAAATTGTTTAAGCAACAGACTCTTGAAAACTTATTTCTATCAATGAATAAAAATGTTGATGAACAACTAGATTTTCCAGAAATTCGAACAAAAGTTTTGAATCCTTCGATGTTAGTTATACCAATGGCAATATACTCTTAATTCCTATTGTGGCTTTGAAATATATTAAAGGGGGACGGTTCTATGGATTGGAATACCATTGTTGGAGTAGTTATAGGTGGTCTTTTTACTTTAAGTGGTGGTGGTTTGCAGGTTTTTTTAACTGATAGAAAAAGGAAAGAAGAGAGAAGAAAGGAAATAAAACTTGAAGTGTTAGAAGGTTTAATAGGAAATAGGGCTGCTTTATTACCAGTATCTGATGAAAGAATAGAAATGTATAAGGCACCTTTTTTCTCTGCTTTAAATCGGATTGATGTAATTTTTTATGACAACTTGGAAGTGATTGAGAAATACCATGAGTGGAAAAATGCTATGGTTTCTTCTCAACATGTATCTAATGAGAGAAAAGATCAATTGCTTTATGAAATGATTAAAAGCATGTATAAAGATTTAGGTATAAAGGCACCTAGCCTGGAACAGTTTAAACAAACACTTTACTAGAATAATAACTAACTGATGTGATTATAAAAATGTAGCTGTTCTTTAGTTAGTGGCAAATTTGATTAGAGTAAATGGAAAAGAGACATCTATTTTTATAATATATTTAAAAATAAAGTTAAGATTGCCGACGGAGGGAAAGAATAATTATGACATTAGTATGTTGTACTTTAACTGATGAATTTTCCGTGATTTCCGGGGATACTCATGTATCAAATGAGAACGGAACTAGCAGAACTGATAGAAAAATATTCAAGTACGATGACATGTTGATCGGAGGAGCTGGAAGTGGAGGGATTATAACAGTAATTCCTCAACTACTTGGAAATTATCAGAAAGAAACTGCTGAGAGACATATGCAAGCTGTTGCAAATATTTTTAAAAGTAGTGGAGAAAAAGTTATTGAATCAAAATATAGTCAATTATTATACGTTAGTAAAGATAAGTTTGGTCCATTTTTAGGGGTTGTTGATACTCGTGGCGACCACCAAATATTACGAAAAGGTCACAAACAACCTTTTATAATATGGAAAGGAATTGGTGAACCTGATGTCGAATTGTTAAAATCTTGTTGCTCGCCGAAGTTAATGAAAAACTTAAATATAGATACAGCAAAGAAGATTCACGAAGATTACATTACAAAAGTTTCTAGACAGACAATCTCAGTTAACGATAAAGTGATACACGAGGAATTATCGTATAAATAATAATATATAATAAAGCGGATATGTTTGCCCAAAAGTAGCATTGAGATTTATGTCCCAATGCTGTTTTTTGCCTCTTAAATCATCACGGTGAACCGCATCACAGATAGCGAAAATAGAATTAACCAAGGAGCTATGACAACAATCCAAATAAAAGCACAACGAATCTCTTTGAGCATCAGAAAAGTTCAAAGAGGCCCGTTTTTATAAAAAAGTATAAATTCACATCAATAAGGATTTATGTTCCAGACCACAGATCTGCCTTTAACAATTTATATCCCTGGAAACCATCCGGGTGTATTTTTTCCACAATAGATCTGGTATGACCAACTCTTCTTGTTTCGCTTTATCAATCTCTGTAATGATTTCATCATCTCTACCTTCATCTACCTTTCGAATCCAATCAGGATCAATGATAAGCTCTCTTCCTAAGGCGAGAAGTGGGATAGGGCGTAGTATTCTTATATATGAGAGATTCCTCGTTTCATCAATGTTGGTTTAGGCACTTACATTGTACACGAGGGTCTCTCTTTTCTTTTTGTTATTTTTTGGTATAATTTAGATGATCAACAGGCTTGCCTCCATAACTTTTTTTATTTTCATAGGTTAAAAGAAAAATATCATGATATGACATCTATCTCGAACTTTTATATGATCACTTTACCGCGGAATAAGTAAGGAAAGTGTTTGTCATATAGGTAGTCACCTACTGATGAGATTGAAGAAAATCCGCAGCAGCATATCAAGATATTTGGAGCCGAGGTAGATTCAAGTGAGTCTGCCATCATAAAGAGTACTTATTTGCAAGATGTGAAAGAAGACATTAACGAAGTATTTGAGGACTTTAAGAAACAGGACGAGATCATTCATGATACCATTCAAGAAGTTTCCGATATTTCTTCTGTAACGTCTCCATCCTTTTCGGATATATATGAGGGCAAAACCATGATAATTAAGAAAGTGAAAGAAGTGGAAGGAGATTTAGCTTTATTCACCAATAAAGGTGATGAAACAGATGTAAAAGTGATCATGAATCAGATTGAGACAGCGATGACTAGAGAGAAAGCGCGGTTTGTGAATTTTTTAGTGCAAAGATGAAATAAAACCAGGAGATGTGAAGCGTTACGTTATCAATAGGAACCATAATATATTTAAAAGAAGGAATGAGCAAATTAATGGTGCTGAACAACTGTAGAAACACTGATTCATAATTAGACATGTAGGATAACAAGTTGTCCGCACGCTAAAAAATATGCTGATAGCTATTTTGAGTGTATACAAAGGAGAAATCTATGAAGAAAATTATCAGTCTAACATTTGTTTTTTTACCTTGTTCTTGCTTGTCTCTTGTGGCAATAAGGACGAAGTGGCTAATGAGTTCGTCCATTATTTGGGTTCCCATTAATGACATGAAGGAAAAGGAACAGCGTGGTCTTCCCTTTAAAATGAATAGATTAGCAGAAGAAAATAAGAACGACGAAGTCATTGATCTTACTAAAGACGAAATTTTACCGATTTTCAATGAGATGCTAGATCGTCTCCAAGCTGTGGATTCGAAGAATAGGAAGATAAAGAAACTGAATGATCTACAGGTTGAAGCAGAAGAGTACGTGGTAGATAGATTGTGGGACATTATCACGTATTATGAGGGTGGTGATGTCTCGGAACAAGATATTGAGCAGTATACGGAAGAGTTGAACGAGAAGTATCAGGATGTTCTCGACTACCGGGATAAAATAATGGAGCAATATCATCTTGAGCAAATTGAAAACGAAGATGAAGACAGCGAATTCTACAAGCTCAAGCGTGCTGAGGATTAATACAGATATCTGGAAAAGACAGATTTTCATAAATGTAAATATGGGAGTTGCCTTTTATTATTCCCAAACAGGAGGAAGGTGAAATATTATCCTGTTACAGTGGAGAGCTGGGGATACTTAATGATAAGAGTCGACTGGGGAGGGTAATATGGAAAGAAAACAAGCATTATACTTTTATCGACCAAGAGTTAAAAACATTTTGCTATTAATAATGTGCTCGGTCTATATGGCATTTGGTGTTGTGGTAGGTGGCTTTGCTTTTAACGAACAGAATTATTTAATGAGTGGGGTAGGAGCGTTACTAGCAATATGTTTTGGTTTTTTGATATTTATATCGCTTAAAAGGATATTTGGATCGAAACCTTATCTCATTTTAACCGAAGAAACATTAACAATCAGCGCCCCATCCAAGAACGCTGTTCCACTAAGATGGGAAGATATCGAAGGGTATGATATACGAAGTGTTAACTTTAGTAAAGTCATAGAAATTAAGTTGCGTGATGAAGAAAAATATCGTGACCAGATGTCTAAATCCGCAGCATGGTTTAATAAAATGAATGATGTGATGAACTATAGACCGTTCGGAATTAGCTGGGGGCAGGTTAAACGCAAGGAACGGAGCAGGTTGGCACGTGAATTGGACAGACGTGCTTTTGAAACCGATGAGCATCTCAATGAACTTTATGATTCTGTCAATGAAGCGGATAAAACGGAAAAAGTTCTTAACAGACAAAGTGGAATACAGGGACAAATGAAGTTAGATAAAAAAAGACGAAAAGCTCGCAGCCAAGTGAACGGTAAATACCTGTTACAATCTTATGGCATCAGTTTTCTTCTGACGAGCGCTGCGTTTCTCCTATTTTATTGGTCAGATAAGGATGAAAATCATTCTCTGCTTGTCGGTTCGTTTATCTTGTATCCTTTCGCAAAAGTAATATGGGATGTTCTCTTGGGATTTCGACTAAGGTATAAGATGGACAAGGATGAATCGTCTCTTTCTATATTTTTTTACAGACTTCTATTTTTTATTCATCTATTTCTATACTTTTTTAGTCTTGTTATTGCTCCGTTTGGCATTATTTATTATATTTTTATAGCCGTCCGTCATCAAGCTAGGATAAAGAGAAATAGATTAGATACGGAAATATCAAGTAAAAGGTCATTTTCTATGCGTTTTGTCATTTTTCCGCTGAATGTTATCGTCATGTACGTGCTTGCCGTTATTCTGCTTGCTCTGAAAATCGAGAATTTCCTAGGATTAGCAGCCCTTATACTATACGGTGTGACCTTTTCTGTCTATGTCGCTTTATATCCTGACAAGAGAAGTTACTTTTTAAGTTTGGTTGCGTATTTATGGCGAATCGGCATTTGCTTTTTGCTTCAATCATTACTGTTCTCATGGAACGTGAGAGACGAGTATACCGGAACCGTTGTTTTATTTCTACTTTCGCTTCCATTATTTTTGGTGCCAAGTTACCTCTTTTATTTATGGGGGAAGGGAAGTTTGCGTCGGTTGGTGTATCATCTGGACGAAATGCGACGGGCTAGTTAGTAAGAGTGAAACCAATTAGTAGTTAATACAGGTGAAAATGAACGATATATAATTGCCGATTTCACAATGTAAAGCGAGGAGCGGTATTATTATGGTAACTTCTACACTGGATATGTATGGACGCAACCTGGCTATGCAGGGAGTTAATGTTGTCTAAATTCGTCAATCGATTAATGCATCAAAGGGTTCCTTATGGTTAATTATTATCCGTAAAAACAAGTATCGAAACGTTAGTGTTAATGACATTAATTGAAATTACAAATAATCCTGTGGAGTGGAAGAAGAGAATTTGTTAAGAGAATCTGATGGAGCTAGAGTAGTAGAAATAAACGATGATTTACTGCCAAGATACTTACAAATTTGTTAAGTCGTTATATGTCATAGCCAACGAATAAATGCTTCGTTTTAAACAACTCTTTCTGGTTTTAGAAAAAATGGGGTACAAATGGCTCGATGTTAAAATGTGGAAAAACATCTGCGCGTAAAGGGAAGTTTGTATTATTAGAAGACGTATTAAATGATGCGATTAAGCGTGCTTATGAAGGAAGCGATTCTTCCCAAATTGCGAAATATTGACTTGAACTTGTAAAAGCTTTTAATAAATACTATGGATCTATTCGTATATTAGATGATCAGGTGCAAAAACAGGCAAGATTGTCACTTGTACATTCAGTTCAAATTGTTCTTAAAGAAGGATTACGCCTTTTCGGAGCTGAAGCACCCAACGAAATGTAGTATTAGGAAGAGGAGAGATTTTCAACCCTAATAAAACAAAAGGAAACGCATCATAAATAAATGAGTTTTTTGATCTTTAAAGACTGAAGAGATTTTATCAACAGTGGGATTTATCCACTAGTTTCTTTAATCAATTTTTCAAATAAGTGAGACACATGGGGGGATATACTTGAAGTTCTTTGGGGGACTTAGTTTAGTGATAGGTTATCTTATTCTGCTAAAAATGATTGATCATTGGATCGGAATTTTAGGCTCGGTTCTTTTTTGTATTGCGGGTGTATTAATTTTGAAGGAAAAAGGAGAACGATGGTTTGAAAATAGGTGGTTTAAGGGTTATGTATGTGTAATGTTTTTCGTTTCATTAATTCATATATCTGGTTTTTTAACAGATAAGAAGATGGATTGGTTTATACCTAATGATGCATTATATGTGCGTGAATTTCATAATCAATATGCCGACATGTTGTTTATCTTCTTTCCTTTCATAAGCACCCTAGTGTTTTGTTATTCTTACTTATATTCAACAAAATCTGGGTTTAAAAGATGGCATTCAACAATATGGGTATTATTGCTTTTTATTGGATGCAATAGTGCATTGCTTAATCATTATCAATATGTCGATGAGGAGGCAATTCACAGTAAAGGATTATTCTCATCAACTACAATTTCGTTAGATGAAGTAACAAGATTTGATATAAATCCAAGAGTCGCAACGTACATTAAAAAAGGTGGTGCTAATAAAAGTTTTAAATTAGATTTATATTTTGTTAGTCGTGAAGGTAAAGAGATAAACTTTGGAAATATGAACTTAAATGAACAAGATATCCATGCTGTGGTTATGTTGCTGGATAATTTAGAGGATAGTAATAGAGAAAGAGAGGCTGTTATCCATCGGCCAACGTTGATGTCATCTGAGATGGCGTCTATTTTAGAACAACGATTAAACAGTATAGATAAAGAGTTAGCAACACTTTTTATAGATAATGTAATGGTTAGCTATCGATAAATGTCGAAACACGGTGACGGTTCGGAGTTGATGAGAAAGTAAGTAGGTCGATCAACAATAAATACCGAGGAAGTGGATCACTTTTCACTTGCGAAATAGGTCCTCTGATGGGAAAGTACCAATTTTAAATCGCTAAGACAATCAAAAAAGCCAGACCATAGATCTGACTTTAATGACTTATACTCCAGGAAACCATCCAGGTGTATTCACGATGTTTTTCCACAATTGATTTGGTATCACCAACTCTTCTTGTTTCGCTTTATCAATCTCTGTAATGATTTCGTCATCTCTGCCTTCAGCAACCTTTTGAACCCAATCAGGATCAATGATCAGCTCTCTCCCTAAGGCGAGAAGTGGAATACCTGTCTCAAATGCTTTTCGAGCATCTTCTGCAGTATAGATGGAACCAACACCAATCAATGGCACGCGATTATTAATCGTCTCCAATAAATGATGAATTCGTGTTTTAGTTAAATCATCTACACCTCTTCTAGGATTGGAGAAAAAGTTAATTAAGGAGACATGTAGGTAGTCTAAGTTTTTATCAGCTAACACGTCAACTAGATGGAGTGTTTCTTTCATTGTAATTCCAGGTGTTTCTGGTTCTTCTGGTGAAAAACGATAACCAACGATGAAATCTTCGTTACCATGTTCAGCTACAACGCTTTGCACCTTATCAATAACCTTAAGTGGGAAAGTCATGCGTTTTTCCAAGCTTCCTCCAAATCGGTCTTCTCGGCGATTGGAATAAGGTGAAAAGAACTGCTGAATTAAGTAGCCATTAGCACCGTGAATTTCAACGCCATCAAAACCTGCTTCAATGGCTCTTCTTGTTGTTTCACCAAAAGCTTCAATGATTTCTTCTATCTCAGCCTCTTCTAGAGGACGCGGGATTGCGGCACCTTCTCTATCTGATGGAATATCACTCGCACTCACAACGTCTCCATCTGGAACTAGAGCAGGTGGACATAATTTTCCACCGTGAAAAATTTGTAAAATAGCCTTGGCGCCCTCGTCTTGAATTCCTTTTGCCAGTTTTCTTAAACTTGGCACCATGTCGTCTCGATCTGCTGCAAATTGGTTAGGGAATCCCATGCCGTTTGGGGTAACATAAGTAGTCGCAGTAATGACCATGCTTACCCCTTTGGAACGGTGAGCATAATAACGTACTTCTTCATCACTTACTGTACCGTCAGGATTGGAAGAAGTGTGCGTCATTGGAGCCATGACCAAGCGATTTTTTAATTCAACTCCATTTTTTAATGTTAATGGAGAAAACATATCTTGATTATTGTGGTTCATTCTTTATTCCTCCTTATTTTCGATATGATAATAGGTCAGCTTGATTTTGTATATTATTATGCTCAATATTCATTCTCTAGCCAGTTCGGATGATCCCAAAAGTAATAACAGAGTTAAATCAATCAACTAAGTAAAATAGAGGAGGAAATGGAACAGGATTCCGTTGTCAAGTTTTTCTTTATAACTGCAAAGGATGGGGAAAAATAAAACAAAACACTGTCACCTCGAAATGATAATTGCATTTGGATATCGTGTTCGTCCTCATCTTGGTACACGATTTAAAAATAATAACCTGAAGAAATGAATCAATGAAGGTTAATCAGAATAACTAGAAGTGTGTTCGTGGGTTTTGAAGAGAACAATATTCTGTAGATATAGCTTTTCCCACCTTTCATCAATTAAAAAAGAAACAAGTAAATCTGGTTGGAACCAATATAAAAAAGGTTGTCGAAATTCTCTATCAAACAAGTAAAAATGTTATAATAGATATATCAATAGATCGGCTTCATATGAGGGGTTTAGGTAGCACCAGTTGTCCTGCCGTTAGTCTCGATGGGAGATTTCACGGGAGGGAGGTGTTGCTCATGGATATAGAAAACGTATTAACGCTTATGCTATCATTTGGCATGCTAATAGCGTTTATCATGTCCGACAAAAACAACAAAAAATAACCCCTCATGTGCTTTGACGGGCGCTAAGGGATTATTTCTTTGGTCTGCCTAGCCCCTCTTATCGGGGTTCGGTTTATTGTAACCGTAGACGTTGCAGCGTCTGCGGTTTTTAATATTATATGACTTTCTATTTTTATTATACCCGATTACAGGGATTTTAACAAATTGCTTCTATATGAAGAATAATGTCCACCAATTTATTCTTCGGGATAACAACAGTCTTGATTACAAAAACAGTACAAATAGTAGGTTGCTAATTTAACTCATGTTATTTTCATGCGACATTGTGATATTGAAGGAGGGGTAAAATCAAACAGCGAAATAATAGAATTATATATAGGGAAGTTCAAAGGCCCCGTTCCATACTATTATGGATATTTAGTCTGTTGGTTGCTTTTTTCATGTGGTATATTTTCATTATGCTAAAAACGAAAAAAAATGTTTTAGCAGACTATAGGGTGCTTGACTGGGGTCAGGAAACAATCATCAATGGTAAATCATTCTGAACAGAAAATAGGACAATGAACGTTTAGACCAACTTATCCATACAAATATCCAACGAAAAAATCAGAGAAACGTTACGAATTCAGACTCGAGAAAAATCAAACAACATACTCCACCACATCTCAAGGTAAGTAAATTACTGACTAAGAAGAGCATAATGGTAAGTAAAACACGAACCTTCAAGTTAGTAAAATACTTACCGATAACTAGCGAGAGAGCAGTCAGGACAAGGGATTCAGCTTTTCCAAAGATATATTAAAGAAATTAAAGAATAAAGATATATATTATTATAGTAGTAATAGTCAGGGCAAGACGTTCTGGAGATTCATTCAATATTAATGAGACAGTATTATTTCAAAGTACAAATCCAGTAATCACCGTACCTTGTCTGAGTCTTAAATCTAAATCACCAGGTCGGAGGATCGCACCTCCAACCTACAGTTTTTTTTAAGATACTCATAATGATATCAACCACTACTAACGCTTATGTGATGAAGACTCAAATCTCTTATCGTTGGTGCCGTTTTGGATCTGGTTTGAATTTTTTCTTAATGGTTAAATAGATTTCCATTTCATACAATAAATGAAATAATGCAGATCGTACTTCAAACTCTTTTCGGGAACGTGGAAGCTCCATTTCGCGAAGTGCTTCTGTTAATTCGTGCAACTGTTTTAAATAAAAGATGGCGGTATTACCAGGGTGAATGGCCTTACTCAACTCCTCCATAAATTCAGCTATTTTTTGGCTTTGTACGACTGTGTGATCAAGCGTTGATATCAACGGTAGCATGCGTTTCAAAATTTCAAGCTGTTTTTCCCTCATTTTAAAATAATGATAAAAGTAATCATCATGACGAAATAATTGGTTATCGCTTGCTTTTAACGCATTTGCAAGCCCATCATCAATTTTCTTGGAAGCAGTTATGAGTTCCTCCCCGCTCCAATTTGTGATATTTCCCCGTAAATAACGCGCATATTCATACCAGATTTTTTGAAAACATTGCTCGAGCTCTCCTTGAGTGTTCCGCATTTGTTTTTCATTACTTGGCATATAGGTATTCATTAGCAATGCCGCTCCGACCCCAATTAATAATAGTAAGATTTCATTGAGCAGAATACCGAGTGTAACTTGTTCAAGTGTATAAAGATGGAGCATGAACACAGTGCTTGTCACAATGCCTTTTTTTGCATTAAAATACACAACTATCGGAATGAATAAAAGTAATAAAACACAGAGCACGATAGCGTGATATCCGAAAAGTTCAAACATGACTGCCGCTAAAGCTAATCCAATGACACACGCAACGATTCTCTGCCATGAAGCCATTAGAGAGTCTTTTCTTGTCACCGATATACAAAGTATCGCAGTAATACCTGCTGACACATAAAAATCAAGCTGTAGCTGCTCTGCTATGAATATGGCAAGTGCCGCACCTATAGCAGTTTTTAGTGTGCGATAACCTATGATGTTAAACATATATTCTATATCCTTTCCTCTTTTCATGAGATCCTGTAAAGGCGTACCTTTATTATAATCCAAACGGCAAAGGTTAAAACCGTCCAAAAATAACATATCATATCTGGGCACTTATGAGTTAATTTTGTCTATCATTCATCAATCCATCCTGGTTATGGCAAAGGGATGAACGTAAAATTCTAGATTACTCATTAGATATTGAGGAACTTGCCAACTGTTTAATTTTAAATGGGTTTTTTGTGTTTCGGGGGCGGTACTTACGTGACTTCTGTAGCGTATCGACTGCCAAGCAAAGTAAAGTTTTTGAAACAGGCTATGCTAGTTACCTTAAAAGAAATAACATTCATGTTAAGGGGAAGTAATCAATCTTTTCAAACAGCCTTTCATCGTTCTAGCAAGAAACTTAAATGGAAAATAGTCATATAAATATGGCGATTGTTTCTCCTCATTTCGTGTTATAGACCTGGATGATAATATTGTAGAACTTATATCGTAGTGAAAAAAAGTGGAGTTACCTAGCCTATTAAAAAATAGCAATAAATATCAGAAAATTTAAAAAATACTATTGCTTTTTCCTTCCAATTTATATTATCATAGTATGTACTTTTCAAAAAAAGGAGGTTTCAGCGGTGGTTACGTTTATAGCATCTATTGTATTGTTAATTGTCGGCTACATTGTTTACGGAAAGGTGGTTGAACGAATTTTTGGCATTAATGACCGGGATTCAACGCCTGCTTATACGAACAATGATGGTCTTGATTATATGCCAATGAGTTGGTGGAAGGCGAGTTTAATTCAACTATTAAATATCGCTGGAACCGGTCCGATATTTGGTGCAATAATGGGCGCATTATATGGTCCGGTCGCATTTATATGGATTGTTATTGGTTGTATTTTTGCCGGAGCGGTACATGATTACTTTTCCGGAATGATATCACTTAGACATAATGGCGCTCAATTTCCGACACTTGTTGGTAAATATTTGGGCGGGAAAATGAAATTCATTACAACGATTGTTTCCATCATATTAATGGTTTTAGTGGCAGCAGCATTTACAGCAGCACCTGCCCAGTTACTTACACAAATAACACCACTTAATACAACGACATGGTTGGTGATTATTTTTGCTTATCTGATACTAGCAGCGGTTCTCCCAATTAATAAAATTATCGGAAGAGTCTATCCGATATTTGGAGCTATTTTAATCTTCATGGCTGTATCAATAGGTATTGGAATGTTCTTCTTTTTCGATCATCCAATTCCTGATTTAACATTAAGTAATTTACATCCTGGGGACTTGCCTATTTGGCCATTGTTAATGGTCACGATATCTTGTGGGGCTATCTCTGGGTTTCATAGTACACAAAGTCCGATTTTAGCTCGAACGTTAAGAAAAGAAAGTGAAGGTAGAAAAGTATTTTATGGTGCCATGATTGGTGAAGGTGTCATTGCGATGGTCTGGGCTGCAGCAGGGATGACCTTTTTCGGTAGTACGGGTGCATTACAAACAGCACTTGATGCAGGTGGTCCAGCTGGGGTCGTTAATGAAGTGAGTATAACGACTTTAGGTGCGTTTGGTGGATTTATCGCCATTTTAGGTATTGTTATTCTTCCGATTACAACGGGAGATACGGCATTGCGTTCTTCCAGAATGATGCTTGCAGAAGTATTGACTCAGATGACGAAGAAGGATTTTAACGGGAAAAAGAAATTAGCTTTACTTACGATACCTGTGACAGGGGCAACACTATATCTAACGACGATTGATTATAGCTTCCTCTGGCGTTATGTTGGGGGAACGAATCAGATTGTTGCGGCGGTGATGTTGTGGACGGCAACGATGTATCTCGTGAAAAATAACAAGTTTCATTGGATTTGTAGTATTCCGGCATTGTTCATGACAGCAGTAGTAAGTACGTATTTCTTCTATGCACCAGAAGGCTTTAATCTGGATTATGGTATCTCTCTCATCTTAGGAATGGTTATTTGGGTGGCTGTCCTTGCTTGGTTTGTATGGCAACTGATGAGACATAAAAAAGCCAGCAACTATCAGAAGGATCTAAAAGTAGGATAATAATTAGTATTTCTAAAGGTAAGCTATATCGCAAGTAAATTAGTAGCACTACTCTGAATTAATTAAGAGTGGTGCTACTTTTGTTTATAAGAAATGATTATTTATCACGGTGTCAATGCCTGTAAAATCTCACGTTCTGCACCCCTATGATCGACTTGATCGAACTGTTATGGACCGAAAATAAACGTCCCCCAAAGGTGTGAAAATAGAGGAAAGAACAGAATAACAATGGCTAAATTGCCATAAAAGCCAATCTTTCCTATGATTTTAGTGAATGCTCCTACATTATTAAATCGTAGCAGTACCCATCCCATAAACCCAGCGATGAAACCTAATACACTAAGTCCATAAACAACGATATAATTAGACCCAAATGCTGAAATATCAAGTACAGCACTACATATAGAAAGAAGTAAAAGGACGATTCCTAGCCAATTGCACGTGGATACAAATAATTTTTCCAAAAGCTCGCCTCTCCTTTCAAAAAACAGTCAATATAAAAAGTGGTTAACATTAGAAAAAAGGGGTATATCTTCACTTTTGGTATATTGTATCAGACTCCCTTCTATAAGCAACCATGAGTAACTATTAATATATTGTATCTTAGGTTCATAAGTGTGATATAATGCTTTTAATCATTTCAATGTATAGTGAAGGAAAATAGGATAAATCGGTTGTTATAGGAAACGAGAAGGACGTATACGGAATGTGTGTCTCGTTCTATAGAATAGGAGTATCTTACTTAGGGAAAAGTATACTAGAGCATCAAAGGTTAGATACGTTTGAAAAGAGAGTTTTCAGCTGGAGTTGATTGTGAGTGTATATAAGGAAATGTATAATTGAATAACTTCCTTAAAGCAATTATGATCAATGAATCCATGGTTTGTAATTGCTTTTTCATATGTCGATAAAGCATGCAACATCGTTAAATAACTCGATGAAAAATACTGTTTAATGAGATAAGAGAATAAAACAGAGGACTTTCTTGGTTAACTAGGACATGTCTAGTTGAGATTTTTAGTTGTCAAAGGTGAATAATTCTTTTATATCAACGTTAAATGTATGAGAAACGATAAACAGAAGTTCTAGAGAAAACTTTTTCTCGCAATTTGGGGCTTCTATTTTAGCTAAATAACTAATACTTACACCGATTTGCTCGCAAAATTCTTCTTGGGTTAATCTATTTTTCAGACGTATTTTCTTAATGTTCTTTCCTACCATATTGTAAATCCCATAGTAATTATTGGTCATATGTACCATCCTTTTTTCCGGATTAATAAAACGTTTATCATAAAAGGAAATTACTGCGTTCACCATTAGTGAAGCAAGTGTTATAATAGAATAAGAAAGTATGTTCGTGATTTTTTAGGAGGAGTAAAATGACTGATATAGAAGTTAAAGCTAAGCCTTTTGTAAAATGGGCGGGAGGGAAGAGACAATTATTATCGACCTTCGATGAATTATACCCGGCTAAACTTAAACAAGGAAAAATAAAAAGATATGTAGAACCTTTTGTAGGTGGAGGAGCAGTCTTTTTCGACTTAGTTAGTAAATATGATTTTGAAGAAATAGTCTTAAATGATGTTAATAAAATCCTCGTGACAACCTATTCTGTTATCAAAAATGATGTAGATCAGCTGATAGATGAGCTTGAAAGCCTTCAAACTCAGTATTTTGAAAAAGATACGGAAGAAAGGGAACGTTATTATTATCAAATTAGAGCTGAATTTAATGAGTTAAAAGGTGCTATTGAATTTAATAGTGAAGATAGTGATATATCTCGGACACAAGTGTTGATATGTAGCTATTTTTTATTCCTTAATAAAACTTGTTTTAATGGCCTTTATAGAGAGAATAAGAAGGGAGCATTCAATGTACCTTTTGGTAAATATAAAAACCCTAAGATATTAGATAGAGAGAATCTGCTAAGTATTCATAAAGTGCTAAAAAAGGCAACATTAAAAAGTGGAGATTTTGAAAGTCTTACTAAATACATTACAAAAGATACGTTTGTTTATTTAGATCCGCCTTACAGACCGTTGAATGTTACCTCGAGCTTTAGTAGTTATTCGAAGGGTGACTTTAATGACGATGAACAGAAGCGGTTAGCAAAATGGTTTAGGGAAATGTCAAGAACGGGAGCAGCATTAATGTTAAGTAACTCGAATCCCAAAAATACAAATCCCGAGGATACTTTCTTTGATGAGTTATATGAAGGCTTTAAACTTTATGATAACATCTATGCATCAAGAGCTATTAATTCAAAAGCTAGTAAAAGAGGAGCAATTACTGAATTGGTCGTTATTAATGAGGGGGAAGAATAATTTTCTTCTCCCTTTTTCGTTATGAGTAGTATTGAAGGCCATCGAGTTTATAAGGGATTGGTCTTTTATGATGTGCTAAAGTTCTTAAGAAAACATCTTTTAAATTGAATGTACCATTTTGGGGATGTTGGGCTAGGTAAACTGCCTCTAAATATCGAGCGAAGGGCATTTTGCGTCCTTCATAGTGAGGTGGCGGATAATTAATATCCTCTTGTAATACAATAAACATAATCATATAACTAAGTTCATCTAAGGAGTAATTCCAATCTTCATTCCCTTTTCTTCCGAATTGTTTCCCAATACTTGAATGGATCTTCTCTACACGATTTAACAACGAGCTGTCGGGAGCTGTTATCTGATTAAAAGCCATATATTGTTGCCGATTATAATCATAGCCTCTTTCTGCTATATCCAGTAAATAATCATTCAATAAGTAAGCGCGGTCCTGTAATTGAATAGCTTTATTGTACAGATCAACGATTATATTTGCATGAGAGATTGCAATACCTTTGAGGCTTACGCGGTAATCATAAGTGACTTTATGGTTGGTGATTTTCGTCTTATAGCCTGGGAAACTGATTTCAAGGTTGAGATTAGGCTTGTTCTTGATGTGGATAGTTTTGGTATTCGCATTCGGATTATACGTGTTGTTAGACTTGGTCTTATTTGCTTGTCCATCGCACCATATTTTGGCGAAATCATGGCGGTTAAATTGCTGCAATAAATAGCATCTTAAAAATTCGTAGGGCGTTAAGTTTGTCATAAATTATGTACCTCCGTTCAAACATTTAGTTAAAGATACGTTGTTGTAAATGTTCCTCTTGCTATGACTTATAGTAAATATTACCCTGTTATGAATAAAAAGTAAATTCACTTATAATGAAAGTTGTTTCAGCATGGTTCTGTTTTTTTTGATACTTATCTTTATTACTCTCTTAATAATTGTTATTCTCATGTTGTATTTCATGATATTCAGTATGAAAACGAGCGAGAAAAAAGATGATATTAATTCCATCCCTTGACTAGTATTAGTTATAATAAGGGGAAAATATCTGATGAATTGTTGGTGATGAATGATGAGTCAAGGAAAAACGGAAAAGGCTTGGGAAATTTTGTTTGAACGATATAAGATTCTTGAAAATGTTCAACGACATGGCTTTTTCGAAATTAAGGCTAAGGAAATAAAAGAAGAAAGAGAACCAAGGCTAATGGCGAAGTTTGACCATTTTAGTAACTTACCAAAGATATTTAAAGATAATGGTTTATCTATATTACCTTTGTCACGTTCAAATTATATTATTGGTGAGTTCGATGCTTATGAGAAGGTTGACTACAATGAAAAAGTAAAACCAATTCAAATAGACTTTCCAAGTAACTTAACAACTATTGATCCTACTAATCTATACTCGGAAAGCTCAGCTCTTCACTGTGCACATGTTACTGGAATGATAGATATGGTTATGGGCCAACAGTCATTTCAGACTATCTCTGGGAGAATGTCTTCCAAAGAGTTTGACTTTACGATTAGAACTAGAAAAGGCACTGACAGGCTCATTAACATTAAAAATTCACAAATTGAAATTGATGGAGGGTACGAAAGTCAAAATCAATTCATGCTAGTGGAGGCTAAGAATGAAACGGTTGATGATTTTCTTGTGAGACAGCTCTATTATCCTTACCGATTATGGCAAAATAAAACTTCTAAACAAGTTCGACCGGTCTTTTTTACTTACTCGAATGATATTTTCAGCTTCTTTATTTACGAGTTTACGGATCCTAAGCGGTACAATTCATTAAAGCTTATTGAACAAAAGGACTTTATCCTTACTCATGAGAGGCTGGAGTTAGAGGATATTGTTAAAGTTCTTCAAACAGTTGAAATGGTGCCAGAACCAGAGATTCCGTTTCCTCAAGCTGATTCATTTACTAGAGTTGTTGATTTGTTAGGTTTGCTTGTTGAAACCGATATGAGTAAAGACCATATCACGAGGAATTATGATTTCGATGTGAGACAAACTAATTATTACACCTCAGCAGGAATGTATCTTGGCTTAATAGAAAAATATAAAGGAGAAAATGGCCAAGTAATGTTTGCTCTCACAAGAACAGGAAGAGACATTATGCGGCGAGGAACGAAAGATAAATTCTTAGGATTGACTAAGAGTATTTTAGCTCATGAGCCATTTAAACAAGTGTTAGTGGAGTATTTGCAGAATGACATTCCTCCAGAGAAAGAGAGAGTTGTTGAAATAATGAAGAGGTGTAACCTTTATAATGTTAATTCAGAGAGCACTTACTTCAGAAGAGCATCAACTGTTATTGGTTGGACAAATTGGATTTTGGACTTACCTGAGACATACTAGCAAAAGGGAGAGGCAACATACTGTTGTTTCTCCTTTTTTCGATCATAAACAAACTAAAAAGAGATAGGAGTAATGGAATATTACCCTTTCGTTGATATGAAACCTCCTAGAGCTAGAAATCGTATAATTAGTAATGATAAAATTCCATAAAAGAAGGAGTTTTTACGTTGAAAGAACTGTATATCAAACAGAAAATACTTAGTATAAATGAAAAATTCACGGTAAAGGATCAGCAAGAAAATGATGTTTATTATGTCGAAGGAAGTTTTCTGAAAATCCCCAAAAGTTTCTCTGTCCTTAATGCAGCAGGCTCAGAGGTTGCGCTTATCACGAAAAAGGTGTTCAGCTTCCTGCCGAAGTTTCATGTGGAGGTAAACGGACAAGAGGTATTAACGATTAAGAAAGAGCTGTCCTTCTTTAAAGCACGTTATTCTATTGATGCAGCGGGGATAGAAGTGCAGGGGAATTGGTGGGATATGGAGTTTGAAGTTTCTCAGTATGGGGAAGTCGTAGGTAAAGTGAATAAAGAATGGTTCAAATGGGGGGATAGCTACAAGGTTCAAGTACTGAACGAAGAGATGGAGACGATCATTATTGCGATTGTAGTTGCTATAGATTGTGTGAAGGCTGATCAAGCAGCAACCTCTTCAGCGACGACATAACGCCTAATTGCACGCTAGATTTAAAGTAATAAATTTTTTTTGGAGGTACGTTATGAATAATACCGTGAATGATCAAAAAGAAAAATATAAAGCTTGGGTTACGAAAAATTTGGGTGAAAAAACAGGTATGTGGTACACGCCATATCTTGAAAAACTTGGGCACCTGTTAGAAAAGTTTGGATTAAGTAGTGGCTATAAGGAAAATTTCTTTGAATATCAATCATATTCGGAATATAAAAATATCTATCAACAAATGACAGAACAAAGTGATGAAGATATTGAGAGGTTAGTAACTGGTGAAAGTATACCCCGATATCCAGAAAAGTTTGGTGCGACAAGAATCCAATTTAGAAGGAAATATGCGGAGGATGAATATAGCCGTGGCTTAAGAAGTAAGCCTGATAATTTAGGTGGGGTGCCTGATTGGGGCGTTTTAATGCGATCATATTTAATATTTTTATATTATGATGAAAATCCGACCTTAATCTATCCTAAAAAAGAGAAGGGTACACAGGAGGAAATTGATAACAGCATTAATTATTGGGTCATTTCACCTGGTGAACACTCGAGATTATGGGATCATTTCCATGAAAAAAATATTATTGCAATTGGTTGGGATTATTTAGGTGAACTAAACAATTATGATTCAAAGGAAGCTATTGAACGAGGAATAGCGGAGCAAAGGGCGAATGGGGTACGGCCAGTTCATGATACAAAGGCCGTATGGGATTTCTACCATGAAATTCAAACAGGTGATGTTGTATTTGTAAAAGAAGGAATCACGAAAGTTCTCGCACGTGGAGTTGTTAAAGGAGAATATTACTTTGACAATGAAGCACTAGAATATAAACATAGAAGAAAAGTAGATTGGATTCAAGTTGGAAAGTGGGAATTACATCAGTCCTTTGCTCAAAAAACGTTAACATGTCTCAATTCCTATCCAAGTTTAATCCAAGAAATTGATCAAGTAATGAATGAAGATAGTATTGATCCAAAACGTGCTGAAGTAAATGAATTTCAAAATTGGTTATCCAATCAAGTTACTGATACAGGAGTTAGTTTAAATGAAAAAACTGTTAAGCAAAAAGTAAAGGCGTTAAAGGATATAGAACACTATTTTGATGCTTCCATTTTTGGTGAAACAGATATGGAGCAACTGAAACAGTTAAAAGATATCATTGCATCAGATGAATCCTACTCAAAATATAAAGGTGTATCGGGAAGTTCTATTGACTATTATATTCGTTTTATTGAATCTAAGCCTACTGTACAAGAAAATGAATCCTTTACAATGGATGCATTTCTTTCAGATGTTTTCATTGAGCAGGAGGAGCTTCTACGTTTAATTTCTTTACTTGAAAATAAGAAAAATCTTATTTTGAAAGGAGCACCCGGCGTAGGGAAAACATATATTGCTAAACGTTTAGCTTATGTAATGATGGAAGAGAAGGACGAAACACGTGTCCATATGGTTCAATTCCATCAAAGCTATAGTTATGAGGACTTCATTGAAGGGTTCCGCCCCAAATCAGACGGAGAGGGATTTGAGTTGAAACAAGGTCCGTTTGTGAAATTTGCTAGAAAAGCAGCTCGAGATCCAGAGCGAGACTACTTCTTTGTTATTGATGAAATTAATCGTGGGAATATGAGTAAAATATTTGGGGAATTAATGATGCTTATTGAAGCAGATAAGCGTGATGAGCAAGTTAATCTCCTTTATTCTAATGATAAGTTTTCTGTGCCGTCTAATTTATACATTATTGGAATGATGAATACGGCAGACAGAAGCTTAGCTTTATTAGACTATGCACTTAGAAGAAGGTTTTCATTTTTCGAAATTAAACCAGCATTCCAAAATGAGACATTTACGTCATATGTAAACGGGTTAAATAATCCGGAAGCTTTACATCGTGTCATAGATGAAATGAAACGTTTAAATAATCAAATTGTTGAAGAACTAGGGACAGGCTTTCAAATCGGGCATAGCTATTTTGTAGGTGATGCTTATAAAGTAGATACTGCCAATCGTGTAGAGGAAGTAATCGAATATGAAATTATTCCACAGCTGTACGAGTATTGGTTTGATGATGAACAGAAAGCAAACGATTGGGCTGAACGGCTAAGAGGTTGCTACGATGGAGAAAAATAATCATATTCCAATTCGTAATATATACTATATGCTTTCTTATGCATATCAAACATTAAATTTTTCTGAGTACAAACAAATTGGAACAGAAAAGTTTGAGAACATCAAAGAACTTTATGCGAAGATTTTATCGATTGGTATACCTGTTTTAATTCGCGGAGGACTAAGTAAAGATTATATAAGTGTTGAAGAGACTTCCAATGTTATTAAAGGAAAAATGGATATCAATTCTACGATAAAGAATAATGCATTGGTAAATAAGAAAGTTGCGGTCGTTTATGATGAGTTCTCTGAAAACATATTGTTGAATCAAATTATTAAAGCGACACTCGTTTATTTATCACGCTCATATCAAATAAGTAAAAAAATGCGTAGGTTATTTTACGGTTTGCTCCCTTATTTTACAGAAGTGTCAGATGTAGAATTAAGTTTGAATTTATGGAAAAACGTTAAATATGACCGCCAGAACATTCGTTATCAATTTACTGTAGACGTGTGCAGATATCTTTATGAGCAGTTGTTATTGGATGAAAGCTCTGCATCTCAAATGATGAAAGAGGTACAAGATGAACAAAGATTATCGTCTTTATATGAGAAGTTTATCTATGCCTTTTTTAAACGAGAAACAAACTATAATGTATCCCATCCTCAAATTCAGTGGAGTGTTGATGATGATTTCGTAGATGCATTGCCGGTTATGCAAACAGACCTTGTTCTGCAAAAGGATAAAAAAACATTGATTGTAGATGCGAAAGTTTATTCTGAGAATATGGCAGTAAGATTTGAGGGTGGCGTTGCCAAACAAAAATCAAGCAACCTTTATCAAATATTTACCTATATAAATAATTGGGAAAAAGAGGCGGATGAAACAGTCGCCGGTATGCTACTATATGCGAAGACAACCGCATTAAATCAACCTAATCATCTTTATCACATCAAAGGTAATCAAATTATTGTTGTCTCACTTGATTTACAACAAGATTTTAGTGGGATAAAGGAAAACTTATTAGCACATGCCGATCAATTTTTTATGGAGGTGTAAACGCCCGTTATTTCCACTGGTTGAGGTCTATCTTTATAAATTAATGCGATATTGTTATTTAGAGAGGTATTTTCATCGTGAGAAGAGATGGTTACATGTCGATACAAAATAGGAAGTTTATCATAAAGAATGCGAAAAATGCAGAGGATAAAAGGATTTTTTAATAGACGAGAGATTTAACGTTCCCTCGTCTATTTTTATCTTTTAACTATTTAATATTTTATAACTCTAAGTTGATCTGCAAATTTATAAGATAATGCTTTTAGTTCTAAGGAAGGACTACTTCTATAAAAAATTTTGTCTACAACCTCGTAACTTATCTCATTCTTACAAGTTCAATCCAAGGATCTTGTAAATCACTAGTATCAAGTAATGCTGTTTCAAGATTACCAGTTTCTCCAGTATAAGGGAAGTTTGTATCGCCTAGAACTATAACAGCACTGCCAGATGAGTACGTATCAATATATTCAGCAATTTGATTGACGTTATCTCTTCTCACTGTAAGTGAGCCTTTGTCCCCTCCTGTATCTGTATGTAATGTATAAATATCAATGTACACTCCCGGTTTAATCGTCGCTTGAGAGTACATAACCCTTTTAGGTGTTAACTCTCTTCACATCTTTAATAGGGAAGTTAGATAAGGGTGTGTCGTATATTTGATCAAATAATTGTGATATGCAAAATCTTCTTGAACCGCGCTAAAGTCATAGTTATTTAATAAGGGACTGATTTTAACAGTGTTTACCTGGAGATTTTTACTAGTGATAGCATTCGATAGACCTGCCTTATTATAAGTCAAAAAGTTAAATGTGTTTTCTTCTACTTTCATATCAGAGGCTCTTTGCTACCAATCAATACTAGCAATGTTAACATTCCTAGTAACCACTTTCTTTTATTAGATATACATTCGAAAAGGGATCTATGTAAAAGTTTAGATGCATAAAGGTGAGCTATATCGTAAATAAATAGCACCAACTCTAGTCTAATATAGAGTAGTGCTATTTTTTTGACAGGCAATAAGGTAAGACATTGGCCACTTAAGGGATAAACAGAGAAAAATATGAAGATTGCTCAATCAGTATTATCTTTTCTTCATAAAGTGTTATAATTAATTATCGGTGTGCGTTTTACGTAAAGTGTATAAATTGTAAATAGTTTGATTCCTATGCTTAAGCCCCTTAATTCTTCTGAGACACCGATTGAACTTTATCAACTTATGGCAATCTCTTATATTTACTTCAATTCAATATGCAATTCCATATCAAGATAGTTTGGAAAAAGGTTTAAGATAGTATTTGAGTAATTTTTGAACGTTATGATGGTCGAGGCTCTTATTACAATAGGCCCCAGTTATATTAAAGCATTTGTTGAGGTTTTTTGATTTTAGAAGAATAATAGATTACTATAGTATATAGTAATCTATTTGGTTAACAACCATTTGAATTGTTTTTGAGTTGAGATGGAATATTTGTGACTACCTTGCTTATGAAAAAGATACTTACAAAGATTTCACTTAACTATGGTTATGTTAGTTTATTGTAGTTACTTTTATAAAGATAACATCATGGAAAGGAAGAAAGTTAATGAAAAAGGTATCGAGTGTATTCTGGATAACGATTTCAATCGTGTTGGCAGCAGTTATTTTTGGAATGGCAGCACCAAGTAGTTTCGAAGAACTGACTGCAAATATACAAGAAACGATTACTTCAACGTTTGGATGGTATTATCTTATTTTAGTTACAATCATTGTAATATTTTGTGTGTTTTTGATTTTTAGCCCTGTTGGCGCAATTAAATTAGGAAAACCGGATGAGAAGCCCGAATATAAAAAGGGAACATGGTTTGCCATGCTCTTTAGTGCAGGGATGGGTATTGGACTTGTTTTCTGGGGAGCCGCAGAACCTCTATCACATTATTTAGAGCCGCCTCTTGCTGAAGGGGGCTCAAATGCTGCTCAGAGGGAAGCGATGAGACATGTATTTTTCCACTGGGGAATTCATGCGTGGGCTGTCTATGCTATTGTTGCTTTAGGCTTAGCATATTATAAATTCCGAAAAGATGAACCAGGATTAATATCAGCTACACTGAAGCCAGTGTTTGGCTCGAAGATGAATGGGAAATTTGGCACGATGGTAGACGTATTAGCGGTGTTTGCTACGGTAATTGGGGTAGCAACCACTTTAGGATTTGGTGCCGCACAGATAAACGGTGGCCTTTCCTATTTGACAGGAGTGCCTAATAATTTTACTGTACAGCTTATTATTATTATTGTTGTTACGGTTTTATTTATGATATCTGCATCCACTGGTTTAGGGAAAGGTATCAAATACTTAAGTAACACGAATTTGGTATTAGCAGTAGCGCTATTTGCCTTAATGTTTTTCATTGGACCAACCATATTAATTTTAAACATGTTCACAGATTCTATAGGTGGCTACATACAAAATCTTATTCAAATGAGTTTCCGTATTGCTCCGCTTAATAGTGATCAACGTGATTGGATTAACAATTGGACGATCTTTTATTGGGCATGGTGGATCTCTTGGTCACCATTTGTCGGTATTTTTATTGCTCGTGTATCACGTGGTAGGACAATACGCGAATTCATGATAGGCGTGTTATTATTACCTGCTGTAGTTAGCTTTCTATGGTTTACCACTTTTGGAACGTCATCAATTGGTGTACAGAGTGGTGGAGGTATTGATTTATCATCATTTGCGACAGAAGAAGTATTGTTTGCTATGTTTAACGAGCTCCCAGGAGCAACTATATTGTCAATTGTTGCGATTATATTGATTAGTACGTTTTTCATTACATCAGCAGACTCGGCAACGTTCGTATTAGGGATGCAAACAACATATGGATCATTAACTCCTCCAAACCGTGTAAAATTAACTTGGGGAATAGCCCAATCTGCGGTGGCATTAGTACTATTATATAGTGGTGGACTGCAAGCATTACAAAATATCCTGATTATCGCTGCACTACCATTTTCGTTAGTTATATGTTTTATGATGGTCTCGCTATACAGATCTTTAACGAAAGAGAAGAAAGAGTTAGGTCTTTATTTTAAACCTAAACCTAAATCTAGAAAAAAGAATGTAAGTTAATAAATTTTGTTTGACTTAAGCAAAGTAGTAGAAATAGTTTTTTAGAAAATATTTAAATAGTAGATCGTGTATATAGATAAAAGTAAAAAGCAGTACTTTTGTAGAGATGAAACTAACAACGGTGTATTTAATAAAAGACTATAGAGTCGCTAGTAAAGCTTTTGTTGAACCGTAAAAAAAGTATACGAAAAAGCACCAACTCTGAAAATATAATCCAGGTTGGTGCTTTTTTTAATTAGACATTTTAACTAGTTGCTGTTCCTTTTAAACATAATCCCTTACTGATTTCACTTAGGTAACAACTAATTATGCATTTGCTTTTTTCGCGGCTTCTCTTACATTCATTTTCCTAGTTAATGAAAACACCGCACATCCAAGTGAAACAAGAACTAAAATCCCGCCAAACCAAGACGTATGGGCTACAGTCCCTGTCTGACTTAATACAATCCCACCAAAGCCTGATCCGATCGAAATTCCAACTTGTAATGCGGAATTATTAAAGCTTTGCTGAATATCAGATGTAGCTGGGTCTGTTTGAATCAAATAGCTTTGTTGTGGTGGTGCTAGACTCCAGCTCAATGCAGCCCAGATCATCATGATTGGTATAAACAAAATCATCGAAAAAGTAGTGAATGGCAAGACGAATAATGCTGCTGCAAAGGTAATAATCACGACAATAATACTTTTCGGTGCGCCGATTGAATCGGAAAGACTTCCACCAAAGGCTCCACCACTTACTGCTGCAATCCCAAATAATAGATAACAGATACTAACCCAAGTAGAGTTTAGTTGAAGTTCTGTTTCTAAAAATGGTGTGAAGTAGGCATAAAGTGTGTAATGTCCTGCTAACATAAACATTGTCGCAAGGTGTGCACTACCTATTTTTGCACTACTTACTGCTTTTAGTTGCTGTGAAAGTGGGACAGTATTTTCTCCGGCTAATTTTTCTAAGAAGATCGAGATTAATATAAACGATCCGATAGATAACACAGCTATTCCGAGAAAAATCACGCGCCAGCCAAATTTATCGGAAATCAAAATGCCTAGTGGTACCCCCATTACAAGGGATGAGCTAATCCCCATGTAAATTAAACCTAGCGCTTTAGCGCGGTGTTCGGGTGCTACAACCTTTGCTGCTATCGTTAAGGATAGCACGACGATAAGTGCTGTACTCATTGCTGTTATTACTCGGGCAATCATCATAACGGTAAAATTCGGACTGAAATACGTCATAATATTACCGATGAAGAAAACGGATAAAGATAGTAAATACAATTGTTTTCGTTCCATTTTGCTCGTTAGAACTAGTAACACAGGGCCAGATACTGCATAAATAAGTGCGAAAATCGTGATTAATTGTCCAGCAGAGCTTAAGGAGATATTTAAATCATCTGCAATAGTTGGGAGTATGCCACCGATAATTAATTCAACAAGTCCAACTGCTACAGTCGATAGTGCTAAGATAAAAACTTTTATATTCATATGCTGCTTTACATCCTTTCTAATTATTTTGTAGGAAATATAAAAAATCCTGATTACAGAAAACGAGTCATTCATTTTCTGTAATCAGGATTTTAAGGTTCCTGGTAGAGACCCTCACGCCATATTCTGAGGTTATACAGGTTCTATTGATTTTTTCATAAACACTTTGGATAGTTTACTAGGTATTTGATTATTTTGCAAGTGGTGATGTTACCTTTTGTTATATGGATTTTCAAGTAAAAAATGGTAGAATCAAAGTGAGGGGGTGTCCATCGTGAAAGGTATCATTAACGTTCTTCTAATGATTGTGATCGGTTCATTTCTCATTCATTTATTGGTGGATAATGAGTCTGTTTCGTTAATTGTTAATATTAGTGGACTGTTAGCCATGATCATTCTGGCCATTATCGCAAGGGGGATATTTGCGAGGAAATCTAAATAGTGATGTTTGCTAGAGTATGAAAAACATAATACATATATTAAAATTCATATTTTTTTGCCGGTGATTCCATTAGCAATATTGAATGTTAAAAACAGAAACAAATGTTCTTGTTTATTGTGGTATACTATGAATTGGATAACGTTCTTTTAGGGAAAGATCGGCTAATCCCCGAGTAGAAGGGGGTGATGCTTATGAGCATGTATGAGAGCTTTATCTACGGTGCAAACGTCCGAATTCATAAAATGCTTGAAAAGGATTGAATGGTGGAAGTTCCTTTTCTCCATATAATCACAGCCTAAGACTTGTAGGGAATCGCTCTGGCTAGAAGTATTAATGATGTTTAAACGAGGAGGAGTATGGTGAGTAACGCAGAACAATTGAAACAAATCGTCGCAAAAGAAGCAGTAAACTATGTGAAAGATGGAATGAAGCTAGGATTAGGCTCAGGCTCAACGATGTACTTTTTTATGAAAGAACTAGGTGAGCGTGTTCAAGATGGTTTAAACGTTGTAGGCATACCTACATCCAATAAAACGGCAGAATGGGCAAAAGAATTCAATGTACCATTAACAGATTTCTCTGAAACACAGGAGCTAGATTTAGCGATTGATGGCGCGGATGAAGTAGATCTGAATCTGCAATTAATCAAAGGTGGTGGTGGAGCGTTACTTCGGGAAAAAGTAGTTGCGGCTTCTGCTAAAGAGTTTTTGGTCATTGTAGATGAATCAAAGATTGTTGACCACCTTGGAACGTTTCCGTTACCGGTTGAAGTGGTTCCGTTTGGGTGGGAAGTAACCGCAAAGGAAATTACTGCTTTAGGCTGTGAGCTTGAACGTCGAACAGATAATGGTCAAGTCTATGTCACAGACAACGGAAATTATATTTTAGATTGTAAGTTTGATAAAATCTTAGACCCAGAGAAGTTAAACAAGGATCTACAGTCTTTAGTAGGCGTAGTTGAAAACGGGTTATTTATTAATATGACAAGCAAAGTGTTAATAAGTGATTTAGAGCAGGTTAAAGTAATGGAGAAGGAAGAAGTGAGGGGTCAATTCAACTATGGATCGAGAACGTTCAATTGACATTAAGTCTATTACGATGGAATGGGAATAACTGAATTTTGGTTGATACAAGCTAATTCATCATCCTCTTTAGATTTAAATAATACCTTAATTGTACGCTATTTATTTTTACAGACACCTTCTATCAAATCACATATGAAAATACACCCAACAGAGGAATTAATAATAAAAAGTGAAGCCCATCAGATTAACTTAGAAATGACGAATAAATGAAATAACAATTAAAAAAACAGCTGTTGTAATCTTCATGTTTAGTATAGGGTAAAAGTGGAAAAAAGACTCATATAACTCCATACCACTAGGAGGAGTTTTGATGACATCATTAGAGTAAGCACGTTAATTATTCACTTAGGCATTTACACACATTCCTACCTACAAGAATACAATGAGTAAAAACAGGAGAGGGTGGGTATGATATGATGTCATATACATTTCCGGTCCATATAGAAACGCACAAAATCAGTGACGGTCACAAGAAAACCGTTTTTTATCCCCAAGTGGCAGCGTTGCAAAATCAGGAATTGAAAGGGCTAATTAATCATGCGATTATTGATCAAACCCAACAGCTGATAAACGAACAAATCGGAAATATGCCAACAGCAGTGGAAGAAATGATTGGATTATATGAAATAAAAAACAACCAGCGTCAAGTACTGAGTTTATCACTTTCCAATTATACGTATCACTATCAGGCGGCACATGGAATGACCTATATCAAGTCGCTAACATTTGATTTGGAAAAAGGGAAGAAATGTGAGCTTGGTGAATTATTTAAGCCAGGAAGTAATTATGTGGAGAGTCTCTCCAGTTTAGTTGATCAACAAATAAAGGAGCGGGATATCCCTCTTTTGGGCGAGTTCACTGGTATTCGACCTGATCAAGACTTTTATGTTGCGGACAAAACCCTTGTTATTTACTTCCAACTATATGAAATTACCCCATATTTTTTTGGTTTACCTATGTTTCCAATTTCCATATATGATCTCCAAGATATAATCGTTGAAGATGGCCCACTTGGACGATTGGCTGTTAATAATTAATGTTTCTATTCTAAGGGTAGGTAGAGGTCGGGGGTAGACGATAGCTGAGAATGGTTCATGAATAATGCCTTAATGTACCCTGAAATTTATTAATGTGCTCGATTCATAAATGCCTCCAAAAGCAGTACTATACCATGGGATAAGCACATTCCTTTAATAAAAAAAAGAAGAAGCCATCTACTTTTTTGAAAATATACACAAGGAATTAGTGATCCAACTAACGCTATGTATTACAATGATCAACCACAAGTGAAAACGGATTATTTATTAATATGACAAGTAAAGTGTTAATAAGTGATTTAGAGCAAATTAAAGTAATGGAGAAGGAAGAAGTGAGGGGGTAATCCTTGCTTTTTGAACTATATTAGAAACAGCTGTCCTGTTGCGAAAGGACAGCTGTTTTATTAGATAACGCGTTTAAAGATAAATGATTAAATGCACATTATGTTGTAACATCTATTTTTCTAAAATAGGTAATAAAATACGAATAGTCGTACCGGATCCAAGCTTACTTTGCACACTAATAGATCCATTGTGTAGTTCGATTAATTGTTTAGTGATAGCCAACCCAAGCCCTGTCCCGCTATTTGTATCGGTTGTATTTGTGCCACGATAATAACGTGTGAATAAATGTTGAACTGTTTCACGGTCCATGCCCACGCCATCATCTGAGATTTTAATAACGATTAAATGTTGTTCGATTTGTTCCGTTGAGATCGTGATAATGGTTCCAGCAGGATTATATTTTATGGCATTTGCGATCAGATTCTCCATAATTCGTTGGAACCACTTATGGTCAAAAGCTGTGACAATGTCCTGCTCTGCCGGTTGAAAACGAAGTTCTTTATTATTATGGATTGGGTTATTCATAAATTGAATGATCGTTCTACGTATACATTCATTGATATTTGCTCTCTCTTTAACAATTGGTAGCTCCTGATTTTTTAATTGATATGTTACATTTAGGTCTTCAATTAACTCTTTCATATATATTGATTTTTCTCCGATAATGGAAGCAAACTCTCTAATTTCCTCTTCATTCCATGAATAATCACTAGCTTCCATCATATTTGCATATCCTTGTATGGAGGCAAGAGGTGTCTTTAGATCATGAGAAATACCTCGAATCCATTCTTCTCTTGAACGAGATGTGCGTGATTGTTCTGCTTCTCTTTCTTGTAAGATAGTAGTTAATTGCGTCAAGGTAGCGATCAAACCTTTATACAGGCGGTAGCTTCTCTTTGTGTTGCCATGTTTATTTAATAAAACAGATTGTCCGGTTCTTTGGTCTGTCGGCGGTTGATAAATACCTTGACCAAGATTTTGGATCCAACTCATCAATGTAAGTAATGGCGAGCTAAATTTCTTCACATACCAGAAGGTGGCTAATAATAAAAACAAGAGAATGAAAACAATACCGACGATAACACTATTATTGATGACTCTGTCATAGTTTATTTTTAAGCTGGAAGGAGAAGGTTCCTTGCCGACTATCAATGTCAGTTGAGAAGGTTGATGAACATAACTGGATGCTAGCTGTCTATTTTGATCAGAGTGTATAGCTAGTAAATCATCTGTATGATAGGAACTGGGAACATCATGACCGTAGCTATCTACTATTGAGCCCGAATCATTAATAAGAATCGCCCAATAATGATTATTGTCTAGTTCCTGCTTGCTTGATGGTAACAGCTCTAGCTTTTGTCTTTGCCAATTCACATGTTCCTTTAATTCTTCAACCAGTTTTACTTCGCTGTTATATGATCCAAATATGACATAATATACTTGTTCTGAAAGTGTGATTACTTCCCAATATGTCTTAATATCGAGTTCGTTTGAGGATGATACGGCTGTAAGATTCCCTGCTGTTAAATGATCTGGGGCATGAAAGGAGCCAATTATCTCTCCCTCTTCTGTTAAAGCGGCGAGCCATCCATCTTGTTCTTCCGCTAACACTTGTAAATCTTGATCAAATGTTGCCGTTTCTTCATCAATATTTACTCGATTCTCAATAAATAAATCACTAGCCTTCGTTAAATCATCAAATGTTTCTACTCTTTCAGAAAAATAGGCAATTAAGACAAAAGTAATTAAGAGCAAGACTAGTAAAAAGAGAAATAGGATGAACAGTTGAAAAAGGAATTGTATGATAAACCTTTTATGTGTTTTCATGCAGGTCACCATCTGACACAAATTTATAGCCAAGTCCTCTAACTGTAACGATATAGCGAGGATTACTAGGGTTCGCTTCTATTTTCTCTCTAAGTTTACGAATATGGACCATTACTGTATTGTCTTCCCCTAAGTATTGGTCATCCCAAACTTTTTCATAAAGCTGACTTTTACTAAATACCTGATTTGGATTCTGACAAAAAAATAATAATAATTGATATACTTGTGCTTGTAGTGGAACCTTTTTACCACGGATAGTAACTTCAGCAGATAATGTATTGATAAGTAAATGTCCATATTCATAATATTGTTTCTGTTGCTTAGGGACAGAATCATGTTTTCTCCGCAAATGTGCTTTC
Organism: Gracilibacillus pellucidus; assembly: GCF_033949965.1. Lineage (NCBI taxonomy): Bacteria > Bacillati > Bacillota > Bacilli > Caryophanales > Bacillaceae > Gracilibacillus > Gracilibacillus pellucidus. Next base: position 375,061 of record NZ_JAWZSR010000002.1, on the reverse strand, counting down.
ATTCGGGCAACGACTTCTAGTGGGTTAAAAGGTTTAGTGATATAATCATCTGCACCAACCGCAAAGCCTGAAAGTTTGTCTAGATCTGTTGTACGAGCCGTTAAAAAGAAAATGGTCGCATCTGAGATTGCTCTTATTTTAGGACACACTTCAAACCCATCTTCGCCTGGAAGCATCACATCTAATAGAATGAGATCATACTTATTACGCATACATAGTTGGACAGCTTCTTCGGCGGTGGTAGTTGTATCAATCTGCGTAAAGCCCTCCTTATGTAAGATCACTTGTAGCATATGTAATATCGCTTGTTCATCATCCACTATTAATATTGATGATTGTTGCATAAAGACACTCCTACTTGTAGTATTCTATACGCTTTATCATACCATTCTTTACTAAAATTGAAGTCTAATTAAGGAAAAATTAAGGTAGTATTTGATAGAGGTTAAGGAAGATGTTTTATAATTGGTTGCGTAAGAAGAAAGGAGGAGGAATGATGTTTGCAATTAGTAAAAGGGAATTTTTTGAATCTTTTAAAGGGGTAAAGTCGATTATTATTATTGCAATTTTTTTAATGACAGCTTACTTTTCTACTAAATTTTCTGATTGGTTGTTATTCATGAATATCGACTTTACGAGTCAGGAGACAGAACTGATTCATACATTTGCTATTTCCGTATTAATTCTAGTTTTTGGCATGTTATTTACAATGGGACTTTCTCATGATGTCATGAACAGAGAAATACATGAGCGCACGGTACGTTTTTTAGTTACACGGACTTCACGTGTATCTATCATTATGGGGAAATTTTTAGGTGTAGTGTTATTTTGGTTTACCTGCTTACTAACTTCTTTCCTTATTATTAGCATATTTGCACATCAATTTGATGTTATAACGTTTCTTCAGTCTCTGAGCTTGCTTGTATATTATTGTGCTTGCACGTTATTATTATCCGTCCTTATTTCAAAACCAGGCTTCTCAATGTTTCTTAGTATGATCATTGGGATAGCGTTTCCTATCTTTAATGGTTGGGTGTTTTTTACTACTAATGCATGGATAAGCTGGCTAAAGTATTTGTTACCATTCTATTATGTGAATGATCAAGACTATCGTTTTATGGTGATTTTCCTCTTAGCAGGTGTTCTCTTATTTATTGCGCTCAAGGTATTTAAAAGGAGGGAATGTTAAATGTGGGCGATTGAAGCAAAACAATTAACGAAATCATTTGGGAAACATAAGGTTGTTAAAGGTATAGATTTGCAAGTTAAAACGGGAGAAATAGTCGGTTTTCTCGGTAGAAATGGTGCAGGAAAATCAACTTTTATTAATATGTTAACAGGAATAATGGAGCCTAGCTCTGGGTCTTATGCTTTATTAGGCGTACAGAACGCAAATGATGCTATAAAAAGGCAGGTAGGTGTTATGCCTGACTACTCTTCTTTATATGGCTCGATGACAGCAATGAAACATCTTAGCTATTTAGCGGCTGTTTCAGGTAAGACTGTATCTCGTGAGTGGTGTATTGAGGTATTAAAATTAGTCGGGCTAGAAGAACACGCCAATAAGAAAGCAGCTAAATTCTCTTTTGGGATGAAAAAGAAGCTGGCGCTAGCCCTAGCAATTATCCACGATCCGCAATTAATTTTCTTGGATGAGCCGACATCTGGACTAGATGCTGAGTCGGTTATTCACATTCACCAATTAATTCAACAATTACATCAACAAGGGAAAACAATCTTTATGACATCTCATAATTTAGATGAAGTAGAAAAAATTTGCTCTCGTATTGCTATTATGAAGGATGGAAGTATTAAACGAGTCGGCTCTATGGAGGAACTTCGAGCGTATTATCAATCAACGATTACGGTTACTATTAAGCATTCATCGATTCGATCGACTGACTTAAGTATAATACAACAATGGCTTCAGCAAGTAGGGGAGTCATTAGAGATGGAGAAATCTCATTTTACAATCCAAGTAGAAAGTGAGCAAAAGATTGCCGAAATTATTCGAGCGCTTGGTACATATAAAATAGATATTTATCGTGTGGATGTAGAAGAGCCATCATTAGAGGAAATATTCTTGGAAGAGTAATGCCAAATAAATCATTGTTAATAAAACGCTATCCCCCACAATTATAGGGAATTTATTCTATTAAGGCTATGTTTTTGTTGTAATTTTTATGAAAATACTGGATATTGCAATGGTCAAGATAATCATGGTACGCTTAGATCAAAGATTGCTTCTATGTCAGTTTGGTTAAGCAGCAAGTTAACTTAGTGTTTATAAGATGGCACTATCATTAAGTGAATTTCATTACGGTGCACGAGTCCGTAATAGTCCACTTCAGGATACGAAAACTAAGTGGGGCATAAATGGATGCTATCTTCTAGATGAGTATCACTTTATATGATTTATTTCGCCGGAAAGTTATGTTTTAAATAATAAGTCTTACTGTTAATAGGGGGGATAGAATGGGAAGATTATCAGAGCGATTTATTAAAATTTGGCTTGCTATTCCTAGATGGTTTGGTAAATTTCTGTTAAGTGCTATTACGATATACGTGTTTTGGACATATTTTATTAATGGATTAAAGAATATTTTTACAGTAGATACAAAAGCACTGGTTGTAAGTTTGGTGGTATCTGGAATGATAATATTTCTTTATAACAAAGCAAAAAAGGCGGAATCAGAATAATGGAGAAGCACGGTACAATACTAGTACAGGCTTATATAATGAGAGTCAATAGTATATGAGCCCGTAAACTTCTTTTAGTTAAAACAAGGAGGATAAGGGGGATAAACGGGCATAACTTCCTACTGATTGAAATCTTACCTTGTAGAAGGATAAATTACAAAAATTCACTCATGTATGTGAAAAATGCTGTTTTTTGAGCAATTACCGCTTTTTTTATTGGCGAAAATTACAAACTCCCCAATTTCCTCTACAATTCCCATATAATAAAATAATACATATCTCAACATATAGGATGAACCATATGGAAAAGCTAAAAGAAGCACTTGCTCTATATCCAAAGAAAACCATTGATATCAACCAACTACAAGAATTATCCTCGTCCTTTTTTTGATAGCTATGAAGCTTTTGCCGAAGAAGTGCTCGCGTTAGAAGAAGCGGGCATTTTAACGATGGTAAAAAGCAAAGGACGTTCACCTAGAAAACCATCTGTTGCTTTACACTATCGTATTCAAAAAGCGAAGTTAAAACAAGCACATCATCACCTCTTACAACGATACTGTATACAATTACATCGAGATATCAATCTGGATTACTACTATCAGCATGATCCAAAAGAATGGCAGGACGATCTGCTCTATTTACAGCAAATCGATCAATACATACGAGCAAATGGTATCCCTAAAGAGGCCATTTCAGCACCAGAAAGAAGCTATGAGCTTGTTGGTGATGAGAAGTGGATCACCGAAAAAAAGGGAAAGAATTAATAGAGCGTGTTCATTTATTCGCAAAAATGAATATCATGCCTGTTTCAGAACCACTAAAATATGCGATTAACCCGAATCAAATCCAAGCACCAACTCAATTCCACTTAATTTTGAAAATAAAACGACTTATCAAGGTTTATTGCCATTCATTCAACAAACAAATTTTGCTACGTTGATTTATGGTCGTGGTAAAATGATCATTAACCAATTGGATAGTGAGAAATATCGCAATGACCAAGGTCATCAAGATATGAATAAAATCCGTACTGATTTAGAGAAGTGGTTGGAATCGAAGCAATTGCTCAAAGTGGTAATGGACCGTGATTGATGAAGGTGCATTGTCGCAAAGTAACGAATGATAATCAGATTTCCACTCGTTCATACTCTTGGGAGCAGAGCAATGTCTGGTCAGGCGGTGAAAAATGGAGTAAAAACATGACGCTTTTCTTAGGAATATTAAAATATGTAGCAGAAAAGAAAAAAGCTAACTTAACGGATCGTGCGGTTATTTTAGATAACCCGTTTGGTAAAGCATCGAGTGACCATGTATTAAGTCCAGTCTTTTTCATTACGGAGCAGTTGGGCTTCCAAATCATTGCGTTAACCGCTCATGCAGAAGGCAAGTTTCTACAGGACTACTTCCCGATTATCTATAACTGCCGATTACGAGCATCGAAGGACGCCAGCACCAAAATTATGACAACTGATAAATGGTTGCATCATGCTTATTTTCAAGATCATTAACCAGCTGTGATTGATCGGTTAGGGCAGACTGAGCAGCTTGGATTGTTTGATGAGTGATAGGGGATTATGTGGTGATCCAGCCGTTGAACGAGCTACAACTGACATGCTATTAACTATCAAAAGACAAAAGTGTACTAAAGAATGGTAGAGTTTTACACTACTCCAACCCTTCTGGTGAAACCATGCTTTGTTTTGGAAAATAAAGTATGTTTTTTTAGCCAAACAAGCATGGTTGATTAACTCTTGTGTTATGTAGTAGTCTGAAGAATTTTTAGATAACAATGTAAGAAGCAAATAGTGGACCTTCAAAAGGAGAAGTTCATCCTTTTGTGGAAAAATGGAATATAATGTTAAGGTTAAATTAAGTTGTTCTTTAATTAAGGTAGCGTAAGGTGCAAGAATTAAAAATGTTATTGGAGGAGTAATGATGCTTTCTAAAAAAAGGATAGGGATAATGATAACTATAATTGGTGCGGTTATTATTATAGTCAGAGCTTTATTCCTACGTTCTACTGAATACGCACTAATAGTACAAATAATAGGGATTACTGTATTTTTTGGAGGCGGATTACTTATCCCTGACTATACAGATACGAATAAACAGAAAGAAAGTAATCATTCATAACTTATACGGAGAATTTCCTTAGCTTAATATCTGTAGTTAAAAATGTACGATCTAGTTAGTTGTATTATACTTAAAAATGGAAAAAGTTTTTAGGGTAGGATCGGCTAATCCCCGCAAGAAAGGGGGTGATGCTTATGAGTATGTATAAGAGTTTCATGGTACTATTCGGTTTTGGTATCTTCTTGATTGCATTACTCGCATTGATCGTTTCGTTGATCAATCGTAAATCGACCTCCCTATTTGCCCAAGAAGTAACTAGGAGAGGTCTATCCAATCATTGGACAGCCGATCCCTTTGGGGGAACCACTTATCCATAACCCGTAGTGTCCGCTACGGGTTATTATTATATGCATTTCTTACTAAAATCATATCATATTATGTGGAGTAAGTCATTTAATGTCACACGCTTTTTTTGGAAGGGAACATTGAACGGTTCACACTCAATAAAGAAAGTGTCACAAATTATTTTCATAAGTGTGAAAGTTATTTTGGTGAAATAAATCTTAAAAATCTTTCTGGAGAATGGGTAAATTACGAGTGACTTTCATTTTGGAATACGCCCATACAATATATTTGTTCCTTCAAGATAGATGTTTGAAAGTTTAGGCTTTCATGAAGTGAAAAATGATTTTGATGATAAGGGAAGAGAATATAGTAGTTTCCAACTCTTATTACAGTAACTTTGAATGGTTCACACTCCGTAAAGAAATAGACTTTTAGGAATGGGAACGAAGGCAACCGTCATTGGCCCAGATAAATTAAGAGTAGAAGATGAATCAGAAATGGAACAAATGTTACAACAATATAGACAATTGATTTGAGAAAAATATCTAGGAATAGCCGTTGTTATGCGTCGTGATAGGTTTGTAGAAGTAGTGAACAGCGTGTTAATGAGCATCCTAGTACATCAATGTTCCACGTGAATCATCAAAATTTGATGTAGTTAGACGAATTACTACAAACATTTCATTTTCCTACCTTTTCTTTCAAGAGTAAACTTGAGGAGTTCTCCTTTCTGTCATGATAGTGTACATCTTTATTAACTAGTAAATTATATGAAAATGGCCATGATATTGATGGTTTAGATTTTTCGACGAAGATGATTAGCATTGCTCAGGCTAAAATGCCATTGGCAAATTTAATGGAGTAGGATATTTCAAAGGGAATTCCGGAGCCTATACAAAATAATAAGTATGACTTTATCATCAATAGGCGAGAAGACTCCCACCTCAAGGAATGAGAAATGAGTAGGTGGGAGGTGAATCGCCATCTCGATTGTTCGACTATTCGAGCTCTTACATTCTTTCTTTTTTCCCCTGAAATGACATCTCCACCACGCAAAATATGGTATAATAGATGTATCGTGATACAGAGAGAGGTGAAAAAAATGCTCGTCAAAAAAGCCTACAAATTCCGTATCTATCCAACGAAAGAACAGGGAAGACAGATTGCGAAAACAATTGGCTGTTCTCGTTTTGTTTTTAATCATTTTTTAGCTAAGTGGAACGATATGTACAAAGAAACAGGGAAAGGACTGACGTATAACGCTTATTCTGCTCAATTACCTCAACTGAAGCAAGCATTAAGCTGGCTAAAAGAAGTAGACAGCATTGCAGTTCAATCTTCACTCAAAAACCTCTCAGATGCCTTCTCCAGATTCTTTAAAAAGCAAAACAAAGCCCCACGATTTAAGTCCAAAAAGCATCCTGTTCAATCCTACACAACGAAGCAGATAAACGGAAATATCTCCATTGAAGAGAACAAAATCAAACTACCTAAAATAGGGCTCGTTCGCTTTGCCAAAAGTCGTGAAGTTGAAGGTCGGATACTAAGTGCCACGATTAGACGCAATCCAAGCGGTAAATATTTCACCTCTATTCTTGCAGAAACAGACGTACAACCATTAGAAAAAACAAAATCAGCTATTGGAATCGACTTAGGCATCACAGACTTTGCGATTCTTTCTGATGGTCAAAAAGAGGATAATCATCGGTTCACTGCTAAAATGGAAAAGAAATTAAAGCGAGAACAACGCAAACTATCCAGACGTGCTCTGCATGCGAAAAACAACGGAATCGACCTACTTGATGCCAAAAACTATCAAAAACAAAAACGCAAAGTAGCGAGATTATATGAACAAGTCATGAATCAACGTGACGACTTCCTTAACAAGTTAAGTACAACCATCATTAAAAACCACGATGTAATCTGTATCGAAGACTTGAACACAAAAGGAATGTTGCGAAATCATAAACTAGCAAAATCCATTTCAGACGTATCATGGTCTAGCTTCGTATCCAAACTAACATACAAAACAGAATGGTACGGCAAAACGATCGTGAAAATAAGTAAATGGTTTCCATCCAGTCAACTATGTTCTGCTTGTGGACATCACGATGGCAAGAAGTCACTTCAGGTAAGGAAATGGTCTTGTCCAGCTTGTAACATGCATCATGATCGAGATGTCAATGCGAGTAAAAATATTCTAGCTGAAGGATTACGAATCGTAGCTTCGACTTAAACAATCGATAAAACCGTATGGACTACGGGAATAGCTTGGTAAAGAAGAGAAACCACTGTTAGGGAAGGAATAAACTAATAAGTATGCTCTGTTCCCAAGAATCCCCCACTTCAAACATCTTGAAGGGAGGTTAAGTGGGGGTAGTTCAACTTGTCTATGAAGAAATGAACCCATTATTGACAGATTACTGTCATGTTGAATTTCATGCTGTATCACATTGTGGTGGAGTGTTCATAATATCAAAATAAAAGAATATTTATAAAAAAGGCAAGAACAAAAAAATGTTTCTTGCTTTTTTTTGCGAAAAATAAACATTGATGTCTAAATATTTTTAAATAAAGTATATTTTGTCGAAATATGCTTTATTATCTATTGAAAACAACCGATATAAAACATGATGTAATTATTGTGAAAAAGGAGTTAGACTATGAACAGCAGTTTACAAGCAGTAGTTAATATTGCCCCTATTATTAAAGAAACCATAGGACCTACCTCCGCAATGGCCATTATAGATACTGAAAAATTTGTCTATTTTGAACCGTCTACCGTGCTCAATCTTGATGTTGCAGTAGGAACGCCTGCTATTCCAGATATCGAGCAATATGCGCGTGCCATCAAGGGAGAAAAGTTCAGTGATACTACGCTGGATCCAACAATTTTTGGGGCTCCAGTTGTAACGGATATTTTACCAATCAAAGATGATAACAACGAAATCGTGGGGTTATTATCTCTGAGCCGAACATTAGAACATAAGGTTAGAATTGATAAAGAAATGGAAAGTATCAACAATTTAATTGACGGCCTTCAGGGAAAAGTCCAGCATGTGGCAGCACAAGCCGAAGAATTATCTGCAACTAGTAATGAAATTAGTGATCGGGCAACACATGCTAATGATAATTCAAAACATATAGGTGAAGTAGTTCAGTTGATTGATCAAATATCCAACCAGACAAATCTGCTTGGTTTAAACGCCGCAATTGAAGCAGCGCGTTCAGGTGAAGCTGGAAAAGGCTTTAGTCTGGTTGCTGATAAAATCCGTAAACTATCGGATAATACAAGAAATGCAGTGAAAACAATCGACACTTCTGTAAACGAGATTCGCTCCAGCATGGAGAATCTCACTTTAAGTATCAAGGAAGTATCATCATCCTCTGAAGAACAGTCTAAAATTATGGTAGAGTTTATGGATGATATTCAAAATCTTGATAACAAAAGCAAAAAAATTGTCAGTTTAATGAAAAATATTACTAACCAAAATTAAAGGAGAGGAAACGTATTGCATCCAACACTGAAAGCAATGGTAAATACTGCAACTTTACTAAAGGAAATACTCGGTGAAAATACTATCATTGCAGTGACAGACCAAGAGAAATATGTCTATTTTTCTCCTTCTAAGAGCTTTGACATAGGTGTGAAAGTTGGGGACTTTGCCATGTTAGATGAAAATGAAGCTCTTTTAAAGGCGATCACTGGAGAAAAAATAAAAGAGTACATACCAAAAGAACGTTATGGTGTCGCCATGCAGAGCTCCGCTTCCCCGATCTTAGATGAAAATGGTGAAATTATCGGAACTCTAATGATAACTTCGACATTGCAAGAAGAAGAGGAAGTAAAAAGTGAGATGATGGAGCTTCGCGATATTATTAGTAGCCTTCAGGCAAAGGTAGAACATGTAGCATCACAGGCTGAAGAACTGTCTGCGACAAGTGCTGATATTAATAACCAGGCATCTATTGCGACAACGAATTCAGAAGAAATTAGTAATGTAGTTCAGTTAATTGAAAATATATCATCAGAAACGAATTTGTTAGGTTTAAATGCTTCTATTGAAGCTGCCAGATCTGGTGAAGCAGGACTTGGATTTGGTGTTGTGGCAGATGAGATCCGTAAATTATCAGTGGGTACAACAGACGCTGTCGCTACAATAGGTCAGTCTTTATCCGAAATACAGTCTAGCATCAGCTATCTGAAAAATAGTGTGGAAGAAATATCTGTATCATCCGATGAACAGTCCGGCGTGATGGTAGAATTTATGAATGATATAAGCAAACTGGATAAACAAAGTGAAGAAATCACCCAATTTGTAAAAGAAATCGTCCAATAAGACTAGAGCAAGCCCTTGTATATAAAGCATACAACTATAATGAAGGAGGAACTTACTATGAAAGCGTTAGTGTACTATGATACAAAAAATGCAAAAGTGGAAGAAATTTCTGAACCAAGGTTAACAGCTGGTACTATAAAGGTTAAAGTGGAATATGCTGGAATATGCGGTACAGATCTGCACGAATATATGCATCGAAGTTTTGTTACCGAAGATAAAATGATATTAGGTCACGAATTTACCGGTGAAGTCGTAGAGGTAGGAGCAAATGTTACAAGGTTTAAGTTGGGCGATCGTGTCGCAGTTGAACCAATATGGGGCTGTGGGGAATGTGCGGCTTGTAAAAAAGGTAACTATAATACATGTCCTGACATGAAATCCTATGGTATTCATGAGAATGGCGGATTTGCAGAATATGTTGTCGTAAAAGAGGAAAATGTATATCTACTACCAGAGGGGCTTAGTTATGAACTTGCGGCATTGGTGGAACCAACTGCTGTTGTACTTCATGCTGTAAGGAATAGCGAATTTAGAGTAGGAGATAAGGTAGCTATATTTGGAGCTGGTCCAATCGGCTTATTGCTATCTGAAACATTACGTGCTGCTGGTGCCAGTAAGATTTTTGTTGTTGAAGTGAATGAAAAACGTCGTGAGCTTGCCAAGCAATTGGGGGCTGATATCGTGATTGATCCGTCACAGGAAGATGCAGTAAAGGTCATTCAGGAGATGACGAATGGCGGAGTCGATGTTGCATATGATGCAGCAGGTATTGAGGTGACATTTAACAATGCACTTGAATGTACAAAGCCGAATGGTGAGTTTATGGTGGTAAGTGTCTTCTCAAAACCTATATCCTACCATCCCGCCACACAATTAATTAGCGAAAAGAAAATTACAGCTTCACTTGGATATAACTTTATTTTTAGTGAAGTAATTGATTTGTTGGCCAAAGGCTCTATCAATGCGGAACCAGTTATTACAAATCGAATTAGCTTAGAAGATATTGTTGAACAAGGTTTCGAAAAATTAATAAATGATAAAAATGAATGCAAAATCTTAGTGCGACCGTAAATGTTTAGTCAGACCCCTTGAAAAAATGGGAGATAGTGTTTCTGTTATACATATGAAACGATACATTATTTTAAATGCATTAAAAAATGCTATATATCTCTCAAGGGGGTATTATATATTTGTAGGATAAGAACCAGTAGTGAGAAAGGTAAACTAGTATTGCCTAATTAGTCCAATGGAAACTGAAAAAAGAGGTAGGGATCTTTCCTGCATCATGAATAATGGAGTGTATCTCACAGTATTATGCTAAATAATGACGCCTCTTTGTACGTATGTTACCTAATTAAATTTATAATTGAAACAACTGTACGCATGAAGTGCGTTGTACCCCAAAATGGATAATGTTCTTTTAGGGAAAGGTTGGCTAACCCCGAGTGGAAGGGGATGATGTTTATGAGTATGTATGAGAGCTTCATGGTTCTATTTGGTTTCGGAACATTCTTGATTGCATTACTTATTTTTGATCGTAGCACTGAGCAATAGAAAATAGCTCTCCCTATTTACCCTGACATATAGTAGGCGAGGTCTATCACGCATGCTGATAGCCGTTCCCTGTGGGGAAACGCTTATCCATACCCCGAAGTGACAGCTACGGGGTATTTATTATAGGATTGAACCATTAGGCTCAAAGCTCGAACTAGTAAAATCATTTTATGTACAATTACTCTCTTGTTATTTCCATTCGTTTCTAAGCCCTCCACATATAAATATCTCACATAAAAAATATATATTGTCATTGTTTAAATAAAAATCCATCTTTACAAAAAAATTACATGAGGTTAATAATCTATTAATCTTCTTTCTATAGAATATCTGTTGGGTCATTGATAACAGATACTAAATTAGAAAGGGAGTTATGAATGTGGATAATAAGTTTTTTAATGGACTAATAGTAACGATATTATCATTATTTGTATTATCAGCATGTTCGAATGAAGATTCGGAGGCGTCGACAGATCCGGCTGACTCTGAACAAAAGACATCAACAGAACAAGCAGAATCTAAAAATTTAATCGTGTTAATTGGAGATGGAATGGGACCTCCACAAATCTCTTTAACGCGTTTATATCAACAAGAATACCATGATAAAGACTCTTTAGCATTAGATGAAATATTAGTTGGAACAAATACAACTTTTGCGGGAGACAGTACATATAAAGGAGAATCCGGAGTTGTAACAGATTCTGCAGCAGCAGCAACAGCTTTCGGTACAGGACATAAAACATACAATGGTGCAATTTCTGTAACAAATGAAGAGGTGGCAAAGCCTGTTGCATCTATTATTGAAGCAGCTAGCTTGCAAGGGAAAGCGACTGGACTGATTTCTACAGCGCGTATTACACATGCAACACCAGCAGCATATGCTGCACACGTACGCCTTCGCCCAATGGAAAATGCTATTGCATCACAATATGTGGATGCAGGTGTAGATGTATTATTAGGTGGCGGTGAGCGTCATTTTGTACCAAGTGAAGAAGAATCTAGATACGGCGCGACAAAGCGTGAGGACCAAGTGAATCTTATCGAGCCATTTAGTGAAAACGGCTATGAAGTTGTTTACAATCAAGAAGAGTTAGGAAATGCAGAAGGAGATAAGTTATTAGGATTATTTGATGATAGTCATATCCCTTATAACTTAGATCGTGGTGACACAACTCCTTCACTTGCAGAGCAATTGGAAAAAGCAATTGAAGTATTAGACAAGAATGACGAAGGATTCGTACTTATGCTTGAAGGTGGTCGAATTGATCATGCTGGTCATGCGAATGATATTCATAGCATTATACAAGAAACAATTGAATTTGATGAAGCAGTTGAAGTTGCTTTAGATTATGCAAAAGAAGATGAACAAACATCTGTAATGGTAACGGCTGACCATGAAACAGGTGGATTAACAATTGGAAGTCATGGTATATATGATGTGTATTTTGAAGTGTTTAAAGCAATCGAAGCATCTTCTGAATTAATTGGGCAGGAGCTTGAAGAAGCTGAAGAGGATCAGGATGTGCGTGATATTGTGGAAAATTATACAGGGATCGACAACCTAACAGATGAAGAAGTAGATATGATCTTAGCTGGTGAAGAAGTGGATGGAACGCCATCTCAATATGGGCGTGAAGGTTCATTTAATGCAGTTATTGCGGAACGTTCTTTAATCGGATGGACAGGACATGGTCATACAGGTGTAGATGTAAATGTATATGCTTATGGACCAGTTGCGGATCTTTTAGCAGGTCATTCGGACAATACAGACTTTGCGAAAGCTGGTGCTGAGGTTGTAGGACTTGATCTAGATGCAGCAACGAAAAATCTGCAAGAAAAATATCTATATCCTAAGTTTATACAAAATCGTGATGGAGATTATTTATTCCCTGCTAAAGCACTTGCAGAAGCCTTAGAATCAGAAATTGAAGTGAACGATGATGCTTCTGTTGAGATTGAGGGCGAGACATTCCAAGGGGAAGAAGATAACGAAGAAGTGTATTTACCATTAGAAGCATTTTCAAAACTGACTGGTAAAGATCTTACTTGGGATCAATTATCTGAGCGTATTGTATTACCGTAATATGAAAAATAGGAAGACAGGGGAATTTTTGTGTCTCCTGTCTTTTTAAAAAATTGAGGAGATAGTTATGATTAGCATTAAGAACTTAAAAAAGTCCTATAAAGTAAATCAAGAAGCCTTACCAATAGTAGATATCCCGCAATTGACAATTAATAAAGGGGATAGAATAGCACTTAGTGGACGGAGTGGTTCAGGCAAGAGTACGTTACTCCATATTATTGGCGGGATTTTGTCTCCAGATGAAGGTACTGTGATGATAAATGATGTGGAGCTAACTGCTAAAAAGGAAAAAGAACGTGACTTATATCGTGCCAACCATATCGGTTATATTTTTCAGGATTTTCATTTAATCCCGAGTCTGAGTGCGGAGGAAAATATACGAATTGTATTACGTAAAAAAGGAAAAGAAACAGAGGAACGATTAAAAAGTTGGTTTAATAAAGTAGGTTTGTATGATCGAAGAAAGCATCTTCCAAATGAATTATCTAGAGGTCAACAGCAGCGTGTTGCGATTATACGTGCATTGATTAATAATCCTTCCATTGTTCTAGCAGATGAGCCTACAGGGAGCTTAGATTTTGAGACAGCAGAACAGATCATGGAATTGTTATTGGAATTATCGGTTGAGAACAATCAAACACTTCTGTGTGTTACTCATGATCGTCATCTCATGCAACGATTTCCACAAAGTATGGAGATGGAACAATGGAATAATGTGATAAGTCAAGGGAAGGTGAGCGTATGAACCTTTTTCAGTTAGCAAGTAAAAATATTTTTCACAAAAAGATCCTTTCTTTGCTTACCATACTATCTGTTGCGATAGGGACAGCATTGATTGTTTTTATCCTTTTAGCGGAGGATGGTATTGAATCAGGAGCAGCAAAAGGGTATGGGCCATATGAGTTAGTTATTGGAGCGGAAGGCTCTGGTACTCAATTAGCATTAAATACCTTTTATCATATAGGTGCTCCGACAGGTAACATTTTACATGAAGCATATGAAGAACTTTTGGAAAGTGATAGTGTGGAGGAAGCCTATCCTATTACAAAAGGAGATAACTATAATGGCTTTCAAATCGTCGGTACTCCATCTGGTTATTTGAGTACACGCTATCCTGATGCAGTACTTCAAGAAGGAGCATTATATCAAGACTCTGGTGAGGTTGTTTTAGGTGCTAATGTAGCAAAAGAACAAGGCTTAAATATTGGAGATGAGTTTGTTGGATCACATGGTGTAGTAGCAGGAGCGCATCATGATGATCATCATGACGACCATCATCAAGAGTTTATATATGAGGTAGTCGGTATTTTACCACAGTTACATACACCAGATGATAAGGCAATTTTCACTACTTTAGATTATGCTTGGCTTGTTCATCAAGATGAGGGTCATGAAGATGAAGGTGGTCATGATGACAAGGAAATTACTGCGATTGTTGTAAAACCTAAGGGGCTTATTGAACTTCAAAGTTTGAAGCAGCAATTTGATGAAATGACAGGGGCTCAGGCTGTATACAGCAGTAAAGCGATTGCAGATGTATTAAATATTGTTGATGTTGGTGCAAAAGTAATTAAATTTATTACGGTAGCCAGTATTTTAATCTCTGCTATATCTATTATGCTGTCTCTATCTGCTTCAGCGGCTGAACGAAAGAAAGATATTGGTCTGTTACGCTTAATTGGCAAATCAAGATTTTACGTATTAGGTGAAATGATTGTGGAAGGCCAGCTTCTCACTATTATAGGAGTAGTGTTCGGTTTACTATTAGGTCATGTTGGAAGTTATATATTAAGTGATTTTATTTTTGCCTATGCAGGAATACAAATAAGTCCATGGACCCCGATATTCTCTGAAATATATATCATTATTGGGGCATTCCTTATCGGTACATTGTCTTCTATTTTGCCAGCTTTGCGTTCATACAAAGTGCAACCATTGGAATTATTTAAGTCTTAGAAGGAGGAGAAGGATGTTCATTAAAAGGATTGTAATAGTAGCCGGGCTTTTTCTCTTAGTCGCTTGTTCTCAAAATCAACAAGCAAATTCAGAGGTCACTTTAGCTGAGATGAATACGGAATCAACAGAAAATGCTAGTGGAGAAGTGGTAAATGAGGAGTCCAACTCAGAGAGCGTTGAGGTAGAGGAAGAAGAAGCGACAACTCAACAAGAAGAACCAAAAGAAGAGAAAGTAAATCAACCTGAACCCAAGCAATCAGGCGATGAAAATATCATTACTTGGGATGATTTTTTTGATGATGATCAGCAAGAAACGCCGTCTGAAAAGTTTTGGGATTTAAGCGGTGAAGAAGTTGTGATTGATGGTTTTATGGGAGAGGTATTGTCCTTAGCAGGTGGTTGGTTTTTGCTGATCCCTGAACCAGGTGCAGAATGTCCTTTTGACAATGGAGATCAATCGTATTGGAACAAAATTATGATTGTTTTTGTGGATGATAAACAAGATCTACGTTTTACCAATGGTCCACTTAAAGTGACAGGCAGGCTTGATGTAGGGGTGAAAGTGGATGAATCGAATTATAGAACGATGTTTCGCCTCTATGATGCTCAATTTGAGGTGGTTAAACAATAGTAGCATAGTAAGTTAAAAAAGAGATTAGTGTTGTACTAATCTCTTTTTTTACTGATTCATCACGTAATAATCTGCAGTTCTTTCGGGAATTTCGTCAATGTCTCACAGCCATCTTTTGTCACAAGTACATCATCTTCAATGCGAACGCCGCCGACATTTGGGATGTAAACACCTGGTTCAATCGTGTAGACCATTCCTTCTTGTAACAGATCATCGTTTAAATGACTCATGGATGGAAATTCATGTACACTAATTCCTAAACCGTGGCCAAGGCGGTGTGGAAAGTAGTCGCCATAGCCTGCTTCTGTAATAATTTTTCTTGCGGTTAGATCTAGATCTCCAATACGAGTACCTGGCTTACTTGCCTTCAATGCTGCAAGTTGTGCGTTTAATACCGTTTGATAGATGTCTTTCTGTTTGTCATTTACTGATTGATAGGCAACGGTTCTTGTGATGTCTGAGCAATAACCGTCAATGATAACACCTAGGTCAAATAAAACCATGTCTCCTGCTTGTAACTGTTTTTCTCCAGGGTTGCCGTGAGGGTCACTACATTTTTCCCCGAACAATACCATAGTTGAGAAGGACATGTCGCGTACACCTTTTTGTTTCAGCTCATATTCTATTTTGGCTAACACTTCAAGCTCCGTAACCCCTTCTTTTAGTGCGTTTACTCCTACTTTCACACCGTAGTCAGCCATTTCGGCAGCACGTCTCATGATCGCGATTTCCGTACTATCTTTTACCAGACGTAATTCATTTAATTGACTCTCAGCAGTGACGACTTCAGGGGTTGCGAAGAGATCAAGAAAAGTATTGGCACGGCTAAACGTAAGGATTTCTTCTTCAAAAGATACTTTTTTTGCGTCGGTTACATTTCTTGCTTTAAACGCCTCTCTTAGTTTGTCCCATGGATTTTCATGGTCTGCATACCCAATGATTTCATATGGCCAACCAGCATCCTTTAACTGATTTACCTCCATTCCAGGTAAAATAAATAATGGATCAGCTTGTTTAAATACAAATACCCCCATCAATCGTTCATGTGGATCTGTATAGAAGTTAGAAAAATAATAGACATTTTCTACAGAATTGATAAATAGAACATCAATATCCTCTTTATGTAGCCAATTCGTGATCGATTGTAATCGTTTGTTCATCATGCCACACACCTCGCTAGTTATGTAAGTTTATCTAGTTAAAATGGTATAGTATATCTATGAACTTGTCTAACTTGTTGATTAGACTTATCACGTCAAAAACAGATGGTAAATAAGGGGGAGAACAGGATGAAACCAGTATAAAGTTCATCATTTGGGGTTGAATAGTAAGTTTAACAATATTTATCGGTTGAAATTTCGACAAAAGATGATAAAATGCTCTAGTGCTAATATTTAATTATCTGAAAATTTTCATAAAATAGCAAGGAGTGTTTATCATCATGAATGAGGATATGGTGTTAATTCAAGATCCTATGGCGATTTTTGCTTACTTAAGCGCAATTGTCGCAATAGTATTTATGTTATCTACAATTGATAATAAATTTTTTCGTACATTTTTCCGATATGCTCCACCATTAATTTGGATGTACTTTTTACCAATGCTTTCTACGACATTTGGTATTATTCCACAGAGCTCGGATCTATATAGCTTTTTAAGTACGTATATTCTACCAGCAGGTTTGTTATTACTTATGCTTAGTACGAATGTTCCAGCGACATTTAAGCTTGGTGGAAAAGCAATTATCTTGTTCTTAGTAGGAACACTTGGTGTTGTAATTGGTGGACCAATTGCATTTGCCCTTTTCCAAGGGATATTGCCAGATGAAGCTTGGCGTGGAGTTGGTGCACTTGCCGGAAGTTGGATTGGTGGATCAGCCAATATGGGTGCAATGATTGAAGCATTCCAAACACCTGATCATATATTAAGTCCAGTAATTTTGACGGATACAATTGTCGGCATTGGCTGGATGGGTGTTATGATCGCATTAGCTAATTACCAAGATAAGTTTAATAAGTGGAATGGCGCGGATAATTCTACAATTAAGCGAGTGAATGCAGATATTGCAACAGAAATTGAGCAAAATGCTCAGCCGTTACAACTTCCGCAGCTATTCGGAATTTTAGGAATTGGAATTGCTGGTTCTTATTTGATCCGTGTTTTCGCAGGTATGGACTTTATTCCGAAAAGTGATGTAATGAGTACTTCCACGTGGACGTTTATTATTATTACGGCAGTGGGAATTATCCTTTCCTTTACAAAAGTAAGAAAACTTGAATATTATGGTGCTAGTAAAATAGGTTATCTAGGCATCTATTTATTCTTAACTGGTATTGGCGCACAGGCTAATTTAGCAGATATTGTGCAAGCTCCGCAATTTATCTTAATGGGAGCTGTTTGGTTAGCTATTCATGTTCTTTGTATCTTTATTGCTGCGAGATTATTAAGAGCACCGTTGTTCTTCGTAGCTGTTGGATCGCAAGGTAATATTGGTGGAACAAGTTCTGCTCCAATTGTTGCATCGGTATTCCAACCAGCATTAGCGCCTGTAGGGCTATTGATGGGTATTTTAGGTAACATTGTCGGAACTTATGCAGCGTTACTGTGTGGAAAATTAGCACAGATGATTATCGGGGGATAACTTCATATTTTGTACAGCGAACCATCCGTTTTTTGACGGGTGGTTTTTTTCTGGAATTATTTAATTGAGAATTATTATCATTTGGTGTATAGTAGATAGTAGCAATACGATAATGTGATAAGGAGAATGTATGATGCAAATATATTGGACGAAAATCAATAAAATTATTGAAGAAACACCTGAGATTAAAACATATATGCTTGACTGCCCAGAAGGTTTTACATGGGAAGAAGGTTCACATATTCATTTGGCACTGGAAGGTTTTAATGCAGGAGAGAAACCGAACCGTAACCTGATTCGCCATATGTCGATTTCGACGTTGCCTCATGAAAAGTCAATTGGCATTACAACACGTATTAAGGAAGAGTGTTCTGAATTCAAATCAATTTTGCGAAACATGAAGATTGGCGAAGAAGTAGCAGTATTCAAGACACATTCCAATGTACCACTTAAAAGAGAAGATAAAAATGTTTACTTGCTATCATCAGGTGTTGGTCTAGCAACATTTCGACCACTTGTGCTTGATTATTTCGAGCGTGCTGACAATGTCAACCACATTCATTCGTTGAATATTGATTCATCCAGAGATTTCTTATTCACGAACATTTTTGCATCTTTACCTAACAAGAAGTTCACATCACAATTCGTTGATAACCGCAATGATTACTATGACGAAGTGAAAAAGCTTGCGGCTGATAAAGATGGTATCTTCTATGTTGTAGGAAGTGATGAATTCCTTGTTCATAACATTGAGGTGTTGCGAGCACAAGGTGTCAAAGCCGAACAAATTATGCTCGATAAGCATGAACAAACGAAATCAGAGTTTTTAGCGTTTTAAAAGAGAAGATTATTGGTGTGAGTCTAGTTCCTCTTGGGAAATAAGGGGAGGCTAGGCTTTTTTTGCGTTATTTGATTTGGGAAGCTGTTGTGAAAATTAAATAAGTTTTCTGTTAATTTGTATAAGACTTGGGCGGAAGAATCACAGGGGAATTGGAATATACTTCTTGGTAGTGGCTTTGTATTGCTTATAGTTGGAATGGTTCTGATACTCGTATTTACAAAGAAAATGGGTAAAGGTGATGAAAGAACAAATTATATAAACTTAAAAAGTTCCCTCTTTATGTTATGTGGAATAGTTTTATGTGATCTGATTTTCCCGAAAGATTACATGTGGCAAATTTTCTTCTTATTTAAATATGGTTTGGGATTCACTGCTTCGGGAATATATCTAGCTATTAAATATAAAATAGATTTTTCTTAGCTTAATGAAATAGTTGTAGGTACACCGTTAAAAGTCGCGTTAATTCAGGAAGGATTAACGCTTTTTTTGTAGAATTTAATATATAACGAAGATAGGATAATTAATAGTGAAAGGATGAGCCCTAATTGCCTAACGATGAAGAGGACATTAGAGTGGTCATTGGAGCAGGGGAATACATTAACAATCCTGGATGGATACACACACAGGAAGACGAATTAAATTTATTAGATGAAAATACGTGGCAAAGCAAGTTTAACGAAAGATCCATTAAAGCAATTTTGGCTGAACACGTCTGGGAGCACCTCACATATGAAGAAGGTGTTAAGGCTGCTAGAATGTGTTATAAGTACTTAAAACATTCTGGGTATATTCGGTGTGCAGTACCTGATGGATATTTTCCAGATGAAACGTATCAGCGTATAGTGCAAGTAGGAGGTCCTGGTCCAAAAGATCACGCAGCGGCTACTCATAAAATTGTTCATAATTATAAGACAGTGACGAAAATGTTTGAAGCTGCTGGATATGAAGTTAAATTACTTGAGTATTGTGATGAAGAAGGAAAGTTCTATCAAAATCAATGGGATGGAGCTGACGGTGTAATTTTTCGTTCTAAGAAATATGACCCAAGAAATCAAGGTGAAAGCCTCACTTTTCCCTCTCTGATTATTGACGCTCTGAAGCTATAAAAAGTACTTTTGTGAATAAATGTACGTAAAATAATTGGTGCTTGAGTTGAATAAGAAAAAAGAAAAGTTGTTATATGTTAGCCTTTTTTTGAAGTCAATCTTGGCGTGCTAAGCCCAATTGTTAGAGAAAGTCTAGCAGATGGGCGATGATATGGTTATAGCCACAATGCAGCTAGCTGTTAAAAGTGGCGGGCAGACGTTTAGCTACATGGAGAAGAATTTACAAGAATGGTCGAGGTGTTCACAAAAGTGTATGATGAAGTTTAGAAGTCCTGTGAGCCTGTAAATACACTCGTTGAATTTCCCTTTACTAACATAGCACTGGCTCTTGTGTATAAAAAGAGTTGCGAGAAGTTTATGTTAGTGGTAGACTTTTACAAAGAATTAGTACCAGGTAATAGTAATAGGTGCTAAAACATAAAAGCTAATGAGGTGACATTCAATGTTAAGTTCCAAAGCAAGAATTACTGCATTAGGTTCATATGTACCAGAGCGAAGATTAACAAATAATGATTTAGAAGAGATTGTGGATACAAATGATGAATGGATTGTTACGCGTACAGGTATTAAAGAGCGACGAATAGCCCATGAAGAAGAGTTTACAAGTGATATTAGCTATAAATCTGTATTAAACTTAATGGAACGCTACGGTAAATCTGTTGAAGATGTTGACTTAATAATTGTTTGTACTTTAACCCCTGATTTCAAAACTCCTAGTGTAGCTTCGTATCTTCAAGCTAAACTAGGCATAAAGAATACAGGAGCAATGGATTTAAATGCTGCTTGTGCAGGTTTTACTTATGGATTATATGTGGCAAACGGTTTGATAACATCTGGTTTAAACAAGAAAATTCTAGTAGTTGGCGCTGAAACTTTATCAAAAGTAACTGACTATACGGATAGAACGACTTGTGTACTTTTTGGTGATGGTGCAGGAGCGGCTCTTGTAGAATATGATGAACAACAACCAAGTTTTATTTCAGCACATTTGGGGTCAGAAGGAGAGAGTGGACAAAATTTATATTGTACCAATCTATCCAAAAGAATGAATAATGAAGATTTAACAGATAGTGGATATATTGTACAAAATGGTAGAGAGGTCTATAAATGGGCTGTGAAAACTGTACCAAAGGGAATGCAATCAGTTATAAATAATGCTTCGATTAATTTGGACGAAGTTGATTGGTTTGTTCCTCACAGTGCTAATTTAAGAATGCTTGAGTCTATTTGTGAAAAAAGCAATTTCCCTATTGAACGAACATTATATAGCTTAGTCGATTATGGAAATACATCCTCAGCTACTATCCCATTGTCCTTAGATATAGGGGTGAAAAATGGGAAAATTAAGAATGGTGATAAAGTATTGTTGTATGGTTTTGGTGGCGGCTTAGCACACGCAGGATTACTAATTAATTGGACTCTGTAATTTAAGTGATGATTTTTTGATAGTAGTTTAAAAAAATAGTATTCAGGAGTTTGTGTATGGAGATTTCATTAATTAGACATGGTAAATCTAAATTTACTGATAGTCACCGTATAACAGTTAATGAGTTTAATAATTGGGTGAAAAATTACGATGATAAGGGAGTATTTGAAGAAGATTTTTATCCTCAAGAGACACTTATCAAGATACAATCAGCCAATATGGTAATGGCAAGTGACTTAAAAAGGTCAATAGAGTCAGCAAAGCTATTACATCAAGCTATTAAAATTACCTCCATACCAATTTTTCGTGAAACGGAACTGCCTATTCCTTTAGTAAAAGGTGTTAAGTTAAACCCCAGTATTTGGGCACTTATTTTAAGATGTTTATGGTTTATGGGGTATTCCAAGGATTGTGAGTCTATATTTAATGCTAAAAGGAGAGCGCAAAAAGCAGCTCAATTATTAATTGAACATGCTCAAGAACATAATTCCATTGCCTTAGTTGGACATGGTTTTTTCAATATGTTAATAGCAAAAGAATTATTAAAAAATGGTTGGATAGGTAAAAGAAAAACAAGTAGTAAACACTGGAACTGCACGACATATTACTTTAATACCTAATTCAATTCAAACTAATAAATTTAAAATCTTGGATAAGTAATTCACTTTGTATAAATCAATGGACCTATCCATTTTAACAATTCAAACAGACAGGAAAATATTATTCTATCAGCTTTTGTACTCTTAAATAACTATGGTGAGCCTTGTCGTAAGTAAAATCCAGTAGTCCATTCCAACTCAACAATTTAGGTTATCATGTCTCCTCTCTTATGTTGTTAGGGAAGATTTTAGAAATGTTAACTGTTGAATTGATAGATGGTCAACTTCTGCTAGTTAATATAATTCCAGAATTAATGCTCCAAAAAGATAATAAATCATCGGGACGGTCTAGCCACTTCAACAAATAACCGTCCCTATTTTTTTCATAGGCCTCATCAACAATTTTCTTTATACATTAATGTTTGTAATGTCTGTTCCATGCCTTCTTTAAAGGGAGTTTTAGGAATGGGGCCGATTCGTTTTTCATATTTTTCTCCACTCAAAATAAACCCTTCTTTAGTAAGGTACATAATTTCAACAATTTCTCTCATAAATACATCAAACAAACCAATAAAACGAATAGCATTTTTAGTCAGTGGAATAATTAACTTTTTATTTCCTGTTATTTGACGAGCTATCTTGATAATCTCTTTCCCCGAAATTAATCCTGCCCCTGGTATATTCCAATTCTCCCCATAGGAATCATCCTTTTCAGCTATATTTACAATCATTTTAGCGGCATCTGGTAGATAGACATATTCACGAGATGTTCTCAAATTACCAATAAAAATAGAAATTTTATCGGCTGCTATTCCTTCAAGTGTGGGTTGTAGATAAGAATTTTGTGATGTTGGCCCATAATAATCAGGCAACCTGACAATTAATGGTTTAGCCCTTTTCCACTTGGTACCAAATATCAGTTGCTCGAATTCCATTCTAATTTTACCTTTTTTCGTATGGGGCTGGTATGGATGATTTTCATCCCCCTTCGCAACTTGATGTCCATATACGTAAATACCATCTACAATGACGATCTTCCTCCCTAAAGTATCAGCTGCCATCATCACACTTTCTCCAAGTAATAAGAGTTTCGTCTTCATCTCCTGATATTTAACATTTGCACATTGGAAAATAACATCCACATCTTTTGCAGCTTCTATAATTGTTTGATAATCAAATATATCTCCCAGTTTGTATGTTAATTTTGGATGATTATCATGTTCTGCCTTTAGTGCCCTCAATTTACTTTGAGAGCGTCCGAAAGCAATGACTTCTATTCCTCTATTCAATAATTCAGAAACAATAACCTGACCTGTACCACCTGTTGCACCTAACACAATCGCTGATTTCATTTATACCACCCCTTTATGTTAGTGATTAATCAATAACAAACGGTTTAAAAAATGATATGATATCATTTTACGCCACTATGATTTATACATTTTGTATTGCACTTCCTTCAGAACTTTCTAACCGAATACTTCTCATTAGTAGTTGCCGTTTATTAATCCCAAAACGTGAACAATATAATTACAATGGCTAATATACCTAATCCAATGGACAAAGTGGAAATAGAATTTTCCTTATCGTTTTTAAACATCGGTAATCCCTCCCTTTTTAATATGATTGATAATAAACATTTAATCCCACCAACTAATGATACAAACGATAATTACTCCGATAGAAACATAGTCAAGTTTGTTTAATTTCATGATATCAGCTCCTTATATTTGTTATTGATTGAACAATAAATAACATTTAAAAAAATAAATAATCTACTAAATTCGATTATTTATTTTTGTTATCAATAAGCTCTGGGAGATTCAAGAAATAAGAGATATTGCATAATATCCCTCGCGCTAAGAAGGTAGTAACTTCATTTTCAACGTTTCTAATTCCTGCAGCTTTAAATCGCTCTAAGGTGTAGTTTTGAATGCTTGACAATCCTTTTTGTGTTACATTTCGGATAGCCTCTTCTGTTACAGAAATTCCTATCACCTGTAGTGCAATTTCATTAGGATGCAATTCAGACAGTTTTTCATATGCTTCAATCATTTTTTCGACAAGTTGTTCTGGACTCGCTTCTACATTTTTGAAAGTATGAAGAATCCTTTCAAATGCTCGATCTAAAGCTGCGATAAACAATTCTTCCTTTGTTTTAAAAAATCTAAAGACATATGGTTGTGATATACCTGCCTTTTCTGCAATGTGTGCGGTAGTTGTATTATAATAGCCTTTTTTTGCGAATACTTCTAATCCCGCTTCAAGGATTTCCTCCTTACGATTTTCCCCACTCAACCTAGCCATACCAAACACCTACTCATAGTTATTTATTACTCAATTACATTATAATTAACTATATGACTAAATGCAAATACAAATTTTCTTCCTAAAATATATAATCCTAATTCCTAAATAGCATTATTCTTGCTCGTAAAATATCAATGTTCAAACACTACTGAGTATTATTTGTCTATCAAAAAACTACAAGGGCCTTATCATGAGTAGCAATCCTGTAATCTAATCCTCCTCAATTATTCAATCCAGTAAGATAAGTATATCTCCTTAAAGATTTGTAACACCAAAGAAAAATTAAATAAATCAATTGTTTAATTAAATAAATTAATTTCTGAGTTGATTTTTATTATTTATAATCATATACTAAATAAAAAGGAGGTGAAAAAGTGGGGTTACCAGTTATTACAACTTGTCCCGTTTGTGGGGAGGGGTTAAATGTTACGAAACTAACATGTGGGCATTGCCATACAACAATGGAAAACACATTTGAGTTTCCGAAGTTACTTTCATTAAAAAAAGAGCAGATTGAGTTTGTCGAGACGTTCATTTTATGCCGTGGAAGTATTAAAGAAGTAGAGAAAGCTCTTAATATTTCTTATCCAACCGTACGAAATAAGCTGGAAGAGGTCATTGCGGAATTAGGTGATCCATACCAAGTCAAGCAGGCTAAAGAGGATGAGAAGAAGGATGTTATTGATCGACTAGCTGGTGGCGAATTAAGTGCCGAGGAAGCGATTAAGCTGTTAAAGAAAAAATAAAAAAACCTCCACTCAAAAAAGTGAAGGCAAGAAAAAAATTGATATGTTCATTGTAACAAAAAGAAATCAAAGCAACAAGATGCGCATTCCTTCTTCAGTTGATTTTTTTTGAATGGTCAGACCAATACAAAAACTAAATAAGGAGCGAGCAAAATGGAAAACGAAATGATGAAAGTGCTAGAGCTTGTCCAAGAAGGTAAGTTAAGTAAAGATGAAGCAGCAGAAATTATAGCTACATTAAAGGAAGAATCCGTAGCGCCCACAGTAGAGAACGATAGCTATATGTCTAAAAGTTTGAAAATCATCGTTGATTCGGATGGTGATAAAGTGAATGTTAACTTGCCGTTAAAATTAGTGAAATCTTTACATGGTGCTGTTGAGAACATCCCTGCAGTGCAAGAACATTTAGGTGGAGCGGACATCAACTTAATCCTTGAGGCCATCTCCAATAATGTGGAGGGACCAATTGTGGATATAAACAGTTCAAGTGGCGAAGTCGTAAAAATTGTGATTGAGTAATGCTATGAAAATAAAAGTGGTAACAAACGAGTTGAGGTTTCCGATACGTATTTTTCTTCCTAATGTTCTTTTGCGTTTTTTCACTTCAAAACGAATGTTGAAAATCTTCTTAAAGCGTGTAGATAATGGCGAAGAAATCCTTCATCAACTGGATCGTAAAGCGTTAAAGCAAGTATTTAAAACGTTCAAAGAATATAAAGGAACAGAGCTAGTCAATGTGAAAGCGAAAGATGGGACAGAAGTGAAGATTACGTTATAATGAAACAAATCCTTACCATCAATATGGGTGGTAAGGATTTATTGTGTTATTTTGAATCTAATGATCAGCGTTTAATAAATAGATACAGAAAAGATATGTTATAATTTAACATATTGGAGGGGAATCAATATGCTTGATCATATTTTTGACGGTTTATTTAGTTTGTTTGATTTTTTAGGTTTTCGTAAAAAATATAATAAGCAAGATGCACAAAAAAATATTAAGTGGATGAAAAAACAAGGATGGTTTGAAAAAGGATCTGAGTGGGCAAATGCTATTAATCATGACAAAAAAATCGAACGAATTGCTGGATCCTATAAACATGCTAAAATTTTGCATCATACTGATTTGCAAGAAGTAATGAAAAAGAAAGTGCTGGAACATTTAAAAAGGAAAAGATGATTCATTATAAAAGACTTCTAATCAGTAGGAGTTGTCAGCTCCCACTGATTGTTAGTGTCTGTAATAAAAGAATTCCTTCACTCCCCATCCTCCAACGCTACAATTCGATTCATAATCACTCCTTGCTCACGCTCTGCCACGTCTTCAGAAATGATTTCTTCTCGCAACAAATGATTCACTGCTTCATGTTGAGCGTACAGTGCATGTTTTAGTAAAGCGATCTTCTGTTTTTCCTTCAGTTCTGGATAGTGCTGGAACAGCTCTTCGATATCATGATGTAAGGCCTCACGTTGTTGTTCATAGTCACTAATCAACTCGTCTGTTAAGAATTCAGAAACAAACAGATTCTTTTTCACTCTAATAATTTCCTGAATTCCTGTCTCTAATTGATGGGATCTGGCGATGAGCGCTTCATATTTTTCATAGCTCTGTTCCTGTTTGTTCACACCCAATCGTGCAATAAGGGGCTTAATGGACAGGCCTTGTGCTACAAGGGAAAACAATACAACACTAAAAGCCATCAGCAATATCTCTTCCCGGCCATCAAAATCTTTCGGAAGACTTAGTACAAGAGCAATCGACAATGACCCTTTTAGTCCACCCCAATTCAAAATATGTTTCCATGCGATAGGAATGTTTTTGATAAAAAGAAGGCTACTATATACGGCAATACTTCTAGCAACTAGCACGATGGCAATAGCAAGTAGAATAAAAATCCAATTCTCCGCCACATTGATTCTCGTGATTTCTAAGCCGACCATCAAAAAGACAAGTGAATTGGCAAGGAGTGAAGCGACATCCCAAAAGTTATTAATATTCAATTTTGTTGTAGGGCTCATCCCAATCTTTGCGCCATAGTTACCAAAGACAAGAGCAGCAACAACGACAGCGATAACACCAGATGCATCAATCGTTTCTGCTATTAAAAAGGCACTGTAAAACAAAATAATACTAAAGATGATTTCTAATGGATAATCGTCAAAGTATTTTGTCAGACGTGAGAACAGGTAGCCTAATAAAGCACCAGTGATAAGGCCGAGTGAGATTACTTTGACAAACTCCCATATACCATAGCCTGCACCTAGTAAACCGAGGTCCAAATAATAAATCAACGAAAATGCTGAAATATTAAATAATACAACGGCTAGTCCATCATTAAACAAACTCTCTCCTTCAATTACTGTCGCAAGTCTTTTTTTCACACCAACGCTTTTGAAGATAGACAAAACACTAACAGGGTCAGTAGCACTCATTAATGCAGCAAATACGAATGCGGCAGGGATGGAAAATTGTAAGAGCCAAATCGATAAAAAGCCGATAATAATAAATGATAAAAAGGTTCCACCAAAAGCTAAAGCAAGAATAGGCTTCTTATTTTCATTTAAATGGGAAAAAGGCATCTTTAATGCGGCTTCACCTAATAAAGCAGGCAGGAACAACGTAATAATAACAAAATTAAATACTTCTCCCTCTGTTATAAAGGTTTTTAATGGTTGTAACACAGGAATATTGCTTAACCCAATAATTGTTCCGACAATAACTAAGGCAATCGGATATGGTTGTTTAAATTTCTTCGCAATGGCGGTAATTCCCGCAGCTATCATGACTAAGATAAGACCAAGTTGAAAGATATGATGTAAATCTAAGTCGTGCACGCTCTGTTCCTCCTCTGTTACTAGGCTGATGGGAGTTAGGTTCCCCAGATGGCGGGAAAAGATGTAAGGACTCATTTCCTTAGATAAAACAACGAGAAAAAATGAATTGCGTATGGAAAATTAATGTATAATATGGAAGGTTATGATACACTTAAGTTGTCTCATTTTTTTAGTAATATGCGATTTTTATTTGTATCACGGTTAACGGAATATTTTTCGGCGAGGGAGTAATTCAAATGGTTAAAAATTTACCTTTGTTAATCGCTATGTTTACAATAGGTTGTGGTGTAACGCTTATTTCTTCTAGGACAGCATTACCACAGGTTATGGAGATAGTTTTATTATCGATAGGTGCTATATTAAAAGTTTGGAGTATTATCGGATTAATTTTGCACTTAGGCATTATTCAATGGAATAAAGACTTTAACGATTGAATGGTTTCGTTTAAAACGTAAAATGGCATTAGGGAATGATTCCTAATGTCGTTTTTATTTATTTTGTTAATTAAAGTAGAATTGATCACATACTGAAGATGGCTAGTATGTATCCAACGTACAGTTTGCCGGATTTAAGAAAGGAAAGGCAGTGATGTGAAAGTTATTCAATTCCCAGATTTATTAAATATGCGTGATCGTGATGTATTTAATCTTCGGGATATGTTGCAAAGCTCCCAATATGCTAACATCTTAATGATGGTGACATATGCACCAGAACCAGGGAAAAACGAAAGTGCAGCATATGATTTCGGAGTAATGATGAAGAATAAATAAAGGGAGTGTTGAAGATAAAACACCCTTTTTCAAGTGCCCTAACTACAGGTAACATTTTAATACTAAGACTCTTTTTAAAAATATTCGGCAAGCTGTTGGCAATGCTTTTATACGTCTTTAGCCATTTCACGTTTATGCAGGATAGTCTGCAGATAGTGGATCGTTATGAAATAAAAGAAGATTACTTTGTTTATGATTCCGCAATTATTAACTTAACTGAAAAGCAACTAATCGATCGAATTGCAAAGTTACAAGAGAAATATTCTGATGTTTATTTAATACGAATGGATGAAAATATGCATCCTGAGTCAGAAAAAAATAATAAATTAAAATTGCATCAGTTTTGTAGTGGACATGATGAACTGAATTTAGCAGGATTCCAACACGACTTTATCCTTTATCTACAAAACAAACATCTACCGATTTTTTATGCTACATTGTTGTCGTTAATGAACTTAAATTTATATTTTCGAGAGTAGGGAAGAAAAATGATTGAATTAAGAAAGATTACTTACGATAATTTTGAGGCAGTGTTGAAGTTAAGTATAACAGACGAGCAGAAAGGAAATGTGGATTCCAGCATATATTGTTTGGCTAAAGCTTATGTAAAGATACTCAACGATGAAAAACCTCCTATGATCTTCGCTATATGCAAAGATAATGAAGTCATAGGATATGTCGATATTGGATTTTACGAACTGGCGGAAGGTTCACTTTTATGTGAAAAATATGGAGATAAATCTACTTATGGACTTAATCGCTTTATGATTGATAAAAAGCATCAAGGCAAAGGATTTGGCAAACAAGCAATGATGAAAGTTATTGATTACATAAAGTCGTTTCCACAAGGAAAAGCGGATGCAGTTGCTACATCATATTGGATGGTAAACGAAGCTGTCCAGAAATTGTTTGCGTCTGTCGGTTTTGTTGAAACAGGAGCGATATGGGACGGACAAACAGGGGGTGATTGGAATGCAGAAAGAAAAGATATAGAGTATGCAGAAGTAGGTGCCAGACTCGGATTATAAAGCTAATAAGTTAGGAGCCTGGCTCAGGACTTCTTTAATAAATCATTCTCACTTTGTTCCCTGATCAGCTCCTGCCACTGGGCTTTATGTATTTCGTGTTTCGATGTTTTCATAGTTGTCAAATTATCATCTCCCTACTGTAACAGTATTGTAGAGATATTTTCCCATGATTCATGACGCTTTTAAATCCATGAGATTATTGTATGCTTACTAAACAAATTATATTTAGCAAAGCATTCAAGAGTATTATAAATGGACTTGAAGGTTTTATTATTAATATTCTAAGTGGGTAAAAGGGTTTATTTTAGTTTTAGATATTTTTATTTGGTTCCTATTTTGAATGAAATCAAATAAATAGATCAGTCTATAATTAGGTAAGCTTATGTAAGTGAAATATATTGCTGTATATGGTAACCGAAAATTGAGCCAGATGACAACTAGAGATTGAGCCACTAAAAGATTGTGGAATTAAGATTATTATTCATTAAGAAGGGTTTATCCGGAGAGGCGGGCATGGTACCCTGTCTGATAGTGAGAAATCTTTATATTCCGCACGCTTTTACAAAATATCCGTGCCCGTAGAGGCTCCGTGTCAAGCCGAGATCTATTCAAAAGTTTCAGTTAAAGATTGTGAATAAAGCCCAATATAACTGGCTCAAAATTTAATTGCGAAATACAGGAGTATTAAGATCACATATTCTAATTATAGGAATTCTGCTATTATAATATAGAAAAACATAACAGTTTGGATCACGGAAAACAATTTTTTAAACTCTCCAATGGTTTTAGTGTCTTCGAATTATGTTCTTGTTTCTTGATCCTTATTTAATGTATCTCTCCTATGTATAGGAGAGAAGACGTAAAGGAAGAAGAAATCCGTAGTTGCTATTGAATATGGTAAAAAGGAGGTTCATTTATGAGAATACAGAAGAGTCTAAAATGGTTGGTATTGGCCGTTTCTATAGTGGTTATCGCTTTTGTATCAGTTATATTTTTAGTTATCGGAACAGATACAGAAGAAAAAGAGACAGCACAAAGCGATAGAGAACTAGAAAATAATTTACCTAATGAACAAGAAGATAAAGAAAAGAAAGAGGATGTTCAAGAAGACATAACCGAGGAGGAGGGGTTTTTGTAGACAAAAACCCTATCCGCCGTAAGATGCCTGTGGAGGATAGGGGAGCGCTCCTTATTATACCCTAGCTTGTGTTTCTAATTTATTAAATAAATAAAGTGAGACGGAAACAGTCATCCATGCCGGTAATGAAACCAAAAAGAATGGTATGAGCCCGGGTATGAATAGAAATAGCATATAACAAAATAATAGACTAACTATGATCAATAGAGTGAAATGCGGGTATAAAAAGGTTAAGGCAAAAGCTGTTTTTATATAATTTTTAACCGTTAAACGGTAATGAATGTATAAGAGTGGAAAATAAATAGAAATAATCAACAAGATACAGGCGAACCCAATAATAATAAACTGAAAATAATGTTGGATGGAAACAACGAAATGAGCTAACCCGATGATTAAAAGTGTTGTGAACAGGGTCCATCCCCACCCATAGAGATTAGACTTTAGGAACTCACGTTTATAAGTATGAATAAAATCTAGTGAGATAGTATGCTCATTCCGGATATTCCACTTTCTGATTGTATCTAGAACAGCAATTGTAGCAGGGAAAATACCAAAAAAAAGTAAGCCTAAGAGTGTAAAACAAACCCAAAGTAAATTTACGTAAGCGAGTCTCATAATGAAATGGCAACCGGTTAAAAACTTGGAATGAGCTATAGGAGTATCACTCATTTTCACACCTCATCTCTTTCGTCTCATTTGAAATTGAAATACGTCATTTCTTAAATAATCTTCTGAGTAAAAAATAGGTCTATTAAATTCATCATAGTGGACTTGTTTTAATAACAATACGGTTGTATGTGGGTGAATAAGCAACTTCTGACAGTAACGGTCTGTATGTAATGGGACACTAATTTCTGCATCTGAGCAGACTACATTTACATTACATTCCCTTTCAATAAAATGAAGTAAAGAGCCTGAAAAATGTTTTTCATCAAACAAATCACCTACAATCTCCTTAGGAATTACATTTAGTGAAAAGACAACTGGTTCTCCATCGGCAGTTCTTGTCCGCTTATGGAAAATAACAGGATCGCCTTCCTCTAATCCTAAAAGCTCTCCCCATTCCTTTGTACACGCAACAGTCTCAATTTTTTCGCGTTTTTCGCCTTCTTTTAAAGAAGCGGCTCTAATAATATCTGTGATACTGGTTAGTTTCTCCAAACTGCTAGGTATCGTTTTAAGTGGTGTTGCGATGAATGTTCCTATCCCTCTTTTTATCGTGACCTTTCCTTCTTCTTCTAATAATCTTATTGCTGAGCGGAATGTTTCTCTACTAACCTCATATTTTTTTGCCATATGAATTTCTGAAGGCAACTTTTCACCAACCTTGAGCTTTCCTTCATTTATTTGTGATTCAATATGTTCTTTAATGTATACATAACTGAATTTTCCTTCTTTTTTCATTTAAGCACCTCTAGACAATTGAGTTGTATTAATTCTACCATAATATACTATCAATAATCATACAAAAATAAAACATTGTTTTCTTGAATAGAGAAAGAACGAATGTTTACGCTAATTATAGCTGAAATAAAGAATAGAATTTAGCGAAAACAGAAGATTTTACAAATCCTTAATACTTAATTAATAATCATCTGATAGAATAAAAAATATACGATGTCTAGACAACGAACAAAGGAGGTGTATGTTTGGAGAAAGTTTCCGTGTTGAAAAAACAAGTATATCCAAACAAATCAACCAGCGCATCAAGAGGAAAATTATTGAAGAAGAGGATCAAGCGAGGTATACCATTATATCTAATGATGCTCCCAGGTGTACTATTTTTTCTTTTGTTTAAGTATTTGCCGATGTTTGGTTTATCCGTTGCATTCATGGAATATGATCCCTTCTCAGGATTTTTCGGAAGTGAATGGGTTTGGTTTGCGCATTTTGAAAGACTTTTTCAAGAACGAATTTTCCTTGATTTATTGTGGAATACATTCGTACTAAGTATTTATGATTTAGTGTTTTACTTTCCTGCGCCAATTATTTTGGCTCTGTTATTAAATGAAGTAAGAATCAAATGGTTTCGAACGTCGATACAAACGATCTTATATACACCACACTTTATTTCATGGGTTGTTATTGTAGGTATTACAGCAATGTTATTTTCAACCCAATCAGGAGTTATCAATAATTTATTACATGCCTTTGGTTTATCGCGTATCGAAGTGATGACAGATGCAAGTTTTTTTAGGCCCCTTTGGGTGATCCATAACATTTGGAATGGTATGGGGTGGGATGCCATTATTTATTTAGCAGCTATGGCATCGATTAACCCGCAACTTTATGAAGCAGCAAGGATTGATGGTGCTACTCGTTTGCAATTAATGAGGCTCATTACGATTCCTTCTATATCCTACCTTATTGTTGTCATGTTTATCTTAAGACTTGGAGGTTTTTTAGACTTAAGCTTTACTCATGTTTATCTATTACAAAATCCTTTGAATCTAGGTGTTTCAGATATCTTTGATACATATGTGTACCGTGCAGGAGTATTGGGAGGGCAATATAGTTACACCACAGCAGTAGGGCTATTTAAGTCGGTTGTAGGCCTTATCCTTGTTATAGGTGCGAATAAACTAGCTAAGAAAATGGGTAAAGAAGGTGTCTATTAATGAAATCTAGAAGACTTTCAGAAGATAAGGTTTTTGATATAGCTGTTTATGCAATCGTCACTATCATTACCTTAACAGTGTTGCTACCACTTATTTATGTATATATGAGTTCGCTTGCACCTAGGAGTGAATTTATTACAAGAAGTTTTTTTCTAATTCCTAAAGAATTTACGTTAGATGCATATAAGTATTTGCTGAATAGCAAGGAATTTATTGAAGCTTTTACTAACTCTCTTGTTATTACAGTTGGAGGAACGTTTATTAATATGCTGTTCACGACAATGATGGCTTATCCACTTTCGAAAAAATGGCTGCCAGGAAGGTCAAAATTTAACTTCCTTGTGATGTTTACGATGCTTTTTAGTGGGGGAATGATTCCTTTATTTCTTATTGTTGGCCAATTGGGATTAATGGATAGCTATGGGGCGCTTTGGTTAACATCAGCCATCTCGCCATTCTATCTTATTGTAATGAGAAGTTTATTTTCCAATATTCCTGCCGAATTAGAAGAGGCTGCCAAGATGGATGGGTGTGGAGAGTGGAGAATTTTCTTTCGAATTGCTTTACCCTTAGTGAAGCCTGCGATGGCGACATTCACCATTTTCTATTTAGTTGCGCATTGGAATTCATACTTTGATGCCATTTTATATATTCAAGACCAGAGTAAAATGCCTCTCCAAGTATTTTTGAGACGACTCTTAATTCTTGATGAAGATGTGTTAGCAGGAGAAGTTGATGATATATTATTCAGTCCAGCAGTGGGAATGGCTGCGATTGTGGTAACGATCACGCCACTAATCATTATTTTTCCTTTTTTCCAGAAGTATTTTAATAAGGGCTTTTTATTAGGTTCAGTAAAAGATTAAAAATATTGGAGGTAATGGAAATGAAACGTCAACTTATTTTTCTTATTTTTGTTCTATTTCTTGCTGTAGGTTGCTCACAAAACGGAGACACATCGGAAAATGATAAGGATGGTAATACGGCAAATGCTAATGAAAGTGGTAACAGTGATTTGGCTCCATATGATTTTAGTGAACATTTAACGATTTCTTTCTTAACAACAGGTTCTCCTATTCAAGATGAAGATAATGCTATCTTTGATTACATTGAGGAAAAGTTCAATATTACGATGGAATGGGAGTACTATGATCGTGATAATTTCGGAGAATACTTTAATACATTAGTAGCAAGTGGAAATGTGCCTGATGTTTGGAGATTTGGCTATAATGATCCGCGTGAATATATCGATTGGGCAGAACGTGATGTGTTGTATGATGTAAAACCTCTATTAGCTGATTACCCAGAATTAGAAGCCGGAATCCCTACAGAAGCTTGGGAAATGTTAAACCCAGATGGGCATTATTACGGAGTGCCTGAATATCGTCTTCAAACCAGAAATATGTTAGCTATACGGCAAGACTGGTTAGATCATTTAGGTTTAGATGTACCAGATACAATTGAAGATTTTTACGAAGTTGCCTATGCATTTGCTCATGATGATCCGAACCAAACAGGGCAAGACGATACAACTGGTTTTTCTGCTGTTGGGTTGTTTGATGATGTAAGTGGGACGGCTTGGAGAGGTGGAGCATTTGGTTTAGCAAGAGACTGGAAGGAAATAGACGGAGAACTTGTCCCATACCAAGCACAACGAGAAGAATTAGAGGATTATATAGCATTTATGAGAAAAGCATATGAAGAAGATGTTTTAGATAAGGATTTTATGTTGCACTCGGATTGGAGAGACGCAAACAACTTATTAAGTAGCAGCGTAGTTGGAATTGAATATGTTAACCCAAATAGTGTGCATAGAAAGGAAGCAGCCGATATTAAAGAGCATGACCCAGATGCATCCTTCGCATATTTTGCTCCTCCAGCTGGTCCAGATGGTGAAAGAACGACTCCTACTAGACCGAGTTATTATAAGAAAGTGATTAACGCAAATATAAGTGAAGAAAAAGTAAGACGTATTCTAGCTTTATTTGAGTGGAATATAACAGAAGGCTATGATATTACACGCCATGGATTAGAAGATATACATTGGGAAGAAGCAGAAGATGGAACTATCGAGGTTTTAGATAAATGGGAAGAAGATGACCCTGGTGCAATTGGTACGAATATTCTTAGAGCGTGGAACCCTCTTCACCGTGCATATTGGTGGTTAGGTGAAGACTTTGCCGATGACCTTGCAAGTTATTATGAGATGAACGAAACATACTTTTGGGAAAGTGATGATCCGGGGCTAATATCCGATACTAACCTGCAAACTGGTGCACAGCTTAACGCGGAATTTGAACAAATTCTGACAGAGGTCGTTGTTGGAAAACGTGAACTTAGCGATGTTCAAGTAGCTGTTGATCAATGGTTAGCAAATGGTGGCGAACAAATTATTAAGGAAATGAATGAACAATATAAGCAATAAACAAGAAAAATTTGATAAGGGGCGAGGAAGACCTCGTCCTTAATTATTAGTGAGAGGATGAGTGAGATGAACATTGATTTTCATACCCATGGCAAGTTGAGCAAAAAAATCCCTTTTTCGGTAAGTGAATTTATAGAATCAGTGAAGGAAGCGAAGGAATCAGGCTTGGATGCTATTGCATTAACAGAGCACTTTAACGCAGTAGGTTTCCTAGACGTATACAAAAGTATGGATGAACACTTCCCATATCAAGAGGATTTTTACAATGTCAATGGTGTTCAAGTTTTCCCTGGTATGGAGGTAGATGCAAAGGAAGGCGGTCATTTTCTGTTTATTGGTACGAGGGAGAATATACGTGACTTTTGGTACCAGTTAGAGCCTTATCAATCAAAAGAAAACTTTCTACCCATAAAAGAAATATTGTCGCTAGCAGAACCTTATTCGTTTCTCCAAATAGGTGCACATCCTTTTCGCTTGTCCAATTCATTGACCCAGCATGATTCTAGTGTTTTCAATCAATTAGATGCGCTTGATCTCAATGCTAAGGACCTTTACAAAATGGGAATAAAGATGAAGGATAAGCTTATGATGTATAGTTATGAGAAGGATCTTCCTATATTAGCAGGAAGTGATACCCATCACTACTTGCAATATGGAAGTGTGGTTAATCGTTTTCATAAAGAGTGTAAGACAGTAGATGAGCTTAAGCAAGTGTTGAGAACGGATAACTATGATCTTTATATTTCCCCTCATTTAGAGATTAAAGTGAAGGCGGCTACTGCGATAAAAAAAGTATTGAAGTCGCAATGTGCAGAAAGTAGCTTGTCATGAATCCACCGAATATACTCATGATCACATTAGATCAATGGCGATATGACTGGCTTGGATATGCTGGCAAAATATCAATCGAAACACCCAGGATTGATTCATTGATAAAAGGTGGTACGTATTTTTCGCAAACGGTTTGTAATGGATCTACTTGTGTTCCTAGTAGAGCAGCAATTTATAGTGGTATATATCCACATCGTCTTGGAGTATTAACTAATGAGCATACCTATCCATTGAAACAGCAAACCTTCTTTCAAGCATTACGCCAAAATGGTTATTATGTAGGTGGCTTTGGCAAATTAGAGTTTCAAAAGTCAAAGGCAGACTATGGGGAACATGGTGACTCACCAGTTAATTATCATTTAGGGTTCACCCATCCTTTTGAAGTAGAAGGTAAAATGACATCTGCCAAAAGTAAAGGGGAAAAACTGATTGGTCCTTATCAACGATATTTAAGCAGAAAAGGAAAATTATCCAGTCATATCAAAGAATATAAAGAGAGGGAAGAGAAACCGATATTTTATACGAAGTGTTCACCACATAATCCAGAGGATACGTTAGATCAGTTTATTTTCGATCAAGCGGAGGGATTTATTAAAAGCCGTTCGGAGGACCGACCATGGTTTTGTGGTGTTAACTTTGTTAGTCCACATGATCCTTGGAATGCTACAGAGGAGTGGTTCCATCGCTATAAGGAAAGCGATTTTCCGCATTCTATTTCGTCTAATTTAAATGATGAAATGAAGCCACTTTGGGTGAGAAAACGGCAAGAAACTTTTCGTGATGGATTAACCTCAGAGAAAATGAATGATGTAAAACGTCATTATGCAGGAATGATTAGCTATATGGATTATTTAATAGGGAGATTAGTGGATACACTTGTTGAATGTCAGTTTGATCAAAATACGATCATTATTATTACTTCTGATCATGGTGAAATGCTCGGAGACCACGGGCTATTTCGCAAGCAAGTGATGTATGAAGGATCTGTACGAGTGCCACTAGTGATTGTTGATCCTCGAAAAGACCAAGTAGAAAAAGTGGACAAACTAACAGAGCTTGTCGATTTATTTCCAACTATTTTAGCATTTGCAGATATACATTCGTCACAAAAGATTGATGGAAAGAGTTTATTGCCGTTATTGACCAATGAAAACGCGCAACATAAAGAAGAACAGCTTTCGCTGTGGGAAAATACAGAGATGTTACGAACGAATCAATATAAATATATACGGAACTTTAATGACCAGGATGAATTATATGATCTGATCCAAGATCCCTTTGAGCTCCATAATATAATAGAAGAGGAAAATGCAGTTTCTCAGAATATGCATAAAAGATTGTTAGAGTTAAAAGGGAATAATTAAGCAAGTAGCAGGAAGCTCAACAGCGTTAAAATCTAGGATAATAGAAAAGTCATTGAAATAGTGCAGTGAAACTATTTCAATGACTTTTTGTTTTGTTGGGTGAGTCCTTCTGCTGGCATAGTAGATGCGGTTCTAATGGCAGCACTTATGATAGTGGTTACCAGTATTGTGATTCTTGACCAACCCTTTCATGTATGAAGGAACATTTGCACATGAATTTCAGCATTTACTTCATCGAGATACAGATCCTGATGAAGAAACATTCATTAATGAAGGTTTATCAGATTTTGCGCAATATCTAGTAGGATATGGTCATCCTACATCACATGTGGATTTCTTTATGAATAACCTTAAAAATCCCTTAACAGAGTGGGGAGATCAGTCTCAAGAACAAATTCTAGGAGACTATGGAATTGCTTATCTATTCCAACTCTATTTATATGAACCTGCGAAAACAATTATCTTGCTTTGTTTCTTTTATCTTGAACAACAATTATTATGAATAAACTAATTTAGAGCAAATTACGTTAAGTCTTGGACGGTAAATCAGGTATACAATTTGAAACAAATAGTTTAAATATTTATGCAGTTTTATCAATAACTTTAAAATAATTAGGATACATAAGAATCAATTTTACCAATCATACCATTTAATTGTAAACAGATTTACATTTTTACAAACTATTGTTGTAACGATTAACTTCAAGCAATCGTATACTAAAATGAGAGGTGGACTGTATGACTAAAGGTTTTTTCTTGGTGTTAATTACTTTGGTATTGGTAATTATTACTTTATTCATAATTGCTTACGCTCCTTCGGGCTCTGGTTCTCCTGATTTCGATCAACCTGCTACATCTTGGTCATCTATCGGAAAACTAATATCGCTTTTCGTACCACCATTAATTTTTTCTTTTTTTAATAATAATTCAGTTAAAATCATCTTTGCGATTTATCAATGTTTCCTTGGTCTTGTTTTTTTAGGAATTATTCTCCTTGGTTTTATTTTCTCTAATGGTTTTAATGTTTCTATCTCTGATGGCGGTTTTTGGATAATGTGTATAGGTATTATAGGTACTGTTATTAGCATTATTAGCGTCTTTGATATAGCTAGAGGGATCAAGGAAAATTCAGTTGTTAATTAAGATCAAATTCTATTAAACTTTTTGTTGATTTGACTTTTAACTAATGGTGCTGGTATCGATTTATTGAAAGGAGATTATTTGATGTTAAAAAGTTTTTACATAGATTTATTAACTTTTGTAGTTGCTATTATCGGGACTTTATTGGCTGCTTTTAATAAAACAGGTAAAACAATCTCTTTCGAGGAACCGATTACATTTTTAGTGGGTTTTGTAGTAGTTGTTATGCTATTTCTACCCTCCTTAATCTTATCTCTTTTTAATAAACCTAGAGCCAGGTTTGCGTTTGCGATATATCAAGGGTTTATTGCACTATTGTTTTTGGGACTTATACCCTCTGGTTTTTTAGGTTTTAGAGGTGGAACTGGAGCGAGCATTATCGGTATTATAGGTACTGTTATCTGCATTTGGAGTATTGTTGTAGTAACCAACTTAACAAAAAGGAATAAAACTTTTTATTAACGGGTGAATAAATAATGAATACAAGAAGTCAATGTTTAGCATCACTTAATTACTTCAGTGTGTTTTTTGCACCACTCTTATTTCCCGCTATTATTTTTTTTTCGGTAAATAATGATATAGTGCGACTACATGCTAAACGTGCAATTTTATCCCATATTATTATGGTGATTGCTATTGTGATATGCACTGTAATTAGTACAACTGCGATTTTTATCATTTCTCCATCGCTAAGTAAAGTGACTGGAATTTTTATAATTAGTTTGTCATTATTGGTACTAATATATATCATATTTATAATTTGGAATATAAGAGAGGGGATTCGTGTATTAAACTGAGGTTTTTTTTAATAATATTTAATTTAAAGTAAACAGAATTCTAATGAAACTCACTGAATGATAGTTTATTAAAATAATTCAAAATGTCATCATTGGTGCCAATCACTAGATTAAGTAGGCTAACAATGATAGGAAGTGCCTTTAATTAATGGGGGATTCTTTCAAATATTCGTATGTTGTTAGAATCTGATATGGCTCCACGTCGATTCTACTATTTGCTAAAAAAACATAAACCAGAACAAAAGGAATACCTTCTGTTCTGGTTTATTGTTACGCACCTTTCTCATCAAATGGTGACGGTTCAAAGTCGATTTCTACATCATTCTCCTCTA
Source organism: Gracilibacillus pellucidus (assembly GCF_033949965.1). Classification (NCBI taxonomy): domain Bacteria; kingdom Bacillati; phylum Bacillota; class Bacilli; order Caryophanales; family Bacillaceae; genus Gracilibacillus; species Gracilibacillus pellucidus. Next base: position 334,432 of record NZ_JAWZSR010000002.1, on the reverse strand, counting down.
AGAAGTTTATATAGTCATCGGTTGCCATCGTTTTTAATTTTGTATATTTGTCTTCGCCTAATGGATAAAAGCTATCTAATAAAAGGACAGTTTCTCCATCTCCTGAAATAGCTGCAACAGTTGTTCCGCGGAAATGCTCTTTATCTTCCTCCGATATATATTGGTTGGCATAAGTGGAATCAGTGAAGTTGATATCCGCTTCTTCAGGTGCTAACCATTTATCCGTATGAACATTATATATAACTTGTCCATATTTTCTTACATCATCAATCACCCATCCATTAGGTCGTACAAAATTCAAGGAAAATCCTTGTCCTAATCCGATTTCTTCCTCTGTTTCTCGATTGTAAATATAATGCTCATTATAATTATAATGTTTTCCAGATGTTATTCCTCGATAGCGATAGAAAATGTACTTACCATCTGGTGAAATGTTCCCTTCCACCGTAGTTGCCTCATCGTCATCTGCGACCTCTCGGAATAGTACAGGGCCTTCCTCGCTCGTCGTATCATATACATATGCGTTCCAGTAATCATCATTTGCTCCATCAATAAAGAAAACTTCAGCATCTTGATCATAACTAATATCTAAAATGGATGGTATGTCATCGATTTCGATGAAAGGTTCTGTTCCATTTTCCGTTAACTCATAAATGGTTCCATCATGACCGTATTCTATCGTAAATAATACTCTTCCATCATTTAATGGATATAAAATGCGATCATTATCCGTTGCATGTGTGATTGTATTGTTTGCTACATCATATACAACGGCAACCCTTGTACCATCTGGATCTTTACATTTACCAGTCGCATTTGTTGTATCAGATTCATATAAACGGAATCTACATTCAGTAAAATCACCTACAGAAGAAGCATCGATTAACTCTTCATCATAATAGAAGTATGGTGTTTTTATCTTGTCATCCCCTGACGTATCTTCTAAATTAAAAAATACGATACTGCCGTCATAGTTAATGGACATAAGTTCTCGCGAAATATCACGATCTTGCTCAAGTTCGTGAATCTCTGTAAAATCAGGTTTGTTTTCGATTGATTGTGAACTAGTTTCACGGTTATTTTCCTCTATATTTTCTTGAGTGTCTTCTGTAGCATCATTAGAACTACAACCAATCATAAGTAATCCAGTAAATACTAGAATGCTTACTAGTGCGTAATATTTTTTCATTTATATACCTCCTGCTAAAGATAATGGTAGAAATAATGTACATGTAAGTGGACGATGTATAACCCTTGTATAAGCGATAAGGGAATATTTGGAAAATAGAGGCCGGCATTCTTTTCCTGTTCACATTATATTTCTACGTATAAAATTATTGAAAGGTTTCATAAATCGACAAATTGTTCTGTTTACTGGTGGAGATAGAATGATAAATGCTGCAGAGGAAAAGTAAATAAAAGAATATGTTAATGACATAGAAGGGCATTAATCCTCTATGATAATTTCTATTAAATTAGTATTCTCTTTAGGAATTAGTGTCTCTTCTTTCACAACTGGTCCAATTACTCGCTCTTTTATTTTTCTTTGTAAGAATTCTTCCATAGTGCTTGCTTTTGATTCAGACACTCTCATATGATAAAGGAGAGAAGCGTGTAATGTTACGTTTGCTTCTTGTCTATCATTTGTCATCACCATGATATGTTGTGGTGGAAACGCTATTCCATTACTTTCCCTTCCTTCAGTAGTTAATTCAACGAGATAATGCTTCTTCATGTGTTTGCCTGTAACCCTTAACGTGAATTCTTTCATTTTTATCTAACTCCTTTGAGAATAATTAACTATTAATCTATAAGATATTTTGTGTGAATTTTTTGACAATTATACTCTATTAGTATAAACTATTAACTGTAAATTACAAATTTGGAAAAAGAGAGGAGAAAAGTAAGGTATGAATCAAAAGAAAAGTCTGTTGATGTTGCTGTTGTCTCTTGTTTTTGCGTGTATGCTTCCTGTTGCAGTTGGTGCTACAACTCCTACTGATGAAGCATATGATAGCGTAGGTCAAACGGAATTAGACGAAGAACAAGTTCCTCAGTTCGAAGAGAAATATGAGGAAGATAAAGACAAGCTTCCAGAAGTTATTGATTATGACTCCTCTACCTTAGAAGAATTAACGGAAGAGCACAGTGAATTCACCTCTGTGAGCTCCCAAGGGGACCTATTAGACGGTCCTGCTACTGTTATCGAGAAAAATTTTGATGACACTCTTAATTCTATTGGTGAAACAATGGCCACAGATAATAGAGTGCGAATTAACAACACTACTTCCAGTCCTTATAATGCAATGGCACATATCGTGTATGCATCTAGTGATGGTAACTGGTTTACCTGCTCTGGGACATTCTTAGACAGCAATACGGTTCTGACTGCTGCACACTGTGTCTATGATAACTATGCGAATGAATACTATCAATTATGGTATGTATACCCTGGTGCCGATGGTGCTAATCAACCATATGGTGGATACTCCTCAACGGATGCTTATACAACATTAGGTTGGATGAACTCACAAGCTCCACAACCAGGAAGTATCTATTTCTCTGATGTTCAGCATGATTATGCGGTTATAAAAGTAAATTCTAATCACTCACATACATTACCTGTCAGCTCTAGTTCGTATCGAGGAGATTCTATTTTAGCTCACGGATATCCGGCTGAACTAGCAGACGCGAATGGTTATTATTTATTTAGAAGTGAGGGAGCAATTAGTGATGTTACTTCTGATACGTTAGTTCATACTTCTTATATCACTGGTGGTATGAGTGGTGGTCCAATCTTGAACAACAACAACATTATCTCGGTTAATAGTACATCAAGCTGGGGACCACAATTAACCCCATCACATGTTCAAGTAATTAATCAGTGGAGAGCGAATTAATCGTTTAATAGATTGTGAGATATTTATTTAGCAAAAAGACGACTCTTATGCATTCGAGTCGTCTTTTTTAGTGTCTAGGTTAATCTATCAAAAATATCATCCGACTTTTCCTTGATAAAATGCTATACTAAAAAAAACTACTAATATAGGGATGGACAGATATGCTAGATCAACAATATCAACAAGCAGAACAAAAAGCGCGTAGCTATTTTCAAGCTTTAGTCGATCAGTTGGCAGGTCAACAGTTTCCAAAAAAATTAACTGAATATTTGCAAACTTACCAAAAAAATAAGAAAGTGTCTTTTTGGCATTATGACCATATCGCGATAACAAAAGACCAACAGTTCCTTCAACAGCTAGCGAAAAAAGGACTGCTCAATGATTATTTACATCGAAGTATTTCATATATCTATTTACGTGACCTAGGGAGAGAATTTTCGACTCCAGAGACTCAAGTAAGAATTGCTCATGTAGCAGAAGGTATCAAAACAGCGTTACAACATGATACAAATCAAGAATGGTTCAATCTGGCGAAACTTTACCGACTAGCACAAAAGGAATCATTAGAAGCTACCTTTTTATGGTTGATAGATAAATTAAAACATGTGTCCTCGCTTATTCCAGAAGGATTGGATAAGGTACATGCACAGCGGAAATTAATCAAAATAATTGCTGGCGTACTGATACATGAAATCGAAGAATTGCAAGGGCAAATGTCGCTGCAACTTAGAAGAGAACGGTTGGATAAGGCGGTCCGAATTGGTTATTGTTACGGGTTAACCTATCCATTTATTGACGACTTATTGGATGCGACTATCTTGTCCACACAAGAGAAAGAGCAATTTGCCACACTAATCCGTCAGACTTTAAAGACAGGAAAGATTACACCTTTTACAGCATGGACAGGGAATAAGCGAAAAGTAGTAGAACCCATTTATCGTGAATTAACAGATGCTTTTCGTTATCTTGAAAAAAATCAATCATCTGAAAATCTTGAACGCTTTTATCAAAATGCTTATTTGTTTTTTCATGCGCAGGAAATAGATCGCGATAAACAGTTAGAGCATCCTTTTTATACGAATGAAGAATTGTATATTCCGGTCATTTTGAAATCTTCGTCATCACGAATGATTGTACGGACCTTTCAAACTTTTTCAACGAATGATCAGGCTGAGGAGTATATGTTTTATTATGGTATTTACAATCAGTTAGCAGATGATTTAGCAGATATTGATCAAGATATGGCAATGGGGAATGTGACACCATATACGTACTTTTTGCAGCACCGATCTCAACGACCAGATTTACTCAACCCTTTTGCTATGTATTGGTCCGTTATAAGTTATTTAATTCATCATGTATACCAAGATGATGCGAAGACACGACAAATCATTTTGGATCGTGCAGTGAATGGGCTGAAAAGATTACAGAAGAGATTAGGTAATCGTCGATTCACAGAATTACTGCATACTTTTTCTGTTGATCCTTCGTTTACTGCATGTTTGCAAAAGGTAGTAGCACGTACAAAGAATGTTGCTTTTTTTGATAAGTTACTCCGTGATCAAATAGTAGAAGCGATCAAGCGTCAGGATAAAGAAAAAGTAACCTTCCAAAAGACATTGGAAGGTGCACGCGAGTCCGTTAATCAGTTACTAATACTCCCGAAGGCAGGGGGAAATACGATAGAGGATGCAGCTAACTATAGTTTGCAAGGTGAGGCAAAACGGATAAGACCTATTATGACATGGGTAATGGCGACGGAAGTGTTGAATTTAGAGGGCAAGGATGTCATTCCGTTATTGAAAGCCATTGAATATATGCATACAGCTTCTTTAATTTTTGACGATCTGCCTTCACAGGACAATGCATCGATGCGACGAGGGAGAGCGACAGTACATGAGAAATATAGTAGTGCTGTAGCAGAATTAACGGCTTTATGGATGACACAAAGAGCGGTACAAGAACAGACCAAACTGAGAAGGTATGATGCAGACAAAATTTTAGACTTAATCGCTTATTCAACACAGATGACGCAAGAAATGTGCAAGGGGCAGATCATGGACCTTGAGGCAAAGGGAAAGCAATTAACGATCGATGATTTGACGGAATTATGTTTATACAAGACTGGAATTGGATTTGAAGCAGCATTGATGATGCCAGCGATTGTTGCTGGAGCACGTACCGAAGTGATAAGAGCGATCAAGCAATTTACGCACCATGCAGGTATTGCTTTTCAAATTAAAGATGATTTGTTAGACCTTGAAGGGGATTCAGTCCTATTAGGTAAACAAGCGGGTATCGACCAACAAAATAACAGTTCTACGTTCGTTACAGTATTAGGCGAGCTACAGGCGAAGAAAGAAATGTGGAAACATTATTGTAGTGCAGTAGAAGCACTAGAGAAGTTTCCAAATAACGTGGCGTTCTTTAAGCAATTGATGGATTATATTGTGCATCGGGAAAGATAGGAAATATGTTATCACGGTGCAAGCGTTCGGAAAATCCCCACTTCAAGTTTTGAGTCAAAGCGAGGAAGCCATATGTGAGGTGAACGGACGCTAATCCCCTGGTAAGTCTCACTTTAGGGACATCTGTTTAACGCAGATGTCTTTTTTGTTATCTGAAAAAGGAGTATATATGCATGAAACACCATATGTCAGGGAATAAAAATACTAGCCCGTTTAGTGCACTTAATCATAAAAGGAGTTGATGGAGAATGAAGATTCAAGCGGCTGTAACATATGGTCAGGAAGAGGAGTTCAAAATTGAAGAAGTGGAGTTATCTGAACCGAAGGCAAATGAAGTGCTAGTGAAGATTGTTGCGACTGGTGTTTGTCATACAGATGCTGTTGCTCGTGATGGTGGCATGACTCCTTATCCTGCTGTTTTAGGGCATGAAGGAGCAGGTATCGTAGAAAAAGTAGGTGATGGCGTAAAGATCATTGAACCAGGCGATCATGTTGTTTTATCCTTTGCTTATTGTGGACACTGTGATAACTGTCGAACAGGTCATCCGACCGTATGTACTGATTTTAATTTGCTGAATTTCGGTGGGCAAATGGAAGATGCAACACACCGCCTAGAACAAGCAGGTACCGAGCTTTCCAGCTTTTTCGGTCAGTCTTCCTTTGGTACTTATGCTGTTACCAATGAACGAAACCTAGTGAAGGTGGACAAAGATGTCGATCTTTCTTTATTAGGGCCATTAGGTTGTGGTATTCAGACAGGTAGTGGGACAGTATTGAATCATTTAAAGCCCGAGTTCGGTACATCGATTGTGGTTTATGGAGCGGGAGCAGTAGGGCTAAGTGCAATAATGGCAGCGAAAATAACGAGCTGTAAACATATTATCGCAGTTGACCTGCATGACAGCCGCTTAGAGCTGGCAAAAGAATTAGGTGCTACTCATGTTATTAACGGAAAAAATGGAGATGTAGTAGAACAAATTAAAGAAATCACAAATGGTGGATCCCATTATGGTGTGGAATCAACCGGAGTGCCAGCAGTTGTCCATCAAGGATTGCAGTCACTGCGACCGCTTGGCAAACTTGCGATTGTAGGCGCAACACCAGAAGTGAACATTGATGTTCATGAAGAAATTATGGCAGAAGGAAAAACAATGGTCGGTGTTGTAGAGGGGGATTCCATACCACAAGTGTTTATCCCTCAATTACTAGCGTACTATAAAGAAGGATTATTCCCATTTGATAAATTAGTAAAATTTTATGAGTTCCAAAATATTAATCAAGCATTTGAAGATTCAAAAAGTGGAATAGCGATTAAACCTATATTAAAAATCAATTAGATGAAAAGGAAAGGGGCTGCCTCAACCCATTAGGTTGAGTGCAGCCCCTTTTCAAGTTGCCAGTAAATCAAAAAAGTTGCCAGTAAATCAAAAAAGTTGCCAGTAAATCAAAAAAGTTGCCAGTAAATCAAAAAAGTTGAAAAAAGTTGCCAGTAAATCAAAAAAGTTGCCAGTAAATCAAAAAAGTTGCCAGTAAATCAAAAAAGTTGCCAGTAAATCAAAAAAGTTGCCAGTAAATCAAAAAAGTTGCCAGTAAATCAAAAAAGTTGCCAGTAAATCAAAAAAAGCTTCCACCAACCCCTTTTGTCCAGCCCAAACTGATTGATTAGCAAAATCACGAAAAATCCTTTATGATATAACGAGTATATAAAGTGAGACTTCAATCAGTAGGAGTTTTTACTCGCGCTGATTGTTAGAGAAACTTATCAGGGTGTTAGCGTCCGTTTATCCCCCACTTAACTTCTTTGTTTTACTTGAATCTTGAAGTGGGGGTATTACGGATGTTTGCACCGTGATAAATGGAAGGACGTTTTTTAGTGAAAGTAGCATCATCACGAATCGACACAAAAGGAACTTTTTATTCCTTTTTAATAGAGAAAAATAAATACGAACAAGCATATATTGATTGTATGGAAAATACAGTGAACAACTTAATTTATCAGCAGACTTCTGCTAATAAGCCAGGGATGCTGCTTGGAAAAATCCAATCAGGAAAAACGCGAACATTCCTCGGAGTGATGGGACTAGCGTATGATAATGACTATGATGTCGTCGTTATTTTAACAAAAGGGACAAAAGCACTTGTAAAGCAGACAATTGCTCGCCTCCACCAGGAATTTGATGGGATGGTAGCTCGCGATTATATGCGTGTGTACGATATTATGACAATGCCTGATAACTTAAGTAAATGGGAGTTAAAGAAGAAGCTTGCGATTGTCGTGAAAAAGGAAACGAAAAACCTCGATAGGCTTCAAGCTGCATTGTTTGAGACATATCCGTCATTAAAGGATAAAAATATTTTATTTATTGATGATGAAGCAGATTTTGCTAGTGTATCCTATGAAAATAACACAGAGAAAAACATTATAGAAATGAGAGTCATAGCTTCGAAAATTGACCATATCCGTGCGAGTGTAGCGAAGGGATCCTTTTTACAAGTTACGGCGACACCTTATTCGTTATACTTGCAGCCTGATGAAAGAGAGAAAAATGACTTTATTAAATATGAACCAGTTAGACCGGCGTTTACTGAATTAGTGCCCATACATGACAAATATGTAGGTGGGGATCTATATTTTGATGAGTCAGATGATCCTGCTTCACCAGCCTATTACCTTTATCAAGAGATTGATGATAATGATTTAGCGGTGATGAAAAAGATGGACTTGCGCCGTGTTCGTAAGCAAAATATTTTATCACAGAAGAATTTAACGAATATTAATCGAGCAGTCATTAATTTTATTGTTGGTAGTTGTATTCGCAGGTGGCAGCAAGATCGTTTACGTGAAGAGCAAGAAAAATATGCGATGATTGTCCATACAGAGCGTGGCAAGAAGGCGCATGAATGGCAAGAGCAATTGCTTTATCGTATTTTACGCGATTTATCTCAGCTAGCGGATTCAGAAGATAAATTATTTATCCAAGCAATAAAAGATTCTTATCGTCACTTAATGAGTTCTGTTCGATTAGTCAACACGCCTACACCCACATTTCGTGAGGTATTAATAGAAGTGAAAGAAGCACTAGCAGAGGAAATGGTTGTTGTATCCACTGTTAATTCCGATAAAGAAGTAGAGGAATTGCTTGATTTCACTGGTCAATTACAATTGCGCACACCAATGAATATTTTTATCGGTGGACAGATTTTGGATCGAGGTGTCACGATTAGTAATTTGACCGGCTTTTTCTATGGGAGAAATCCGAAATCATTTCAACAAGATACGGTCCTGCAACATTCACGAATGTATGGTGCAAGATCGGTAGAGGATATTGCTGTTACAAGGTTTTATACAACAAGAAAAATTTACAATGTGATGGAGACGATTCACGAGTTTGATACGGAATTAAGAGAAGCCTTCAAAAAAGGGCATGATCAAGGAGTAGTTTTTGTACAAAACGATCTGTCTAACCAAATCGTTCCATGTAGTCCTAATAAAATATTGTTATCCAACATTGTGACGTTGAAGCCAAACAAGCGAATGTTACCTGTTGGATTTCAAACAGGCTATAAAACCTATATTAGTAAAACGGTAGAAAAAATATCTGTCATGCTTCGTCAATTACAGGAACGTTCACCAAAAGTGACAGATGATGCCTTTTTAGCTCCAGTAAGTAAGGTGAAAGAAATTATCACGATGATCCATTCTACATTAGAAATGGAAGAGGGTTATGAGTGGGACTTGCAAGAGTATTTATCCATCTTGGATTATTCTTTGTTAGACGCAGATAAAAAGTATATCTGGTTATTGGTCAGGGAAGGACGAAATATTAAAAGAGTGAATCAAGATGGTAGATTTGAGAACGCACCTGATACGCCTAGTGGGAAAAAAGGTGAGTTGAAGGTTGCAAGAGACTTAGCAGTCAATTATCCATCCATTATGTTATTGAAGCAAAAAGGTTTAGAAGAAAATGGCTGGCGTGGAACACCATTTTGGTGGCCAGTAATGGTAACACCACGAAATATGGAATCTACTGTTTATGCGAAAGAGACGGTGAAATAATAATGCTATTTTTTGAAGGAAAATGATAATCAAGTAAACGATGATTAGTATACTCTGTGTAGTAGGTATAACCGACTATACGAAGTGTACTAATTACATTTAATTCATATATATATGTGGTAAGCTTTAGTGACTGAATGTTTTGACTGATATTTTAGAAAAATGTATGCTATATTTAATTTTCTTTATTATTTGTAGAGAGATAAGGTGAACACATGAAAAAAAGCATAACTATATACGATATCGCTAATGAGTCTAATGTCTCACCATCTACCGTTTCGAGGGTGTTAACTGGTAATGAGCGAGTCAAGCCAGAAACAAAGAGAAAAGTGTTAGAAGTGATAGAGAAATATAATTTTAGGCCCAATAGTTTAGCGAGAAGTTTGTTGTATAAGCAATCAAAAATGATAGGTATTATACTTCCGGATATTAATCATCCCTTCTTTTCTATGTTAGTTCAGAAAATGGAAGCAAAGGCGTTAGAATTGGGTTATACGACCTTTTTATGTAATAGCATGAATGACCCTGAAAATGAATCCACTTACCTACAGACTCTATTAGACAAACAGGTTGATGGTATCCTATTTTTAGGTGGGCGGATTAACGAAGTAGACTCAAATGAAATATATGTGGCAGAAATGAATAATACGATGGAACAAGTGCCGGTAGTTTTTGTTAATGGTAGGATGGACAATGTGAATGCGCATATAGTCAAAACGGATGAAAGTGCTGGTATGTATGAAATCATTGACTTACTGTGGAATTTTAAGCATCGAAAAATAGCCTTTCTTGGTGGACTGAAAGGTGTTAGTTCAAGAAAAATAAAGCTAGAAGCATTTCATGATGCAATGACTCGACATAGTTTAGAGATTAATGATGATTGGATATTGGATGGTGACTTTGATATAGAGTCTGGTGAAGAGCTCGCAAAGCAGTTATTATATATGAAGGATTGCCCAACAGCTATTGTGTGTGTGAATGACTTTGTAGCAATAGGTGTAATACGAACCCTCCAACAATTTGATATTCGTATTCCTGATGATATCTCTGTTATAGGTTTTGATGATATATATTTGGCTAAATACTTCCCTCCAGGAATAACCTCTGTTACGCAAAATTATAATCAGCTAGGGGCAAAAGCTGTTGAAACTTTAGTTGAATTGATCAATGGGAAAAGACCTGAGAAAGAGTGGACTATTCCGACAAAGTTAGTAGTACGTGGTTCGAGCAAAATGGTACAGAATGATAAAAGTGTTGACAATTAAAAACCTGTCATTTACCATAATCGTGAAAGGGGTTTCATTTATAAAAATAAGTTCTACAATGTTCTCTGTGAAACCCATTTCACTGTTGTGGTGTTAATTGAATAGATAAATGTGTACCTGCATATAATATTAAAGCGTCATTTTATGAAAGCCTTTTCATTAGTGGGTGGATGATTTGATTCTAATGTATTGAAGGGAGGAATGTTGGCTTTTATTCTGACGTTTTAGAAAAGTATACATCTCAACGCAAGTGATGGAATTTTCTTCATGATATTGTTGGTGTTTGCAATCCTTGCTAGATGATTAAAGGTGATGTGGAGAATGATGACTTGGTGGACTTATTTTAATTTCAAAGGGGTGCTTTTGATGAAATGCTTTCGTTTGATATTAGTTGTAGTATTTTTACTATTGATAATGGTTGCTTGTAGTGGTAATGAAGAAAATACAGATGGAAATTCTCAGAATGCAGATGGGTCTACAAAAGTAACTTTTAGTTATTGGGGTGGCGATTTTGATAAAGCAAGAATGGAGGCTATAAAAGAGGAGTTTGATAAAGTTCAACCAGATATAGAGGTAGAATTAGTGAATTTACCGGATGGTGAAGAATACTCACAGAAACAGACGGTAATGATGGCAGCAAACACTCCATATGATGTTATCCAGTTTGCAGAAGAGTCCTATCAATTTGCATCTAGAGGTGTGCTAGAGGATCTTACTCCATATATAGAAGAGGATGGAGTCGACCTAAGTCAGTTTTATGATGTTGCAATAGATGCATATACACATGATGATAAAGTGTATGGACTGCCGTTGCGCGTAGGTTCTGTCATCATGCTTTATAATAAAGATTTATTTGACGAACATAACTTAGACTATCCAAATGAGGATTGGACTTGGGATGACGTAATGAGTGCAGGTGAAGTTATAGCTGACTCTGATGAAGGTATTTTTGGAATGAACCCGATAGGTGGATGGTGGGCCAGTACAGCTCAAGTACTCCATTCATTTGGTGGTGGGGTATTAAATGAAGAAAAAAATGTCTTTAATTTAGATTCACCAGAGTCTATGGAAGCAATTGAGTTTATGAAAGAAGCGACTTGGGACAAAAATATTTCACCAAGTTCTACACAAATCCCTGAAGGTATTGACCTTTGGACAAGTGGTAAGATTGCTATGTTAATTGATGGACCATGGCATATTTTAAGCAGTCAAGCAAACATTACAGATTTTGATTGGAATATTACAACAGCTCCATCAGGATCGCAACATGCTACCCCAATTTTTTCTAATGCTTTTCACATGGCGAAGGATTCAAAGGTAAAAGATGAAGCTTGGGAAGTAATCAAGTTCTGGACTGGGGAAGAAGCTCAAGAAATATTAGCACAAGAGCATGGCGATACTCCTACAAATAAAGAGATTGCACAATCTGATTTATACCTGAATTTAGATGGTGAAGCTCCAGAAAACTTTGAAATGATGCTTACCTCTTTAGACGGTGCTTTTCCGCCACAAGTCACTTCTGAGTGGGGTGAAATTAATCGGGCTGTCGATGAGGGAATGAGTAAGATGATAGACTTAGATGAGCCTATTGACAAGGTGATGCCAGGTGTTAAGTCAGAAATAGAAAGCCTTCTTGATAAAATGAATGATTAATCCATAGCAATGCTTGGTTTAGACCACATTCTAAGCCAAGCATGTAATTTATCATGTTGATACATTTAAAGGGGGAAAAGCCGTGCGGAATGAACGTAAGCAATTTTTGTTATATGTTTCACCATGGATATTTGGTTTCTTGGCTTTTACAGCAGGTCCGATGATTGTATCACTTTACTTAAGTTTTACTGAATATGATATATTATCACCACATACTTGGGTCGGTGGCAGTAACTATGTAGAGCTAGTAACAAATGAGAGGTTTTGGAGCTCCTTGTGGAATACCATTTATTATACGATTATAGGTGTCCCGTTACACGTTTTTCTTGGTTTACTTATAGCTATTTTGCTATTACGTACTATACCTGGGATTATGTTATTTCGAACGGCGTTTTATTTGCCTGCTATTTTTGGAGGTGTAGCGATTCTATTGCTTTGGAATTACATGTTAGCTCCAGGAGTGAATGGGCAAAATGTAGGTTTAGTTAATGCTATGCTTTCATTGATTGGAATAGATGGTCCAGGGTGGTCTAGTGATGCAAGCTGGGCCAAACCAACCGTTATTTTGGTTAAATTATGGGGGGTAGGTGGAAGTTTATTAATCTTTTTGCCAGCTTTATCTAGTGTTCCAAAGGAATTACATGAAGCAGCTGATATTGATGGTGCCTCTCCTTTTCGTAAATTTTGGTCTATAACATTCCCAGCTATTAGTCCGGCTGTGTTATTTGTAGCAACGATGGAGATTATCGGAACACTGAAAATGTTTATCGAACCGATGATTATTACAGGTCTCGACCCTGCTTGGACTGATACATTAATGATTCACCTTTATCATAATGCATTTGAATACTTTAGGATGGGTTACGCTTCTGCGTTAGCTTGGATTATGTTCGTAATTATTTTGATTATTACGATTATCAACTTGTATCTGTCGAAAAGGTGGGTGTATTACGATTATGAGTAGTGGTGAAGTGATTGTATCTGTAAAAGAAATGAAAAAGATGAGACGAGGCGAATTGGCACTATTAATTCTCAAGTATGTCTTTTTGGTTGGTGGAACAATTATATTTATGCTTCCGCTAGTTTGGACATTATCTGGTTCGTTAAAGCCTAATGGTGAGATCTTTACGGTTCCTATTCAATGGATCCCAGAAACATTTAGATGGGAGAACTATTCGAATATGTTTTCTAGCTTTCCTATGGTCCGCTATGCTTTGAATAGTATGATTATCGTTTTTTTTAATATTATTTTTGTTTTAGCATCCTCTTTTGTTGTAGCTTATGGATTTGCAAGGTTTAAATCGCCTTTAAATGGTCCATTATTCTTAATCGTTTTGGCAACAATGATGATCCCAGAGCAAGTTACACTTGTTCCCCAATTTTTATTATTTTCAGAATTAGGATGGGTAAATACTTATTTGCCGTTGATCATTCCAAGTGCTTTTGGAGTTCCATTTAATATCTTTCTCATCCGACAATTTATTAAAACATTGCCGAAGGAATTAGATGAATCTGCTTATATGGATGGCGCGAATTCTTTTCAGATTTTAATAAAAATTATTGCTCCACTTTGTCTGCCGATCATGGTAACGATAGGTATTATGACATTTAATTTTCATTGGAATGACTTTTTAGGTCCACTTATTTATTTGAGTAGTCCAGATAATTTCCCGTTACAACTAGGTTTATACTCATTGCAAGGTGATAGAGAAGGCCTAACTGATTATGGTATTTTGTTTGCTGCATCATTAACAGCTTTGTTACCACCGCTGCTTTTATTCTTGTTCTTGCAAAAGCATATTTTAGCAGGTATAAAAATTGGCGGATCTCTGAAAGGATAATGGGAGTGATGGGATGTGAAAACGCCAAGTTTTGTAAACGGTTTATATAGGTTTTGCGTATGGATCATGAAGCTGGCTTACTTGAATATATTATGGCTCTTTTTTACACTTATCGGTCTAGTAGTTTTGGGATTGGGGCCAGCTACTATAGCAATGTTTTCTGTAACTAGGAAGTGGGTTCAAGGTGAGGATGACATCTCTGTTTCTAGTGTTTTCTGGGAAAACTATAAAAATAACTTTTGGAAATCCAATATGTTGTTTTACATCTACTTCCTGATTATTTATCTCCTTTCAGTTTACTATCTACTGGTCAGAGAGTTAGATGGAATAGTAGGTAGTCTGTTTATTGCTCTGGTTCTGATTGTTACCGGTCTTATTCTGTTTACGATATTAGTTTCTCTACCACTATTTAGTCATGCTAAGTTATCTGTATATCGTTATGTTAAATATTCAGCAATGATCGTTATTAGCAATCCATTTCATATGCTAGCTTTGGCTTTGGCTATCTTCCTAATAGGTGTCGTGTTTCTTTTATTACCAGGACTAGTACCGTTTTTCTTTGGTAGTGTACTGAGTCTCATGACAATGTATATTGTATCAAAAATATTACAAAAAATTGAGGAAATACAGTTAGGGACCTCTTTTTAGAAAATAAAGGGGCTCAAACTTAATTCTGTGTCATACCAATGTTTTATAGTAGAAAGGTGGAATAGAAAATGAATAGTGCAAGAATAAATCAGAATCTCAATTTAGGGTGGAAATTCACATGGGAAGATATATCGAATGCTTGGTATAAAGGGATGGATGATTCATCTTGGTGTGATATTTCTCTTCCTCATGATTGGTCGGTAGAAGCCCCCTTTTCGCAGGAACATTCAAGCGGAACAGGTTATTTACCAGGTGGAGTAGGTTGGTATAGAAAGCACTTTTATGTACCTAATGATTTAGCAGGAAAACGAGTGTATATCACGTTTGAGGGTATTTATAATAATGCTCAAGTTTGGTGTAACAGCTATTATATCGGAAAACGTCCATATGGATATAGCTCTTTCACCTATGATATAACGGATTTTGTTTCATTTAGCGAGAGCGACAATGTCATATCAGTGAAAGTAAATCATAGGGATATTGCAGATTCCCGTTGGTTTACTGGTTCTGGTATTTATCGAGATGTCTATTTAACTATTACTGACTCGATTCATATTGACCAATATGGTGTATTTGTTACAACGCCAGAGGTAACAAGTGAACAAGCGAAAGTCTCCGTTAATGTGCAATTATTGAATGAAACAGAAAATGAGGAACAAGTTGATATAAAAAATACATTGTTAGATCATCTTGGTGTACCTATCGGTTCGATTGTAAAAACGAGTAATATTCAGGGGATTTCTTCGTTGAACGTTGATCAACAAATGGCTGTTCATCATCCAAACCTTTGGTCACCAGATAACCCGTATTTATATTCGATACGAACGGAGGTTATGAAGGATGGAGAAATAGTGGATAATGTGACAACACCAATAGGAATTCGTTATTTTTCATTTGATCCTGAAGAAGGTTTTTTTCTTAATGATGTAAACATGAAAATAAAGGGTGTATGTGTTCATCATGATGCGGGAGCCCTTGGTGCTGCTGTACCTAAAAAGGTATGGATAAGAAGACTTAAAATATTAAAAGAAATGGGATGTAATGCTATACGAATGAGTCACAATCCACCAGTTCCATATCTTCTTGATTTATGTGATCAGATGGGCTTTTTAGTAATGGATGAGGCGTTTGATGAATGGGAGGGTGTGAAAAATAAGTGGTCCAGAGGTCATAACGTATACCCACCAAAGCATTTTGGGTATTCAGAAGATTTTCCACAGTGGGGAGAAATAGATATAAAGGAGATGGTTTTAAGAGATCGAAACCACCCCTCTATTATTTTGTGGAGTATTGGGAATGAAGTAGATTATCCAAATGATCCGTATTGTCATCCTTATTTCAAAACGATGACTGGTAATAATGATGCGAATAAGCCAGCAGCTGAAAGACAGTACGACCCCGATAAGCCGAATGCAGAAAGGCTTACTACTATATCGAAAAAATTGGCTCAATATGTAAAAGAATGTGATACAACAAGACCTGTTACGGCAGCAGTTGCCTTTCCCGAATTATCAAACCTAACAGGATATACCGATACGTTAGATGTAGTTGGTTATAATTATAAAGAACATTTATATGAAGAAGACCATCGGAAATATCCAAACAGAGTGATATATGGAAGTGAAAATAGCCATAGTTTAGAAGATTGGCTTACCGTGAAAAATAATGACTATATTTGTGGTCAATTTATTTGGACAGGTATTGACTTCTTAGGTGAAGCACAGGGATGGCCAATTAGAGCCTCACAAGCTGGTGTATTAGATCTAGCTGGGTTTAAGAAACCAAGCTATTATTTCCGTCAAAGTTTGTGGAGTGACAAGCCAATGGTCTATTTAAGTGCGAAAACGTTAGAATCCCAAGACGATTGGTATGGAGAATCACATTGGAATTGGCGAAGTGGTGAAAAGATTCAAGTACAATGTTTCACTAATGGTGAAGAGGTGGAGCTATTTTTAAATGGAAGATCTTTAGGAAGCAAAAAAGTGGATAAATCGAAAAATAGCGTGACATGGGTAATGAATTTCGCAGAGGGAGAATTAAAAGCAGTAGCCAAGCATGCTAATGGTGAAGACTCTTCATTTTTCATTCACACAAGTGCAGAACCAGAAGGGCTGAAGGTTTCTACAGATTGTGACGAGTTAAAAGCAAATGGACAAGAAATTGCTCATCTAGAAATAAAGGTAACTGATCAGTTTGGGAACTTAGTATATCTAGCAGATAACGATATACGGTTATCAATAAATGGTCCAGGTGAAATTATCGGGTTAGAAAATGGAAATGCTCAAGATGTACGTCCATATAGTGAACCTATGAGAAAGGTCTATAAAGGAAAATTGCTTGCTTATGTAAGAAGTACAACAGATACAGGGGAAATCACTGTTCGGGCTGAATCAGCTAACCTTATTTCAGGGGAAGTCAATATAACAGTTACTTCCATAAATGAGAATGAATCAATTATAGCTGCAAAAGAGTAGTAAAAGCTAGTTCTTCTGTAATATGCACTTTGTAGAGTGAAACATACAGGAGAAGTGTTTTTAGGTGCATGGTGTAAGCCATAATAAGCATAATTTTTCTAAAAAGGGGGTTTTTAAATATTGAACATAGCAACTTCTGTTTTGTGTTATTTCCGGTTGTAAGCGTTTCTATGTATGGCGAATGTTGAAATTCAATATATTGTCTTTTTGAATAACCTCTTTAAAGAGAAGGAAATGGTTCAGAGTAGCTATTCTTTATGTATGAAGATTTATTTTAGTCAAATAAATCAACAGAGGGAGAGAGCTAGTTGAGAAAATTATATGTTACAGCAGGGTTTTTAACTATTCTTTTAATTGCAGGGATTTTAATAGGGGGATATTCATTGGAGCAAAGTAAACAGACTGGTGTATCTGATAAAGTGCAGCTTGTTGAAAATGACCGTGTTCATATTTTGGAGCATGATGGTTTTCCGGTGGCTTATCAAAACGGTTTTCCTATACCTGCTTTTACCACGTGGCAATTAGATCAATTACAGCGATCTTATGAATCTCTTAATGGAGAGTGGAGCTTTTTTCATGATGCAGATGGGAGCTATGAAGAGAATGCAGAACCAGCAGAACTTAATTTTGATGATTCTTCATGGTCACTTGAGAGTGTACCTGCCAGTTTAGATTATGCCTATCAAAATGGGGAGTATAGTCAAAAGTTTGGCTCTTTTTGGTTTCGCAAAGTGATGATAGTGGATGAGGATTGGCAAGATAAATTTATTAAATTAGTATCACTCGGTGTGGGGCCAAAATCAGAGATTTTTGTAAATGGATACAGTATAGGGACGACAGACTTTGGTATGACCCCGTTTGCGATAAACATCACTCCTTTTCTTGAAATAGGAAAGGAAAATACCATCGCTATCCGGGTAGATCGGAAACCACATGGATATATTGATAGAGATAGTGTACCATCAGGTTCTTTTGACTGGTGGGACTACAGTGGAATAACAAGAGATATTTTTTTGGAAGCAACTACGCCACAAACCGTGTTAAAAGTAAATGTGCAAGCTTCAGAATTGGAGAAGAGAGTACAAATGCAGGCTGTTGTACTCAATTTAACAGAATCAACAGATCAAATAGAGGTTAGAATGGATCCGGGAATAGCTGGTATCCAGCCTGAAATAAAAGAAGTGGAAATGGGAGCGAACGAAGTCAAGGTTGTTTCGTTTGAATTTGATGCACCTACTATGGAATCATGGACGCCTGATTCGCCCCGTTTATATACGGCAACGGCAGAAATACCTGAAAAAGACGTACTTACTGCTCAGTATGGAGCAATTGATGTGAAGGTGGAGAGTACGGATTTGATTATCAATGAAGAACCTGTATTTTTGAAGGGAACAAATTGGCATGAAGAATCGGTATTATCCGGCAGATCATTGACAACTACTGAATATCAGCAAGAATTAGATCTAATGAAGGAAGCGAATGCTAACTTTATTCGTCAAGCACATTATAATCGCCATCCCTATGCGTATCAATATGCAGATGAGATAGGCTTATATATCATGGATGAAATAGAAAATTACTGGATGGATGTCGAATCTATTCAACATCAATTAAAGGAAGGTACGATATCAGAGGAGTTGGCTATTGCCATGGCTTGGAATCAATCTAATCATCCTTCAGTCATTATGTGGAGTGTAGGTAATGAAAATACGTCTAACAATCAAGAACATGTTGAATTTTTTAATATGCTTCGTGATGCAGTAAATCAAATTGACCAAAAAGAACGCCCGATAACATATGCTTCAAATACACAGCACCACCCGGAGGATATTACTCGAGTAGAGACAGACTTGCTGACCATTAACCAATATTACGGTTTTCATGGAGGAAATCCAGAGGACTTTGGTGCTAGTGATTTCGAAGAAAGATTAGAGATATTGCATGAGTTATATCCAGATAAGCCAATAATTATTACAGAAAACGGAACTTGGTCGATGTATGGAAATAGGGGAAATGCTACAGAAGGCGGTACAGAGGATTGGCAAGCAGCTAACTTTGCTGCCCATTGGGATGTAACAGTGAGTAAACCCTATACAGCTGGATATACCTTTTGGAACTTTAAGGATTACCGCAGTAAAGAGCAGTATACAGAGGAAGAGCCGTCTCGTCTTTCAACTATGGGAATGGTGGATTGGTATGAATTAGGTCAGAAAGTTGTCTATGAATATTTTCAATATGCAACTAATAATGGAACTAACCGAGTATTAAATCCAAATTTTGAATCAGGAACAGATGAATGGTCAATATATCGTTCAAGTGCTGGTATTAAAGTAGCTTCGGGAGCCGGATTGACTACGGAATTAGATAGTGGTCAAAGTTTTCATATCTCACAAAGAACGGGCGATTTACTAGAAGGAGACTATGAATTTGCTGTTACATTAGAAGGAGTAAGTGAGGATACTAATGTCCGTTTAGAAGTAGAGGCTAAAAACATGGATAAAGTGTTTTCTGTTGAAGTTAATGAAAACGGACGTTTTAAAGTACCGTTTCATTTATCACATGACGGGAGCGCTGTAGCACAATTTACTATTTATTTGGAGAGTGAAAAAGATGCGCAAACAATCATTATTAGAGATGTGAATGTATCTCGAGTATGGCCGAACTAGAGTAGAATAATATTCACTTTTGTGATGCCCCTCTAATTGTAAGGTATGTTTAGTTTGGGGCATCTATCTAATTTTTGATAGGACATGTTCATAAAGTTCCGCTGTTATAGCTTTAACGAAATAATAAGCGAGAAATAACAGGCGCAAACATTTCAATAACTATTCGTAGTGGAGAAAGATTTTTAAAGCCCGCTTTATACAACAAGACATGCTTGTGGTGAAAAGAAGAAGGTTGTGTAAATACAATCAATCATAGAAGGGGAGCTAATATTTATGATAATTCACAAGAAAATAGTCGTAATGTTTGTCATGTTGATTTTGTTAGTAACAAGTATTTTTCCATCTGTTACGCTAATTTCAAATGTAGAAAGTATGGTGGGAGCAGTTTCTGAGGAGAAGGAGGCTGGCGATAAAGAGGAACCATCTTCTGATGTGACACCAAATGAAATAACTCCTGACGAATTAGAAGGAATAGTCGCCTCTTATCATTTTGATGAAAAGGAAGGAAACCAAGCTTTAGATCATAGTGGTAATAGTGATGTTGCGATTCTTCATGGTGGTGCTTCATGGACAGAAGGTAGGAGGGGTAATGCTGTAAATTTAGATGGAGAAGGTAGCTACGTAGAACTTCCACAAGGAATAGTCAGTGATCTAGATGAAGTGACTATTGCAACATGGGTAAAGCTAGAAGCCGAGAGGACTTGGAGTCGTGTGTTTGATTTTGGGCATGATACGGATATTAATATGTTTTTAACTTTGAATAGTGATAATGGTGATACTAGATTTGCGATAAAGAATGGTGGAGAGGAGCAAAGGGTAATAAAAGATCCTCCGCAAGTTCAAGTTGATAAATGGATGCATTATGCTGTTACTCTATCTAATAATAAGACTAGCTTATATATAAATGGCCAAGAAGTAGCAAGTTCAGATGATGTAACCTTAAAGCCAAGTAATTTAGGGGATACTACCAAAAATTTTATTGGTAAATCGCAATGGTCTGATCCATATTTAGCTGGTCAAATAGATGATTTTTATATCTTTGACCGTGCTTTATCAGCTGAAGAAGTAGCTGTATTCACTGCACCAGAAAATATAGCAAATGTCGAAGCGGATACCGAGGCGTTAACGTTAGGTGATACAAGTTCCGTGATAAAGGATTTGACTCTTCCTACTCAAGGGGAGAATTTATCTTCTATCACATGGGAGTCTAGCAATGAAGCAATAATCCACACAGATGGTACAGTTACACGTCCAGAAAATGGAGAAGGCGATCAGACAATAACATTAACTGCTACTATTAAGCAAGGAAATGCAGTTCAAACAAAGGTATTCGATGTGACGGTGATAGAAATGTTTTCAGATGAGCAGGCAGTAAAGGAGGATATGCAAGCGTTAAAAATCCCTCATCCAGATAGTGTTACATCCAAGTTAACTCTTAGTACTAGTGGGGAAAATGATACAGAAATTAGTTGGCAATCTAGCGATAATTTCCATCTAAGGTCTGATGGTATGGTGAGCCGCCCGCAAATCGGGGATGGTGATGTAGAGGTAACATTAACTGCAACCGTTTCGAAAGGTGACGTATCAGATACTCGAGATTTCAGCATAACTATCTTGGAACAGGATCCATATACAGGTTATTTATTTGCCTATAACAAAATAGTGAATGGCGAGGAAAAATTGCATTATGCGGTTAGTCGTTATGGTAGTGAGTGGATAGAGCTTGAGTATGATGCAGAGTTGGTAAAACCAATACAAGGAAATAATCAATTTAAGCTTAGATCAGAGGATAAATGGTATAAATATGAATATGTGGATGATAATTGGACTCTATTCTCAGCAAGTAAACTAGATGGAGAATTTAAAGAAGAGGATCAATCTTATTCTCTTCCTGATAATGCTTTGGAGGGTACATTTAAGCAAGTTAACGAAAAAGAATGGAATCAGCTAGTGCATCAATTGTCAGAGCCAGCGTCTTTGGATGTTGTTACGGTCACAACGAGAAAAGGAACTGCTCCAAGAATGCCTAATATAGTTAGAATTGTTTATACGAATGGTTTATATACTATGGTAACTATTGATTGGGACCCGATTGATGCTAGCGATTATGCTAATAGTGGTACATTTACTGCTTCAGGGGCTGTTAAAGACTTTGGTACGGAAGTAACTGCAACAGTCGAAGTAACAGAAGGGGTTTCATCAGATACGATTCAAAATGGCGAGTTTTGGTATGATGAGGATGGAGCGATGATTCAAGCGCATGGTGGTCATATCGTAAAAGAGGCTGACACCTATTATTGGTTTGGAGAAGATAAGGGACATAATGGTGCAACGCTCCAAGGAGTGAATGTATACGCTTCAAAAGATTTAAAGAACTGGGAGTTCCGAAATTCGGTCATTACTTCAGAATCCCATCCAGAGTTGGCAGAGTCTAAAATTGAACGTCCCAAGGTATTATATAATGAAAAGATTGATAAGTATGTACTGTGGGGACATTGGGAAGAAGCACATAATTATAATCAAGGGAATGTTGTTGTTGCAGTCTCAGATACGATAGATGGAGATTATGAATTCGTGTATCGATTCCAGCCTAAGGGCTTTACATCACGTGACTTTACTGTTTTTCAAGATACTGATGGAACGGCGTATTTGTTTAGTACGGCTAATCTCGTAAATACAAATGTATATCGCCTGACAGATGATTATTTATATGTGGATGAACATCTTTATACAATGTTTGAAGGTGGTCATCGAGAAGCCCCGGCAGTGATTAAGGAAGGGGAATTCTATTATTTCATATCTTCAGGGTCCTCAGGATGGTACCCAAATCAAGGTAAATATGCTTATACGAAAGATATCACTAACCCAAATGGTTGGTCAGAGCTAAAAGATCTTGGTAATCCATCTACTTTTTACACACAACCTGCCTATACGTTTACGATCCAAGGATCGGAAGAAGATACTATCATGTATGTTGGTGATAGATGGAATCCGACAGCATTAAGGGAATCTCAGTATATTTGGCTTCCGCTGGAATTAGATAGTGGTGTAGCAGAAATGAATTATGTAAAAGAGTTCGGATTGAATGCAGAAACAGGACAAGTGAATATCTACAATGACATACTTGTTTCAGAAAATAAACCAGTTAAGGCGGATAAAGGGACGAATCCTGAAGCAGCTAATGATGGTGATGAACAAAGCTACTTTGAATTTGGTGAAGACTTACCAGTACAATGGACGGTAGATTTAGAGCAACCATATGACTTAAGTAGAATTGATTTAAGTTGGAGACAATACAATGGTTCGGAAGTATATGTACAGTATGTAGTGGAAGGGAGTAATGATGGTGAAAATTTCACAACTTTAGTTGATCAAAGCGAAAATAAGACTCCATCATTTCAGAGCCTTAATTTAGAAGGGAAATATCGATATGTGAGAGTTAACATTTTAGGGCAATACGGTCATACGAATAATGCAGATAGATCCGTTACTTGGTATACAGGATTGCATGAAGTAAAAGTATTTACATCTGAAGTAGAAGATATCACAATTGATTCACTACAAGACACGTTGAACAATTATATCGAGTCTAACGATGTATCTGGACCATTAGAAAATAAATTAAGTAACAGATTAAAGCAAGCGAAAAAACACTATCAAAATGAAAAATGGGACCAGGCAACGAAGGGGATAGAGGATTTTCTAAAACATTTGAACAAAGAATCGTTTAGTAATCATGTGGAAGAACAAGCGAGAGAAGAGCTTGAAGTTCAGGCAGAGCAATTGCTAAAACAATGGAAAAAAGATCAATAACTTCCCTTGTATATTATGAAGAGAGAGGATGAGGTTAATTACCCCATCCTCTCTCTTCAGTTTAATAACCGCCAGGCACAAACCCAGCATGATCTGTTTGATAATCAAAGATATCTGGACGCGGTAACTCACTCCATTTTTTAGAATGTGCATAGTATAATTCTTCTGAAGCAAGCCCATAAAGCAATATTTGAATACCCAGTGCATTTTGTTTTATATTATGCCCACGCGTTTTTTTGACCTAAGTTTCCTTTCTAGTATTACCAGATGTTTCAAAAAATAGAAGAGTGACTACGGTTATCCTCGTTTAAATTCTTGTTATTAAGTCCGAGTATAATAGTGGAAGCAACTCCACCATGAATGTCTATTTCAGTGAGGCCACTTGTGCTATTCCTTGTTGTATATCTATCAATTAGTGCGTCATAGACATATACTTGCATTTGACGTTTAATATCTTGTTAAAGGCCATCTTTTATAGAAGGAAGAGTTGGTCCATCAGATTTTAATGAAATGCCAAGTTTGCTTAGCTAATAACGAAGAAGAAAAAACAGTGCAAAGTGCTTACAAATAAAATCAACATCATTCTCACAAAAATACCTATTTTAGTCTTTAGGTACAATCATCTAACACTAAAACAGGTATATGTTTCTGATAAATATATATTCCTATCAATACCATAGAGATAAACTAAAAAACAAATGAACTAAACAGAATGGAAAGTAATGAAAAAAAACTAATGATAAATACCTAATAATATATTGACACTCGATATATGATCGTTTATATTATGTATATCGATATATCGAGTGTCAATATATTCAGGAGGCGTCTCATATGAATCCATTGTCAGAATCAACATACTTAGTTTTGTTAGCTCTTTATCAACAACCGTTACATGGCTATGGCATTATTAAAGAAATTGAGCAGGTGAGTGAAGGAGCAATTATTCTTGCACCTGGTACACTTTATGGTGTGTTAAAAAATTTGCAGAAGCAAGGCTTGATTGAAACAATCGCCATTGAAAAGGAACAAAGGAAGAAGAAGACCTATGCTATTACAGAGCAAGGTAAAGAAGCACTTCATATAGAATACGTAAGATATATAAGAATGACGAAACTTTCAGAAAAGGTTATTCCAGGAGGATTGGAAAATGAGAGAGAATAAGACAACCAAAAAGGTGGCTAAGCGATTTTTTAATTTTTTTGAGGAGGAACAATGGCTGCAAAGCATGTTAGATACTGGTTGGGTATTGAAAAGTTATGAAGACGTAGACGTAGATGTAGGGAACTGTAAATATGTGTTTGAACCTATTACAGATGAACAGCAAAAACATATTATTTATAAAATTGATTACCGTGATTTTAGTAGAAAAAAAGAATTTCAAGAGTATAAGGAGCTGTTTGAACATGCAGGATGGACGAGTTTTTCAAAGAGCATGTGGTATTCCAAACATATTTTTTATACAACATCTACGAAACCACAAATAGATATTTTCTCTGATCAAGAATCGTATAAAGAGCGAGAAAAGAGAAAAATGTCATCTAGTTTACTTGGGGCCATAATAGGTATGTTAATCAGTATCGTTTGTGTTGTGTTGTATTTCGTATATGAAAAACCTGCTTTTTTTGCGGCAGCAGTAGTGCCATTTGTCTCTAGTGTGAAATGTACGATGGAATTTGTTCGACACAAAGCGGTTTATCGCAGTGTAATCAACAGAAATAAAAGCATTAGCTCTTAACATATACATAAAAAAAGCTCCCATCCTCACAAAGAGCATGGCAGCTTTCTTCTATTCTTAAATGGAATCTACTCGCTTATTTTTTCTCTTTTTGTTAATACGTCGTTTCTCTACTTCTAAATGTGCGGACTTGTAGAATGAAACGATCATCAAATACAAGACGATAGAGAACGGCAATGCGGCGATTAAGAACATATCCTGTAAACTTTGTACACCACCAAAATAGATAATAATGGCGGAAATTGCGGACAATGTTAATCCCCATGTGACTTTTATTGAGTTAGAAGGATTAATCGATCCATAGGTACTAAACATTCCAAGTACAAATGTTGCAGAGTCAGCTGATGTAATAAAGAAGATACTAACACCAACAATTGTCATAATAGACATCAATGTACCTAATGGGTAATGCTGCATCACACCGAATGTAGTCGTTTCTACAGCATAGCTAGAAATAGTATCAATACCTAGTTGCTCTAGATTAATCGCTGAAATTCCGAATACAGAGAAGAAGATAAAACATACTACTGGTGGAACAAATAGTACACCTAGCAGAAGTTCTCTAACGGTACGACCACGGGAAATTCTGGCGATAAACATACCAACGAATGGCGCCCAAGAAATCCACCATGCCCAATAGAATAATGTCCAAATATCAATCCATGAACGACCTTCTTCATTTAATGGAGATAAACTAAAACTCATACTAAAGAAGTTCGTAATATAACCACCGAGAGAATTGGTGAACATTTCTAAAATGTATAATGTCGGTCCTACTGCAAATAAGATAATCGCAATGGAAAATAGTATCGTCATATTAGTTGTACTTAATGTCTTAATACCTTTACTAATTCCTGACCATGCGGACCCGATAAACAGAACCGTCGCAATAGCTAAGATAAGCACTTGCATCCAGAATGTTTCTGGTGTGTTGAAAATAAATGCCAGTCCACTATTAACTTGCGCAGAAGCGAAGCCAAGTGTTGAAGCAACACCAACCACTGTTGCGATAACAGCAAGTATATCGATTAATTTACCGAGCCAACCTTTCATTAATTTCTCGCCTAATAGCGGGATTAATGTTGAACTGATTAGACCTGGATAACCTTTATAAAATTTAAAATAGGCTAAACATAGACCAACAAAGGCATATGCTACCCAACCATGTAATCCCCAGTGGAAAAAGGAATACTGTAATGCTTCTTTAATTGCTTGATCAGAGCCTTCCGCACCCGAAGGAGACTGTGAAAAAGCATGAGAAATTGGTTCTGCAGTTGAATAAAATACTAAACCAACACCTAAACCAGCACTAAACAACATAGAAAGCCATGCTTTTAAGCTGTACTCTGGTTTTTCATTATCTTTACCTAATCTGAGCTTACTAATAGGAGAGAATATGAGGAAAATACAAAATACCATAACTACCATGATGGTAATTAAGTAATACCAACCAAACTTGTCTGAAATAAAAGCTGTAACACTTGATGTAACGAATAGAAGATTGTCAGGATTCACTGCTCCCCATACAACGAGAGCTGCACAGATAACAATAGAAATCCAAAACACGGATCCTTTGTCTTTCACGATTTCACCTCAAATTTTATTTTAAAAACTATTTTATTATCCCTAAAAGTAGGAAAAATAGCAAATGCACTTTTTGTCGATTTATTCGAAATCCTGCCCCTTTTTTAGGCAATGTTCAACTATATGAACAGAAAACGCATTATATAAAGGAATGTGATAGTTATATTATATGCAAGCGAGAATTTGGACACACACTATAAATAATTAGTGAATTCAACCAAATAAAAAAATATAATTTTTTTTAAAAGTGATGATTTTATGCTCAACACACTTAGTATTACCGAGTTGTGGAGACGGTAAACCTCTTTAGAGTGTTTGGTGGAATTTGTAAAATATGGACAGTAGCTGTTTGGAAAGAATGAGGACGGCTTTTCATTATCAAAATGTTCTGTGTGTTCGATTATTTATCCCTTTTATTTTTTATTGAATAGCTAAACGAAAAATCGAATTCATTTTCTAAATATAAAGGATAATTAAAAAGTAAATAAATAACTTTTGTATTAATAAAAATGTTACTTTTGATAAATTTCAGTTGAGTAAGTTATATCTTTATAGTAATCTTATATGTAAGCGGTTTATATATTGAGGGGAGGAATGATTATAAGAGCACGGCGTGAGAGAATAAGAACCAGCTAGACATACATAGAATATATTCTTTTGCGAGGTTACTAATCAGGTGTATGAAACAAGTGTTATTTTGGTTGCGTTTTCATTTTAGTTAGTGAAGGGAGAATAATAATGGTTAGTTTTATGAAAAGGATATCGATTGTTGGTTTTATTTTGTTATTAATGTTACCTACTACAGTTTTTGGTGAAGAACAAGCACCACTTGAGTTGGAACGTGCTTCTGCACACGATCCATCGATTATCAAAGTTGATGATACCTATTATGCTTTTGGTTCGCATATTGCGGTTGCCAAATCAGATGACTTAATTAATTGGCGTTCTATAGTGGACACGGAGTATCAAACACCGGAAAATAATCCGATATTCGGAAATTTATCTGAAAACCTAGCAGAATCATTTGAATGGGCTGGAGAAAATGATTCAGATAGCTTAGGTGGATATGCTATTTGGGCACCAGATATTTTTTGGAATGAAGATTTTGTTTGGGAAGACGGATCAACAGGTGCTTACATGCAGTATTATAGTGCATCTTCTACGTATATTAGATCTGCTATTGGTATTGCCGTATCAAAAGATATTGAAGGACCATATGAGTATACAGATACGATTATGTATTCTGGTTTTACGAACAAAGAAGCATATGACAATAATAGTGAAATTAATAAACATTGGGAAAACACGAATATCTCTGAACTAATCGAAGAAGGCATATTGGAAGAAGAGAATCCTGATTGGTTTACAGATGATGGAGAATTCAATAACGCATTGTACACAAATGCGATTGATCCAAATATTTTATATGATGAAAACGGTGACCTATGGATGACGTATGGTTCATGGTCAGGTGGAACATTTATTTTGCAATTAGATAAAGAAACCGGAACACCAATCTATCCTGGTGAAGATGGTGAAACAGCTGATGGCCGAATGATCGATAGATATTATGGTACGAAGATTGCAGGTGGCTACGGAAGATCTGGAGAGGCTACGTATGCAGTTTATGATGAAGCTGCAGGTTATTACTACCTTTATATAACGTATGGTGGTCTTGCCTCTGACGGTGGTTATCAAATGAGACAGTTTAGATCTGAAAATATCGAAGGGCCATATGTTGATGCGGCAGGAAATGAAGCCGTTTTCCCGGAGAGCTTTGACATTGGGGTAGGGAATTTCCCAGGCAATGACGATCATAAAGAAATCGGTAATAAGATGATTGGAAACTTCTTGTTTAAACGTGATCTTGGTGAAGAGGGAACAGGCATTGGAACAGGTTATATGGCACCAGGACACAATTCTTATTTAATTGATGACGAACTTGGTAAAGAGTTTATTGTGACACATACTCGTTTCCCACAAGAAGGAGAAATGCATGAGATACGTGTTCACCAAACATTTAAAAACCGTGATATGTGGCCAGTGCCAACACCTTATCATTATGCTGGTGAAACGATTGAACCTGTAGCGTTTGAGGATGTAGTAGGAGACTATAAGTATGTGAACCATGGTAAAGAGATTACAGGAGAACTTACGGAATCTACATGGGTAAGATTAAATGAAGATAATACGGTGTCAGGTGCTGTGTCAGGAACATGGGAACTATCTGATGATTATCGAGTATCGTTAACAGTTGACGAGGAAACGTTTGATGGTGTATTTATTCGTCAATATGATCCAACATCACAGTCATGGGTAATGACATTCAGTGCTATGTCCAATAATGGTGTTGTTGTGTGGGGTAGTCATGCAGAAAGTAAAGAGGAACAAGAAGTAGTAGATGGTATTAAAAGTGAATTAGCATCGATTGTTCCTGAACAAGCAGTTGCTGATATTAACTTACCAACACTTGCGACACAAGGTGCTGAAATTACTTGGGAATCTTCACATCCTGATGTCATTACGACAGACGGTATAGTGAATAGACCTGAGTCTGGTTTTGAAGA
This sequence comes from Gracilibacillus pellucidus, assembly GCF_033949965.1. NCBI lineage: Bacteria > Bacillati > Bacillota > Bacilli > Caryophanales > Bacillaceae > Gracilibacillus > Gracilibacillus pellucidus. The sequence continues at coordinate 304,758 of NZ_JAWZSR010000002.1, read as the reverse complement.
TGTACAGGTTGACTTAACAGCAACGATTTCATTAGGGGATGTGACGGATACAGTGACAATACCAGTATCTGTTCCAACTCAATCAGAAGGTAGCTTAGTTGCACATTATGATTTTAATGACGGTTTAGCTGACAGTACTGGCAAGCAAGAAGATGCTACAATTACTGGAAATAGAATTGATAATACTGGTGGCGACATTTCTTTTGCGGAAGGTGTATCAGGACAAGCCGCACAATTTGATGGAGAATCAGGATTAAAGCTTGCAGATGGTTTAATATCAAGTAATCAGTATTCTATTTCTCTATGGGTAAACCCAGAAGAAATTACTGAGTTTACGACAACGTTTTTTGGTGCAAGAACAGATAACAATTGGATTAGCCTTGTGCCAAATGGAGATAATGTGACGAAAGTATGGTCACATAATGGAGATGATTGGTACGATGCAGAGGCAGATTCTATCATTCCAGTGAATGAGTGGTCACATCTTACATTTACTGTAGATGAAGGAGATGCTGTGTTATATATTAATGGCGAAGCAGCATTCACTGGGGAAAACTTCCCAAATATCTTCACTACATCTAATGCCCAATTTGCTTTAGGAGTTAACTATTGGGATACACCATTCAAAGGGTTAATGGATGAAGTACGTGTATATGATAGTGTTATTTTATCAGATGCAGAAGTTGAAGATTTATATCAGAATCCAGCTGGTGAGGTAGAGAAGCCGCAAGAACCATCAGAAGATCCTGAAGAACCACAGGAACCGCAAGAACCAGCAGAAGATCCTGAAGAACCACAGGAACCGCAAGAACCAGCAGAAGATCCTGAAGAACCACAGGAACCGCAAGAACCATCAGAAGATCCTGAAGAACCACAGGAACCGCAAGAACCAGCAGAAGATCCTGAAGAACCACAGGAACCGCAAGAACCAGCAGAAGATCCTGAAGAGCCACAAGAACCGCAAGAACCAGCAGAAGATCCTGAAGAGCCACAAGAACCGCAAGAACCATCAGAAGATCCTGAAGAGCCACAAGAACCACAAGAACCAACAAAACCAGAAGACTCGGATGATGGAGATGTTAAAGGGTCTGAAACACCGACTCCAGAAAACGATAATGACAAACAAGATCAAGAAGAAAATGGCACGAAGCAAGAAAACAACGAAGATGGAAAAGAGTTACCTGAAACAGCGACTAATCAGTACAACTGGCTTGTACTAGGATTAGTATTAATGCTTATGGGTGGAAGTATCTACGCAGTTGTGAGATGGAAAAAGAAAACAGCTTAATTATTGAATAATGAAAAGGGGCTGCCTCAACTTATGTTGAGTGCAGCCCCTTTTCAAGCATCCAAAAGTGCCCGACAAATCACGAATCAAGCAGAGATGGCTACTTCTTTTTTACGCTCTAATTTCCGGTAAACAAGTGCAATCAACATCGACGGTATTGAACATACGACCATCCCGATGAAGGCATAGCGTGGTTCTATTTCGTACAAATAGCCACCGAAAACAGTAAATACTGCTGTACTCCAGCTTAGTGCAAAGGCTGAGTACATTCCTTGTGCTTTCGGAATTTGTGCATGTGGCATGTGCTGAATCAAATATTTCATAAATGCATAGTGCCCCATTGCAAACGAACAGGCGTGTAATATTTGTGCGATACTGAAAACAATCACATTAGGAAAAGCAAATACAACTATCCATCGAATGGAAGAGCCAAGTGCAGCAATTGCTAGCAATGTGCCAACGGAAAATTTATTAAAATGTTTATCTGCAATCGCAAAAAAGATGATTTCCGCGATAACGGCAATATTGATTATTACACCAATGAGATAAACCGGAGCATGAATATCCTGTAAAAATATATAGCCATAATTATAATATGTAGCATGCGCTGCTTGTAATAAGACAACGATTACAAGGACTAATCCAAAATGTTTGATTTTAAATAATGATAGTAGACTCACTTTGTTCGATCGGTCTATCTGCGGTCTCACCGTTAAAATAGTAGGTGCTTTCATTAGACCAAGAAAGACAAAGCCAACCATCCCAAGTAATAGCGCCCAAAAAATAATCTCATCACCAAACTTATCAGTAAAAACCGTTAAAATGATTCCAATCGAAACAAAGCCGATAGACCCCCATTGTCTACTTCGCCCGTAATGTTGCAATTGCTTATGTTGTACAAGAATACTTGCAACACTATCTAAGGCAGGCATTAACGTTGGAAAAAAGATATGTAAAAAGACAGTTACAACCAGTAAACTAGTAAAAGAGTTGGCTGGTATATAGCATAGTAATGCAATAATGGTTCCGATTCCCGTAATGTTTAAAAGCGTTTTACTGCTTACCTTTTCTGAAAAATAAGGAAAGGCGAACAAAGTAGACAACCCTCGTGCAACTAAACCAAGACTCATAATTAAGCTAGCTTCAGAAACACTAATTCCCTTCGTATAAACCATCCATCCTGCCCAATAAGGCAAAAAGATCCCCCATGTTAGGAAAAAACTAAAAAACTGACTACTCATCCATTTTTGTGTATTCATTTGTATCCCCCTTATCCATTGCATGATATCATGGAACTAACAGAAAGTAATATGAGATATCTCCTATTTTGAGGTGAAGTATGGAAATTTACAAAGGTGACAAAAGGCTAAATTATTTACAAGATCATTTATTTTCTATTTCGGTGACAGAGTTTATGGAAGTTCATGAATATCAACGTGATGAATGGATTATTAAAGAGGGATTGCGCCCTGATTTTTTGTATTATGTTATAGAGGGAAAGGCAAAAATTTATGTTACTCACCAAAACGGGAAAGTGTCGCTGATTAATTTTATTAATGCCAACGATTATATTGGAGAAATGGAATTATTAAATGATGTCTATTATACAAAAGGGATTCAAGCATCGACGAAGACTATTTGTTTGGCACTTCCGTTTCATCGCTATCGCACACAATTACTAAATGACGTAACATTTTTGCGGGAGTTAACGAAGTTTTTAAGTGTGAAATCCACACATATGGCAACGAAATATACACAGAGCCTTGCCTTTCCGCTTGAAAATAGATTGGCAGATTTCATTTTACAAACAGCAGATCAAGGCATTTATAAAGAGAAACATGTAACCGTTTGTGATTATTTAGGCGTATCCTACCGCCATTTGTTGCATGTACTGAACCAATTTTGTGATAAGCATTATTTGCAAAAAGTAGGAAGGGAATATCATATTATAAAGCTTGATAAGTTGCAGGAGTTGGCAGAGGTGTTGAGGACAGCGGATGTTGTAAATACAAGACAGGTTTGAAAGAATGATAGTATACTAATAAAAGCGCTTTAATAATGAAATAAATGAGATTTACACAAGGAGTGAAAGGATGAAACCTAAAATACAAGATGTAGCAAGAGTAGCAGGTGTTTCGGCTACTACTGTTTCGAGAGTACTAAATGATAGAGGATACATTAGCGAAGAAACAAAACGAAAGGTTTATCAAGCGATGAAAGAGATAAACTATGTTCCTAACGATTTAGCTAGGTCTTTGTATAAAAATAGAACACATTTAATAGGAGTAATTGTGCCATCAACGAGCAATCCGTTTTATGGAGAACTTGTATCACATATAGAAGGAATATGTAATAGAAAAGGATACAAAGTATTGTTGTGTAATAGTTTGAATGAGGCAGATAAAGAAAAAAAATATTGGGAAATGCTATTACGTAACCAAGTAGATGGGGTGATTGTTGTTACGTATAATCGTGGTTTAGTAAATGATAATCACTTATTACCAGCTATTGCGATTGATCATTACTTAGGAAAAAACATACATGTTATAAGCTCTAATAACTATCAAGGTGGCGAGATTGCAACGAATGAATTAATTCAAAGTGGTTGTAAAAAAATAATACATATTAATGGTCCATCTCAATTAAAAACACCCGCTAATGATCGACGATATGCCTATGAAGCGGTATTGAGGGAGCGAGGTAGGGATCCAATTGTATATGAAACGCCTAGTGTAGCTTTTTTAGAGGAAAATATAAACGTAATAGAACAATTGTTTAGGGAACATCCTGATGTAGATGGTATTTTCGCAAGTGATGACTTATTAGCGTTGAAAATAATACAGTATGCAGAAGGTTTAGGCTACCATATCCCAAATGATCTTAAAGTTATTGGCTATGATGGTACGGAATTAATTCGATCCATTTCCCCTCAGTTAACTACTATTATACAGCCTGTTTTATTGATTGCTGAGTCGGCTGTGAAAGTGTTAGAACAGCAAATTGAAAATAAAGAATTTTCTATTTCTGAAACGGTTCTCCCAATCGAACTATGGAAAGGAAGCACTACACAATAGGTTCCATTTTTCTGCTCTTTTTTGGTAGAGCAGTATTAAAAGCCATATGTCAACCGGTTGACATACGAAACAGAAAGTGATAATTTGTAACCAAGGAAAAATGATAACGCTATCAAAAAACATCATATTAGAAGGGGAGATTAGTATGTATTATCAAGAACCACATCGACCACAGATTCATTTTACTCCTAAAGAAAATTGGATTAATGATCCAAATGGTCTTGTTTATTTTGAAGGAGAGTATCATTTATTTTATCAAAGAAACCCTTATGGTAATGATCATGATCATATGCATTGGGGGCATGCGGTAAGCAGTGACCTTTTTCACTGGGAAGAGTTAGATATAGCATTGGCACCAGATGAGTTAGGAACAATTTTTTCTGGTTCAGCCGTGGTAGATAAAGATAACACGAGTGGTTTGTTTGAAGAAGGAAGTGGTGGTTTAGTTGCTATATTTACCCACGATGGTCAAAGTCAGCAACAAAGTATTGCTTACAGCTCAGACAAAGGACGAACATGGAAAAAATATATTGGTAATCCGGTAATTGAAAATACAACTATTAAAGATTTTCGTGATCCAAAGGTGTTTTGGCATAAGGAAACGGAAAAATGGATGATGGTTTTGGCTTGTGGCGATCATATTCAAATTTATGGTTCTCCTAATCTCATTGATTGGGAGTACTTATCTTCGTTTGGTAAGGAATATCCATCACATGAAGGTGTTTGGGAATGCCCTGACTTAGTTTGTTTACCAATTGAAGGAACGGACGATAGTATATGGGTTCTCATTGTAAGCATGAATGAAGGTGGACCGAATGGTGGTTCAGCTGTTCAATATTTTACTGGTTCATTTGATGGCATATTCTTTCGTCCTAATGAACAAGCAGAAGATCCTGTAAAATGGGCGGATGAAGGAAAAGATTTTTATGCAGCGATAACGTGGGATAATACGGCAAAGACATATTGGATAGGTTGGATGAATAACTGGGAATATGCCGGGGAAGTACCTGTATCTCCTTGGAGAAGTTCTATGAGTCTGGTTAGGACACTTACTGTTCAGCAGGTGAAAGGAGATTACCTATTAAAGCAAACCCCTGTCATACCTGAGAATCAACAGAAACAGTTGCAGGAGGAACCATTTACTGTACAACCATCCGCTTATTTGGAATATGAAATAAAGCTTCCTGTCACAATTAATGTAGAGACTAAAGAGATTCCCAATAGTGGCCAATGGGGATTCCGATTAATTAGTGATCAGGAAGAAATATTTACTTTTCACTTTGATCAAGAAAAGGATGTATATTTCTTTTCTCGCACTGCTGGAATTCTTGATTTTTCTAAGGACTTTTCTAAGGAAATCACAGGGTCTTTGAAAGGGCAGAAGGTGAAGAATATTTTTAGTATTCTTGATCAATCATCTGTTGAGATTTTTGTGAATGATGGATTAAGTGTTTCTACTAATCTATTTTATCCAAGAGGAAGCATAGAAAAAATGCAATTATACACAGAAAAAGAGGAAGTACCTTTTAACGGCTTGAGCTTGGAAGAATATCAATCTATTTGGAAGTGACTACATTGAATAAGTGAGAGGAGCTAATCACAATGGATTTTTTAAAGAATACTAAGTATTGGTTTTCATCTGGTTACTTGTTTTTGTTCTTTATCACATGGTCTATATGGTGGTCCTTTTATTCTATCTGGTTAAATAACAGTTTAGGTTTAACAGGGGCACAAGTAGGAACCATATATTCCTTTAATTCTTTCTTTTCTTTGTTTTTCATGATCATTTATGGATATTTACAAGATAAGTTGGGCACTAAGAAAAACCTAGTCTGGTTTCAAAGTCTTATTCTAGTATTGATTGCTCCATTTGTTATTTATGTTTATGAACCATTATTATTAAGTAATTTTTACTTAGGTGCTATACTAGGTGCCATTTATTTAGGGGCAGGCTTTGTTGCGGGAGCAGGTTTTCTAGAGTCATATACGGAAAAGATAAGTCGTAAATATAATTTTGAGTTTGGAAAGGCTAGAATGTGGGGGTCATTGGGCTATGCTGTAGCCGCGATTGGTGCAGGTGCATTAATGAGCATCAATCCCCATATTAATTTTTGGATTGCATCTTTCACAGGGGTTATGTTTTTACTACTGAATATGTTTTTTAAAGTGGAAGTTTCTAAGACAGAAGAAAAAAGTGTATCCAATGTTTCGATGAAGGATATACGTTATTTATTCTCTAGTAAGATATTTTGGTATCTTATCATTTATTTATTTGGTACAGTTTGCATTTACACAGTGTATGATCAACAGCTATTTCCTGTTTATTTTGTAAGCCTATTCACTGATCAAGCTCAGGGTAATACTGTTTATGGGATTTTAAATTCGGTCCAAGTATTTGTAGAGGCTTTGTTTTTATTCTTAGCGCCTTTCATAGTCAATAAAATCGGTATTAAACAATCTTTAGTTTTTGCTGGTTCTATTATGGCTTTTCGTATCGTGGGCTCTGCAGTTGTTACAGGAGGGTTTGGCATTTCATTTATGAAAATGTTACATGCTGTAGAATTACCAATTCTATTAATTGCTGTATTTAAGTATATATCAGTTAACTTTGATGCAAGATTATCTGCCACGGTATATTTGATAGGATTTAAGGTTTCAAGTGAGATTGGTGTTATCATTTTCTCTGCACTGGTCGGCTGGATTTATGATCTGACTAATTATCAAACAACATTTTATATTTTAGGTGGGATTGTCGTACTGTTTGTTATGTTATCTATATTTACTTTAAAGAATAATAAAGTAAAAAAAGTACAAAAGGAAGAAGTAGTAGTGCCTTCATAATTTACATCATGAGTTGACAGAATTGCCAAATAATTATATCCTTATGTAATAATTGTATATTCTTATCAAGAGAGGTGGAGGGACTGGCCCTAGGAAACCTCGGCAGCGGACTTACTAGAAGTACTGTGCCAATTCCAGCAGCAATTTGCTTACAGATAAGAAGAGAGAATCGTTAGATATATCAAATCCTCTTCTTATCTGTAAGAAGGGGATTTTTTATTATAGAGGAGGATTACGATGGTAAAGACAGTATTTAAGGCAGATCATGTAGGGAGTCTACTAAGAACAGAAGCGATTAAAGAAGCGAGAAAAGCATATGCAGAAGGTAAACTAGATAAAGTTAGCCTGAAACAAGTGGAAGATGAAGAAATTGAGAAATTAGTACAAAAAGAGATAGAAGTAGGCTTGAAGTCTATTACAGACGGGGAGTTTAGACGTTCCTGGTGGCATTTAGATTTCCTTGCTGGGTTACACGGCGTTGAGCTGTTTGAGACAGAATATATTAGCAATTTTAAGGGAGCAAAGACGAAAAATCAGGCCATTAAAGTGGTTGATAAAATTGATTTTTCTGGACATGAGATGGTAGACCACTTTACCTTTTTAAAAGAAGCGGTTGAAAAATATGGTGACGGTAGTCAAGTGGCTAAATTCTCTATTCCAAGTCCGAATATGTTATTTACTAGAATTCAAGGAGACGAATACTATAACGGTGATGACGAGCAGTTCTTCCAGGATACAGTCGCAGCATACCAAAAAGCAATTCAAGCATTTTATGATGCAGGCTGCCGTTATTTACAATTAGATGATACATCTTGGATCGATTTTGTATCAGATGAGCGCATTGAAGCAGTTGTGGAGAAAAATCAAATGAGCGTTGACGATATTATTGAAAAAAGAGTGCAGTGCTTAAATGAGGCGATTGCGAAGAAACCTAGTGATATGCTGATAACCATGCACATTTGTCGAGGTAACTTCCGTTCTACTTACATAACAAGTGGTGGATATAACCATATATCAGACGCAATTTTCGCGAAGTTAAAGGTTGATGGCCTATTTTTAGAGTATGATGATGATCGTTCTGGTGATTTTACACCTCTAGAAGGCTTTACTCGTGATAACCAAACGGTTGTATTGGGATTACTTACGTCTAAGTTCCCCGATCTGGAGGATCCGGAAAAAATCAAGGCCCGAATCAAAGAAGCTAGTCAATCAATTCCATTAGCAAACTTAGCATTGAGTCCGCAATGTGGTTTTGCAAGTACAGAGGAAGGAAACAAGCTAACAGAAGAAGAACAGTGGAACAAAATTCGTCATTTAGTTGAAATCGCAGAGAATGTTTGGTAAACATGTGATAAATAAAGGACTTGGCATCATGCCAAGTCCTTTATAATTATCGCCGATCTCGAATAACTTTTAAGCGATAAGAAATATAGATTAAATAGACGATTGTTAATAATAATGCGAATCTAGAGATCTTATCAAAGATTAATAGAACGATTCCGGTAAGGATAACGGCAATCGTTTTATTGCTTGGAAATGATACTTGTTTTAAAGCTAGGAATTTTCCACGTGCTAACCATCAAGTAGCTTAGTATACAGATAATCACAATATTCCCGATAGCAGATATATGTGCATGAAATAGAGTGGAGAATGCTAGTAATCCACCAGCTGCTGTAATCGGTACCCCGGAAAAGTGTGACAGATCTTCAGACGTATCCACATTAAATCGTGCTAAGCGGTAACCACCACATAAGATAAATAGACCTGTTAAGACAAAATCAAGCATGCCTCCCTCGATTGCGTTTGTATACGCAAAAAGTATCGTCGGTGCAATACCGAATGTAACGATATCTGCAAGCGAATCTAATTGTTTTCCTATTTCACTTTTTACATTTAATCGCCGTGCGACTCTGCCGTCTAAGGCATCTAAGAGCATTCCGATAAGAATCAATGCCGCAGCACTTCGATAATAATGATGAACAGTAAAACCCATGGATAAAAAACCACAGTACATGTTACCAAGTGTAATACTGTTTGGAATATGCTTTCTTATATTCATAATTGTTCTCTCCCTTTTTACAAAAAGGCTGCATTGTACTATAGTTTACAATAGTTCATTATTTTCTCGCATGTTAAGGAGTTTCGGTATATATGTTAAAATTCTTGTTAAAATCATTGGTTGAGTTAACCGGTAATCGATTTGTTTCTCGTAAGTTAGCTACTTTTACAGAATCAAAATATAGTAAATTTTTAGTTCCAGCTTTCGCTTCTATATATAAAATAGATCAGGAAGAAATGCGTGATCCTTTATCCTCTTATCCATCTGTGCAAGCTTTGTTTACACGTAAGTTGAAGCAGGATTTGCGCCCGATTGATTCACATGAGGCAAGTGCTGTCAGTCCAGTTGATGGAGTCCTTAATGATTACGGTACGATTCAGGATGGAATCGCCTTTTCTGTAAAGGGTAAGCAGCTTTCCATAGACGAACTATTAGGTAGTAAAACAAAAGCAAGCCGTTATAATGGTGGTAGCTATATGGTTATTTATTTATCTCCACAGCATTACCACCGTATCCACAGTCCTGTAAGTGGCCGAATAGTTGATAACTATACGTTAGGAGGTAAGTCCTATCCAGTAAATAAGCTTGGTGAAAAATATGGTAAACGTCCACTTTCGACTAATTATCGTCGCATAACAGAAGTGGATACTGAGCATGGTTTTTGTGCCATTGTGAAGGTTGGCGCATTGAACATTAATAGTATCCAACTGACATACGAAGGTAACAAGCTAGTGAAAGGTCAGGAAATAGGTTACTTCTCATTTGGGTCGACCGTTATACTCTTGTTTGAACAGCTTTCCTTCTCAACCCTTGCTGTTGAGCAAGCCTTGAAGGTTGGAGAAAGAATCGGTTTATTTAACTAGATTCTTTTTCCGTTTGCGAAAGTACCAAAAAACGGCTATAAGTACGATCGCTACAAGTGCAACAGGAATGATCTTATCATGCAAAAAGCCTTCGAATGTCGTGACAAGTGTCCATTTATTTCCTAGTAGCACTCCTAACAAAAGGAATGAAAGCACCCATATGATAGCACCTAAATAAGCAAAGAGTGCGAATCGGCCAAATTTATATCGTGAAATACCAGCTGTATAAGCCGTGATGTGGCGTATACCAGGTAAATAGTAGCCAAAAGTAAGGAACCAGCTTCCATATTTAGAAAAATAACTAGATGCTGTATCAATTCTCTTTTCGCTTATATGAATCTTTGGTCCATATCGTTTCAAAAATGGTAGACCAAGTTTAATTCCTAAATAATAACTTATGGTAATTCCTATGATTGAGCCAGCAAGTGCTGCTGAAAGTGAACTGCTCCATGTCATTCTACCGATGAATATATTGTATCCTACATATGTGAGCAATACTTCATCTGGTATTGGTAATCCGACAATACCAAGTACTAAAACAACAAAAATAGCTATATAGCCATATGATTCGATAAAGCCCCCAAGTACTTCCATGGCGTGTTTCTCCTTGATAAGTTTCTTATAACCGTTTATCTCGCTTTAACGGCGCTACCCCTTATTATAACAGATAAATCCAATTATTTCTGGTTGTTTTCCAATTATTCGTGTATAAGTTGCATCATGTTATATATCCGATGTAAAACATTTCTGAAAATGTTAAACTAAGCATATCAAATAAATTCAACCAAGTGGGGAGAGGGAGAACAAGTCATGAAGAAAATAGTCAGCGTAATCGCTATGTTACTAGTCGTAGCGGGAGTGTACATCTTTGACTTGGTGGAGGAACCAGTTCAGAATAGTGCGAGTAATTTATCATCAGAAGCGATTGTTTCCTTTTTAGATGTAGGACAAGGGGATAGTACATTATTACAAACAGATGATACGACGATTTTAATTGATACAGGTAGACATGATTCTAATTTGACGATGGAGCATTTAGCTGATTTAGGCGTAGAGAAACTGGACTTATTGATTTTAACACATCCACATGCAGACCATATTGGTAATGCGGATAAAGTGGTCGAGACGTATCACCCTGAAGAAGTGTGGATTGATGGTAACGAAACGACTTCACGAACATTTGAACGATTAATTGATGCGCTAATTGATACGGATACAGCTGTCTCAGAACCAAAAGCTGGAGAACAACATGATATAGGAGACTTTCATATTGAAGTATTACATCCATCAGATCTATCAGGTAATTTAAACAATGATTCGATCAGTACTCGCATTACGTTTGGCAATGTTCGATTTGTCTTTACTGGAGATGCAGAAGTGAAGTCAGAAAAAGAGATGCTTGCACGTAATCTAAATCTTCAAGCAGATATTTATCAAGTAGGGCATCATGGTTCATCAACATCTAATTCTAAAGCATTCGTTCAAGCGATTTCTCCGGAAGTGGCAATTTATTCTGCGGGTGAGTCCAACTCTTATGGACACCCACATAGAGAGATTTTACAACTGTTTGATGAGCTAAATATCACCTTATACGGTACAGACAAGAATGGAACGGTTACGGTCACAACAGATGGAAATACTTTTGATGTACAAACAGAAAGGTAGAAGGGAGTAATCAGAAGGATGGAACAAGCTGTCTTAGATCGAATAGAGGACCAACAGGCAATAGTATTAGTTGGCGAACAAGAACAAGAATACATCCTCGCAGCATCTGCCTTACCAACAGGAGCAACAGAGGGAGCTATTCTACTTGTTAAAATAGTGTCAGATAGTATTGAGCAAATTCAACTTGATCAAGAAAAGACGAACAATGCCAAAGCGCGAATAAAAAGTAAAATGAGTCGATTGAGAAGGAAATAGCTTCTCTCGAAGACAAAACTCAAGTGGAGTAGAAGATAAGTCGTTGAGCAGGCGCCTCAAGGACAAAGCTCATTAAAAAAAGAAAGTTGGAATTCCAACTTTCTTTTCCCTTTACTTATTTCGTTAATTCAATAAATTCTTCAACATCTTTCGCCATAAGCTGAATACCAGCAGCCCAGAAGTCTTCTTTTGTAATATCTACATCGAGGTGTTTCTTCGCAAGATCTTCTACTTTCATTGAACCTGTATCGCGTAACAATGCGATATATTTTTCTTCAAAGCCTTCAGGATTCTCTAAGTAATTCGCATAGATGCCTAGACTGAATAAGAAGCCAAACGTGTATGGGAAGTTATAGAATGGTACGCTATCAATAAAGAAGTGTAGTTTACTACTCCAGAAGTGTGGATGGTAGCTTGCTAGACTATCGCCATATGCTTCTTTTTGTGCTTGCACCATTAACTCATTTAAACGTTTAGCTGAAACAAATCCGTTTGCACGTTCTTCATAGAAGGCATTTTCAAAAAGAAAACGAGCATGAATGTTCATGAACATTGCTGTCGCATTTTCTAATTTCGTATTTAATAAGGAAATTTTCTCCTCTTTTGACTTTGCATTTGCAACAGTTGCATTGTTGATAATCGTTTCAGCAAATGTACTAGCTGTTTCAGCAACGTTCATTGCATAGCCTTGATTTAATGTAGGTAGATCCTTCATCACATGGCTGTGGAAGGCATGTCCTAATTCATGTGCAAGCGTACTTGTATCAGACGGTGAGCCAGTGAACGTCATAAAAATACGTGACTCATTTAACTCTGGTAAACTTGTACAATAACCACCAGGGCGTTTATTCGGACGGTCTTCAGCTTCTACCCAGCGATTTTCTAAGGCGTGCTTAGCAAAATTGGCAAGTTTATCACCGAATGATGCGAAATGTTCAATGATGAAATCTGATGCTTGATCATATGTAAATGTAGTAGGCTCTAAATCACCTAATGCAACGGGTGCATCAACATCCTGCCAGCCAAGCTTATTCATGCCTAGTAAGCTAGCTTTTTGGTTAAGGAACTGAATAAATGGTTCTTTATTGTTGGAAACGGCAGACCACATTGCATTCAGTGAATTCTCTGACATTCGGTTGTATTCTAACGGTTCTTCTAAATGGTGTTTGTATTGATGTTTCGTTTGCAATGTAATGCGATAACCATCTAAGTGGTTTAACACATCGGCAAGGATCGGAGCATTTTTCTCCCAAGCTGCTTCCCAGTTTTCAAAAATTTGTTTTCGTACTGCTGGATCTGGATCTGCATACATCCTATTCATCGCTTGTCCTACAGATAAGTCTGTTGTAGTTCCTTCTTTATCTGTGAATGGAATCGTCATAGTAGAAACAACGGTGTCATAGATGTTGCTCCATGCTGTGATTCCGTCTTTATTCAACTCAGCGATTAATTCTTCTTCTTTTTCAGAAAGAAGTCGTTTTCCTTCATCACGAATCTCGTTTAAAGCAAAATCTGTCTTTTGTAAATCTTGATCTTCTAAAAGTGCTTGCCAATCTTGATCGGGAATTTCTACAAGCTTCTGTGTGAAAGTATTCGAAAGCTTTTGCATCTCACTATAAAGCTCGATCATCTGTCCTTTTACTACATTAGCGTGCTCGTCATTTGTATAAGCATCATGCCACATTTGCACAAATGTTGAAGCTTGTCCTAATCCTTTTGAGATAGTTTCTTGTTTTGCAAGAAGTGCTTTGAACGCGTCGACTGACTGTGTCTGATAATTCCAGTCACTTAATTGTGTTTTATAATTACTGATTTGGTTCGTTATATCTGTGATTTTTGCTTGTAACTCAGTGGATTGTGTACCCCCAGGGAAGATAGCTTCTAAGTCCCAAGTATCTACGTATTTCATTTCTATCACTCTCCTTATGATATTGATTGTACCATTATCTGAATAATTGGAAAAAATATATGGTCTTAAGTATACGGATTGGAAGTAGGCAACGTATAAAAAAAGAGACATGAAAGCCAGTTCATGTCTCTATCGTTGTTATTTTTATGTTATTCCCAGCTGGGTCAACAACAGTTAAGCTTTGTTCATGTTCTTCAAAATGATAGCCGTTTTGCTCTAACAATTGCTTTGCGTCTTGATATTCTTCGTCCGTAAAAGCAAAGGTAAAGTGTTTTAGACCTAGTGCATTTGCTGGTGGTTGAGGTAATCCTTTACCTGCCCAAATATTCATCCCAATATGGTGATGATAGCGATCTTTTGACACAAAGAGCATATGAGTATCTTTTGCGACGATATCAAATCCTAGCGTATCGACATAAAATTTCTCTGATTCTTCTATATTGGCTACTTGTAAATGCATGTGACCAATTCTCGTTTTGTCAGGTAAACCACTCCATGTTGCATCCTTTATTTCTGTCAGTAAATGTTCCGCATCTAATGGATCGGCTCCACCGACATACCAACCACTCTCTGTTTGAATCCAGTCATTTGCATTCCGATCTGTGTAAATCTCGATGCCGTTATTGTCAGGATCAGCTAAATAAAGTGCTTCACTATATTGATGATCAGCTGCTCCTTGTACCGGATAACCAGATTGCAATAAATGAACTAAAGATAAAGCTAAATCCTGCCGCGTTGGAACGACAATAGCAAAATGATATAGCCCAGTGGTACCGAGCGGTCGTTTAACGTAATCATCTGTTTCTATTAACGAAAGTAGTGGAGTGCTACCATCTGTTGTAAGCTTCGCGGATTTTTCTCTTTTCTCTAACAGCTTAAATCCAATCGTTTCTTGATAAAAGGATAGTGACTGTTCTAGATTGGAGACTTGTAGTTCTACATATCCAATTCTAGGTTCGTTATCTCCAGTATATATCTCTTGATGAGTCACTTTGTCATCTTCCTCCTTTCTTAAGATAATAAACAACGCGATGAGTCCGATAATGAAAACAATGACGGCGATAATCTTGATACTATTCATTTTAGTAGTGATGTTTTGTTTTAGTAATGAGATTGTCTAACGCAAATAGTTTGCTACCACTTAATAGTAAATAAATAGACATAACAAGTAATGCAAGGTCATATGCATACCCACCAATAAATCCTGCAGCAAATTGAACTTTAATTATAGCTCCTGCTAATATAAGAATAAAGATTGCTCCTACGATACGAGTAGCTAGCCCAAGTACTAAGGCAATTCCTCCAAGTATTTCAATAGTCGCTACCATATAAGCAAGAAATCCAGGGAGTCCAATACTATCGAACCATTGAACGGTATTAGAGATACCTCCTTGAAATTTATCTGCACCATGGCCGATAAAAATAATTCCTAATACAATTCGTAATAATAATCCACCAAATTCGGCTTTTTTATTCATCATTAACCCTCCTGTTTTGTTGAATAAAAATAAATAATTCATATTAGAAAACAAACTTATGTAGTTTTCTAATAGAAATATTAGTTTCTTGTAGAGTAACATCGTCCTTGCTGACTGTCAATCCTTTTGCTACTATTAGATTAAGTGATGTAATGGATACGAAATGGAGATGATTGGAATGGATATTGGGGGTAAGATTAGAGCAATTAGAAAGCGAAAGCAAATTACGATTGCACAAATGTGTGAAGGAACGGGACTATCAAAAGGTTTTATTAGTAATGTAGAAAACAATAATACATCACCATCTATTAATACATTAAATACAATCGCTGAGTTTTTAAATATACCTTTACCATATTTATTGTTAGAAAAAAAACAACATATGCGTGTTGTGCGAAAAGATAAGCGAAAGAAAATTTCCTATAAAGATGTAAAGATTGAACATGTAACATCCAAAGGACCACTTAGAATGCTGATTGTCGAAGCACCACCAGGAGTGGCAATTGGAGAAGAAGATATGCATGCGCATGAAGGGGAAGAGAGTCATTTAGTGTTAAAAGGAAAAGTCTTGGCAGAGCAAGGGGAAGAGTCTATTATCGCAGAAGAAGGAGATTCCTTTAGTTGGAACGCAAGTGTGCCGCATAAAGTGAAAAATATCGGAGATACCAACTCTGTTATTCTCATTACCATTTATTCAGATGCAAAGTTTGAAGATACATTTTAAGGAACAGATGTGATATCTGCTCCTTTTATTTTACCACGGTGCAAACGTCCGTAATTCCCCCACTTCAAGATTCGAGTTAAAACAAAGAAGTGAAGATGGAGGATAAACGGACGCTAGCGCCCTGATAAGTTTCGCTAACAATCAGTGAGAGTTAAAAACTCCCACTGATTGAAGTCTCACTTTATTGGAGTAATTTTTTCATTAGAGGTTGCTTCAGGTACATGATGGGCAATAAGTTCTTCTGCTAATCGTTCTTTTAGTTCGTCTGTTAATACTATACATCTTATCGCTCCGAATGTTGTTTTTATTTTCAGTTCATACTTATCGTTGATTTCTGGGTAGCCATAATTTCGATGGTTGATATCAATATGAATGAATGTAAAGGAGCGAATCTTTTTCCATGGGACAAATCTCGTGTTGCTTAAGATGCCATCTTCTCTAATAGCGAATTGACTAAAATAGTGCTGTTCAGCAAATAATAATGGTACAAGCAATGGAGCGAATGCAAGGGTGAACTGATTTGTTGTAATCATTGTAATGAGTAGAGAACTGGCAATCAGCAATGTAATAGTATATAGAATAATGCCTAGCTTTTGTCCTTTGAAAGTAGAAGGTTTTAATTTGTTGAGTGAGGTGCTTCTTAATTCACTTAAATCATTTTCCGTTTTGGGTAAACTAGCTGGTTGATTTAACTTCGTTAGCATATAGATGAATTTGTATAAGTGATAAGCGATTAACATTATAAAAACAATACTTATAACTATTTCCACGTTACTCACCATCCTTTTACTATAATATACGAAGCGGATTAGCCAAAAGTTTCACAGTCGATCTTTTAAAAATCATCTGGGTAAAAATCCAGTCACTCATGGAGCGAATGAAGGCCTGGAATACCGAAATCATCCAAAGGTCATTCATCCTTATCCTTTATAACAAAAAAGAGCGCTACCTAAATGGTAACGCACTTACATTATTTTTACCACGGTGTAAACATCCGTAAACTCCCGCTGATTGAAGTCTCACTTTACAATTCTTCACCGTTTGTTTCGATTACTTTTTTATACCAGTCAAATGAATCTTTCTTAGAACGGTTTAATGTTCCGTTACCATCATCATCTTGGTCAACGTAGATGAATCCATAACGTTTAGACATTTCGGATGTAGACATACTTACTAAGTCAATTGGCCCCCATGCAGTGAAGCCCATTAAGTCTACGCCGTCTTTCACGGCTTCTTTCATTTGTTCGATATGTTTGCTTAAGTAAGCAATGCGATAGTCGTCATGAATAGACCCATCTTCTTCAACTGTATCAAATGCACCGAGCCCATTTTCAACGATGAATAAAGGTTTGTTATAACGGTTGTGAAAATCACGTAAAGCAACACGTAAACCTTTCGGATCAATTTGCCAGCCCCAGTCAGATGATTCTAGGTATTCATTCTTCACGCCGCCTTTGATCATGTTACCAGCTACTTCGTCGTGAGCACCTTGTGTCGCAACTGTTACAGACATATAGTAGCTGAAGGAAATGAAGTCAACGGTATATTGTTTAATAATTTCATCATCGCCAACTTCTTTTTCAATCGTAATGTTATTTTCAGCGAAGTAGCGGTTCATATAGCTTGGGTATTCACCTTTGGCATGTACATCTGTAAAGAATAAGTTCAAATCATTCTGATGTTGTGCTTCCAAGATGTCATCTGGATTATTCGTATGTGGATATGTTTCCATACGAGCTAACATACAACCAACTTGTACATCAGGAATGATTTCATGTGCTAGCTTTGTAGCAAGTGAGCTTGCCACAAATTGGTGGTGTGCTGCTTGGTAAGCGATTTGGTCTTTTGTTTTACCAGGGATTTTATCGATTAATACACCGCCACCAGTATAAGGACTATGTGTAATAACGTTAATTTCATTGAATGTTAACCAATATTTCACTTTGTCTTTGTAACGGCTGAAGACAGTTTCTGCATATTTAGTGAAGAAACCAATTAATTTACGATTGTACCAACCATTATATTTACGAGAAAGTTCTAATGGTGTTTCATAGTGTGATAGTGTTACTAGGGGTTCGATATCGTATTTTTTTAACTCATCGAAGACATTATCGTAAAATTGTAAACCTGCTTCGTTTGGCTCAGCGTCATCACCATTAGGGAAAATACGAGCCCAGTTAATAGATAGACGGAATACTTTGAAGCCCATCTCAGCGAAAAGAGCGATATCTTCTTTATAACGGTGGTAAAAGTCAATGCCGTCACGTTTAGGGTAGCGATCATTTACTTTTCCTGCTAACACGCCTTCAATATAGTCTGCTGTTACGTCCATAGAGAAGTTGTGAATGCCACGCTCTTCTTTTGGAATATATTTAACCATGTCAGCAGTTGAAAGTCCTTTGCCATCTATATTATAAGCACCTTCAACTTGGTTGGCAGCTGTAGCCCCTCCCCATAGAAAATCAGGTTTGAATCCATTGATTGCGTTTGTCATTATTCTTCCACTCCTTTTATTTGATTAGAGGGCACTTGATCATGCCCTCTATTATTTCCTATTTTACAAGTGTTAACAGGTGTTCACCTTCAAAGATTTCACCGCTATTGTTCATTGGTAGTACATCAAGATAGTCAGCGGTGTTTGTTACCAGAATCATTGTGACAGTTGGGATATCCTTAGCACGGATTGCATCACGGTCGAATTCAACTAATGTTTGTCCTACTTCAACTCGATCACCTTCATTGATTAATCCGTTAAAATGTTCCCCTTTTAATGAAACAGTATCAATACCAATATGGATCAAAATTTCCTCCCCATTATCTCCTTTAATACCAATAGCATGTTGTGAATCTGGGAATACCATAATGGATCCTGTGACTGGTGCAACAACACGGTTTTCTTCTGGTTCAATTGCAATTCCCTTCCCCATAATTTCTTGAGCAAAAGTTGGATCAGATACTTCTGATAATGGAACGATATGTCCTTTTAATGGTGATTGTACCATTGTTTCTTTTCCTACTTCGGCTTGTTTTGTTTCAGGTTTTGTTGTTTCTTCTTTTGCATGTATCGTATCATCTTCCACATCTTTGAAACGGAAGATGAGTACTAAAATAAATGGTAAAACAATTGCCAGAATGAATAAGATTGTAGCTACAAGGAAGCTTGCAGATTCCCCTGTTGGGTCAGCGAAAACGGGAAGAGCGAAGACGCCGACAATACCACTCATTGTATATGCCTTTAATCCATACCATCCTGCAAATGCTCCAATTAGTCCTGCTGAAATCATTGCTAGAACAAATGGTTTTTTCAATTTCATATTAACTCCGTACATCGCTGGTTCGGTAATACCAATAGCTGCGGAGATACCACTTGATAGACCAAGTTGTTTCATTTGGGCATTTCTAGTTACAACGGCAACCCCTAAGGCTGCTCCTGCTTGTGCTGCGTTACTAATAAACATCATTGGCATAACCATGTTATCGTAACCTAAAGCAGCGATACTTGTAATCGCAATTGGTGCGAATGCATAATGCATACCTGTCATGATAATTAATGGCATCAATCCTGCAAGTAATAAACCAGCAAATAGCCCAGAGAAATCAAATAGCCAATTAAAGATATCTGAAACAAAGTTACCAATTGTTGTTCCTAACGGCCCGATTAGCCATAGTGATAGTGGAAGAACAATTAAGAACGTGATCATCGGTGCAAACATTAATTGAATGGCAGATGGAATTACTTTTTTTACTAAATCGTACACATATTTCAGTAAGATAACACTTAAAATAATCGGTATTACACTGGTGTTGTAATCAATCAATGGGATATTAATGAATCCCCAACCTAAAAAGTCAATCGATGTTTGTTCTCCAGCTAATGCTTCAGCAAATGTAGGATACATCAATGTACCTGCTACAATAAGAGCGAGATACTCGTTCGTCCGCATTTTCCTTGCAGTTGAAACAGCTAGGAAGAATGGTAGGAAGTAAAATACACTATCTCCAATTGCATTTAGTACCATATAAGTCGGGCTTTCCTCTGTCAGCCAACCTACAGTTAAAAATAGTGCGTTAAATCCTTTTAATAAACCTGCTCCAGCAAGTGCTGGTAAAATGGGTGTGAAAATACCAGAGATAAAGTCCATTACTAAGGAAAGAACTCCTTGTTTTTCTCCGGAATTTTTCCCTTCACTGCTTCCGCTACCACCAACTAATGGTTCAACTTCTGCAAACACATCAGATACTTGGTTACCGATGATAACTTGGAATTGGTCACCAGAAAACTGTGCCCCCATAACACCATTCAATTTTTTGATGTCTTCTATCTCTACTTTATCTTTATCATTTAAATTAAAACGGAGACGTGTTACACAGTGCCATGCTTGATCAACATTTTGTGCGCCGCCGATTTTATCTACGACTTGTTTAGCTAACTCTTTATGTGAAGCCATATTGTTCTCCTCCTTTAGTAATTTGGGTCTTTTAGGCATAAAAAATACCCAAACAAGGACTAGTAATGCTCATGCACTTAGTCTGTTTGGGTAATGCCTAAAATAGTATTAGTAACAATCCACTATGTTGCTATTCATTTGTTTGACGATTCGTAACTCGCCAAATGTGTAAAGTTAAATATAGTTTTTCATTTGATGAGACTGTCCAACCATATTTTTGCCTTAATAGTGCTGCGATTTTCTCAGCAGCTTGGTATGCTTTTTCGTACTTATCTTTGACTACTTCTAAAAGTGTCTGGTCCATTTCTTCACCATCTACAGGGTCTTGATTGTATTGGCGAATGAAGAAATAACGCAGATGAGTTATAAAACGTGTATAGTTTAATGATTCTTCGTCAAGCTTAAGTTGAAAATGGTACTGCACAATTTCGATAATGCGGTTGATCACTTCCGTCATTTTTAATGTTTCTTCAATTCGCGTCTTTTTCGTCTGTTGACCATTAACGAAGTGATAAGTTAAAAATGTTTCTTCACTCTTTGGAAGAAGTATATCGAGACGGTCAAATACAAGGCGTATAGCATCAAGTGCTGCTTGATGTTCTTTCGGATAGAGATTTTTTACTTCCCAACGGTTTGTATCCGCATAATCAATATCTTCTGTTGCCCGTTTGACGGCAAAATTCAAATGATCCGCAAGTGTTAAATAAATATTATTGCTAAAGGTAACGCCTAGTTGTGATTCCGCATTCTTAATAATCTCTACAGAAACATCCAAGACTTCGGAATCCATGTCTTTTAATAGTTGAAGTAAGGGTTTTCGACTTGTTGATTGCTCTGCTACAAACTTCCGTCTGATGCTAGACTCATCAATTGGATCCCCTTTCTTTTTTTGGAAACCGACACCCGTACCCATTACAATCCACTCAAGCCCAGAGGAATCTTCTACTAAAGCCACATTGTTGTTAAAGGCTTTCATATATTTCAAAGCTTATTCCCCCATCTTGTAAAAATACGGAAGTGTATTTGGAATATGGTAATGCCTGATCAGATCAGTAACAATCCATAATATGAATTAATGTGAATGGTTAAAATGTATCATGTAAAATGAGGAATGTCAAACGGGTTTGATTATATTTATTACAGTGCATCAGTCAGTAATCCCCACTTCTAACTTCGAATTAAAACAAGGAAGATAAGTGGGGGATATACGGACGAAAACGATAAACTAGTATTAAACGCTCGTTAATCGAATTCTTTTTGGACAGCAACTAAAGCACTTCCAATGACTTGATGCATGTCATAATACTGATAAGTAGCTAGTCTGCCTCCGAATATAACGTTTTCTTCTTGCGCTGCTAATGCTTTATATTGTTTATACATCGTATTGTTAGTAGTATCATTGATAGGATAATATGGTTCATCACCGGGTTTCCATTCAGCAGGATACTCTTTGGTAATAATGGTTTTATCTTGTGTACCATGTTCAAAGTGTTTATGTTCAATGATTCTCGTATAAGGTGTCTCCTTGTCTGTATAATTCACAACAGCGTTACCTTGATAGTTATCTG
This sequence comes from Gracilibacillus pellucidus, assembly GCF_033949965.1. Lineage (NCBI taxonomy): Bacteria > Bacillati > Bacillota > Bacilli > Caryophanales > Bacillaceae > Gracilibacillus > Gracilibacillus pellucidus. Next base: position 282,585 of record NZ_JAWZSR010000002.1, on the reverse strand, counting down.
TGTCGTCTAATAACGACGTTTCAAATGTTAGACTTCGATATTGTAAAGTACCGAATTTATAATCGAAAAATTGGTCGATCATACCAGTATAAACGACTTTTTTAGCTTGCTTGTCCCATGTTTCTTTATCTTGAAAATAGTCAACTTGCAACTTAATATTACTGTCTGCTAACATTTTATCGATAATTTGTGTATACCCACCAATCGGTATACCTTGGAAACGATCATTAAAGTAATTATTATCATAGGTAAAGCGTACAGGTAATCGTTTGATAATAAATGCAGGTAATTGTTCCGCAGGTCTTCCCCATTGTTTTTCCGTATATCCTTTAATTAATTTTTCATAGATATCGATACCGACCAAGGAAATAGCTTGTTCTTCCAAATTGCGAGGTTTTGTAATATGCGCTTTCCTTCGTTGTTCCTCGATTTTTTGTTTCGCTTCTGTCGGTGTTGTTACGCCCCATAACTTATTAAAAGTATTCATATTGAATGGTAGATTGTATATTTCCCCCTTGTAATTTGCTACGGGAGAATTCGTATAACGATTAAATGATGCAAATTGATTGATATACTCCCAAATCTCCTGATTGTTTGTATGGAAAATATGTGCCCCATATTTATGTACATGAATTCCGTCTACTTCCTCTGTATACACATTGCCACCAATGTGCTCTCTCTTATCAATAACTAGGCATTTTTTCCCGCGTTTGGTTGCTTCATATGCAAAGACAGCCCCAAATAAGCCTGCGCCAACAATTAAATAATCGTACATCGTTTGTTCTCCTTTTAGATATAAAATCTCACACAACCATCATTTTTATGATAAGCTAATATCAATTGTATTTTTTCATATTCTACAAGTTTTCGCAATATTTGTTCTTATTTGATAGAACAAAACTTGTTTTATCACGGTGCAAACGTCCGTAAAACCCCCACTTCAAGGTTCAAGTAAAACGAGGAAGTGAAGTCTCACTTTATGAATGAAAGGGATCGCTATGAATACAGAGGCATTAGAATATTTCATCAAAGTGTATGAAAAGAAAAGTGTAACGGCTGCGGCAAAGGATTTATATATTACTCCTCAAGGGGTAAGTAAAACAATTAAACAATTAGAACTAGAATTAGAGACTGAATTATTTTCGCGAGGGCCACGTGGAGTGGAGGCGACAGAAGCTGGCGAAGTACTTCACGCTCGTGCAAAACATTTACGTTACTTAATTGAAGATTTAAAACATGAAATAAGTCTTATAAGTGGAAGTAAAGGGATTTTGAATGTGCTAGTTACATACTCTGCTACAACTTTATTTCCGTTAGATTATTTGTTTCAATTTTCCCATTTGCACCCTTCTATTCAAGTGAAATTAAAGGAATATCCAGATGAGGCGAATATGGATAATATATTTAATGAGGAGATTGATGTAGGATTAGTTGTAGATCCAGAGGGTATTCATAATAGTGATTATGAAGTGGTTGCTTCAGGTGAAGTAGTGTTGATTGTATCTATAGACCATCCATTAGCAAGCAAGGAAGAAGTCTCTATTAGAGAATTAGAAGAAAGTGAGTTAGTTGTTAAAGCGGTAAGAAAAGGAAAGGATCATCCATTTGTAGAGCGGTGTTTAGAATATGGCTTTACTCCACACATTATTCATGAATTTGGAAACATCATGACCGCTCATCAATTATGTGCAACAGGTGATTATATTGGCGTATCTACTGATTTTGTCGAAGAAGCGACCGCCCATCCTCAGATAAAAGTGATTCGACTAAAGGAGAAAATTCCCCAAAATATATATTTAGTTTATCGCGAGCAAGGAGTGCAATCAAAAGCCATAGCTTTGTTTGAGAAATATATAAAGTGACGCTTGTGCCCTGTGATAAAAGAAGAAAGCTAGCCATTCTGACAAGTAATTATTTATTGTTAGAATGGCTATTTTTTATACATTCAACTAAAAGTTACTAGTAGTGAACTTTTGGTTGATGGTCAGGATGATATCTATGAGTTAAGCTATGTATATAGTTGTGAAAGCACATACACTGTGTATCAACTTATTTACAGACATAGTTTAGGGGGGAAATACATGAGTGAGAAGCGTAATAACAAAAAGTTATTAGGTGTTTTAGCAGTCTTATTTGTCGTATTGAGTATCGCTTCAGCAATTATAATGCCTGTTGTAAGCGTTCCAAACGCGGTGAAAACAGTATTTATAAGCATTATTGTATTAGGGCTAATAACACTTATAGTCGGCTTTGTTTGGTCGAAACGTAATCCTACAGAGAAAAAAGTAAAAAGAGGTATATTACTTTCCTTATTAAGCCTCGGTGTTGTAATAGTTATGGTGTTTAATGGAGCTGTGGACTATTTTAACGTTGCGATTAATCAATATTTAACAAAGCCTCAAATTGATGATGAGGCATTGGAGCAAGTCACAAATGACTCACGTGAATTAGTTGAACGTATTGAAGATGAGGGAATTGTTCTTTTAGAAAATAAAGAAAACGCATTACCACTTGATACATCGGATGAACGCGAGAAAAATGTAAACGTGTTCGGGCAAGCTTCTGTCCAAATCGTTTACGGTGGTAGTGGTTCAGGTGCGGGTGATGAAGAGCAAAATATCTCCCTACAACAAGGGTTAGAGAATGCTGGGTTTACAGTGAACAAAGAACTAACAGATATTTATGAAGAGAATAAACCAGAAAAAGAGGAAACAGACATTTTTAGTTTGGATGGAGGCGATTACACATTAAGTCAACCACCAGAAGAAGCCTTTACAGACGAAGTGAAAGCGGATGCGGAAACCTTTTCTGATGTAGCATTAATCGTTTTATCAAGATCAGGTGGTGAAGGTGGGGACCTACCATTTGAAACAGGTGAATTTGGTGGATCTGATGACCGTCATTACCTTGAAGTGTCAGAAGCAGAAGAAGATATGATAGATATGGTTACGTCAATGGATTTTGAGAAAGTAGTCGTAGTCATTAATTCAAGTAATGCAATGGAATTAGGGTTCTTGGATAACCCAGGAATTGATGGCGCTATTGTAATTGGTGGACCAGGTGCGACAGGAAACAATAGTGTAGGGAAAGTACTTGCAGGGGATGTAAACCCTTCTGGTCGATTAGTAAATATTTATGCTTATGATGTGACAACATCACCAGCATTCTATAATGCAGGGGACTTTAAATATTCTAATACTGAACACGAAGGTGCAGATGATGAACCTGATACACACACTTTCTTGAATTATAACGAAGGTATTTACGTAGGGTATCGTTATTATGAAACTCGTTACGTTGATAATGAAACAGGTGAAATGGATGAAGAGGCTTATCGTGAAGCAGTTCAGTATCCATTTGGTTATGGACTAAGCTACACAGATTTCTCACAAGAAATTGTCGATTATCAGGAAAGCAATGATTTGATTACAGTGGATATAGAAGTTACAAACAATGGTACACAACCAGGTAAAGAAGTAGTACAACTTTATTACACACCACCATATGAAATCGGTGGTATTGAAAAATCACATGTTAATTTGGCAGCGTTTGATAAAACAAGCATGCTAGAGCCTGGTGAATCCGAAACGATTACGCTAGAGCTTGCGGTAGAAGATATGGCTTCATATGATGCAGAAACGGAGCAAGCATATGTACTTGATCAAGGTACATACGGAATTAAGTTGATGAATAATTCTCATGATGTTATCGATCAAAGAGAATATGAATTATCAAACAAAATTGTGTATAACGAAGAGAATAAGCGTGATTCTGATTTTGTTGTAGCAACCAATCAATTTGATGATACAAAAGGTGATTTAACATATGTTTCTCGTGCTGATTGGGAAGGAACATTACCGACAGAACGTACAGCGGATAAGGAAGCAACAGAAGAGATTATTGCCGCGATGGAAGATCTTTCTGTAGAAGATAATCCAGATGACGAACCAATCGTTTTTGCTAAGAACGACTTAACGTTGGAAGATGTTGTAGGTCTAGATTATGATGATCCGAAATGGGGAGAATTACTAGAACAATTGTCAATTGAAGATATGACATTGTTAATTGGATATGGTGGATATGGTACGCAAGCAATTGAATCTATTGGTAAGCCAGCTACTGAGGAATTAGACGGCCCAGCAGGTATCAATGGTATTTTCTCTGGTGTCAATGGTGTTCAATATGTAAGTGAAGTAGTTGTTGCTTCTACTTGGAACATGGAGTTGGCAGAACAAATGGGCGAATATTTAGCTAATGAAGCGTTAGTATACCATATCACTGGTATTTACGGTCCAGCGATGAATATTCACCGTACACCATTCTCAGGCCGTAATTTTGAATATTATTCAGAAGATCCATTCATCTCAGGGAAAATTGGTGCCGCTGTAGTAAAAGGAACTAATGACCAAGGTGTTTATACATTTATTAAACACTATGCACTAAATGATCAAGAGACAAATCGATTAGGCGTAGCAACATGGGCGAATGAGCAATCGATTCGTGAAATCTACTTGAAAGCCTTTGAATTACCAGTTAAAGAAGGTGGTACAACGGCGATGATGTCTTCCTTTAACCGATTTGGTACAAAATGGGCTGGTGCACATGAAGGATTGTTGAAAGACGTACTTCGCGACGAATGGGGCTTCAGAGGCGTAGTAATTACAGACTTTGATGGTTACGAATATATGGTTCCAGATCAAGCTATCCGTGGTGGTACAGATTTAATGCTGACGCCAATGGGGGATGAACCAACAGCGAAAAGTAAAGATACGAACACAGGACAGCAAGCAATGCGTGAGGCTAGTCATAATATTCTTTACACTATCGCTAATAGTAAAGCATTAGAAGTGAATGAAAAACCTTATCCATGGTGGATTGTCTTGTTAAGTATGGCAGACCTCTTACTTCTAGCGTTACTTACATTAGGGTTCCGTAAAATTGCGACAGGAAAACGTCGAAAAACAGCAAATTAAATAAAATCTATTCCTTGAGGCGGTGTTTTATGACAAAACACCGCCAATAAGGGGTTGAAAAGAGGTATCTGATATGAAGCATAAACAGATTATTGACAAGATGACACTAGAAGAAAAAGCATCATTAATGTCAGGAAAAGATTTTTGGCAATCTGAGAATATTGATCGCTTAGGTATTAAAAATATGTTTCTTGCTGATGGACCACACGGCATTCGTAAACAGGCAAAAGCAGCGGACCATTTAGGGCTTAATGAGAGTATCCCTGCGACATGTTTCCCAACTGCTGCAACTATCGCAAATAGTTGGAATACAAAGCTTGGTGAGGAGATTGGACAGTATTTGGGTGAGGAAGCGGTTGCGCAGGAGGTAAATGTGTTGCTTGGCCCAGGAATCAACATGAAGCGCGATCCATTATGTGGTCGTAACTTTGAATATTTTAGTGAAGATCCGTACCACGCTGGTAAACTTTCTGCAAGCTATATCAAAGGTATTCAGTCAAAAGGAATTTCTGCTTGTGTGAAACACTTTGCTGCAAATAATCAAGAAGAACGCAGAATGACCATTGATACGATTATAGATGAGCGGACACTTCGCGAAATCTATTTAACAGCTTTTGAGATTGCTATTCAAGAAGGGGAGACAAAAACAGTGATGTCTTCTTATAACCGTTTAAATGGTGAATATACAAATGAAAGTATCCACTTGATGAGAGAGATTTTGCGTAAAGAGTGGGGCTATGATGGTGTAGTGGTAACGGATTGGGGCGGTAGTAATGACCGTGTAGCAGGATTAGTTGCTGGAAACGAGTTAGAAATGCCAACAACCGATGGTGAGACAGATAAAGAGATTATCAAGACTATTCAAGAAGGAAAGATTAGTGAAGGCGTTTTAGATGAATGTGTGGATCGCTTACTTGAACTTATTTTTACTACTGGAAAAGTATTTGAACAAGCGTACAATACAACATTTGATATAGAAAAACACCATCAAAAAGCACAACAAGCAGCAGAAGAATCACTTGTTTTACTAAAAAATGAAGCAAATATTTTACCATTAAAAGAGAATGTAAAAGTGGCAACGATTGGTGATTTTGCTCAAACTCCTCGTTATCAAGGGGCGGGTTCATCTGTTGTTAATCCTACTAAATTGGATAATACATTGGAGCTCTTAGAACAGCTACCAATCAATCATATTGGTTATGCACAAGGTTTTGATCGTTATGGCAAACAGAAAAAACAATTAGTCAACGAAGCGTGTGACTTAGCCTCTAAAGCAGACGTCATTTTATTATACATCGGTTTAGATGAAGTAACAGAAGCAGAAGGCCTTGACCGTAGTCATATGCAAATACCGAAAAATCAAGTTGAGTTGTTAGAAGCTATTCATGAAGTAAACCCAAATATTGTAGCGATTTTGTCATGTGGTGCGGCAGTAGAGATGCCATGGATTAATAAGGTGAAAGGACTTGTACACGCGTATTTGAGTGGCCAAGCTGGAGCGAAGGCAATCTTGAATGTGTTAACTGGTGCAGTTAATCCCTCTGGGAAACTTGCTGAAACATATCCAATTAGTTATGAGGATACACCAGCATTTGAACATTTTCCTGGTAAAGAGGTAAGTGTGGAATATCGTGAAGGTTTACTCATCGGTTATCGTTATTATGACACAGCTCAAGTAAATGTTCGTTTTCCATTTGGTTATGGGTTAAGTTACACCACTTTCCGCTATGATAATCTTCAGATAAGTGATGAAGGGGCAACATTTACCATTACTAATACGGGTGATGTAGCTGGCGCTGAAGTTGCTCAATTATATGTTCATTGTCAATCAGATGCCATTTTCCGACCTACGAAAGAATTGAAAGGATTTAAAAAAGTATACCTAAACCCTGGAGAAACGAAAGAAGTGACCGTTCCATTTGATGATAAAACATTTCGTTATTTTAACGTAAAAACGAATAAATGGGAAGTGGAAGAAGCGAATTATACGATTATGATTGGTACATCAAGTGCAGATGTGATCTTAGAAGATTTCTTGCATGTTACGGGGACAGATGCGCCATTACCGTATGATAAAGATGCGTTACCTTCTTATTACGCAGGAAAGAGAGCGAAAGATATTGAACAAGCTGAATTTGAAAACTTATTAGGTCGACAAGTTCCTGTTTCCACTTGGGACAGAACAAAACCACTCGGCTATAATGATACGATTGCACAATGTCAATATGCTAAAGGTTGGATTGCACGGTTTGCCTTTCATTTAATCCGTTTTAGTCATCGTTTCTTACAAAAGATCGGCAAAAGAGAAACAGCGAACTTAATTATGATGTCTGTCTATCACATGCCGTTTAGAGGGATTGCTAGAATGACAGGTGGAGTAATAAACATGCCAATGCTAGATGGTTTATTGATGATGGTCAATGGTCAATTCTTCAAAGGGCTGCGACATTTTCTAAAAGAACAAAGAAAATTACGAAAAGAATCTAAGGAAATAGTGGCAACAGTGGCAGAGGAGAGATAAAATGGGTAGTGAAAATAAATTAGCTTCAGGGCCCTTAGGTATATGGGCTAGATATAAAGAAAAACATCCAAATATTGCACAATTTCTTGTGTTTTTCATGTTAAGTAATGGTATCACCGTATTACAGTTAGCGTTAATGCCTATTTTTAAAGGTATTTTTGCGAAAACAGCTTTAGTGTCAACGAATTTTCAAATTATGCAATTTGGGCAAAATTTTGATGGCTCATCATACTATGTGTTTGACTATGCTGCAGGTCCGTTATCTGCTGGTGGTGGCGGTGGTTTAGCTTATTTTTTAGCAGTACAAATCACGATAGCTATCGCACAAATCATTAACTTTTTCGCGCAACGAAGTATTACTTTTAAATCGAACAGTAATATTTGGAAGGCAGCTTTTTGGTATCTAATAGCTTATATTCTAATTACCATCGGTGCAGCAGCAGCGCAAGGTTTCTATAAGGCGCCAATCTATAATCTACTTATGAATACATGGGGTTGGGGTGGCTTTGGTGAAACAACAGCCGATGTTATTACGATGATTATTAATAGTGCCATTTCATTCTGGGTGTTCTTCCCTATATTTAAAGTAATTTTTAAGCAAGAACCTGAAAAACAAGCAGAGTAAAGGTAGTGTAATTTATGAAACTATTATCAGTAGCCATACCATGTTATAACTCAGCAGAATATATGCGATATTGTATCGAGTCATTATTACCTGGTGGGGAAGAGGTAGAAATACTCATTGTTAATGATGGATCAAGTGATAAGACAGCGGAAATAGCGGATGCCTATGAAGCACAATATCCTACAATCGTGAAGGCTATACATCAAGAGAATGGTGGTCATGGTCAAGCTGTTAATACAGGGATACAGCATGCTTCTGGCTTATATTTTAAGGTGGTAGACAGTGATGACTGGGTAGAAATTCGAGCCTACTTGAAAATACTTGAAACACTTAGAAAACTTACTAGTGGACAGGAATTAATTGATGCGTTTTTAAGTAACTTTGTTTATGAAAAAGTAGGGGCAAAGTATAAGAAAACGATGAAGTATGATAATGTAATGCCAGAAAATAGAGTGTTTACGTGGGATGAGGTAGGTCATTTTCGCAAAGGACAATATATTTTAATGCACTCTGTTATTTATCGAACAGCATTGTTACATGAATGTGGTTTGGAACTACCTAAGCATACTTTTTATGTTGATAATTTGTATGTTTTTACACCGTTGGAATATGTGAAGAAAATGTATTATATGGATGTTGACTTTTACCGTTATTTCATTGGTAGGGAAGACCAATCTGTACAAGAACAAGTAATGATTAAACGTATTGATCAACAAATTAAAGTAAATAAGCTCATGATTGAAACAGCAGGGCAAATGCAGGTTGAACATGAAGCGTTACAAAATTATTTACTGAGGCATCTAGAAATTGTAACAGTTGTCTCCGCTATTTTATTGATCCGCTCAGGAACAGTAGAAAACTTGGCAAAAAAGAAAGAGTTAATGGACTATGTGAAAGAACATGATTTTCGTCTGTATAAAAGCTTGAAATATGGTGTAATGGGCAGATTGATCAATTTACCAGGAAGAGCTGGACGAAAGATATCAGTAGGAGCGTATAAAATATCACAGCGTTTAGTAGGTTTTAATTAAATAATAGAAAGAAAGCAGGAGATGAAGTCTTCTGCTTTTTTCAAGTACATAAAGTATAAAATTTGCGTATTTATCACGGTGTATGAGTCCGTAATACCCCCACTTCAAGATTAGAGTTAAAACAAAGAAGCTAAGTGGGGGATAAACGGACGTTAACGCCTTGATAAGTTGCGCTAACGATTAGTGGGAGTCAAAAACTCCCACTGATTGAAGTCTCACTTTATCTAGCTCGGATCGTGCCAGTCGCTATGTTTCTGTCGGGTACTTTACGCTTTTCTTAATGAGGATAGTAGTTATTGTGTGAGCGCTTTTTTCTAGTGTGATATAGTAGAGAACATGGTGTACGAAATGAATTTAACGATAAACGAGGAATTCATATGAAATATAATAATATCATTGCAAAGATGACATTAGAAGAGAAAGCATCCTTTATGTCAGGGAAAGACTTTTGGCAAACACAAGATATTGAACGTTTAGGGATTAACAGTATTTTTCTTGCGGATGGTCCTCATGGTATTAGGAAGCAAGCTATTGCCGCTGATAAAATAGGGCTTAATGAAGGAGTTCCTGCTACATGTTATCCGACAGCAGCCACCGTTGCGAATAGTTGGAATCTCGAATTAGGCGAAAAAGTGGGCGAATACTTAGGAGAAGAGGCCATCGCACAAAATGTGAATGTCTTGTTAGGTCCGGGAATTAATATGAAGCGAAATCCGTTAAACGGTCGGAATTTTGAATACTTTAGTGAAGATCCGTACTTAGCAGGAAAAATGGCTGCCAGTTATATTAGAGGGATTCAATCCTTTGATATTGCAGCTTGTGTGAAGCACTTCGCTGTTAACAATCAGGAAGAAAAACGGATGACCATTGATGCGGTTGTAGATGAACGGACACTTCGCGAAATGTATTTAACTGCTTTTGAAATAGCGATTAAAGAGGGAAATTCAAAAGCAATTATGACATCTTACAATAAATTAAATGGAACGTATACAAATGAAAATGTTCATTTGTTACAAGATATTTTAAGGAATGAATGGGGCTTTCAAGGGTCGGTTATTACGGATTGGGGAGGAAGTAATGATCGTGTATCAGGCTTGTTAGCAGGTAATGAATTAGAGATGCCAACAACAGCTGGAGAAACGGATGCTGAAATAGTTGAAGCAATTAACACTGGTCGACTTGATGAAAGCGTGTTGGACGAGGCGGTTGATCGGCTACTTCACCTTGTGTTCACAACGCAAAAAGCGAATCAAACAAACTCTGCTAAATTTGACATAGAAAAGCATCATCGTGTGTCCCAAAAAGTAGCAGAAGAGTCGACGGTATTATTGAAAAACGAGGATAATATTTTGCCGTTAAAGTTTGGGAAAAAAGTGGCGGTTATTGGTGATTTCGCAAAAGATGCACGATACCAAGGAGCAGGGTCATCACTCGTTAATCCAACTATTCTTGATCATACGATGAATTGTTTTGAGGAATCAGGTATTATCAGTATTGGCTATGAGCCTGGTTTTGAACGATATGGTAAGAAAAACCAACGCATGATAGATAAGGCGTGTGAGCTAGCTAAACAGGCAGATGTAGTACTACTGTATGTTGGATTAGATGAAGTAACAGAAGCAGAAGGACTTGACCGTAATAATATGAAAATACCTGATAATCAAATAGATTTGTTATATGCGTTACATGAAGTAAATCCGCATATCGTAGGTATTATATCTTGTGGATCTGCTGTAGAGATGCCTTGGGTTGATAAAGTACAAGGGTTATTACATGGTTATCTAGGTGGACAAGCTGGTGCAAGAGCGATACTACGAATTTTATCTGGTGATGTGAATCCGTCGGGGAAACTAGCGGAAAGCTATCCATTAAAATATGAGGATACGCCTTCTTATCACCATTTTCCAGGAAATGAGGCGACAGTTGAATATCGTGAAAGTTTATACATAGGGTATCGTTATTATGATACAGCAAAGATTGATGTGCAATTTCCATTTGGTTATGGATTGAGTTATACGAATTTTACGTATTCGAAAATTAGAGTAGATAAACGAGGTGTTACCTTTCATATAACTAACTCTGGTGATAAGGCAGGCATGGAGATAGCTCAATTATATATTGGTTGCCAGTCGGATAAAATTTATCGATCGAGTAAAGAGTTGAAAGGTTTTATTAAAGTTTTTATTAATGCAGGTGAGACGAAAACGGTTCGTATACCTTTTGATGATAAAACTTTCCGTTACTTTAATGTGAAGACAAACACATGGGAGGTAGAAGAGGCGGAGTATAAAATAATGATTGGTGCTTCAAGTGCAGATATTCGTCTAGAGAGTGAACTGTTTGTTGAAGGAACAGATGCGCCGTTACCTTATAATAAAGAGCAGCTTCCGAGTTATTTTTCTGGAAAGGTGCAACAAGTGTCATTAGCAGAGTTTGAACAATTATTAGGTAAATCCGTGCCGGAAGCTAATTGGGATCGCTCGAAGCCTCTTGGTTATAACGATATGATTGCACAAACTCAATATGCAAAAGGAGCATTTGGGCGACTAGTTTATCATTCTATTGTATTTGCACATTGGTTCCTCCAAAAAATAGGGAAACGAAGTACGGCTAACTTGATGAAAATGTCCATATTTAATATGCCGATGAGAGGTATTGCTCGAATGACAGCGGGAATAGTAAATATGCCAATGGTTGATGGCTTTTTAATGATGGTCAATGGAAACCTCTTTAAGGGTGCTTTGCATGTATTGAAAGAAAAGATAAAACAAAAGAAAAGAAAGTAACCATATACCTCATCTTCTTCATTAATTTACACAATATTTCGAATGATAGGATCTCTGGGCATACTGTTTTATTTTTGTCAATGAAAAGCGTATGATAATACTTAGAGAGTCGAAATAAAAAAAGAAGAAGGGGTATTATTTTAAACCAAGAAAAACTAGTTAAACGTAATTTGTCGATTATGTGGTTTGCGAACTTTTTTATTGCAGCAAGTTTAACGATGGTTATCCCGTTTCTTTCACTATATATTGGAACATTAGGCAATTACTCTGACAATTATGTCCAAACATGGTCAGGATGGGTATTTGCGATTACCTTTTTAATTGCATTTATTGTTTCACCAATTTGGGGAAGATTTGGTGATAAGCATGGGAGAAAAACTTTTTTAGTTATTGCAGGTTTTGGATTAGGAATTTCGGTCTTATTAATGGGATTTGTGACAAATGTTATGCAGCTCTTTGTTTTACGTATGTTTATGGGGTTTTTTACTGGATTTATTTCCATGTCACAAGCATTTATTGCAACACAAACACCTAAGAATATAGCTGGTAAAGTTTTAGGGACATTGCAAACGGGTAATGTAACAGGGAGTTTATTAGGTCCGTTGTTAGGTGGGGTATTAGCAGATACAATTGGTTATTCTGCAACCTTTCAATTGACTTCTATTACACTTTTTCTTGCAGCTATCTTTGTAGTATTAGGTGTGAAAGAAACAAGAATAGCACCGGAGAAGAAAGAACGTACGAATTATTCTGCGGTAGAAGTAATCAAACATATTCTAGCTAACCCAGTATTAGTGAGTATTATCGTTGTATCGATGTTTGTCCAAATTGCAAACTTCAGTATTCAACCAATTCTGTCCTTGTATGTCGAAGAAATACATGGACCAGCAAGTATAGCGTTCTTTTCGGGCCTAGCATTCTCAGCGGCAGGATTAGGTAATCTGTTTATGTCACGTAACTGGGGGAAATTGGGCGATAGAATTGGTTATGAGCGAGTGCTTGTTATTTTATTATTCTTATCAGCACTATTCTTCTTGCCAGGGGCGTTAGTGAATAATATTTGGCAGCTTGTTATTGTCCGCTTCTTATTAGGAATGGCAATAGGTGGAATCATCCCGATGAAGACAGCATATGTACGTCAAGTAACACCATTATCTATTCAAGGTGAGGTGTTAGGCTATGATACAAGTATCCGTTTCTTAGGTAATATTATCGGCCCTGTTATCGGTGGTTGGATTGCTGGTCTCTATACGATTTCAACCGTGTTCTACTTTAGTAGTATCTTGCTAATTATTGGTGGATTTGCTTTACACTTTATGTTGAAACATGATGCAAAACAAAGTGTAAAACATTATCCTGCACATTCTTAATGATACTCGAATCAGATTGTTTTTCAGCGTTATACTATAAGTGATATGATATCTATCTCAGATGAAGCAACTCTGAATGAATGTAAAGGAGTAGATTTATTCATGGAAACAAAAGCCGTGATTATTAATAAATATGGTAGTAAAGATGTATTAGAGGAAGGAACGGTTACATTACCTGAACTTGGTGCACATCAAGTACTAGTACGTGAGAAAGCAACTTCTATTAACCCAATTGATTGGAAGCTACGTGAAGGGTACTTACAACAAATGTTTGATTGGGAATTCCCGATTACAGTTGGTTGGGATGTTGCTGGAATCATTGAAGAAGTTGGTTCAGAAGTGACAGATTGGAAAGTCGGCGATGAAATATTTGCACGTCCTGACACAACACGTTTTGGCACGTATGCAGAATATACGATTGTCGATGATCATTTATTAGCGAAAAAACCAACTGCTCTTTCTTTTGAGGAAGCTGCAGCAGTTCCATTAGCAGGAATGACCGCTTACCAAGGGTTGTTTGATCATGGAGACCTTAAAGCAGGAGAAAAAGTGTTAATCCATGCTGGAGCTGGTGGTGTAGGAACATTTGCTATCCAATTAGCGAAAGAAGCTGGCGCATATGTATATACAACAGCAAGTGAGAAAAACCACGAATTACTTGAGTCATTAGGTGCGGATGAAGTAATTGATTATCGTACAACAGACTTCAGAGATGTTGTTGGTAAAGTGGACCTTGTTTTAGATACAATGGGTGGCGAAGTAGAAAAACATAGCTTCGATGTCGTAAAGGAAAACACAGGTCGCCTTATATCCGTCGTTGGCCAACCAGATGAAGAGAAAGCGAAAGAAAAAAACGTTGTCGCTAAAAGTATCTGGTTAAATCCTGATGGCAAACAGCTAAGCAAAATAGGTGATTTACTACAAGCGAAAAAAATCAAAAGTATCGTAGGTAGCACATTCCCATTAACACGCCAAGGTGTATATGATGCACATGAATTGAGTGAAACACACCATGCTGTAGGTAAAATTGTACTTAAAGTGGAAGAATAAGTATTGATATAGAGTCGAACAATCTCATCTGGATTAGGTAGATGAAGATGTTCGGCTTTTTTCGTAAGTAAAGAAAGTATAAAATTTGTGTATTTGTCTAGCTCTGAGCGCCCATAAACTAGACGACTTCACGAATCGCCCTACGATAAAGCAGACTTGCCGATTGGTGAAACCAGAGGCTTAGTCGCACTTTCATCGACTACATTCGGTCACATCCTGTGACCAACGTCGATACTAGAACATCGTGGTCGTCGTACCTTGAGGTGAAAGTCATCATCGGTTCGTAAACTCACCGTGATTCCTTTATCTCAGTTGATTCGCTCCAGCCGCTACGTTTTTAAACGGGCGCTTACGCTTTTCTTAAATTTTGTCGTTTCATGGAGAGGAAAAAGGGGTATATTGTTAAAGCAACTCGATTTTTACTATACATATAGTCATAAAGTATCACGGTAATACGAATAATATTATGGTATGATACTTTAAGTGAAAAAGAAAGAGAGGGAGATATGATGGATTGGATTGATTTGGCAATTGAATTCGGAAAACCAATAGTATATGCAATTCTTATCTTAATAATTGGATTTCCCGTTATTAAATTCATTATGAAAATGGTTAGTTCTAGAATTGAAAAGACAAAACTAGATGAGAGTTTAAAACCATTTATTAATTCTGTGATCAGTGCTATTTTAAAAATTTTACTTGTGCTTTCCGTTATTGCAACGTTAGGTGTAGAAATAACAACATTCGCAGCTATTTTGGGTGCGGCTGGTTTAGCAATTGGTTTAGCGTTCCAAGGAACATTAGCTAACTTTGCTGGTGGTGTTTTATTATTAACACTTCGTCCATTTAATGTTGGCGATTATATTGAAGGTGCAGGATATTCTGGTACAGTCAAAGGTATTCAAATTTTATATACAGAGCTGATTACACCAGATAATAAAGTGATTTTTATTCCGAATGGTAATTTATCTAATGCAGGAATTGTAAACTATACTGTCAATGACACGCGTAGGGTAGACTTTACTTTTGGTGTAGGTTATGAAACAGATACGAAGCATGTACTTCAAACATTAGAAAGTGTCGTTAGAAATCATTCGTTAGTTTTACAAGACCCAGAACCATTTATTCGCCTATCTGCACACGGTGATAGCGCGGTAGAGTATACCGTAAGAGTTTGGGTAAATGCAGACGATTATTGGGATGTTCATTTTGATATTTTAGAACAAGTAAAAACAAAATTCGATCAAGAAAACATCTCTATTCCATATCCGCAAATGGATATGCATGTATCTAATCAATAATGTTGGAAGGTTACCTAGTGACTGCTGGGTAGCCTTTTTTGAGAGTGTCCAGTAACCTAAAAAGAAGCTTCTAATCCCCTTATTGTTTGTGGCTCCATAATATATATAAAAGGAAAAACATCACTATATCTAATCTTGCTTCAAATGCAAATGTTAGTAGACCAGATTGAAGTGCAGGTACTTTGGTAAGGAAAATAGCTACGATCATAATCGCTATTAATAGAACGGTCGCTTGTTTTACATAATAATTAAAAATAATAGATATTCCACCGATTAGTTCAATAAGACCAATAATAAGTACAGCAGCCTGAGGATATGGTATGCCAAAGTTAGCAAAAGATCCGGTAAAATCTGTGACAACTAATTTCATTAGTGCAGAAGCAATAAATACATAACCGACTACATATCTAATAAGTTGATGATTAGAGATTTTTAATGGCATAAACAGCCTCCTTAAACAGTTATTTCTTTTATGTATATGCAGTAAAGGAGACAAGCTATGCAAAAAATAAAGCTGAAACAAGTTAATAACTTATCCCAGCCTTGCGTTTACATATTAAATAGATTGTACGGCTTCTTCTACTGGCGTGTTACCGCCGATAACTTGAAATCTTTTGCCGATTGTAGAGTCATTGTTTAGTGTAGCTGCAATTACTTTTGCGATATCTTCCCGTGGCACTTCGCCTCTATCCACCTTTTCTGCTAGCTGCACTTTATTCGTACCTTCATTATTTGTTAGTCCACCTGGGTGAATAATCGTATAGTCTAAATCTGTTGCTGTTAGCCATTCATCAGCATAATGTTTAGCAGCAACATATGGTGCGAATGATTCTGGGGCGGACTGAATTGCCTCACGAGTGGTATCAAAGGAGCTGATCATGACGAATCGTTTTACATTCGCTTGTTTGGCAGCTTCAATTGTTTTAACTGCACCATCGAGGTCAATCATAATGGTTTTATCTTTGCCAGTATGAGGTCCAGAACCTGCTGTGAAAACGATGGCATCGACATCTTCTGCTGCTTTTGCAATGTCTTCTATTTCGCCTTCTAAGTCAACAATGGCAACTTCTGCATCATGCTCTTGGAAGTAACTAGCTTGTTCTTCTTTTCGAATCATAGCTTTTGCCTCTAAGTTGTCATCTTCTTGTATAAATTTGATAAGATGTTTTCCAATTTGTCCATTAGCACCTACTACTAATACTTTCATTTATACTCACCCTTTCTCATTCGTCTATCTTTATTCTAAAGCTTTCTGTAGCAAATGTTAAATAATTGGATTGTGCCTATTTTTGCGACGTTATTCTCACTTTTTTTCCCATCTTAAATAGTTTATAATTAAAGGGTAATAGTCAATTATTTTTATAGCTATTTATATTGATATATGTAAGGGCATAGCTTGGTAAAAAGTAGACAAAGGGGCAGGAAAGGAAGGTTTTAATGAGCAACACACCGAAAAAATCAAATGTTATCTTAATTGGTGCTGGGGTAATGAGTGCTACATTAGGATCGATATTGAAAGAATTAGTACCCGACTGGGATATTACCGTGTTTGAGAAACTCGATAAAGCCGGAGAGGAAAGCTCTAATGAGTGGAATAATGCAGGTACAGGTCATTCCGCATTGTGTGAGCTTAACTATACTTCCGAAAAACCTGATGGAACAATGGATATTACGAAAGCTGTTAAAGTAAATGAACAGTTTCAAGTATCTAGACAATTTTGGTCTTACCTTGTAAAAAGTAATTTGATTGAAAACCCGCAAGACTTTATTATGCCAATCCCCCATATGAGCTTAGTTCAAGGGGGAGAGAATGTTGCTTTTTTGCAAAAACGTTTTGAAGCGTTATCAAAATTACCACTATTTGCAGGAATGGAATATTCTGATGACCCTGAAACATTGAAGCAATGGATACCATTAATTATGGAAGAAAGAGAAGATGGTGAACCGATTGCAGCGACGAAAATGGACAATGGAACAGATGTGAATTTTGGTACATTAACCCGTAAGTTATTTGACCATTTAGCAGAAAAACAAGTAGAGATGAACTATAAGCATAGTGTGAAGGATATCAAACGAAAAAGTGATGGTTCATGGGAAGTGAAGGTGTTTGACATCGCAAATAGCAAAATCGAGTACCATACTGCTGATTTTGTATTTATCGGTGGTGGTGGCGGTAGTCTGCCGTTATTGCAAAAAACAGGAATCCCTGAGTCAAAACGAATTGGTGGTTTCCCTGTTAGTGGTTTGTTCATGGTTTGTAATAAGCCAGAGATAGCAGAAAAACACCATGGGAAAGTATATGGCAAGGCAAAAGTAGGTGCACCACCAATGTCTGTTCCGCACCTTGATACACGGTATATTGATAATCAGAAATCGTTATTATTCGGGCCATTTGCAGGCTTTTCACCTAAATTTTTAAAAACAGGATCCAACTTTGATTTAATTGGTTCTGTGAAGCCTAATAATCTATTGACGATGCTAGCAGCAGGCGTAAAAGAAATGGGCTTAACGAAATATTTAATTCAACAAGTTCTCTCTTCAAAAGAGCAACGCATGGAAGAGTTACGCGAATTTGTACCAAATGCAAAATCAGAAGATTGGGATATTGTCGTAGCAGGCCAGCGCGTACAAGTCATTAAAGATACAGAAGCAGGTGGACGAGGAACACTACAATTCGGTACCGAAGTAGTAAGTGCAGAGGACGGTTCGATTGCTGCATTACTAGGTGCGTCTCCAGGCGCTTCAACAGCGGTACATGTCATGCTCGAAGTATTAGAAAAATGTTTCCCAGAATATATCGGGGAATGGGAACCGAAGATAAAAGAAATGATTCCATCTTATGGTGTATCATTAGCAGAAAATCCAGAAATGTTCCATGATATGTTTAGTGAAACAGAAGAAACGCTTGGATTAAATGTTACTACGCAAATTAATACTACTGCTCCAAAAAGTAGTTAGTAGATACGAATGCTGGTTTAGCAACAACTAAACCAGCATTACCATTTTCATCTGTTAACATCACCCTTCAGTAAGAACCATTTTTAGTAGAATTAGTTATATGTACAGAATAAATGATAGATAAAAAAATGAGTAGAAATAATGAAGTAGCTAGGTAAATAAAAGCTTTTACAAACCAAAAAATGAGAGCGGTTTAATTTTCGTAGGGGAAGGGTATTTGTTTATAAATAGAGTTATCTTCTATTTTGATTGGAGGGGTTATTATGTATCATAAAATCTTAATTGCATCGGATGGTTCGGAGCATTCCCGAAAAGCTGCTGAGCGTGCGGTTTTTATTGCTAGTTCCAGTATAGGAGCTGAATTAGAAATTGTATATGTTGTAGATGAAGATGAAGTGAGGGCGGAAGTATTAAATAACTGGAGTGCTGCTGATGTAAAGAATATACGAGAAAACCAGCTAATGGACATAGAAAGCTTAGTAAAGAAAGCTAATATTGACTATCAAGTGAAGATTCTACACGGTGATCCTGGCCCTGTTATTGTAAAATATGCAAATGAAAATCAATTTGACTTAGTCGTGATAGGGAGTAGCGGTCTGAATAAATTTCAAGAATTTGTTTTAGGAAGTGTAAGTCAGAAAGTAGCTAAACGCTCAAATTCTTCGGTACTTATCGCTAAATAAAAATCAACGTGTAGAAGACATTTCGATGGTGGCATTACTAGGTGTGTCGTTAGCAGAAAAATTTGAAATATTTTGTGATATGTTTGGTGCAGCAGCTAAAAAGTTAGATCTACAACCTTAACAAGTAGCTGGGTTTTGTCCCAGCCTCTTCTTTCCTA
The DNA here is from genome assembly GCF_033949965.1 of Gracilibacillus pellucidus. Lineage (NCBI taxonomy): Bacteria > Bacillati > Bacillota > Bacilli > Caryophanales > Bacillaceae > Gracilibacillus > Gracilibacillus pellucidus. The sequence continues at coordinate 263,129 of NZ_JAWZSR010000002.1, read as the reverse complement.
TTTTCGCATTAACTTTACTCTGGAAATGTTTTGATTGACGATTTTTTTAAAAACCTTTAGGTCATCGTTAGAAACGAAAAACCTTTTAGGTATAATGATAGCTTTTCTTCGAGAGACATATAGACGAAACAAATCTTCACTCTCATAATATTTTATTATGTAGCGCCATTCAATAAAATTATGCATCCGCTCCGTAACTTGTTGTCTTATACCTTCATCGTCTATTATGTACTTAATTTCGTTTTTAGAAATTAAATCACTATTAAATTCTCGTCGTCCCAATAGACGAAGCAGTAGATTTAATAAGAAAGAAAATATTAATGCGACTAGAGTGGCAACGATGGTAACAATAGGAACTATAATAATGTAAGCACCATCACTTATTATGTTATAGCAAAAATATACTGTAAAGAAAAAGACAAAGCAAAAGTAAAATAGAACTGGTTTTCTTAGATGATATGTAAGATGTTTTTTGTAGTCATTAAAAGTTAGAGAACCTGTTAAATGAACCCTTTCTGTTTCTTTATTCCCCATATACAAGACCCCCTTAAGAATGTATATTAACATTTTTTTGAGTTTTTTAAAATAAATTGTTCGACGATTATTTTTTCTGAAAAGCAGGATATTCTTTTTGAAAATACTTAGAACTGCTGAAGCAAGAATATCCTCTTTTTTAGTTTTCTAACTTTTGTTAAAAAGTGACGATATTTCTAGCAGCATATACTTTTCCAGGAAACTGTTTAGCTAATAGCTTGTAAATCATCTTGCCTACTTTTCCATATCTTCCAATAACAATAATGGCGTCTTTCATGACTCTGTACCTACTTTAAAACAGATAAAACCTGTGAAAAACAACGATTGAAAATAAGAGGATATCTGTCTGTGTGAATGAAGTTTGGTGTAGTATATCTGTTAATCCCCTCTCATCGATTGGAAATATTCGTTTTACGATACTTTCTTGAAATTGTATTGCTTCTGTATTGGTTCCGCCGTGTTTGGTTAAATGTTGTCTCCACGTTCGAAAATAGTTTTGATCTTGATTGACCATCGTACTTAAAAAAACATGGTGCACCAGGTTTAAGAGATTGGGAAAGGCATTGGACAAAACTCGCTCTCGACTGCTTCTCTTGAATAAAATGGAAATCGAGCATACAAATAATGGCATCAAAAGTGTCTGTGAAGTTTTAATCTTCAAGATAACCTTGAATGGATTGCATAAATATACGATTTGATGATATATTATAACTTGCTCGTTTTATTACGATGTAAACAGTCCTACTTGAAGATTTAAACGTTACTAAAGACTCTAAGTAGGAGAAAAGCGGACATTAAATATCTTAATAGATTTCGCTAACAATGACAAAATGGAGAGAACATCATGAATGAAGAAATAAATAAATTTACAGCAAGTCAATATATGAAATTTTGGTTACCGTCATTAATTGGAGTACTGTTATTCCTTGTTCCCGTTCCGATAGGAGATAAGGTAACGATTGGATTAGGTGTGTTCGCAGATGGCTTGCAGCACCTTCTAGCAAGTTATATTCCATTAATTGTGACGGTAATATTATGTATAACAGCAATAGGTAGTTTACTCGCAAAATGGACAAACGTACCATTTGTTAACAGGGTTCCTTTTTTACATGATTTATTTCATGTTTCGGCGTTATGGATCATACTTCGTGTTGTAGGAGCAGTGTTTGCGGTGATGACATTGAATGAAATTGGTCCTGAGTTTATTTGGTCAATGGCAACAGGTGGAACGATGCTATATGACTTAATTCCGGTATTGATGGTGTGGTTCTTTTTCGCCTCTCTTTTTATGCCTCTCTTATTACAATTCGGCCTAATGGACTTTATCGGTACGGTTGTCCGTAAAATTATGCACCCATTATTCAAGTTGCCTGGCCGTTCATCAATTGATGCACTAGCATCTTGGATGGGGAGCGGAACAGTAGGTGTGTTATTAACAACACAACAATATGAATCGGGTTATTATACGAAAAGAGAAGCTGCGGTTGTTGCAACGAATTTTTCGATCGCTTCGATTGCGTTTAGTTTAGTTATATCACGCTTTTTAGATATTGATCACATGTTTGTTCCATTTTACTTAACTGTCATCGTTGCAGGTATCGTTGCTGCAATGATTGTACCGCGGATTCCACCGTTGTCACTAAAAAAGGACACATACTATGAAGCAACAGGTAAGCAAATAGATGAAGTAGTGCCTGAAGGGGTATCTAGTTTTAAATGGGGAGTACAAAAAGCAGTAGAAAAAGCATCACAAGTGAAAAGTTATCGCAGTGTGATAAAAAGTGGTGTGATAAATGTATTAGATATCTGGTTTGCCTTAATTCCATTAGTGATGGCACTTGGAACCATTGCATTGATTATTGCAGAAACGACACCAATTTTTAATTATTTATCGTATCCATTTATTCCATTCCTGCAATTATTACAAATTCCAGAGGCAGAAGCAGCTGCACCAGCAATGATTGTTGGGTTTGCGGATATGTTTTTACCTGCAGTAATAGGTAGTGGGATTGAATCAGAGTTGACTCGTTTTGTGATTGGAGTAATGTCGTTAGCCCAGTTAATTTATATGTCGGAAATTGGTGTTCTGTTATTAAAATCAAAAATTCCCATTTCGTTTTTCCAGTTGTTTATTATCTTTTTACAAAGAACGATTATAACGCTACCGATAGCTGCCTTAATCGCCCATTTTTTATTTAGTTAATGAAAAGCATTGGTGTTTACCAGTGCTTTTTAATGTACAATGAAAGCTTGAAAGACTATGTTAACCGCTAAAAAGGAGCCTGGTCATCATGAAAATTGATTCATTTTATTCCAATAATATTAAAAATGCGTTAAGGAATGATCCACCTGGAGAATGGATGCCAACGATTCCAGAAAACTGCATTAAACTTAGTTCAGGATTTCTAGCGCCTGATCTTGTGCCGTCGAAGGAAATAAAGGAATCAGTAGCACAACTGCTGGATGAGGAGCAGGACTTACCGCTTCACTATGTAGGTACGCCTAAAATCGATCAATTAAAACAGCAAATTCAAACTAGATTGATTGAACGTGGCATGGATGTAGAGGAAGATGAGCTGCTTGTTACGGCTGGTGCATGTCAGGCGATTGACTTGATTGCACGAATTTTGATTGATGAACAAACAGTTGTAGCAGTAGAAGCACCAACATACATGGAAGCGTTAGAGATATTCCGTAATTATACGAACCAGTTTATTAGTATCCCAATGGATGAATATGGCATGCAGACAGAAGTGTTAGAACATAGATTAGTAGAAAGAAAGGAACAAGGATTACCATTACCAAAACTTATATATACGATTCCAACCTTTCATAATCCAACTGGTACAACGTTGTCAATGGAGCGACGAAAACATCTGTTAGAGCTTGCCTCTACATTTGATTTTCTCGTTTTAGAGGATGATGCATATGGAGAATTATATTTTGATAAATCACTGGCAACACTAAATGCGATGGACCAAGAGAATCGGGTGCTTTATGTAGGGTCATTGTCGAAAGTAGTAGCACCAGGATTGCGAATCGGTTGGGTTAAAGCGACAAATGAAATCATCTCGACTTTGTATTGGTTTAAAAAGGATTTAGATCATCCATTTGCTCAAGCGATTATGGCGACATATTTGGAAAATCATCCATTTGGGAGTAGACTAGATATAATAAGAGCTTCCTATAAGAAAAGAGCTAATACTATCTTATCTGCCTTAGAAACGTATCTGTCATCATCTGTTTCTTGGTATATTCCTGATGGTGGTTACTTTGTATGGGTGAAAATCGATGGGGTGGATACAGGTGAACTGTTACAGCAAGCTCTTAAAGAAGGAGTATCTTTCTTACCTGGTAAGTACTTTTTCTTACAAGAAGAAGACGGAAAGGAATGGCTCCGACTTTCGTTTAGTTACCATAACTTGGATGAATTGAAGCAAGGTGTGAAAAAATTAGCGCAAGTACTGGAGAAATTTTAATAGAAAAAAAGGTGATCTGATGAAAGATAAGTATATTAAAGAGACACGAGCAGTCAAAGTAAGTCATGTGCTACCACTTGATACGAATAATCATGGCACACTTTTTGGTGGGAAGTTAATGAGCTATATTGATGATATTGCCGCTATTTCTGCGATGCGCCATGCGAGAAGCCTTGTCGTAACAGCTTCGACCGATTCAGTTGATTTTTTAGCACCTATTCGTGTCGGCTCAGCGGTTTGTTTAGAGTCCTTTGTTACATGGACAGGTACAAGTTCTATGGAGATTTTTGTGAAAGTACTGGCAGAAGACTTATTAACGGGTGAGAGAACGATTGCGGCTACTGCTTTTCAAACATTTGTGGCAGTTGACGAACAAGGTAAACCAATCCCTGTGCCAAATGTAGTTCCAGAAACAGAAGAAGAAAAATATTTACACGAGACAGCAAAAGAGCGTGTAGAAGCGAGAAAGCGTCGACGAAAATCTAGCAAAGAATTAGCGAAAGTGATGGAAAAAAATAAGCCGTGGGAATAGAACAGTATTTATTAGTGTAAACGTCTAGATAACAGTAAGCGGGAGTTGTAAAGCTCCCGCTTCTTATATTGCTCGTCAAAAGAGTCGGAATTATAAGAAAAATAAAAACTATTGATTTTTTCCAGATTACTCCGATATTAACCCTACAAGGAAATAGCAAATAGGGGGTAGTATCAAGTGAAATCAATTAAATCAAAAATGATTCTAGTCTACACGGCTTTAATTTTAGTTATTACGATAGGGCTAGGTGGAATAGCAATCTATAACACCATTTCCACAATCGATTCTGATACAGAAAAAGGTTTGGTAAGTGCTGCGAAAGAAGCGTCCAAATTAGTTGCAGCTAATCTAGACAGAGAAAAGCTGTATATGGAAGCTATGGCCGAAAATCAGTTATTTACAAATGATACGGGAAAAAGTGAAATAGAGAGATTCGTTGAAGAAAAAATCGAGGAAAAAAGTTATTTATCCATTGCTTACGCTGATAATAATGGTCATGCAACTTACTATGGTACAGATGAAACGAAGAACATTAGTGACAAGACTTACTTTCAAGAAGCGTTGGAAGGTAACACACTTGTTTCTGATATACAAGTAGATGAGAGTAACGAAGAAAAAGGTGCCTACTTTGTTTTTGCGGCGCCTGTTATGAGTGATGGGACAGTTACTGGTGTTTTACTAGGAGAAAAGCCAACCGCGATGCTCAATCAATATATAACAGAAGTAGAGTATAAAGGATTGGACTCGATTAGAGGCTTTATTGTAGGACTAAATGGAGATTATCAAGCACACCCAGAAAGTTTCATAACAGAAGAACAACATAATATATTAGAATTGGATAAAGTAGATTTCAATCTTGAAAAAGATGCAAACGGTAATGATATATCGGAAAAAGATCAATCACCTGATGAAGTGATAGACCTTTATAGGCAAGAAATTTCAAAAGGAGAGTCAGGCTATGGTGAACATTCTTTTGGAGGAATAGATACACTTGTTAGTTTCGCACCAATAGAAGGTAAAGATTGGATGTTAGCGCTAGAACTAGATAAGTCTGAAATTTATGGTTTCCTAAATAGACTAATGGTTATTTTAGCAGTCAGTACAATCTTATTCATTATTATTGGTATCATTGTTACTTATTATGGTAGTAGGTCATTAACTAAACCAATTCAACATATTACTTCTAGTATTGATCAATTATCTAATTATGATTTAACTAAGGAAGTAGAAGAAGAGTTATTACTCTACGAAAACCGACGAGATGAGATTGGAACAATGGCAAAAGCATTATCTCGTATGCGAACAAATTTTGTCGATTTAATACAGTCTACAGGTGGTCTAGCGGAGCATGTGTCTGCGTCATCGGAAGAATTATCAGCTACGACCCAGCAAGCATCAGCTACAGCAAATGAGGTAGCAACAACGATTAATGAAATTTCCACTGGTGCTAGTGAACAGGCTAACGATACGGAACAAGGATTGGAACATGTTCAACAATTAGGAGATTTAATTCAGAAAAATCAAGATTATGTTGCATCATTTGCTCAATCAACTAATAATGTGAATCAGTTAAAAGAAGCAGGTCTTGAAAGCTTGAACGATTTAATTCAAAAAACAGAGCATAATACAAAATCTATTGCAGACATCAAAGATAATATTGTTACAACGAATGAAAGTGTCGATAAAATTGCAACGGCAAGTCAAATGATTAAAAGTATTTCTGAACAAACCAATTTATTAGCACTAAATGCGGCTATTGAAGCGTCTAGAGCTGGTGAGGCTGGACAAGGATTTGCTGTTGTAGCAGATGAAGTTAGAAAATTGGCCGAGCAATCCAATCAATTTACTGAAGAAATTGTCGGGATAATTGAGGAATTAACCACGAAGACAGAAAATACGGTAAAAACAATGGAGTTAGTAGATCAGAATACAAGCTCTCAAGAACAGAGCCTCGGTAGAACAAGTGATCAGTTTACAGGGATTGCTTCTGCTATTGAAGAAATGCAAGCAACACTAGAGCATATCGTTAAATCTGGAGAGAGTATGGAAGAGAAGAAACAACAAATAGTGAATCTGATCGAGAACTTGTCTGCTATATCAGAAGAAAATGCAGCTAGTACGGATCAAGCATCTACTTCTGTTGAAGAGCAGAAAAATGCAATGAATGAAATTGCCACGGCAAGTGATGAATTAGCTCGTCTGACGGAAGAAATGCAGGCAAGCATAGCTAAGTTTAACTTGTGATCAAATGAATTAAAACAGGATCATCAGTGAAGAGGATGGGGTATAACTAATGAAAAAAAGTTATTTACATGGATATCATATTCGATGTAAACATGTTTCTTTAGCCCTATCCTCTAAAAATATATCCTTTTATCACGCTGCAAACGTCCGTAAAACCCCCACATCAAGATTCGAGTTAAAACAAAGAAGCTAAGTGGGGGATAAACGGACGCTAACTCCCTGATAAGTCTCCCTTTAGTTAAATAAAAATACCTTGTCTTCTATGCAATTGTTCCTATAGAAGATAAGGTATTTGAGAAAGGGAGACTTATCAGGACATTTATATCATTATAAACCAATTATTTAAAAGCTTCTGGAATCATCGTGAAGCCATCCACGACAGTATCTTCTTCTACTTCAATCATTAAATATCGTCTTCCGTCTAATGTTACCTGTCTGACATGTCGTAAGTCTTCTGGGCTAACAGCGATGTTCGCTACTTTTGTATTAATCTTGATTGATTTTTTGTCATATTTAGGCACAATATTGCGCGCTTTTAATTCGTACCCCGTATCATCAATCACATTTTTAAAGGCTTCTTCCATTTTTTCTGTATTAATATCTTCTATCCCACTGGACTTCAATACTTGTTCCACATCTTTGTAATCGAGTGTTGGTGCTTCATCTTCCTCATTATCTTCTGTTATTCGATGAATTTCCTCATACACATTCGCGAGTGTAGAGGATGACATCTCATGTCCGACAGCATCTCGAACGACTTCTTCAAAAACAATTTTATCTTCTTTTGCAGTCATCGTTTCTTCTGCATTTAAGACATTTTCAACAAAATATTCATCAGGCTCATTGGCCTTTCCAGCAGCATAAAGGACATGGTTCACATTCTGATAGTTATCTGTCACGCATGGGAATAAAAAGCCGCCAATTGGTGCTGTTAGATTGATGACTGGATCTACGACTACATTATATTTAAAGGCTTTTTCTACATAATCAAAGTGTAATTCTTTTTTCGGATCCTGTGTTTTATTAATGCTACAAAGAATGAAGGAGTGAGAATAGACAGAATCGTGTGCATGCTCCTCTGTTTCTTCATTACTACGCTTCATCGGTTTTACATATTCCCCACGAATAAAGGTGACGACAATGTCCATTTCATATTGTCTTTCTTGTAGCATTTTCTCGACGATTTCTAGCATCTGATCGCGCCAATCTTCACTTTCCGCTGCTAATAGCCCTTTGTGAAGAATGAGTTGTGTTGGGTTATCTACATCTGTTCGAAACTTTAATTCAAACAATTTTTCATCTAATTGTCCTGTTAATACTTTCTTGAAATTAGCCATAAATAATTCTTTTTCATCCTCATCAAGCATGTCAAAGAACTGACTTTGTGCATGATAGATATCACTAGATTCTTTCATGACATAGACATTAAAAATTTCTTTAATCTTCATGGAATCATTATTTATTTTGAATTGTTTACGAATATTTGCAATGTCTTTTTTGTTCATTTCGGTAGCTCCTTATATCGATTCTTCCTACACTTCACTATATCATGTTTTGCAGATTAACTTGAAATAGTTTATGAAACTTATTGTTTTATTGTGGTAAAATAAAAAGGAATTTAATCAAATAAATATAAAAGAGGAGTAGAACAATGACTTATTTCTTGAGTTTTGTTTTGTCTGTTGTACTTACATCATTATCTTATTTTCTAGGAAGTGAGATTGTTCGAAATGGTATAGCTATTTGGCAAGCTATGGTGATTGGCTTTACCGTTGTATCTTTAGGTGCATTGACTGAAGCTTTTCATGCACCAATATGGCTCATTGTATTAATGCCATTCCCAGTAGGTATGCTTCTATTATACATCTTTTTACAAAAAACTTTTCTTACATGGCTTCTGACATATATCACGATATTAGCACTCTACACTGTTATCCACATCTCTGTAAGTTATTTCTTTCAGTTTCATTCATTGATTCCAGCTTGGAAGTTATCATAATTAACCTAGTATAGGAGAGTTATATGAAATGAAAATTAAGAAGGAACTATTTAAAAAAATTAAGTTCATGGACAAAGCGAAATGCAAGACCAATAGAAGCAGCAAGGTGGGGATATCTTTTTGAAAGCGCCCCTCTTGATAACGTTATCACTTACTTATCCGCTTTTCATAATGATGACGGTGGCTTTGGTCATGGTATTGAATTAGATTTTTGGACGCCAGCTTCTTCACCAATGGCGACATGGGCAGCAGGTCAAATTTTAATGGAAGTTGGAGCAGAAGGAAAAATTGTACAGTCGATGCTTGCATATTTGACAAAAACCTGCAATGAAAGTACGGGTATGTGAGATTCTGTTTTACCTGAAAACAATCAATATTCTCACGCGCCGTAGTGGCATTGGAAAGAAGGAGTTCAGGATAACTGGATGTTTAATCCAAGTACCGAGATAGCAGCTTTTCTTATTCATTGGTCCCCAAACAACAGTGAAGCTGCACAGTTAGGGTTGGCTGTGGTTGATAAGGCAATCGCACATTTAATGGAAAGTGATAAAATGGACAGCCATGAATGTAAGAATTTTCAACAATTACTAAAAGTTCTCGAAAAACATGACGATGATCGCTTATTCAATGATATTAAAGGAAAAAAATACACCACTCGACTGGATACAACCCACTCCCGCTAGATTTTATTGATAGTCGTGATTATTACCTTTAGGAAAAAATGGGTGACTTAGTTGAACAGAATCTGCGCTTTTATCTGGAACAAATGACTGAGGATGGCATTTGGAATATTCCTTGGGAATGTGGAAGTTATTCTGAAGCGTTTGCTGTTACTAGAAGGTATTGGACAGGTGTACTGTTAATTGATAGATATAAGATAGTGAAATTATCTGAGATATTAATTGACTAGGAACGAAAATAAAATCAGAAGGGCGATGGGCTGGATGAATTCTTGGAGAATAGGCATATTTCTATTTAATGATGTGGAAGTGTTAGATTTTGCAGGACCATTTGAAGTTTTTTCTATTACAACATTAGAAGACGGTAATAAACCATTTAAGGTGGAGACAGTATCTCAAAATGGTGAGTTAATAAGCGCACGTAATGGCTTAAAAGTACAACCCGGTTATAGCTTTGCAAATATGCCATTATTCGATATTTTGGTTATCCCTGGTGGCTTTGGAGCAAGAGAACGAGAAATAAACAATGATGTAGTAATTAACTGGATTGCCAGTGAGATGCAAAACGTTCAATTAATGACTTCTGTATGTACTGGTTCCTTCCTACTAGCTAAGGCAGGGCTATTAAAAGGGAAAAGAGCGACAACTCATTGAGCAAGTATCGAGGTTTCCGATCAGAGTTTCCTGAGACAGATGTGATAGGAGGTGTGAAGTTTGTTGATGAGCGGAATATTTTTACATCTGGTGGAATATCAGCAGGGATTAATATGTCATTTCATATTATAAAAAATTATTAGGCTCTGAGGTGGCTAATAAAACAGCTAAAAGGATGGAATATGATATTGTTATCTAGCTATTAAAAATGATAATTAGGAGAGAGTCCAAAAGAAATATAAGAAACCGATACAATTAAAACATGTTCATGTAGGAGGAGAAAACAAGTGAATATCATCATAGCAAAACCAAAGGAAGAACATGCAGAGGCGATAGCTGACATCTGCTCTACAGGTTGGAAACAGACGGTAGACGGAAAGTTAAGCGAAGAATATCAGACGAAAAATAGTGCCTTTTGGTACAATCTTGAACGGGTGAAAAATGATATTAAACAAGGAAGTTATTCTTATGTAGCAATACATCATGCAAAAGTCATTGGAGTTATTGGGGGAGACATAACTAAACCTCACACAGGTGAAGTGTTTATGCTCTATATGGATGAAAATTATCGATATAAAGGTGTAGGTAGGCAATTGCTTGACGCATTGACGAAAAAGCAAATAGAAGAGGGAGCAACAGAACAATGGGTTTCCGTACAAGAAGATAATGATAGGGGAATTCCTTTTTATGAAGCTCGTGGGTTTATATATAGAAAGAAAAAAATCACAATGACCGAGACGGGGGAAGAACAAGTATCTTTCAGGTATGTTAGAAAGGTAGAAGGAGGAGAGTCCCTATGGAAATAAGGCAACTACATAAAGCAGATGCGGATCATTATTATGTGTTAAGGTTAGAGGCATTACAAGAAAGTCCGCAATCATTTGCAGCAAGTTATGAAGAGGAAAAAATGCAAACAGTAGAAAAATATCAAAATAGATTAGCAACTACTGAGAACGCTGTATCATTCGGAGCCTTTATAGATGATCATTTAGTTGGAATGGTTACGTTGATCAAAGAGAAACCACAAAATTTACGCCACCGTGCCAGTCTAGTTGCAATGTATGTAAAGCCTGAAGCGCGCAGGCAAGGTATTGCACAGGCGCTAGTCACAACCGTGATCGAGCAAGCTAGGCAAATGAGCGAAGTTGAACAACTTTATTTATCTGTTGTAACAAGTAATGAGCCTGCGAAAAGGTTATATCAATCACTTGGTTTTGCAGTGTTTGGGACGGAGAAAAGAGCATTGAAAATAGATAATGTGTATTATGATGAGGAACACATGGTACTTTTTTTAGAGGATTAAAAAAGAAAGAAGGTTTGCACCGTGATAAATAATATTGATTTTGATGCGAATAAGGAAGCGCCTTATTTCCAAGTGAGTACGGAGCAAAGAATTAGGTGGGGAATGGAAAGGTTAAGTGTATCGCTAATTCAACAAATTGTAGCGGATACATTCGGTGAAGAAGATGCTATACATGTCACATTTCTATCAGAATATATAACAAATAAACGATATTCTACTAAAACAAACATAGGAAAAATCATTAAGATAAGAAATTGGAAAGAAACAGTTGTGAAAGATAAAACAATTGGTGAAAGTGCTATATATGCAACAGTGAAAAATATTAATCGTCATGATGTGAGTCGGTATTGTTCAGCTGTTTATTTAGGGCATCGTGAAGCGTATATTGCTTTTTATTTAGATGATATTTTGTTATATGTGAGTTCAGATGTGATCGATATTATTGCTACTAACGTACAAAAAATAGCTAGGTTAAAACAAATGTATGTGGACTATGATGTTATGTATTGCTAGGACATAGTCGTCTAACATCATGCGTAATTATTTTGTTCGTTTTATATAGATTAATGTTGATAAAATTAAAAATATTCAAATAAATGGGTGGATAGTCCTAATTATTGGTGTATAATAGAGGTGATTGTTTTAGAATAAAGGTGGGGAATGAATGGGAAATATGAGGCTTACTAAAGTCAATCATAAAGAGTGGACGAGGAGAATTATTTATATTTATTGTTTAATGGTAGTAGTTGCTTTCATTGGTCAATTTATTGGTTTAATAACAACGTTGTATTATTATCCAGATAATGTCGCTGAATTCGCTTTGACAAAATTATTTTTCCCTACTTTCTTGCAGTCTATCTTATTATTAGTCGTTTATTACTTAGTTAATAAGAAGCAAATATATAACGAAACATTTATTGCGGCTACTGGAACATTAGTTGCTTTTATCACGATTGTACACCATCCAGATATTCCAGGCTTACAGACTCTTTTCATCATAGCGATGGTAGTAACGTTAATTTACTTTGATGAAAGGATTTTGCTTGTTAGTTTTTTTATTAATTTAATAGCTTTAACATTATTGTATGGATTTCCTTTTATTCGAATATCTAGTAGTATTTATCACCACTTCTCATACCACCTTGTTTTAATTGGTGGTTATGTTGCATGTCGGATTATTTTAGAAAGAGGTAATGAGGTATTTAGCTTCTTACAAAAAGCATCAGAAAATGAAAAAGAGCTGATTGTTAAAAGTGCGATGATGGAACGCTTGTCGAAGGTTGATGCATTGACAGGGCTCTATAACCACAAAACATTCCATGAATATTTAGATTTTCTCTATGATCAAAGTATTACACAACATATGCCATTACAGCTCGCGCTAGTTGATATTGATAATTTTAAACAAATCAATGATCGATATGGCCACACTAATGGTGATATCGTCTTAAAAAGAGTAGCAACTACTATTACGAATCAGATGACAGAGGATGATGTAGCAGCGAGATATGGTGGTGAAGAGTTTGCTATACTGCTTACTAATAAGACCTTTAAAGAGTCTTTATTAGTGATGGAAAATCTCCGTCAATATATTGAGAGTCAGGAGCATGATGAATTAGCAGAGAATATTACCGTAAGCATCGGCTTGAAAGAATTAAAAGGTGATATAAAGAAAGAAAATTTCTTCCAAAAAGCAGATGAATTATTATATAAAGCGAAAAGCGATGGTAAAAATCAAGTGAGTTATGAAGCAGAAGAGCCACATTTAGTTGGATAACCAATGTTTTTAATGTTTCAAGGGTGGAGTGTCCACGTATTGATCGTCATATCTAGACAGATGCAATTCATTCAACATATTAATCGAAGCGAAGAATACCTCCTGTTGATTCGTAACACCTTTTTTCTTTAGCTCTTGTAGCAACCATTCTTCACTTAAGTTTCTAGCGTTCAACATTTTTGAATTAATCGTACCTTCCATAATTACGGGAAAGGTTAAGGTGGATAGTGGTTGCTTGGTTTCTAGCTGATCTGAGGTGACAGGTTGTTTGTCTGGCTTTTTTAACACGCTTAATGTACCGTTCGCTTCGATAATCGCTATTTCTACTTCACGTATATCAAAAGCATCTTTATCTCTTAATAATTGTAAAAGATTATCAATAGAGAAACCTGTGTCTTTTAAATTTTGATGTAGTATCGTTCCATCATAGATAACAACAGTCGGTTCAAAAGTCAGTAGTTTCCCTGCTCTTCGATTCGCTATTTTTACATAAGAGACAAGTTTCTGCAGTATTCCAATAAGGATGACTGCTACAATAGTTGGAAAATGGTTGATGTTAGGGTCTGCAATATCGGCACCAACGACAGAAGCTAACGTAATAATGACGAGAAAGTCAAAGACAGGCAGTTCTCCAATAGCTCTCTTACCCATGAAAATAGTAATGATCAACATAATCGGTAATATCGTAACCACTCTTGCGAAGACAATTAACAGATCATCCATCGTTTCTCCTCCTTTTTTGATGTAGTATTTTCTTATATAGAAAAAATATACAAAAAATGATCAAAGGATAGCATCCAATGATCATTTTTTATATAATTTTAAGGTTTAGTAGTGGTTTTATGAGCAAATTCATTCATTGCTTCACTCATAAATTTAGCTAGCCCTTCGCCGAACTGATCGATGTTGTTAGTGAAACGTTCATCTTCTATATACATCAAACCTAATCCGCGAAATGCTTCAGGTGTATAAGTGCCAAAATGTTTGTTCAGGAAATGAAACCATTGTGTAATCGCTTGTTGTGCTTGTTCTGAAGTAGGATCTATCGTGCGAATGGCTGCTAAATCTCTGTAAATGCGATTCATTTCTTCTTGTACTTGCTTGTTCATGTTGTGTACACGTTTATTTGCGTCGTCCACTTTTTTATCTCCCCATCGTTTTCTTGCTTCTGCTTCATAAGGGTTATTTTCGAAGTCAAAACCTGCGAATTTTTCTTGTTGACTCATGACATATTCTCCTTTCTCATGTTGAATTGTTTTTTCAATTGTTTCGATCATGGCACTTATTTTGCTTTGTTTATCAACTAGCATTGTTCGTTGCATCTCAAGCGCCTCTAATCGGTTATAATAAGAACTAGACATCATTTCTTTAATTTTCTTCAAAGGAAAGTCAAGTGCCCGAAAGAATAAAATTTGTTGCAACGTTGAAAGGTCCACGTCCGTATAGATACGGTAGCCATTTTCTAATGATTTTTCAGGTGACAATAGACCAATTTCATCATAATGGTGCAAAGTGCGTATGCTAACACCTGTTAAGGCTGCTACTTCCTTTATTTTCATCTTGCACCTCCTTTCACATTAAGTGTAAGCTATCACGTAACGTTAAGGTCAAGGTAATCATACAAAAAAATAATGGATACTAGAAGTGAGGAGATTGACGATGAATCAATATGAAAAACAAGCATATCAAGAAATGCTTGATTGGGAATTATCTATTTTAAAGAAAAAGAATGTATTTCAGCAATTCTCTAAAAAAGCACAAAATAAAATGAATAGCTATATACCGGAAAAAGCACATCAAGTTGTTACAGAAGCGATTAAACATATGGTGAAGACGACGCTAGTTGGTTCTGATTTTACCACAAAAAAGGGCAGGCTCGTTGGTGAGCAGTTAGAAGAAAAGGAAAAAATCGTACGACAAAAATTAGAAGCTTATCGAAAGACAGCAATGCTTGAAGGGGCAGGTACAGGGGCTGGTGGTATCTTTTTAGGATTAGCAGATTTCCCTTTATTATTATCGATAAAGATGAAGTTTTTATTTGAAGCTGCCACCCTCTATGGTTATGATACATCCAAATATGAGGAAAGATTATTTATTTTACATGTATTTCAGCTCGCTTTTTCTACAGATGAGAAAAGGAGAGAAGTCTATCATTTTATCAAAAATTGGGAAGTGGAGAAAGAGCGTCTTTCTGATATGGATTGGCGTGTATTTCAGCAAGAATACCGCGATTACATCGATCTCATCAAAATGATGCAAATGATTCCAGGGTTAGGTGCTGTTGTTGGAGCATATGCCAATTATAATTTGCTTGATCAGCTAGGTGAAACAGCGAAAAACTGCTATAGACTGCGTGAATTTGGCGAGAGGACTTCATAAGAGCTTTACAGTTTTTTTACGTGCAAGAGAGGGGGGCTTGTGGTATATTTTAAAAAAATATTTATTTGAGAGGTAACAATTATGTCTTATCCTATAACAGAACCTGTGGTGATTTTTGCCATAGCAATGGTTATCTTTTTTATTTCGCCATTGTTAATGGAAAAAATCCGAATCCCAGGTATTATTGGTCCAATCGTGGCAGGTGCAATTATTGGTCCAAATGGTTTTCATTTACTAGAAAGAGATCAAACTATCGAGTTGTTAGGCGCGGTTGGTTTGTTATTCATTATATTTATAGCTGGATTAGAATTAGATATTGATGGATTCAAGAAATATCAAAATCGTAGTTTAGTATTTGGTTCGATCAGCTTCGGGTTGCCACTTATTTTAGGTGTTGTGATTAGTATGCTGCTCGGATACTCTGTTGTCGCAGCAATACTGATTGGTTCCATTATTGGCTCGCACACATTACTCGCATATCCGATAGCAAGTCGGCTAGGTGTTGCGAAAAATAAAGCCGTTACTACCGCAGTAGGTGGAACATTACTGACAGATACATTTGCCTTATTAATTTTAGCTGTTGTGACAGGTGTGGCAGCAGGACAATTGTCGTTCCACTTCTGGGTGCAATTAATTGTCTCGTTAGTAGTATTTGTTTTACTCATGTTAAAAGTAGTTCCGACTTTTTCAAGATGGTTTTTCCGTAATTATGGAACAGAAGGAGTTACCAACTTTACTTTTGTGATGGTTATCCTGTTTGTGGCTGGTACACTTGCCATTGTGGCAGGACTTGCGCCAATTATCGGTGCTTTCCTTGCAGGACTTGCGCTAAATCGCTATGTATTAGAACATGGTACATTAATGAACCGAATTCGATTTTTAGGTAATGGGTTATTTATTCCATTTTTTCTATTGTCGGTCGGTATGTTAATGGATTTAAGTGTGCTATTTAGTAATCCGCAAGCATGGCTTGTGACAGGTGCGATACTTGCTGCTGTGTTAATTGGTAAGGCTATTCCGCCACTTATTGTTAGTAAAATATATCACTACACACCGACAGAGCAGAAGCTGATGATAGGTTTAACCGTTCCACAAGCAGCCGCTACATTAGCCTCCACATTAGTTGGTTATGAAGTAGGATTGCTCGATCAAGTGACGGTGAATGCCGTAATTATTATGATTTTAATCACTTGTATTACAGGTCCATATTTAGTAGAGAAATACGCAAGACGTCAAGCGTTGCAAGAAGAGGCACTTCCACAAGCAAATAGCAATATACCAGAACGAATTCTAATCCCGATTGCTAACCCAGATACGATGGAGGCGCTAATCGATCTGGCCCACTCGATTAAACATGCGAACACAAATGACCAACCGATTTATCCGTTAAGTGTCGTAGAGCAGGATATGGAAGGTGCAAAAGAACAAGTAGCACAAGCAGAAAGAATGCTTGGTCATGCACAATTATATGCTGCTGGTGCAGAAATGCCTGTGCGTATTCTGACGAAAGTGGACAAGGATATCATTCATGGTATTTCAAGAGCGATTATCGAGGAGCGTATTAGTACGGTAGTTATTGGATGGAATGCTAAGTTAAGTAGTAACCATTTTAAACTTGGCTCTGTGTTGGATAGACTGATTGATAAGACGAATCAATCTATTTTGATTACTAAATTAGGTCGTCCATTAGAAACAACATCAAGAATTGTGCTGATCGTACCGTTTGGTGCGGATCATAAACCAGGATTCCAGGATGCGGTGGAGCGGATAAAAATATTAACGAGCCGCCTTAATGCTCGTTTACATGTCGTTATTATTAAAGGCATGCAAGAGCATTACGAGAATTACTTTAAGAAAATTCGTCCGAACCCACCTACTCAGTTTTATCGAGTAGAAGACTGGCAAGAATTAGAGAATGATCATGTTAATAAACACTTGAAGACAGACGATTTAGTTATTTTATTAAGCGCTAGAAAAGGAACAATCGGCTGGCACCCAGAGCTAGAAGAAGCACCAAAATACTTAGTGGAAATAGTGCCAGACAACTTCATTATTTATTATCCAACAGAAGAAAAGGAAATTGATCTGCGAGGTTCGAAAGGAATGTCTGTTCCGAAAGAAGTATTACGCTCGTCAGATTATGATAAAGAATAAACAGAAAGAGGAACACAATTCTTAGGGGGATTAGTGTTCCTTTTTTAAAAATGAGTGTGCAAGAAAACGTAAAAGGTTGTGAGTTTATGGAAAATAACATCACTACACCGAAGAAGCACAGCATGATTAGTTATTTCGCTCTTGCTATAGGCATTATTTGTTTTTTTATCGTTTTTGTCACACCGACTAGAATAGCAAATACCGGGAATATGATGGGAGATATTATCGCTATTGTTCTTATGGGTGTAGGCACCGTACTATCTATTGTGGAAATAGCCAAAACTACAGAGAAAAAACTAATCCCGATTGTCTCTTTAATCCTCTCTTTATCTCTTATTATTTTTTGGATTATTATTTTTGTCTTGTTGGTGACTAGACAGATTCCATTTGCTCCGTAAAGTATGGTTGATGATATAACGACACAACAACGCTCAGATTGTCTGAGCGTTGTTTTCGATCGAAAAAAGAAATATGTCATATATATTTGACAATGGTAACAAATCATGTATACTAATAAGTGTCGTATATATATGACTTTAATTGGAGAGATGATTCATGAATAAGGTAAAGCAATATAGAACAGAAGTGAAAATATCACAATTAGAATTAGCTAAAAGAACAAATGTAGCACGTCAAACGATAAATTTGATTGAAAACCAGAAATATAACCCATCTTTGGATTTGTGTATAAGGATTGCGAAGGCATTAGGTACGGATTTAAATACATTATTTTGGGATGAGGAAGGTGTAGAAGAATCATGAATAACTTTGAGGACAAACTGTTAAATAAGTATGTAGGATATGTTGGACAAAGAGATGAATATCAAAAAGGTGTGATTTATAAGGCCCTTGCCAATGCAAATGTTCTTAGTTTTTGGTTGATAACATTATTGATGCTGATTAGCTTAATATGGGATACCTATCATCACCAATTTTCATTAGGTACATTATTTTTGCTAGTTGCACAACAATTTAATGTTTATTACATTCTCTTGAAACTAAGAAAAACAGGAGTAACAGATACCGAATTTTATGATGAAGCATCGTATAAATTACAGACAAAACAACTCCAAAAAACAGCTTGTTTTAGCGGTATATCATTTGCGTTCTTATTCTTTGTGCTAATGAATTATCTTTTACCTTTTGTAGAAGGGGCAGCTATTCATATTAGTTGGAAGGACCTTGTTATAATGGTGATACAAGCTCTATTCTTTGGCTATATGATGTATCTATTTGGTAAAGGTAGATTGAAAAAAGCGATGGAATAAATGTAAGTGTATAATGAAAAGCAAGCAATAAATTTGGCTGAGGAAAAAGATTCTGGGGCAAAAGAATAATTAGATAAGAAAAATCCGAACATTGAAATATGCTCAAATATCGCTTCGGCAAAACATTTCGCTTTCCGCGGGCACGGCTTCAGCTAATTGTGTGAAGAAAACCACTTCACACAATGGATCTTCAGCTCGCGCTATTCCCGCAGGAGTCTACGTATTTTGCCTACGCTTAGCATAAGTTGTTCGGATTTCCAATTTCACTATTTAATTATGTCCCAATCTCCGTTCTGCTACGCGCCTGTTTGCATCGGATTAAAGCGAATATAGTTCTATTATTTTGTCTATAGGTAATTTTCTTGGATTACTCATATCAACAAAATAAGGCGACTGCCATTTTTGCGTTTTCGTGGCTTGCATACTGGTTGGCTTATCCCAGCTAGGATAAACTCTTATCGCCATTTTCCCTTTTGTTGAACTGGACCTAAGAATATTATGTTTGAAAAGAATTTCCTTTGGGAAAATAAATTGTCCAAACTCGCTATCATCTTTAAAAGTAGTTATAACTAATAAATCAGGCGCTTCCTCATATGCATAGGGTTGGTTTTTATTATTGTCATCTTTTTCCCAAAATGCAACAAATTGTCCTTCTTTGGTAGGGGTTATATTTGCAACTCTGAATCGAATTGTTCGTGAAGATAATCGAAACGTCCCAGCACCATACTTAGAATTTTGTTGTTCTTCTTGAACCGATTTTAAAGTTAAGTCATTAGGCTCGTAAATCATTTTATTTACATAGTTTAATGCTGTATAAAAATCATTCATTATTCCATCTCCTAAGTTGCAACAATTTGCCCCATTTGCTGAACATCAGCCTTGCTTAATTACATAATTATCAACCCTACATGTGCTTGTTTTTCGTTATACGTGTTTTTCTAATTTGCTGCTCTGATGCATATACAAATAATACACACCTAACGCTAGAACAGATAGAACAATTCCTGATACGTAAGGCATAAATATCGTTATACCATATAACAGTCCGCCTAATGGTGGGCCGATAATTCTTCCTAATGAATCAAAGGAAGATAGTAAGCCTGTTACTTGTCCATAACCGGAGCTGGCTTTTTTCGTCAATAGTGATGAAACAGCTGGTCGAATCAAGCCATTTCCTAAACCGAAGATAGTTAGGAAGATTGCTGCGGTAACGAAATCTTGTACAAATAGGATTAGTGCAAAGCCGATGGCGGACCCAATAATGCCAATCTGAATCACTTTCCCCTCTCCTAATCGTTTCGTCATCTGTCCGACTAAACCACCTTGAACAATTGCCCCGGCTAAGCCCATTATCATAAAAATATAACCGAGTCTTACCGTGCCAAGTCCTGCACGATCAAAAGCAAAGTAAGCGAATGTCGCTTCAAGTCCTGCTAATGAGATGGAAACAAATCCTTGTAAAATAAACAAGTTAGCATTAGGTGATTTTAATGCTGCTAGTAAAGAAGGACGTTTTTTCTCACGTACAACACCTTTTTCCGGAATCGATTCTTTTAACACGAACGCAACGAGTAAAAAGGTAATAATCGAAGAAACACCTGACAAATAGAATGGAATAGCTAAATTGCTCGAAGCGAATACGCCTCCGATGGCAGGACCAAAAATAAAGCCAAGACCAACGGCTGCACCGATAATTCCCATTCCCTTACCACGGTCTTCTTCTGTTGTAATATCTGCTACATATGCCGTTACTGTAGGCATGTTAGCTGCCGATAAGATTCCGCCAATAATTCGAGCGGCAAATAGCATCCAAACCTGTGTTGCTATTGCAAGTAAGAAAAAGGATAAAGCAAGTCCTGCAATCCCAATCATTAATACAGGTTTTCGGCCGATTTTATCTGAGATTCTCCCCCACATAGGAGAGAACAAAAATTGCATGACAGAATAAGTTGCCATTAATAATCCTAACGTTACTGGTGATGCGCCAAGCTCTTCCGCATAAAACGGGAGGACAGGAATAATAATCCCAAACCCAACCATAACAAAGAACATGACCGCAAATAATATTGCTAATACTTTTTTTGCATTCAACATTCTCACTCCAAAGATGAAAGTCATCAAACGTGATGCTTCATATTATATTTTGCGTAACGAATGACACCATTCGTTGACGATAGATAAAATATCGTCTGGTTTTTCGGCGATATAATCGGGTTTCAAACGATGTTCAGGCAACTCTCTGTTGCGGTGATTAAGCCAAGCGACTTGCCACCCCGCATTTTTAGCGCCAATGACATCATGATGATACGAGTCACCAATATATAATGTCTGTTCTTTTTCTAGGTTTAACTTATTCTCTAAATGCTCAAAGACTTGGATGTCAGGTTTTGAACAGCCAACATCTCCTGAAACAAAAATATGTTCAGCAGGAATCCAGTTTGTCAGTCCTAACTGCTCTACCTTCATCATTTGATGGTTGAGCTCACCATTTGTTAGTACGGCTAAACGAATATTTTGTTTAGCTAATTGCTCTAATAAATGTTTCATTGGATGAAATAATTGGATTTTTCGTTGTTCTTGTAGATAAACTTCTTGGAAACGAACCGCATCTTCATAACTAAGCTTAATCTGATAATCTTCACAAGCCTTCATAATTCGATAGGTTTGTAATTCTAATCCAGTGATTTCACCGTTCATATGTTTTTCAAACACTTCATCGCTATACTTTCTACTTGTTTTATAAAATGCTCCCATTTCTGCTTCAGGGAAGGAAGCATCTATTAGCAAATGAACCGTCTTTTGAAACGGTAGTAATTGGTCATATAGTGTGTCATCAACGTCGAAAATAATTGTCTGCATGTTATCATCCCTTATTTTTTCTCACTTAGCCATTTTATCACACATTATCTTGTGAAACTGTTACAAAGCTCGTACTCTTTTTTCTATAACGACGAATTTACACAAATTATAATTGAAATGCGACAAGAAAGTTGTTATAATTTTCACAAAATAATAGGCTGTGTGTAACTGGCGAGGATGCGGATAAACGCAGAGGGAGCACATGGTATCGCAAGCCGCTCGCCTGGGCAAAAGGTAAGGATTTATTCCTTACCTCTTTCTGTTTAAAAATCGATAGGAGTGTGGAAAACGATGAAACGAGTACACAATTTTTCAGCAGGACCATCTATGTTACCTTTGGAAGTTTTAGAAAAAGCACAAAAAGAATTGCCAAATTACCAAGATTCTGGCATGTCTGTGATGGAATTAAGTCACCGTTCAGGACTTTTCACAGATATTATTACACAAGCAGAAAGCCTTCTGCGTGAATTAATGCATATTCCCGATAACTATAAGGTGCTCTTTGTTCAAGGTGGTGCTTCTCAACAATTTGCTGCCATTCCACTTAATTTAAAGAAGAATGGCAAAGCGGACTATATTAATACTGGTTCATGGTCTAAAAAGGCGATGAAAGAGGCGAAGAAATTTATCGAAGTCAATGAGATAGCCTCATCTGAAGATAAGAACTTTACGTATATTCCTGCTTCTTTCGAAGTGGATCCAGAAGCAGATTATGTACATATTACAACGAATAATACGATTGAAGGTACGGCATTCTGTGAGATTCCTGACACTGGAAATGTTCCACTTGTTGCGGATATGTCGTCTAACATTTTGTCTGAAGAAATCGATGTATCTAAGTTTGGCATCATCTATGCAGGTGCACAAAAGAACATCGGTCCAGCTGGTCTAACGGTTGTCATTATTCGTGAAGATTTAATCGGTCATGCTTCCGCACAATGTCCAACAATGCTAGATTACCAAACACATAGTGAAAGTGGTTCGCTTTATAACACGCCACCAACTTACGGTATATACATCGCTAAGCTAGTATTCGAATGGTTGAAAGACCTCGGTGGATTGAAAGAAATGCAAGCACGTAACGAGAAAAAAGCTGCATTGCTTTATGATTATATTGCTGCTTCTGATTTCTATCACTCACCTGTACAAGAAGATAGCCGTTCGTTAATGAACATTCCTTTTGTGATTCCGAATCGCGATTTAGATGCTGATTTCATCAAAGCTGCACAAGAAGAAGGACTAGAAACATTAAAAGGACACCGATCTGTCGGAGGAATGCGCGCAAGTATATACAATGCCATGCCTGTTGAAGGCGTAGAAGCACTAATTGTCTTCATGAAGAAATTTGCAGAAGCGAATCAGTGAATCTGGAAAGTTGATAGAAAAATGGCCAAAGTTGATAGTAAATGAAAAAAGCGATCCATTCACTTTACGTACTTGGATTGGCATTTGCGGTGAGTTCTGCTATAATTCGTTTTTAGACTAATAGAGCAGTTCGAGACCATCCTGCTTTACCAAAACTAGGAGGAATATATATGTCAGAAAATTATTATTTGCCGAGGTCTGGCCCAATGCCACGTCCAAACAGTGTGGAAGAAGCAAGAGAAGTATTAAAACAAGAAGCGTTTGATGCGCCAAATGTTCAAAATATTACATTTCGTGCATTAGAATTTACGGCTGTTTGTCCGAAAACAGGTCAACCAGATTTCGGGACGGTAGAAATTTCTTATACACCACGCCATAAGTGTATTGAATCAAAATCAATGAAATTTTATTTATGGTCGTTTCGTGATCATGGCGCATTTTGTGAATCATTAGCAGCACAAATTGCGGATGATATTATGTGGGCTATTGAGCCAGCATCTGTAAAAGTGACAGTTCACCAAACACCTCGTGGTGGAATTGAATTAACAACAGAAGCACATAGAGAATTTACGGAATAAATAAAAACCAGCATGTAAGGTGAGCCCTTGTATGCTGGTTTTGTCTTTGGGAAAGAAAGTATAAAATTTGTGTATTTGTCTAGCTCCAAGCGCCAGAAACTAGACGGGCACTTTGCGCTTTTTCTAATATTAATTACTTTCTTCTTTGGTTGGTCCCATAACGCCAGGAACTTTTAATCCAGCTTGACGAAGTAGTACCGTCATTTGCCCTCTGTGGTGTATTTGATGGTCGATAAATTGACGTAAGATGGCACCACGTGGTGTTGGAGCGCCGAAGCTATCGACTTCTTCTGTTAATTGTTCATCAGTTAAAAGTTCTGCTTCTGTTTTCACATCTTCTGCAATTTTTTTGTATGCTTGTACAATTGTTGCAGCTTTAGTTGGTACTTCGCTTGGATTACCAGAAACTTTTACATTTAAGCCAACTAATCCACCAAAGAAAGCAGGAGCTGATGCTAAATGCCAACCTAGCCATCCTAGTGTACTATGTCCTTCTACAATCGCTTGATCAAGCTTTTCATCTGTTAATGATTCAAGCACACGAATCGTTCCTTCTGCACTAGCATTCCAATCTGCAATAAAATCCTCAACTTTACGATACATTAATAACCAACTCCTAAGTAATGATATAGTTCATTCTTAACATAACAGATTATTATCTAGGTTTCATTTGAAAAGAATTTATAAGTTGAAAACCAACTTCCATTCATCATTTTAAGACCAACAACCTTCATCAAATCAAAAAATAAGCCAACAAAATCCCAAGCCCTCCAAATACAAAGGAGTAAATCAAATTATAATAAGTAATATAGTAGGGGCTTTGCTTCAAACTCATCGATGTAATCGTCACAACGAGCCCATAGGTTCCAATTGGTACGGTAGAGACACCACCAATAATAAGACTGACAGCAAGGCTTAATGGGCTCAAAATATCCATAAGCATTGTGCTGATCCCACCTAAAATCCCCATTGTTGCAATCGGATGCACACCGAACATGCTTAAGATAACAAATAATAACTGAATCATGATCAAAATCAAGATTGGATAATCTGCTACTAACAGGATCGGTTCTTGCAGTAAGGATAGAGCGGGTGATGCGTTTAATGTATTTGTAAAAAGGGCTAATGTAACGAACAGTACGATGAAATTCCCCATGTTGTTCATACTACTTTTCCATCTGTTCCATCCGATTATCCAGAAGCTCTTCCGTCTACCAATTGCGAGAGCCCATAAACATGCAAAAGGGAAGACTAGTAAGGTAACCGTTAGAATGAATGCAAGATCAAACAGTTTACCAATCGTGATAACTAATAGTAAAAAAGTAGATAAAGCAATCACTAATTGCCATATTTTTGACCGTTTTTGACTGTTTTGCTGTTGTCCGGTTGATTGTTTCATAGTTGGATAGTGATATTTTTTAAAATATATTCGTCCCCATAAACTATCTAAACCGTACATGACAATGGTGGCGAGAATCATCCATGGCAACAGTTCTGCGTAATTAACCCCTGTAATAAAAATCCCCATTGCAAGTAACACTTCTAAAGGGCTCCATGGTAGGGCAAGTGAGTATCCACGCAAAGTAGTCATCATAATCATTTTATTCGCCACTTTTTTTGGAGCGTGCTTTAAGTTATCAACTAACACATCACGAGCAATAGTGGCTGATGATACATTCAAAAAGGCTGTTAACGCTGCCATTGCAGTTGTGCTTCGCTGATAAAGTTGCCCTAAATCACGGACATTGCCTCTTAACATGTGTCGCATCAATTGATCAAAACGCCCTGCTGTCACAACACTATTCATCCAAGGTAATCCCGCTAATAACGTTAATAAAGATAAATTGTCTCCAAACATCGGAATGACTTCCCACACCGTTAAATCAGTAGAGATAAATAAGAGCGATCCTACAATAAAAAATGCGATCCCAAGCGTTTGGAATAACCTAGAAGCCTGTCTAAAACAAATAATAAGCATCATAATAGAAAGGATACCTAGTGTGTAAGATAATGAAGAACTCGGTGAAAAAGCAGAAATAATATGCAAGAAGAATAGAAAAGATAACAATAAATAGAGACGCTGCATTTGTTGAACCTACTTTCTTATGTCGTATCAATACCAGCCTTATTCCATCATACCATAACGTGCAATCAGTGCATGATCACTTTTGATTGTTTTTGGTCTTTAATGACTAAAAATGATTGACAATGACTGTTTGTGATTGTATTATATAACTGAAAGCGATTAATAACTAAATTAGGAGAATGTGATCAATGCTGACGATTGAACGACAAAACTTCATTTTATCGTTATTAAAGAAAAAAGATATTGTTACAGTGAAGGAAATGTGTGAAGTTACGAAAGCTTCAGAATCAACTATTCGTAGAGATTTAACAGAGTTAGAAAAACAGCAACATATTAAACGTGTTCATGGCGGAGCATCACTGTTAAAGAAGAAGCGTGAAGAACCAACACTATTAGAAAAGTCGACGGTCAATCAAAGGGAAAAGGTCGTGATCGCACAGAAAGCTGCTTCATTTATTGAAGAAGGCGATTCACTTTATTTGGATGCGGGTTCATCTACATTGGAATTGATACCGTTTTTACAAAATAAATCGGTCATGGTCGTTACAAACGGAATCCCACATGTGCAAATGCTCATTGAATATGGGATTGAAACGTATTGTATTTCTGGTAAAGCGAAAGAAGGGACTGCTGCACTTGTTGGTACAAAGGCAGTAGAGGCTATTAAAGAATATCGTTTTGATAAGTGCTTTCTGGGTATCAATGGTATCCATTCCGAACAAGGCTTAACAACACCAGACCCTGAAGAAGCAAGCGTAAAAAGGGCAGCATTATCACAATCACAATCAAATTATGTATTAGCAGATCCAGCGAAATTTGGTGAAGTTTCATTCGCGAATGTAGCTGATTTAGCTAATGTTCAAATTATTACAACCGATGGGTTATCGAACGAACAACAAGAAACGATTAGTAAACAAACAACTTTGGAGGTGGTACCGTTATGATTTATACCGTAACATTAAATCCAGCAATTGATTATGTTGTTAGCTTGGACGCTTTTCACCCAGGTGAGGTGAACCGTAGTGCGTCTGACTATAAAGAAGCAGGTGGGAAAGGAATCAATGTTTCTCGTGTTTTGGACCGTTTCGATGTTTCTACAACAGCTTTAGGTTTTATCGGTGGTTTTACGGGAAAATATATCACGGATTACTTAACAGATATGAATATTGAGCATGATTTTGTCTCTTTACAACAAGATACAAGAATTAATGTCAAATTGAAAGCAGCCGGAGAAGAGTCAGAAGTAAATGGTGTGTCTCCGACAATTGATGAGGAAGCATATCAAACATTTATCGCCAAGCTTGAGCAACTAAAAGAAGGCGATATCGTTGTGTTGGCAGGTAGTTTACCAAGTTCATTACCAAGTGACACGTATAAAGAAATCGTCGCTATGTTGAAGCAAAAAGGTGTCATGACTATTTTAGATACGAGTGGAACACCGTTAACAGAAGCGTTGAAGGCAAGTCCTGCTTTTGTTAAACCAAATCATCATGAATTAGCGGAATTATTTGATACAGAAGTGAAAAATGATGCAGATGTGGTAACACTTGCGAAAAGACTACATGAAGAACAACAAATTGACCATGTACTTATCTCCATGGCAAAAGATGGTGCGATTTATGTAGGTACTGGTGGTGTCATGAAATTGAGTGCACCACAAGGAACAGCTGTTAATTCTGTAGGTGCAGGAGATTCAGCGGTAGCTGGCTTTATTTATGGCTGGCAGTCATTAGAAAATGCGGAAGCTGCAGCAAAATATGCAGTAGCATCTGGTAGTGCAACAGCGTTTTCTAAAACATTATGTACGAAAGAAGAAGTAGAAGCATTACTTCCTACAGTGAGTATAGAACATATCTAAATAGTATTTGAAGAAAGGATGGAAGCTATGAAAATAACAGAGCTTTTAAAGCGTAATATCGTTATTATGGATGCGAAGGCGCAGTCAAAAGATGAAATTATTGAAGAAATTGCTACAAAATTAGCTGACGGTAATTACTTGCAAGATAAACAGCAATTTGTTCAAGCAATTTGGGATAGAGAGAACCAAAGTAGTACAGGTATCGGGGAGACAGTAGCAATTCCCCACGCAAAAACAAGTGCAGTAGCAACACCTGCGATTGCTTTTGCAAGATCAAAAGCTGGACTAGACTATGAATCATTGGATGGCCAGCCAGCACATCTATTCTTTATGATTGCTGCGAGTGAAGGAGCAAACAATGACCACTTACAAACATTATCAAGACTTTCGACATTGTTAATTGATGAAGATTTTCGTAATCAACTAATGGAAGCATCAAATGAGGATGAAATTTTACGAATTATTGATGCGAAAGAAGAAGAAAAGCTTGGTAAACAAGAAGAGGAAGCAAAAGAAGCGGCGTCAACAAGCACAGAAGCTTCTTCTGGACCAGAACTATTAGCTGTTACAGGTTGTCCAACAGGTATTGCCCACACATATATGGCAGCTGATGCATTGAAAGCGAAAGCAGAAGAATTAGGTGTATCAATTAAGGTAGAAACAAACGGTTCAGACGGTGTCAAAGGCCGTTTAACAGATGAAGAAATTAAAAACGCTAAAGCGATTATCGTTGCAGCAGATACGAAGATTGAAATGGATCGTTTTGCTGGTAAACAAGTTCTGCGCCGTGGTGTAACAGACGGTATTCGTAAAACAGAAGAATTAATCGATACAGCATTAAAAGGTGAAGCACCTGTTTATCAAGCAGAAGGAAGTGGAGAAACATCTTCTAGTTCGAGCTCAGCAGGATCTTCTTTCTATAAGCACTTAATGAACGGTGTATCTAATATGCTACCATTTGTTGTTGGTGGTGGGGTACTAATCGCTATTTCCTTCTTCTTTGGAATCAATTCAGCAGACCCATCAGATCCAAGTTACAATGCGTTTGCTGCGCTAATCAATGATATTGGTTCAGAGTATGCATTTGGCTTAATGGTGGCAGTATTAGCTGGTTTCATTGGTATGAGTATTGCCGATCGACCAGGTTTTGCTCCAGCAATGATCGGTGGATTTATGGCGTTTGCTGGTGATGCAGGATTCCTTGGTGGTTTAATTGCCGGTTTCCTAGGTGGTTATGTAGCAGTAGGGGTGAAGAAAGTATTAGCTCACTTGCCAAAAACATTTGACGGTATTAAAACAATCCTGTTCTTCCCGGTGATTAACATCTTTATTACCGGAGTGCTTATGCACCTTATCATAGGTCCAATCGCTTCGCTTATGTCTGCTCTAGAATCATGGTTAGGTGGTTTAACGGGAGCGAATGTATTATTACTAGGCTTAATCCTAGGTGGAATGATGGCAATTGATATGGGTGGTCCGATTAATAAAACTGCCTTTACGTTCGGTATTGCAATGATTGATGCAGGACTATTAGGTCCACATGCAGCAGTTATGGCAGGTGGTATGGTACCACCATTAGCATTAGCTCTTGCAACAACAATTTTCCGTAACAAGTTTACACAAGAACAACGTGATGCAGGTAAGACAAACTATGCTTTAGGTGCATTCTTTATTTCGGAAGGTGCGATTCCATTTGCAGCAGCAGACCCAGGACGAGTAATTCCGTCTATGGTTGTCGGTTCAGCTGTTGCTGGTGGATTAGCAATGTACTTCGGTACTGGTTTACCAGCGCCACATGGTGGAATCTTCGTAATTCCAGCAGTTGAGGGAAGTCCATGGCTATATGTCCTATCTATTTTGGTCGGTACGATTATCTCCGCATTAATGGTTGGTTTTTGGAAGAAACCAGTAAACAACAAATAATGAGAAAAAGCTATTCCGTGGATGAAAGCGGAATAGCTTTTTTGAATAGTAAAGACAATATAAAATTTGTGTGCTTACCTAGCTCAGAGTCTCAAGAAATCGAGTACTTTGATTATAATTGCCTGACTTAAAATGAAAGCACCTCTTTGCCAGCTTCTTTTAATAAATCTTTATAGAATGGGTCTTTTCCAATCGTAATAATGCGGTCGCAAAGTGCCGTTATTTCATCCATGTCATGTGAGGTGTAGATAATCGTTTTGTTGTGTGTTGTTGCTTGTTCACGCAAATAGGCACCAATTTCCTTTCTAGATTTTAAATCGATTCCTACAGTCGGTTCATCTAACAAGAGTAAATCTGGGTCGTGAATGAAGCTAATAGCCAGATTGAGTTTTCGCTTCATTCCCCCAGATAGATTTTTTACAGGATCCTGCCAGCGATCTAAATGCATGTCTTGGCATATTTGTTGTAATTGAGAAGTTGATTTATTCTCCCAAGCTAGCTTTTCAAAAAACACCATATTCTCTTTCACTGTGAGTTCTTCCCAAACTGCAATATCTTGCGGAACAAAGCCGATTTTTCTACGGATTTTTGACTTATATTTTTGATAGCTCCATTCGTTAAAGTAAATGTCACCTGATGTTGGCTTCAGTGTTGTTGCTAGTATTTGGAGTAACGTGGATTTTCCGGCACCGTTTTCACCGACTAGTCCTACAATTTCTCCTCGTTCTATCTCGAAAGATAACGGGTCTAAAACTATTTTTTTAGGATATTTTTTGGTGATATTCGTCACCTTAAGCATATTTTTTCCCCTCTTTCACATACCATATAATCATTCCGATGACACAAATACCAAGCCAAAAGGTAGTAGGTTCCCCATTTAAGAAGTGACGTAATGGATTGAGCCATTGTAACAATTGGTTGTTTGGGCTAAATGGCAGAAACGTTCCACTTATGACGATTAGTACAAGTGTCCACATAATAGCAGCCACATAGCTTGCATATGCATGTCGAATAAGGCTAACAAATAAGAAAGCAAATAAACAGATCATCATTCGAAAGGTTACGAGTGATAAGATGTTGATGGTTACTTGATAGACAAAGTAGAAAACTAGTGCAGTAATCAAATCAATGAACAAAAGCCCAATTAGATAAATAAATACATTCATGAGCATATAGGCTGGATACGTTATTTTGGTAAAAGGGAAGCGCACACGCACTTTAGTTTTCTGTTCTTTGATGACCCAATCAAATAGTAATATCGTCACTAACATGGTAGCAAAAGCCCAAATGATCCATGGATTCCATAAAGTATTGGAAGGGGCGATTGGTTCTGAATCAGTGTCATAACGGAACTCATTTTGTAATAAATCTTCTTCTTGTTCTATTTGTCTAGATTTTTCGATTATTTCATCTATTGCCCAATTTTGTTCTCCGTTTAATTGCCGCTCTAAATTCATAACAGCATCTGCTGCTTTGCTTCTTCCAGTGTCCTGTTGGATGATGGAGACGATCATTTCTCTTACAGGAGTATAGGCAAAGGAGCGATCGGAATAATAACTGGTTAATACGTTTTTTCTATTTCCATTATGGATGTTTTCCTCATAACCTGCTCGAATAATAAACACACTGTCCAACTCATGCTGTTCTAATTTGCGAATGGCCTCACGCTCTGATAATGATGTCACAGATACAAGGGAGGAATCTTCGATCGCTTCTAATAATAAGTGAGATGCTGAAGAATCTTCCTCCAATACCATACCGATCGGAACATTCATATCATCTTGTGCCGTTTCAGCAATATAAACAAAACCGACCGTAACAAGTAACGGAAGTAAAATCCAGCAAGTAAGACTAAACGATTGTTTTTTCAACAATAGGAAACGAGTATATATAATATCTTTCATGAAGAGATACGCTCCTTTCCGAAAGAAAAGATAGCAAGTATCAGCGAACCGATAATAGCGGTCCACATTAATGGTTGTAATTCAGCATAATACCTACCATTTAGGATGATTTGCTCTACCCAATGAAAAGATTGGTGGGAAAAACTAAAAGTAAAAGCCTCTTCTAAATAACGAGGAAAATAAATCTTTGGAATAAGTGCTCCACTAAATAAAATGACGATTCCCGTGAAAAGGGTTTGTATGAGCACCGTTAATTTAGTAGAAGAAATCACCCAATCGAGCAATATTAAGCATTGTAAAAAGATGATGCTATGTAAAAGAACTAATAAGCTAACTCTCCCATAATTTTCTGCTGCAATACTTATTTCCTCAAAGAAATACGCTAAAAAACGAAAAGATATTATCGCTAAAATGGCTGTTATAAAAAGCGTTACAACACTATTGGCGATTTTCTGTTCCAAGTCTGTCACACCATAAAGCTTCATTCGTTTTTTCAGGTTTCTACTATTGTCTTTATGTAATAGCGAGTAGATCAAGAATAACCAAATCGTCACTAATGAAAACCATCCTGCAATACTAAAATAGAGAATAGGAGAATTGGTTGCATTATTCGTCACTTGATTTTCTTTCACAGCGGTATCTCCACCAAGTACGTAGAAGAAATAGTTAACAAACTGTTCTAATAGTAGGGATGTTCTTTCCTCATCCTCCATATGTAGCTGTTTTGCATAATAGTTTATCGTTAAAATATTCGCTTGTGAACTGCGAATGTGTCGTGTAACGGTCTCGACTAATTCATTCACAAGCTCACTTTCAACTGG
This sequence comes from Gracilibacillus pellucidus, assembly GCF_033949965.1. Lineage (NCBI taxonomy): Bacteria > Bacillati > Bacillota > Bacilli > Caryophanales > Bacillaceae > Gracilibacillus > Gracilibacillus pellucidus. The sequence continues at coordinate 230,732 of NZ_JAWZSR010000002.1, read as the reverse complement.
TTGATCAGGGTTACCAATAATAGATAGTTGTGATCTTTCACCATCTATCATTTTCTGAAAAAAGTTATCTGGAAATAGAATGTAAGAACTGATCTGATTATTTTTAATAGACTTCTCCGCATCTGATTGGTCCATTCTTTTCATTTCCATATAATCGCCTATTTGAGATGACTCTTCTAATAATGTAACAATCAGATCTGTTTCTTCTGATTGGTCTAAATCTACAAGTCCAATTTCAATCGAATTATCTTCCCCCACATCCAACGTGGAAATGATGATAAACGCTAAAAGTCCAAGTAGAAGGAGTGGAGACAGTAGAAGAAGAGGAAGTGATAACCACTTCCTCCTAAGTTGTGTTAGATTATTTTTAATAAATAAAACGATATGTTTAAGAAATTGCATATATGTCACCTGCTTTTATCATGGTGAAATCGCCCATAACCCTCTGTTTCAAGATAGGAGAGAGGATAAACGAACGCTAACAATCAATGAGAGTTTTAAACTCCCATTGATTGAAGTCTCACTTTGTTTCAATAGATTAGAACATACCTGGTCCCATAAATGAATTGAGCCATATATCTAGTTGATCTGCAACGTCTGTTTCAAGATAATCAAAGATTTCGTCTCCAGTCATATCACCGAGATCTGTCACTTGATCAGAACTTGGGATGTCGATGTTATCAGTTGTTGTTCCTTCTTCTGTGACGAAGATTGACAATGTATCTTGATTGAACGTAAATCCGTCTTCTGCATAAAACGTATGATCAACCGTCATTTGATCCTTTTCATAATGAGCATCACCTAGCCAATAAAGTGCGAATACAGGAACGCCAAATTCTGTAACGGAGATACTGCGCTCAAAATTCTTATTTCCGTCATCTTGCTTCTCTTGGTTTAGTTCGATAGTCAAGGCTACATCAGATGCAGAAAAGGAAATGATATCTTCTGTTTCACCATCATTATCTGTTAAATCCAATTGAACTGTTGCTGTTTCTTCCGTATAACCATCATTTAATGTGATGTTATAGGTCATTGTTTGATTTTCATCTGTTTGTTCATTTGTTCCATCGATAGTGAGTTCGATTGTTTCCCCTTGATATTCCACCTGGAAATCTAGTTCACGTTGTACGATTATATGATTGTTTATCCAAATAGTAGATTGGAATCCATCAGGGAATGCTACTTGTTCCATATTTGTAGCAGCTTGATTTAGTGCTTCAGTGAACGCTTCTTTTAAAGAATCGATTTGATCGTCTGCAACGGTATTATCAACGAACTCCATATAAGAAATTTGATCGATTAGGATCGTTTGCAGTTTTTCATCTTGTGCCATTTTATTAAGAAGATTCTTTAAAATGATTTTTGTTTCGTCTTCTGATAGATTGAATGAAATTTTACTTGTATTTACATCATTACTACCAACTGTTATTTGTTCTTTTTCTCCTTCAAATGCTTCTTCCGGAAGTTCTTCATATAAATATTGTACATATTCTTCATTTATATATTCGATATCTTCTTCTGGAAGTGGACCCTCATTGAAAAGTGTACTGAAATCTAGGTTTTCTTCGCCAGTAAAATAATAAGGATCTGCAGCTTGTAAAACTTTCCCTAAGTCATCGCCATTGAATTGAATAATGTCATCAAGAAAAGGCAAACCAATATATACATCATTTTCTTCTATATATGTCTCAATTCCGTTTAATTCAATGCCTGCCATAGAGGCAGAGATGTTTGCTGCAGCTTTTTGATTACTTGTATCTAAAGCTGTATCTACCGTAATATTCGCGTTATTGATAATCTGACCAGGTCCTGCTTCACCCATTCCTAGATCATTTGTCTGCCCAGTGATTTCATAGGTGCTTTCAATAGCATGCTCTTTCGTATGTTCTTTCCAAGCCAGCTCATCTTGGAATCTAGATTCGAATGTTTCTTGTAGTTGTTCGAATGTGCTTTTTTCTGCTAAGAAGTAGTCTTCTTTCGTTGAAGTACTGACTAAAGCTTGAACGGTAAAGATACCGGCAATAAGCACTATAGCAATAATTGCAACAATAAGTATCCATTTAGGCTTTTTCTGTGTACTACCTTCTTGCTGTACCATATCTGTCATTTAATATGTTCCTCCTCAATAATAAATGCGCAACTTCCTACCTATAATATTAATTTATGAAAAGCATTAATCTTATAAGGAAATTACATCCAACTAATAAAATAGCATGCTAGGATGGATATATCTATGTTTTCGACATTAATAGACATAAAAGGGGAAGAAAGTTTCATAGTAGTGTGGTAAATGTTTTTAGGATGGTTATAAAGACCTAATTGTAGGTACAAGTAATGGGGAATGATTATTTTCGTTCAGGTGAAAAGCCGAGCTCTTTAATAGTATTGGATAGGTCCCATGGTTTATCTGTATTATTGGATACCCCATAATAGGTTCCGAATTTAATCGTTGATTCAATGGCAGCAGAAAAAAGCTTACCAAGATCATTTTTGGAAAGTAATGTACGAGATAGACGGTCAGTTTTCTTCATGGCCACTAACTCATTTTCATTTGGTACGGAGCCAATACGAATATTAAGGATAGACAGATCTGTGTGTAAGGAAAAAATAAATCCAGCTTGTTCGGAGGCAATCTTTAATACACCGTAAAGCCCTTTCGGAGCAGGGTAATCCTGTGTTGTGATTTCACGGCCTAGTTTAGAGTAGCCATTCTCCTCATAATAATCTGTTACATGATTGCTGCTGGCGAAAATAACCTTTGGTATCTTGTACATGTCTGCAATGAACATCATGTAATAGCTCGCCTTAAAAAAGACATCTGTCATCTGATTGAAAACCTCTGTAGGCTCAATAGCTTGAGAAGTTTCGATGCGAAGCAAATTAATCAACACATCTGTATCTTCTGGAATAGCTTCCGTTAAACTTTGCATATCCGTAGCATCTACATAACAATGAGTGGCAGTATTTTGTTTAATGCTTTTATCTAGAACAAGCAAGTCATAATCTTCGTGTAATTGCTTCAATAAAATATCACCAACTGTGCCAGCTCCACCAATAATCGTAACTTTTTTCATATATATCTGTCCTTTCTACATCTGTTAGAAGTAGTGTGGCTCTTTTTTTCTTGAAGATACATACAGTTTGTTTTTTAGGGTTGGGGGGGAGGCGAGACAAAAGGAAGGACAAAATACGAAACAATCGTATTCTGTCCTGCTGGTCAATTAAATATATTGTTGTCCTTTTAGGTAGTTAATTATTTCTTCTACTGCTTCTTCAACTGAACTATTTTCGGTATCAATCACTAATTCAGGTGAAGTTGGTTCTTCATATGGTGCATCAATGCCTGTAAAGCCTTTGATTTCGCCAGATCGTGCTTTTTGATAGAGACCTTTTGGATCACGTGCCTCACAGCTTTCCAAGCTACATTTTACATATACTTCGACAAACTCACCATCTGCTAAAAGCTCTCTCACTTTATCACGGTCTTCTTGATATGGTGAGATAAAGGCAGTAAGTGTAATAAGTCCAGCATCATTTAGCAATTTAGCGACTTCGCCAATACGTCTAATATTCTCTTTACGGTCTTCTGGACTAAAGCCTAAATTATTATTTAAGCCATGGCGAATATTGTCGCCATCCAATCGATAAGAGCGAATACCTTCTTCAAATAATGCTTTTTCTAACTCTACTGTAATCGTTGATTTACCTGATCCTGAAAGTCCAGTAAACCATAATACAGGGCTTTTGTGATTATTTTGTTTCGTTCGATCTTGCTTCGTTATGACAGAGTCATGCCATACAATATTTTTCGTTTCTGTCATGCTTTCTCGCCCCTTTGCAAGCCTTTAATCAGTACTGCTGCAACTTCTGGTCTAGAAAATTCAGGTGGTAAGGATTCTCCATTACGCAATTTTTCACGTACTTTCGTTCCGCTTAAATGAACGTGCTGATCCTTGTCATGTGGGCATGTTTTGGATGTAGCCATGTTGCTGCATTTTGTGCAATAGAAAGCATGCTCGAATTTGAAAATTTGAATATCTATTTCATCCTCGTACTGTGCAATTAACTCTTGCGCTTCATATGTTCCGTAGTAATCACCGACACCTGCATGATCACGTCCGACAATAAAATGTGTACATCCGTAATTTTTACGAACGAGTGCATGTAAAATAGCCTCACGTGGACCTGCATAACGCATAGCGGCAGGGTATATAACGAGATTAGTACGGCCTTTTGGATAATAATTTTGCAAAATAACTTGATAACTTTCCATACGAATGTCTGCTGGAATATCATCAGATTTTGTTTCACCAACTAGTGGGTTTAACAATAGGCCATCAACTGTTTCTAAAGCAGATTTTTGAATATATTCATGTGCACGGTGAACAGGATTTCGCGTTTGGAAACCAACTACTGTTTTCCAACCTAAATCTTGAAATAGTTGACGTGTTTCTCTAGGATCAAGGTAAAAATCTTTAAATTCGTCATGACGCGGGCGATTAAGTAAGGTAATGGGACCGGCTAAATAGACATTACCTTTCTCGTACAGTTTTTTTACACCTGGGTGTGCTTCTTCTGTAGTACCGTACACTAATTGTGCTTCTTTTTCTTTGTCATACGTGTATTTTTCCTCTAAGTCTAATGTTCCGTAAAGGACACCATCTTCACCATATAAGGCAACACGCTCTCCAATGGTTAAACGCTCCGCTTCTTCTTCTGTAGCAGCCAAATTAATGGGAATACTCCAAACAGACCCATCTGTTAAATGAAGATTTTCCACGACTTCTAGATAATCATTTTTACCAAGAAATCCGGTTAATGGGCTGAATCCGCCAATGGCGATCAGTTCCAGATCTGAAATAGTCCAAGCATTAATGGTTAGTGATGAAAGGTGTTCTGCTTCCTTTAGTAAAGTATCCCGTTCGGCACCGGTTGCCTCTCGATTAATTAATGTACCTCCATGTGGCTTAATCGTCTCTACTGCTTTTTCTGTCGTTACAACCATTATAAAACTCCTTTCGGTTCTTGATGGAATTGTTGTCCATCATATACTTCTTTTACATAGCCATTACGAACGACAAAATCGCCAAAATGTTCTTTATCTAAGCGGTTTTGCGCAAAATCATGAATCAACTCTTTTAGAATGGCTAAAATTTCTTCTTCACCGATGTTTTCGCGGTATAGTTGATTTAAACGATCACCAGTGAAGCTACCACCTAGATACATGTTGTATTTCCCTGGTGCTTTTCCGATAAAGGCAACTTCTGCTAGAGCAGGTCGTGCACAGCCATTTGGACAACCAGACATTCTAATGACAATCTCCTCATCTTTAATACCTTCTGCTTCGAGGATGTCTTCCACTTTCGTAATTAAACTAGGTAAATAACGTTCAGACTCTGCCATTGCTAACGCACATGTAGGTAGTGCAACACATGCGATGGAATTTTTACGTAAGCCAGAGTATTTTTTCTCATCTTGAATACCGTAACTTTCAAGAATTTCAATAATTTTTTTCTTTTTCTGTGCTGTTGCATTGGCGATAACTAGATTTTGGTTTGGTGTTAAACGGAAATCACCTGTATGGATATGGGCGATTTCTCGTAATGCTGTTCTTAATTGATAGCCATCTTCATCTTTTACACGTCCGTTTTCGATGAAAAGGGTAAGGTGCCATCTGTTTTTACCTTTGACCCAACCATATCTGTCACCATTATGGTCAAATTTATAATCTTTTGCTTCTGTTAATTCCCACCCCAGTCGTTCAGCTAGCTCTTGTTTGAACCAATCAAGCCCGTAACGATCGATGGTATATTTGAATCTCGCGTTTTTACGATCCGATCTGTTGCCATAATCACGCTGAATAGTAACGATCTTTTCTGTTACATCGACAATGTTCTCTTTTGGAGCATATCCAGCAATTTTCCCAAGCTGCGGATATGTTTTTGTGTTCCCGTGAGTAGATCCCATACCACCACCAACGACGATATTAAAGCCTTGTAATTGATCATTTTCCAGAATCGCAATTAATCCGATATCTTGTGAAAATACATCAATATCATTAGAAGGAGGGACCGCGATTCCGATTTTAAATTTTCGAGGCAAATAGGTTTTTCCGTAGATAGGCTCTACTTCCTCTTTTGAGTCGATTACTTTCTTTTGATCTAACCATATTTCATGGTAAGCACCTGTTTTAGGTGATAGGTGATCACTAATGGCTTGTGCCCAATCTTGTACTTCTTGATGGACATCTGATTGATAAGGATTGGGATTACACATGACATTTCGGTTTACGTCTCCACATGCAGCGATAGTTGTCATGGAAACTTTGTTAATGGTTTTTATCGTATCTTTTAAATTCCATTTTAAGATGCCGTGTAATTGAAAGGCTTGGCGAGTCGTTAGTTTAATCGTGTTATCACCATACGCTTCTGCCAAGTCGTCTGTTGCAAGCCATTGCTCAGGTGTTGCGACACCACCAGGGATAGCAATTCGTAGCATAAATTGATAAGCAGGCTCTAATTTTTGTTTTCGGCGTTCATCACGAATATCCCGATCATCTTGTTGATAGCTGCCGTGGAATTTTAATAATTTCGTATCATCTTCTGATATAGCAGCGGTTATCGGATCATCTAAACCTTCTTGAATCGTACCTCTCAAATAACGACTTTCATCTTTCAGTTTTTCCATTGGATCAAGTTTCTTCGGATCATTTACCATATGTCATCCCCCTTAATACACATCGCGTTGATATCTTTTTTCGTGTTTTAATTGATTGATATATTCTTTTGCTTCTTCTTCGCTAAGGTTACCTTCTTGGCTGATGATAGAAATCAATGTATCATGTACGTCTTTTGCCATTCTCTTTTCATCTCCACAAACATAAAGGTGTGCACCAGCTTCTAGCCATTCAAATAGTTCTTTTGCTTTTTCCTGCATACGATGTTGTACATATACCTTTTCATCTGTATCTCTGGAGAAGGCAACGTCCATCTTCGTTAAATAGCCTTGCTGTATCCATCTTTGCCAATCTACTTGGTAAAGGAAGTCCGTCCGGAAATGCTGATCACCGAAGAAGAGCCATGTTTTCCCTTTTAATTCAAGTTCTTCACGTTCTTCAATATACCCTCTAAACGGTGCTACGCCTGTTCCAGGTCCGATCATAATAACTGGTGTCGCCTCATCCATCGGGAATTTAAAGTTTGGATTTTTGTGTACATAAACATTGAGCTGATCTCCAGGTTTAATTCGGTCAGAGATTTCACCTGAACATACACCACTTCGATCTCGACCATGTGCCTGATATTTTACAGTTGCAACGGTTAAATGCACTTCATCTGGGTTTGCTTGATAGCTGCTTGAAATCGAGTATTGTCTAGCTGGAATTTTTCGCATGAAATGCATAATAGTTGTCGGGTCCAATTGTTCTGGTGGGTAATCAATGATTAAATCTAAGAGATCTCGACCATCAATATATGCTTTTACTTCGTCAGAATTTTGTACTAATTGTTGTAATTTTTCATTTTGGAAATAGGTGCTTGCTTTCTCCAATGATCCTTTTGTTAGTCTAGTAATCTCGAAAATGGATGTTAAGGCTTCCTGCACGGAACGGATTTCCCCTTGTTTATTAATAGGGATAGTCTGTTCAGGATTCCACTTCAATTCTTCGATAATAGCTGCTACAAGGGCTGGATCGTTTTTAGGATTAATTGCTAAACAATCACCAGGTTCATATTGGAAATTAGATCCTTCTAGTGAAATTTCGATATGTCTTGTTTCTTTGTTAGACCCTTTTCCACTAAGTACAATATTTTCTAGTACTTCAGCAGTGTATGGATTGCTTTTTGAAAAAGTTTGTTCAGTAGGTGTTACAGTAGTTGTTGGAGCATTCGTAGCACCTGCATCTTTTTGTAAAGTGGCGATTACTTCTTTTGCCCATTCTTCTGCTAATTCTTCATAATCAACGTCACAATCAACGCGTGGGTGAATTCTCGTAGCACCTAATTCTTCTAATCGTTTATCAAAGTCTTTACCTGTTTGGCAAAAGAATTCATACGACTCATCTCCAAGTGATAAAACAGAGAAATTCACATTGTCGAGTTTTGGAGCCTTACGACCGTGTAAGAACTCATGGAATTCAATGGCATTATCAGGTGGATCTCCTTCGCCGTGTGTAGCCGTAATAATAAGTAAATCTTCTACTTCTTTTAATTTTTTTGGTTTAAAATCGTCCATGCAAGATACGGTAACATCACGATTAATCTCTTTTAGCTGAGTCGATAATTGTTCTGCTAATGCTTGGCTATTACCTGTTTCGGACCCAAATAAAATAGTGACGGTACGAGTGCTTGTTTGAACAGGCTCCTTAGTTTCTACTGTTGGTGTTGGTGGTACTACGTTTGTTACTCCCTGTGAAGCAGCTAGATACCCTGCTAGCCAGTTTTTTTGTGCATCAGTTAAAGTTGGGAGAATTTGATTTAGTATTTCCGTCTGCTTTTCATCAAACGGACTGTTTACCACTTGTAATGTCAATATATTCACCTCTTTTAATTATTCCGATAGTTTTACTCGAGTTTAAGCGTAAAAAAATTTAATTGGATGTTGGTGGTGCCACATGTAAACCACATTCTGTTTTTTGAGAATTGGCCCATCTTCCTGAACGCTCGTCACTTGCATCTGTGACAGGTGATGTACACGGAACACAACCAATACTTGGATAATTTTGATCATGTAGTTTATTGTATGGTAATTGGTGCTTCTCAATATAATCCCATACATCATCCCAAGACCAATGAATTAAAGGGCAAACCTTAATTGATTGAAAGCGTTCGTCTTTGTTCAAAAAATCGGTATTCGCTCTAGTGGGTGATTGCGCTCTTCTTAAACCAGATATCCATGCAGTCGCTCCGCTAAGTGCTTCTTCCAATGGTTTTACTTTGCGGATATAGCAACATTGATCTGGTTTCCTACTCCATAAGGCAGCTCCGTGTTTTTCGCGTTGTTCATCAACAGTCAGTTCAGGCTGCTTCATTTCGATAGATAATAGTGGATAGCGCTCCTTCACTTCGTCAATCAAATCATAGGTTTCTTGAAAATGTAAACCAGTGTCTAAAAATACTAAACTAGCATCAGGCTTAACACGCGCAATCATATCAATCAAAACCATACTTTCTGCTCCAAAGCTACAAGCATAGACTAAGGAATCTCCGTATGTTTGATAGGCCCATTCTAAAATCTTTTCTGCTCCTTTTGTCGGGTCATCAGGACTTGGGGTCTCATTATTGAGCGGACTATCATAGTACGTTTCATAAGTCAGCATGAATATTTGCTCCTCCTTATTAAAAAGCCTTCTTACCAAGGTGATAAGAAGGCGAATAATCTAAGTTAATTCCTTCTCATCTTTCGGTTCAGCATATGCTGTTTCCGCAGGATTTGGCACAGTATTACGATTTAAGAACCTGTTGCCGAGGATTCACAGGGCCTGCCCCTCCACCTCTCTGGATAAGAATTGCATTTAAGTCTTTTGTTACTACTATAGTAAACAGTAGAAATAGTAAAGTCAATAACTTTAAGAAAAAAATGTAAAAATTAATACCAAGTTACTAGGTTTTAATTAAAACCCGAGCTAATATGAAAAAAAGTAACGAAATTTCAGGGTTTGCAATCGAAATATCGTTACTTTTTTGTTTATCACGGTGTAAATGTCCATAAACCTTTCGAGTATAATGAAAAGGAGTTACGGCCAATAGCCTTCACAGATGGAAGTTAATTTCATGCTTTTAATATATTCTCGATTTCTTCAATGGTTCCTGGTGCTAATTTTACGCCAGAAGCTTTAGCATTTTCTTCAATTTGTTCGGGTCTGCTTGCACCAATTAACGCACTAGAAACGTTATCCTGACGTAGTATCCAAGCAATTGCCAATTGAGTTAATGAAAGATTTTCGTTAGCTGCGATACCTTGAAGAGCTTCAACACGTTCTAAGTTTTGCTCTGTTAGAATACGAGATAAATCTAAATTTTCTTGGGCTGCGCGACTACCTGAAGGAATTGCTTCACCTTTTTTGTACTTACCAGTTAATACACCTTGAGCAAGAGGAGAGAAGACAACTTGACCAATACCATGTTTATCACTAACAGGGATGATTTCATCCTCAATATAGCGGTGAAGCATACTATAATTTGGTTGGTTGACGACAATTCGATCTAGTAGTTTCTTATCAGCTAAATGAACGGCTTCTGAAATTTGTTCGGCAGTCCATTCACTAACGCCGATATATAAGATTTTACCTTGTCGAACAAGGTCATCTAAGGCACGTAATGTTTCTTCTAATGGTGTATCTTGGTGGTAACGGTGGCAATAGTAGATGTCGACATAATCTAAACCAAGTCTTTGTAAGCTTGCATTACATTGCTCTGTAATGTGTTTGCGTGAAAGACCACGGTCATTAGGCCCATCGCCCATATCACCAAATACTTTAGTGGCAAGGACATAAGAGCTTCGTGGATATTTTTTCAATGCTTTTCCAACAATTTTTTCTGCTTCCCCACGCATATAGACGTTTGCTGTATCAAAAAAGTTAATACCTAGGTCATATGCCTTATCAATCGATGCTTCTGCTTTTTGTTCTTCTACATAGCCACCATATGTAAGCCAGCTACCTAAACTAATTTCACTAACTTTTAAACCAGTGTTACCTAAACGACGATACTCCATCAAAAAAACCTCCTTATATTATTAAGCGTTTACACAATTATAAAAGAATACTAGATAAGAATCGAATGATTTGTTTGGGATTTAATCAATCTTCGTAGTATTACTTACATTAAGCTGGAATGACGTTCCATAAGAATGTTTATGAGAGACGATTTTATGGAATGTGCTCTTGGGCATGTCGTAATTACTTGAAGTTATTGGAAGAAAATAGAGGAGCATTACCTAAAAATCTTAACCAGCATAGGCTCATTAGCGGGAATATGTTTACCATATTTTAAATTTATGGATAGGAGAATCTATAAATAAAAATGGTTTCTTGAGAGAGGTACCTCTAAAAAGTTAACTTCTTATTTAATAATAGGATGCCTTAGCTTTCTAGTTTGTTTCTGGTTCTAATTTCTAATTCCATTTTTATATCTATATTGGGATGGTGAGCACCCGCAATTTTTTTTGAAGTGTCTATAGAAACTAGAAAAATTATTATATCCTACTTGAAAGCAAATTTCTGTACTATTATGGACGGTATTCAGTAATAATTGCTGAGCTTCACGAATTCTAATGGATTCTAGATATTTTAGAGGGCTGATGTTTAACTTTTCTGTGAAAATTCGGCTTAAATAATAAGGGCTTACCCCAATTTGGAAAGCGATATAGTTTAAGGTTAATTTTTCTTGATAGTGCTGTTTTAAATAATTGATTGTAACATCAACTATTTCTTGCTGAGGATCATATGTTTTAATAGATAGTTCAGGTTGACATCTTTTACATGGTCTAAATCCTTGGTGTATAGCATCCTCAACATTTTCAAAAAAGCATATATTATCAATATTTGGAGTTTTAGATTTACAAGATGGACGACAGAAAATACCAGTTGTCCTTACCGCATAAAAAAACATTCCATCATATCTTTTATCACATGTAACTACTGCGTTCCACATTAACTCGGAAGAAAACGGAGTATTTGATTTCATGAAAAATTACTCTCCTATCAATAATGAATCTTGAAGCTAACGTATAGTAAGAAAATTCCCGTATAAATTAATTATATTCAACCTGCTTTTTAGTCAGAAGACAAAATCATTTTTGAAATGTCATATAGCTAATGTATAAAGCAATAACGATTGCCGGAACAAAAATGTACAATTGAAAGAACGGTAACACAAGGATACAAAAGATTATTGATACTAAAGAGGCGTACCAGGGTAATGTTTTATTTTTAAAAAGCTTAACACCAGCAGCCATAGAAAAAATATAGACAATCACACCTAATGAGGTTGGGATAAATAAGATATCATTAAATGCCATTGTAAAGGATTCTGTAATAATAACTCCGATACCCGCAAAACCAATTATAAAAATGACCATACGTCTTGGGATTTGCTTTGTTGGATGTATAAGCGATAATTGTTTTGGAAATGCACCGTCTCTACTTAAAGAATAACCGAGTTGTGTTAGGCTAGCTACAAATGCATTCGAAGTTCCTATACAAATGAAAAATGCCGATATAGCAGTAACGATTTGTGCGCCAATTCCTAGCGTTTCTCCCATTATAGCACCAATTGGTGAAAGATCACTTTCTATACTTCCGTATGTCCCAGTTCCGATTGTTACAAAGCTTAGTGCTAAAAATAATATTCCTATAATTATTACGCTAATAAAGGTACTATTAACAATGCTTTTATTGGGGTTCTTAAAGTGATTCGCAAGATTACAAATGGCTTCCCAGCCAAAAAATGCCCAAAATATTGCTGTTATTGCTATTCCTGTTGAATGCCATCCATTAGGCACAAAAGGAGTGAAATTATCTAAATCAATATTCGGTATTGAAACGATAACAGTAAGTGTAAGTAATAATAGTAAGCAACCACTCAGGATTAATGCGACTCTACCACTCATTTTAACTCCGTTGTAATTAGTTATACCAGCAATGATTAGAATGGTGAATGCGAGTAACCTTCTTGTAAAGTCAGAAAATCCAAAAGCATGACTAACGTAAAATGCCCCAGTTAAAGATACAATTGTTTGTCCAACTGCAGCAGTTACAAAGTAAAACCAACCTACAATATTTCCAGAATGAAATCCAAATGATCTTCTGACAAAAGTAGCTGCTCCTCCGGCATCCGGATATTCACGTGCTAGACAAGCAAATGTGTAGGCAAGTGGGAGATTAGCAATAATTACAATTATCCATGATAATATGGAGACAGGGCCTGCGATAGAAGCAGTGACGGAGGAAATAAAAAGAACTCCTGAACCTAGTATTGCGGCAATATATAATGCTATCCCTTCATATAAACCAATTGAACGTTTTTCCATAAGACATCCCTTCCTTCAGTAAAACTGTATCATTAAGTGGGAGTCTAGTACTTCTCATTTCTTGCGGTCTAATTCTAATATTTAATATTATGTTGTATAAGTCTAATCTAAAAACTTGAATCTTTAACATTCGAGAATTCGATTGTTTAGCTTGAAATTCACTAGGTGCAGATTGTTTGAGGTACCCCTGAAGTCAGGACAATACTTGAAAGATCAATTTTATCTAAGAGGAGTAAACCAAATATGGGGGGTAATTCGTATCCGAGAATTTTCTGGACAGAGTATTATTTTGGATAAAGATTACCTATTTTACTCAAAAATAATAGAGAAGCAACTAGTTAACACTTAGACTATAGATGCTAACTTGACAACAATCAGCGGGAGTCAAAAACTCCCGCTGATTGCAGTTTTACCTTATAATTATTGTAACCAGTTGCTTTGTTATTACCAAAAGAAAAACGGCAATACAGCAATAGTGGCAATAGCTCCGAGAGCAATACCGATACCTAATCCACTACCATAACCAAAGAAACCGTATCCGTATCCACCAAGCCCTCTTCTTTGAAATGGTTCAATAAATACTTTAGAACGATTTACTCTATTAATATATCCTCTATGGGTCACACCGTCTCGCGTAACAATTTTTACTGGACTACCGATGTTTCGTCTGCAGAAATCAAAATGGGACATTGTGTTGCTCCTTTCTTTACATCTAGCTACTAAATAGACTATGCAATAAAGAAAGAAGGTTGTGGTCAGTTGTTCATCGGCAATTGTATCAATTATGAAGAAAAGAACAAGTTTCAACAATACGCTCATTCGGAGTGCCAAGTAAGGTTCGGATGGAACATTGCTGTTCCTTCATATATCGCTTCACTATATTATAGCCAATGATGTAGCCAGTATTTTTTGGGGGACGACGTCCGCCATACATAATCATGTCATGTTTTGGATGGTCTCTTGTAATGCCTAGATGTGGCGCAGCCCATTTTTTCCATAATGCTTGTAGACTGTTATCCGATAGTTCTTTTATCCGTTTGTTTCCATACTCTTTTCCAACTTTCTTTCGTACAATCCATTCTGCGATTCCTTCTAATATAATAGCGTCTAATAAGTTATACTCCACTTCGTCTTTGGGAAAAAGATTAAGTCGACAAACATGGCTATATTCATGTAAAAATAAAGCGGCAATTTCACGATTACTAGCCTGTTTGTTTAAAAAGATAAATAGTTTATCAGGAAAACTAAGCCCAGCATTACTATTAAACCATTCCTTCAATTCCTTTATCTCTTCATTGGATGGTAGGATAAATATCTCTGTTTCTGGGCCATTCCATGTAGTTCTACACTTATGATAGAGAACGCGGACTTTTGTTAAGTAATCTTGCTTCAACCATTTTTCCGCGTCTGAATCGGATATTTTCGGTGAAAAAAGGCCATGTTGCCATAAGTGCTCTTGAATAACTTCCTTTGGAGTAAAATGAAAATAATCGGTGAGTGGTTCGCAAATAATGGTTTGATGTAAGGATGTTGATGTCACTCTATCTTGTTTTCTTTGTTGGATAAAATCCTTTATCCATTTATCTGTTTTATGAATAGTCATCGTTTTCTCCTTTAATAAGTCTCGCTAACTAGGGAAGGAAACCCCGTTCTTTCCTAGAAGTCTCGCTTTACCACAGCGCAAACTGTCCGTAACCTTCCTTAGAATGTATAGAAGAAAGGTAAGTTAAAGGGAAGGAAACGGTCAGTAAGCATCCTGATAAGTCTCACTAACTAGGGAAGAAAACCCCGTTCTTCCCTAGAAGTCTCGCTTTAAAATTAATTCTAATTGTAGTATGATTAATTAATTAGGAAGAATAACTAATCACTTACTTTTTGTACGATAAATGTTGAATGAACAAGTTGTAATTAGTGTATACATATCAGCTAAAGAAGGTGAATCAATTGGAACAAAAAGAAATCGAATTGTTGAAATTATTAGAAAAAAATGGTCGATTGGATAATGACACAATTAGTAAAATGTTGGATATCACACCAGTTGAAGTAGAGGAAATGATTAAAAAATTAGAGCAAGAGCATGCAATTCTTGGTTATTCCGCACTTGTTGATTGGTCTAGTGTATATGAATATGAAGGTGTGGCAGCGCTAATAGATGTGAAAGTAACACCAGTAAGAGGCGTTGGTTTTGATAAGATTGCTTCAAGAATTTACAGGTTCCCAGAAGTAAAAGCCGTATACTTAATGTCAGGATCGTATGATTTGAGTGTTTCTGTTGAAGGAAAAACAATGATGGAAGTGAGCCGCTTCGTATCAGAAAAACTATCTACATTAGATACGGTACTTTCCACGACGACGCACTTTATTCTGAAAAAATATAAACATGACGGCATTATATTTGATGAAGGCGACGATGATGATAAGCGAATCATGGTGACACCATGAGTAAATCCTATTTAGCAGAACATGTAAAAGGACTACAGCCATCAGGGATTCGGAAGTTTTTTGATCTTGCTTCTAAAATGGACAACGTGATCTCACTTGGTGTAGGGGAGCCTGATTTCGTAACTCCTTGGAACGTAATTGAAGCAAGTTATCATTCATTAGAGCAAGGCTATACAGCTTATACGGCTAATGCTGGTTTATTAGAATTAAGAGAAGAAATTAGTAAATATTTAGAAGAAACTTTTTCTGTTTCTTATAATCCAGAAGATCAGATTTTAGTTACGGTAGGTGCAAGTCAGGCAATAGATGTTGCGTTAAGAACGATTGTTAACAGAGGGGATGAAGTAATTGTTGTAGAGCCATGCTTCGTTTCTTATGGGCCGGCGATTGAGTTAGCGGGTGGAGTTCCGGTATCTGTTAGTGCGACAGCAGAAAATGAATTTAAAGTGACACCACAACAGATAGAGTCAGCGATTACTCCCAAAACAAAAGCAATTGTGATATGTAGTCCGAATAATCCAACAGGTGCTGTATTAAGTAAGGAAGAGTTAACAGCGATCGCGACGGTTGTGGAAAAACATGACTTAGTTGTACTGTCTGACGAAATTTATGCAGAACTTGCCTATGATGGTCCAGCAACTAGTTTCGCATCGATTGAGGGAATGAAGGAGCATACTATCGTCCTCTCAGGTTTCTCTAAATCATTTGCTATGACGGGATGGCGACTTGGTTTTGCAACAGGTCCAACAGAAATTATGCAAGCAATGACGAAAATCCATCAGTACACCATCATGTGTGCACCGACAATGGCACAACATGGCGCATTGGAAGCATTACGTAATGGTAATGATAGTGTGAGAGAAATGAAAACTAGTTATCAACAACGACGTAATTTCGTCGTGAAGGCACTAAATGAAATGGGATTATCCTGTCATTTGCCTGGTGGAGCTTTTTATGTCTTCCCATCTATTAAAGCAACTGGCTATAGTTCAGAAGAATTTGCCCAAAAATTATTGGAAGAAGAACGAGTAGCGGTTGTACCTGGACATGTTTTTGGGGAAAGTGGAGAGGGCTACATTCGATGTTCATATGCTACATCCATCAAACAATTAGATGAGGCAATGAAAAGAATAAGTCGATTTGTTAAACAAAATAGTAAAGTATAAAACCAACAACCCTTTATGTTGTTGGTTTTTGTTTTGTTAAATAAAAAACAAGTTATAAAATTAACAAAAAGGTTGTAAGTACAAGTTTAGTTGTTTATAATAGTAATTAATCAAAAGTTGGAAAGGATGTCACAAATGAAAGTTAAGCGCATTCATGATGTAAACATTACTGTATCAAAGGGTGAGGCAATTCAGTTGCCGGAAAGAGTTTCGGTAGATTTACAGGATAATATTACGGCAGCGTTTAATGTCGCATGGAATGATGTAAATGAAACTGAATTTTTAAATAAAGGAAGCGTTGAAGTAGAAGGTGTAGTAAAACATAAAGATTATCCTAAACCATTTATTGAACAACGAGCAGATCCTTACTTATATAAACATACAGATGGTTACTACTATTTTATGGGATCCTACCCGTTGTATGACCGCATTGTGTTGAGAAGAGCGAAAACAATTGATGAATTGCCAGAAGCAGAAGAAAAGGTGATTTGGTGGAAGCATGAAGAAGGCATTATGTCTGAACATATTTGGGCACCAGAGATTCATCATGTTGATGGTAAATGGTATGTCCATTTTGCTGCAGGTGATAAAGATGATGTTTGGGCAATTCGTCCGTACGTATTAGAGTGTGCGGCAGACAACCCATTAGAGGGTGAGTGGGTTGAAAAGGGACAAATCAATACGGAATTTCAAAGTTTTTCATTAGATGCGACAACATTCGAACATCAAGGTAAGCGTTATTATGTTTGGGCACAAAAAGTAGAAAATGATACAATCTCTAACTTATATATTGCTGAAATGGAAAATCCATGGACTATTAAAAAACAAGTGCTATTGTCAACACCAGAGTATGACTGGGAAACAATCGGATTTGATGTAAATGAAGGACCTGCAATGATCAAAAATGATCAAACGCTTTATATTGCGTTCTCTGCCAGTGCGACAGATGAAAACTATGCAGTAGGATTGCTATATGCGGATGTTGATAGTGATTTGTTAAATCCTGAATCATGGTCAAAAACAGAAAAACCTGTATTCGTATCTAGTGATAACACTAGCGAATATGGTCCTGGACATAATAGCTTTAGTGTGGATGAAGATGGTTATGACTTATTAATCTATCATGCGCGTCCATATAAAGGTTTTAATACAGAAAACTCTTTATATGATCATAATCGTCACGCTCGTATTCAACGTCTATTCTGGACAAATGACGGTTTCCCGTATTTCGGTGAACCAGGTTATCAATTAGACTTTTCTAATCATAAAGCAAAAGCGACTATTACTTTGAAATAATAAGTAGATAAAGAGGCTGGGACAAAAGAGTAATTAGATAGGAAAAATCCGAACATCTAAGTATGATAATATATCGCTTCGGCAAAACACTTCGCTTTCACCCGCTGGGCACAAGTGCAACATCTACTCAAGCAAAGAACGCTCTCGTAGTGTTTTCTTTGCCGCGGGCACGGCGGTCTGCTAACTGTGTGAAGAAAAGCACTTCACACAGTGGATCTTCAGCTCGCGCTATTCCCGCAGGAGTCTACGTATTTTGCCTACGCTTAGCATAGAATTGTTCGGATTTTCATTCTTCCTATTTAATTATGTCCCAGCCTCTTTATCGATGTACATAACACATATTACTCAATAATATATTCCACTTCGTCAAACTTCCGTGAGTATTTTATATGAAAGTTCTTTTGGTCAAAATACCACATATCAGATTCCTCTACAAAAAAACGAATACCTTCCGCTGTTACTTCAGCACCAGGATTATTGGGAACGGTTTTTTCTAATGCTAGAGAAAACCCTTTATGTACACCACCAAATCCGCCATATCTTGCTAAGAAGCGGATAGCATCTCCTTCTTCTAGCTCTAATTCTTTTATAAACCATTTAGCTGCTGGTTTTGTTATTGACATCTCCATTTATCCTCAACTCCCTTAGTTACATACTAACGAAAATATAAGCGTGGCGCTAGTAGTATCTTTTATTAGCATGCCTCCTTATACCTTCTAGGGATAAGCGCAACAACTATGCAAATAAAGAGCTTTTTCAGCATGTACACTATACTTTTGACGTTGTAAAATAAGTGTTTGATAATTAGTGTTAGATTATCTAACAAATGTTTGTGCAATATAATGGAAAAAAGATATACTTTATTAAAATAAAGTAATAACGGTATCTGAAATTAGGTGGTGTATTGCATGTCAGAAGCTCCTTCCTATAAAGAACGTAAAGTGATAACTATAGGGGTAGTAAGTGAACTAACTGGTTTATCTGAAAGGCAAATTCGTTATTATGAAGAAAGAAAATTAGTTTTTCCAGAACGCTCGCCAAAAGGGAACCGTAAATATTCTTTCGCTGATGTGGAATTATTAATCGATATTGCAAACAAGCGTGAAGAAGGCGTTCAAACATATGAAATTAGACAAGATATGATTAGAGAAGAGAAGAAACGAGAGAAAAGGATGCGGAAGCAACTCTTACGTGGTGAAATCAATGCGCGATTTGGTATCCAGCGTGAAAGATAATAGTTATGTAAAGAAAGAGAAGCCTAGTGGTAATTAGGCCTCTCTTTTTCCTTTGGGGGCGTGTAACGAGTGATTTTAATAGCGTTTTGTTTATCAAATTCTATACAAAACTTTTCATAGTCATGAACGATTTCGCTAATTGGTTTATTATAAACCTCTTGATCATCTTTATCCACAATTCCTTTTGCTATTAACTGTTGAATGAGATACATTTTTTGTTTCTCAACTGCTTCACGTAAAAAAGCCATTTAACGTTCCTCCTTTATATATATGATTGCGCTTCCTCTTTACAGAAAAGTATTGCCATCTTTGTTATATGTTATGCAAAAAAGGTTCATGTCAATTTGTTTGAATTGTGACAAATTTGTAAAAGTATTGAAAGGTTTTTAAGGTTAGATGATTTCATTGTTGAAAATATTTGAGATATAATAAGTGAAGATGTTAGTAGATTGAAAGTAGAATATGTCTCTACTATATGCCATCATTCTAACTTTGTCATGGCTAATGTCAACAAAATTTACATACTTTTATCTTTTTTTATAGGAGAGTTTACAAAATGTTCAATCCAAATGTAACAGTTGTGATAGCAACATATAATCGTCGAAGGGAACTTGCGGAGTTATTAGCCGCCCTTGCTGACCAAACCTATCAAACGTTTGATGTAATGATTGTGAATGATGCAGGAGAAAGTATAGATGATATTGTTGAAGTGTATCCAGACTTAACCATTACGGTGATTGATTTGCCGGAAAATCATTATCATGTATACGCTAGAAACAAAGCGGTCGAATATGCTGCAGGAGAATTTATTATGCTAATGGATGATGATGATTTACCATTACCTACACATTTAGAAACGATGGTCGCGAATATAGGAGATGCAGATTTGGTTTATTCTGATGTAGAAATTGTTCATTATCAAACCCTAGATAATAAAAGAGTACCAGAAAGCCATCGTTTATTTGCCTATCAATTTGATATTGAAAAAATGCGCAAATTTTCTACCTTTGTACCATCAGGTAGTCTATATCGTAAAGCGATTCATCAAGAAATCGGTGGATTTGATGAAAATGTACGTAATTACTGGGATTGGGATTTCTTTTTACGTGTAGCAGAAAAGTATCATATTAAGCGTATTCCAGTAGCAAGTGTATTATATGCGTTTTCTGATGGTGGTAATAATCAGTCTAATAATTTAGAACGTATGCGTCACTATTTAGATAAATTGAGTGAGAAACATCAGTTAGGGTATCTACCGACAAAAAATTTCCATTTATTGTTAGAAGAACCAGAGATGAAGGCTAGAGAAGCGGAAAGTGAACGGATATGGGACGGCCGAATAATGCCCCAATCAAGATTGATGTGGTAGGAGGTAAGTGAGTTTGAGAAGACAACATGATTTCACGAAAGGGAATATATGGGCAGATTTATTTCATTTCTCCACACCCATTATGTTTGCTCAGTTACTACAAGTTTCCTACCAAATTATTGATAGCTTGTGGGTAGGAAATCTGATTGGAGCAAATGCGCTGGGTGCTGTCAATATTGCTAGTACCGTTATATTCACGGTTCTTTCCTTTATTATTGGTGTCAACAACACAACATTGACTGTATTATCTCAGCAAAAAGGAAAAGGGGACGAACAAGGCCTTCGAACATACGTAAATGCTTTTGTCGTTACATTATCTGCTTTAGCAATTGTGATGGGGGTTCTAGGATTTGTTTTTGCCAAACCGGTCTTATTATTACTCGGAACACCAGAATCAATGTTAGCTGAGGCAATCATTTATTTACGGATTAATGCTATCGGTATTTTCTTCTTAGTAGGCTATAACTTTATTAGTACTGCCTTACGAGCTGTGGGGAATAGTCGCACACCGTTATTATTCGTCGCTATTGCCGTAGCTTTAAACATTGTACTTGATCCGTTGTTTATTTCGGTGTTCGGACTTGGTGTGCAAGGTGCGGCACTTGCTACGATACTATCGCAAGGTGTTTCCTTTGCCTTTGGGTTAGTCTATATTATTAGAAAAAAACTAATTCCGTTAAATTGGCCACAATTACCGAGATGGTCAGAGGTGAAATTAGTTTTACATTTAGGTATTCCGTCTGGCTTACAAATGGCTGTTATATCAGCAGGTGCAGCAGCAATTCTGAGTGTTGTTACATCACAGGGAGAAGCGGCTGTTGCGGGGTATAGTGCGGCTCAACGTTTAGATAGTTTATTTTTATTACCAGCACATGCTTTAAGTGCTACAGTGAACAGTATGGCTGGACAGAACATTGGTGTTGGCAAATGGGATCGCGTGAAGAAAATTGCGACGTATGGAGTTGTCTACAACACGGTTGTGATGTTGTTGTTCGCGTTTCTTATTGTGTTATTTGCTGATTTAGGGATTCGATTGTTTATCCAAGAGGAAGCAGCAGTGCAGTTTGGTGCTAAGTATTTAATGATTATTGCTTTCTTTTATCCGTTCTTGGGAATTAATTTTGTCTTAAATGGCATTGTTAGAGCATCCGGTGCGATGTATCAAGTGCTGATTTTAAATCTATTGTCCTTCTGGGCTTTACGTTATCCATTAGCCTTTTTCTTTTCAAAATTATTAGGAGAGAATGGTATTGGAATAGGAATTGGTGTAAGCTTTATGGTAAGTAGTATTATTGCCTTTTTATATTATCGTTTTGGTAAATGGCGAAATAAGCAAATCTTTGCTTCGTGATAAAGTGAGACTTCAATCAGTGGGAGTTTTTTACTCCCGCTGATTGTTAGCGAAACTTATCAGGGCGTTAGCGTCTGTTTATCCCCCGCTTATCTTCTTTGTTTTCACTCGAAGCTTGAAGTGGGGGGGATTACGGACGTTTAATCAGTGATAAAGTTTGCCCTTCTGTATAGAAGGGCATAGATAATTGTAAGCGTTTTATTATTATAAAAGGAGGGGTTGCAAATGATTCGAGTAGGTTTTGTTGGGACTGGTGGATTCACACGACACCACGTAGAAATATTACGAGGAATTGAAAATGTGAAAGTGGTAGGTTTCGTTGGGTCTAGTCAAGAAAAGGCAGAGCACTTCGCTAAAAGTTATGATGAAACAACGGGTTATAAAGATGTGGAAACGATGTTGAGTTATGAACAATTAGATGCTGTGTATATTTGTGTGCCACCAATGGCTCATGAAAATTATGAAGAAATATTAGTTGATCATGGCATTCCTTTTTTAGTGGAGAAACCATTAGGAATAGATGTAGAGAAAGTGCGGTCTGTTCGAGATAAAATTAAGGAAACGAATCACCTGACAGCGGTTGGCTACCATTTTCGCTATGCAGATACAGTAAAGAAATTTCAAGAAATGCTTGAAGGAACTACCAGTGGTGTGGTGCTAGGAAAATGGATGGGTTCCATGCCAGAAGTAGATTGGTGGAGACGTCAGGATCAATCAGGTGGTCAATTTAATGAGCAGACGACACACATTGTTGACTTAATTCGCTTCTTATTTGGCGAAGTAACATCTGTTTATGCATTGGAAAATAATTTAACTAATAAAAATCCTTCGGTAACAGTAGCAGATGTAGGGTTGTTTACGCTCACATTGGAAAGCGGATTATCTGTTCAACTGACGAATACATCTGTTTTGCCAGAAGGAACAGGTGATATAGGAATAAAAACGTATACAGATCAAGGAATCGTTGAATGGCGATTAGGACATGTGGAAAAAAGAACGGCTGCGAAAATAGAAAAATATCTTGCAAGGCAAAACCCGTATAGAAGGGAAAATGAAGGATTTCTTCACGCGGTAAAAACAGGTGACCGCTCGAAAATCCTTTCTGATTATGAGGATGCTTGGCGATCTTTCAAAGTAGCTATGGCTGCACAAAAATCTATTCTAGAGGGCAGAGTAGTGTATGTAAGTGAAATGGACGAATAAGATAAAAATGTTTTGTGCATAGTAAACCTACAGGACAAGAAAATATCCTTGAGGTGATATATATGTACAAACAAACTGTGTATTTTTTGATGATTATGATGGCTGTCTTTATGGTGGGGTGTAATAATGAATCTTCTTTAGAACCGGAAGATCCGAATATTGAACCACAAAATGTTAGCTTTGGTGGTCCAGATGAGGAAATCCCAGTTAACCCAGGTAGAGAACAAAATATTTTTGAGGACGCAAATCCTAGTAAGTGGTTTCGTCAAGAAGATCGCAATTACGGAGCGGATGTGAGAAATAGACAAACAACACAAGAAAAAATGCGACAAACAGAAGAGAACATGGAGACAGAAGTGCAAGATGAGGATTATCTAGATCGTAACGAGGAGCCAGAATCGTTTGATCGACCTTCGTTGGATGGCTATGTCCAAAAAGTAGTCGAATTGACGAATCAAGCACGTAACGAGAATGGTGTAGACACAGTTAATTTTGACCATGATGTAGCAAACGTGGCCCAAAATAAAGCAGAAGAAATGGCGGATAGAAATTACTTTTCGCATACGTCACCAACATACGGCTCACCATTTGATATGCTGAAGGCTTTTGATGTGGAGTACACGAGAGCTTCGGAGAATATTGCTGCTGGCCAATCAACACCAGAAGAAGTGGTAGAAAGTTGGTTACACAGTGAAGGCCACCGAAAAAATCTGCTAGATCCAAACGTATCACATATCGGTGTAGGTTATAGCCCAGACGGAAATTACTGGACACAAATGTTTATTCGAAAATAAGTCGATATCAAAAGACTCGCGCAGGAACATGTGCGAGTTTTTTGTTAGTTGATAGTAAATCAGCCGAAGTTGATAATAAAAAGCCGGAAGTTGATAAAAAATCGAAAAAGTTGATAATAAAATGTCGAAAGTTGATAGTAATATCGAAAAGTTGCCCGAAACTTTCACAAAACAAGCGCATCAATCTATGCAAAAAACATTGTTCCTGCTCAGCGTTTTGTGTACACTTAATCTATCGTAGTGTAAACAAACGCTCAAAAACAAATGAGATTGGTGGTAAATATGGGGTTCATAACGGTCTTAATTCCGATTTTTAGTATTTTTGCGATCGGCTATATCGGAATGAAATTTTTAAACATTGATACAAAACCGATCTCTACCTTAACGCTATACTTGATGTCGCCATTTTTAGCGTTTCGAACTTTTTATGCAAATGAATTGAATATGGATTACATATATCTAGGAGCATTTTTATTAGTACTTTGTGTGATCAGCCTGCTATTTTGTTATGTAGTTGGCTATTTTAGGAAGTGGGATCAATCTGTCCAAAGTGGCTTCGTGCTTGCTTCTGTCTTTATGAATAATGGAAATTACGGTGTTCCCTTAACATTATTAGTGTTTGGAGAAGAAGGACTTCATTATGCAATTATTTTAATGGTGCTTCAAACGTTAATTATGTGTACAGTAGGTATATATTTTGCGGCAAAAGGTGGAGCTTCAGGAAAACGGGTTAAAATATCACCATTAAAAGATGTGATCAAAGTACCGATTGTATACGGGGCAATTTTAGGTATTATTTTTAATTTGGTAGGTGTTCCGATCAGTGATCAAATGATGACAGGTATTGATATGGTATCTGAGGCAACGATTCCGACTATTATGATTGTACTAGGTATGCAATTAGCCAAAATTAAACTGCATGATTTAGAGTTTGGTCGAGTAAGCTTAGCGGTAGCCTTTCGACTAATATTAGCTCCCATTATTGCATATTTCTTAACATTACCATTGCCAATTGATGAAATGGTGAAGAATATTCTTATATTAACAGCTGCTATGCCGACAGCCGCTAATACAACTATGTATGCAGTGCAATTCGGATCAAGGCCAGCGTTCGTATCAAGTGTCACCTTGATTACAACATTATTAAGTATCGTTACTTTGCCGATATTGTTGTTTCTTCTAATATAGGGGAGTTGTCCTCCCCACATTTAAATAGTCAGAATTATTTTAATGTTTTATTTTCTACCAAACATATTGAATTTATATACGAAAATGCTATAATATATTCACTATTAAATGTATAAATAATAAATGGAGTGAATATTTATGAATAAATGGTTTGTAAAAGGATTTGCTGTTTTATTGCTTGCGGTCCTTGTGGCATGTGGAACAAGTGATGACTCAGAGGGGACGAATGCTTCGGATACAGATAAGCCAACATTGAATGTTGTAACAGAAACAAGTTTTATGCCTTTTTCTTATTTAGATAAAGGGGAAATTGTTGGTTTCGATATTGATTTACTAGACGCTGTAATGAAAGAAGCAGGTTATGAATATAAATTAGACAATGTATCTTGGGATTCTATGTTACTGTCTGTTGAAGAAGGTAATGCTGATTTAGCGATTGCAGGAATTACAGTAAATGAAGATCGAAAACAATCATATGATTTCTCTTCACCATATTTCGAATCAACACATAAAATTGTCTTCCGTGAAGGAACAGATATTACAAGTGGAGAAGATATTAAAGATATTAAAGTAGGTGTCCAAGGCGGAACTACTGGTGAAGCCGCGGTAGAAAAGATTTTAGGCAAAAATCATGAAAACATTTCTAAATATGAATCAAACACATTAACGTTAATGTCGCTTCAATCTGGTGATGTAGAAGCTGCGGTTACAGATAATGTTGTAGCAGATGCATATGTTGCGAACAATCCAGAATCGGGACTAGAGATGATTGCTGACCCGGAAACATTTGAATCAGAATTTTATGGCATGTTGTTACCAAAAGACAGCGAGATAGAGACAGATATCGATGCAGCCTTACAAGCGATTATTGATAATGGAACATATTCTGAGATTTATGAAAAATGGTTTGAAGTCGAACCAGATTTAGATGCATTGAATCAATAAAGTAGAAATTAGCGCCCGTTCATCTCTTATATCTTGAAGTTTGGGGATTATGGACGTTTACAAATGTAGGCCGAAAGCGTAGCGACCACGTTACGCTTTTCGTTTGCGTTTTAGGAATAGCCTCGATAAATATAGGGAATAACGTTTTTATAGACAGATTAATGAAAGGAGTTTATGTTATGGATTTTAGATTTGATATTATTACCGAGTATTTCCCCTTTTTCATGAAAGGGATGGGACTTACTATCCTCATGTCCGTAGTCGGTGTTTTAATGGGATGTATACTTGGATTTTTTATAGCGTTAGGAAAGATGTCACGTACATTAATTGTTCGTTTGCCGTTTGTTTGGTATATTAACTTTTTAAGAGGTACGCCTTTACTTGTACAATTGTTCTTATTCCATTTTGCTGTTTTACCATCCATTTTTGGAGAAACAACACCTGTCATTTCCGTAATGGTCACATTGTCACTTAATTCATCAGCATATGTAGCGGAAATCTTTAGAGCAGGATTACAGTCTATTGATAAGGGGCAAGCAGAAGCAGCGCATTCGTTAGGGATGAATAAATATCAAGTAATGCGACATGTTCTCTTACCACAAGCGTTTAAACGTTCGATCCCACCATTAGGTAATGAATTTATTGTCTTACTAAAAGATTCATCTTTAGGTGCGATGATCGCGGCGCAAGAACTATTGTATTGGGGAAGAGCAGCATCAGGTCAATATTTACGAGTGTGGGAGCCGTACTTAATGGTAGCGTTGATGTATCTAATTCTTACACTTACCTTGACGTACTTATTAAATTATCTAGAAAGAAGGTTAGATGTAAAATGATCTCTGTTAGACATTTAAAGAAATCCTTTGGTGATTTAGATGTGTTAAAGGATATTAATGTAGATATTGCGCAAAAAGAAGTAGTCGTAGTAATCGGACCTTCTGGATCAGGAAAATCAACATTTTTAAGATGCCTTAATTTAATTGAATCTGTTACAGACGGAACGGTTACCATTGATGGTGAAGAGTTAACAGATAAGAAGGTAGATATTAATAAATTAAGAGCAGAGGTTGGAATGGTGTTTCAACAGTTTAACCTTTTCCCACATAAAACCGTTCTAGAAAACATTACATTGCCGATTATCACAGTGAAAAAATGGAACAAACAAGATGCTGAGAAAAAGGCAAAAGATTTACTGGAAAAAGTCGGTTTATTAGACAAAGCAGATGTGTATCCGGAGTCGCTTTCAGGTGGTCAAAAACAACGTGTTGCCATTGCTAGAGCGCTTGGAATGGAACCAAAAGTCATGTTGTTTGACGAGCCTACATCTGCACTAGACCCAGAAATGGTTGGAGAAGTGTTAGGTGTTATGAAACAACTAGCTGAAGAAGGAATGACAATGGTTGTTGTCACCCATGAGATGGGCTTTGCCCGAGAAGTTGGAGATCGTGTTATTTTTATGGATGAAGGATATGTTATTGAAGAGAATGAGCCGAAACAGCTATTCGAAAATCCACAACATGAACGAACACAATCATTTTTAAGTAAAGTACTATAAGATTGCAAACCCGCTTTTTCGTGAAGCGGGTTTTTTTCTATGCTAAAATAAAGGAAAATAACAGGAGGGATGTAACATGAAACTTGTCCATTATCAGTTGAAACACCCTTATACACACGGTCGAATCGGAGTAGTAGAAAAGGATACCGTGATTGATCTTCATGCCACGCAACAAGAATTACTAAAGCAACAGAAACTACCATCAGATAGCGTGATTATTCCAGCGGATCCGCGTTTATTCTTCCAACGAGCAAAAGTACATATTAAAGAGGCGGAAGCTCTTATGGTACAAATGAAAAATCATACAACATCACATGTTTTTAAACGTGATGAAGTTATCCTTGAAACGCCAAGTGCCAATCCATCCAAAATTATTTGTGTCGGCACAAATTATGCAGATCATGTAAAAGAGATGGGGAGTGAATTACCAGAACACCCTGTCTTATTTGCTAAATTTCATAATGCGCTTATTGGGCCTGAAGATGCTATCTATAAAGCAAGTGCAACAGAGAAACTGGACTATGAAGTAGAGTTAGCGGTTGTAATAGGTGAAACAGCAACAAAGGTGTCTGAAGAAGCGGCACTTGATTATGTAGCAGGTTATGCAATTGGAAATGATATTTCTGCGCGTGATTTGCAAAAACGTACGTCACAATGGTTACAAGGAAAATCATTAGATCATACAACACCTGTTGGCCCATGGCTTGTCACAACCTCTGAGTTACCTGATCCAAGTAACTTATCTATTAAGTCTTATGTAAATGGCGAGTTACGACAATCATCCAATACAGAGCATTTAATATTCGATATTCCGCATTTAATTAGTTTCATCTCCAATTTGATGACATTGGAACCAGGAGATATTATTTTGACTGGTACACCAGATGGCGTTGGATTTGCGCTGAACCCATCACAATTCTTGAATGATGGTGATAGCGTAACATTAGAAATTGAGCAGATTGGTACATTGACTAATCGAGTTGTGAGTAGTTGATGAAAAATTCTCCCTATTTCATTCATGAATTGATGCGATCTCGAAAAATTAAAGTTTTTATCACGGAGTAAACGTCCGTAAAACCCCCACTTCAAGATTCGACTGAAAACAAAGAAGATAAGTGAGGATAAACGGACGCTAACGCCCTGATAAGTTTCGCTAGCAATCAGCGGGAGTCCAAAACTCCCACTGATTGAAGTCTCACTTTATATTAAACAGCTAATTGGTTGGTGTGAATGCGGTATTGAACCGGACTCATGCCTGCTGATTTTTCCTTTATACGGTTATTATTATAAATAAGCAATATATTCTTCAATTTTTCTTCCTAATTCCTTCTTAATTCTTTGAACGTACAGCGTGTTTCCCCGTAATACATCTCTTGGCAGTAGAATGGCTTAGCGCCATCCCTCTCCTGTTTAACTATATATCTTCGTTAAATAATGTTTTTATAATCTTTTTTCTCAAAGGTAGTGTTTACTGTATCTATTTTTGGAGAGTTTGGAAACATAAATGTATTTTGTCTGAATTTAGTTTCAGTAGGACCGAGTAGATTAAAAATAAAGTCTATGATTTTGAAACACTCTATATCTATCCCAGTTTCTGAGTGATTTTTTATGCTTATGGTTATGAAGTTATCGTTATTGTTGAATCCTTTTTTGTGGGCGAGATCTCATAATATTTACAAAAGATTTTAATAGAATCTTTAAAGGAGTCTTGCTTTTTCATTAAATTCTTCCTCCATGTCCTTTTTATGATATTATATTAAATGTAAATAAATTGGAAAGGAATGTTAGTATATGAAAAAATATTCATTTTAGTTTTAGTTTTCTTTCTCTAATTTTAGCAGACTCTATTTTTGTAAGTGAAAACACCGAAGATTTAGACGTAGATTTATAATAACAGGAGATATTTACTATTTTGTATTGAAGGAGAAGGTGAAAAAATGAAGAAAAAAATCATTTTTGTAAGTACTCTAATTTTGTTTTTTTTCATCTACAATTTAGTCTTAGTATCAGAAAATGAATCAGCTAACGATGTACTTGAAAATTCTTTAGAAGCATTAGTGAATTATGATATTGAGACATATGTAGAAAATGCAGAAATAGAGTGGAGTGAGTCTAAAAGTGAAACTATAAAAGAGTTATATTCATTGCAAGAAGATTTTCCTCTTGTAGATTATGAAATTTTAGAGGAAGAAAAAATAAGTGATGATCAGTATACTTTTCAAGTTCGTACTCGTTATGAAAAAGATGGAGCAATGGATATTTTTGAGGAACCATTTCAAGTAATTGATATGGATGGTAAATGGAAAGTATTTATCAGTGAGGAAGGTTTGGATTTAGATGAATATGAATTAGTTGAAACAAAGTAAGTGCAAGTACTTGAGAAAAAAGATTTTAGTATTCAAAGTGGTGGAGTGTTGTGTAGAAGTTTTTCTAGTGCTTTTAAGAGTAATAGTAGTAATGCTTGGCTTTCATCATGTAAGTCATCAGCATTGATATTATCTGTTAGTAGTTGTTTCTTTAAGTGGAGAGGTACAATATAATTTACAAGGATTTGAACCGAGTTATACGGCATCTATTAAAGATGCACTTTATTATTAATTTGAAGGGAATTTCTTTCCTATATTTAATAAGAATCCTAGTTATTATTTAGGATTCTTATTTGGTTTGATGCCAAATTAGGCGGGCTATAACGATATGAATGGACATTTTATCCATTCATAAACCTCTTTCTCTAACACGTACGTACGAATATAATTGACTGTCTAAATGATTAGATGGTATCATAGAGTGTATAAAATAAGAAGATAATTTGGTTCGTATAAGTTGTATGTAGTTTACGAAAGTCACAACTATTATGAGTCGTTATATGAAAGCGCTAATATAAAAACGATTACAGAAAAAGTGTTGGAGGGGATTAATATGGGTGATGTAAAACAAGCGATTCAGAATGGAAATACCGTACTTGGGATTGAATTGGGGTCTACAAGAATTAAAGCAGTACTTATTGATGAGGAGCATAAAGTGATTGCTGCTGGTAGTCATGATTGGGAAAATAGTTATATCGATAATGTTTGGACGTATAGTATTGATGAAGTATGGTCAGGTCTCCAGGATAGTTATCAAAAGATGAAAGAAGACGTAAAACAACAATACGGTGTAACGATTAATAAGATTGGTTCGATTGGTTTTAGTGCAATGATGCACGGTTATATGGCTTTCGGACAGGATGAACAGTTACTTGTTCCATTCCGTACATGGAGAAATAATATTACAGAAGAAGCATCAACAAAGCTAACAGAACTTTTTCAATACAATATTCCACAAAGATGGAGCATTGCTCACTTGTATCAAGCCATTTTAAACAAAGAAGAGCATGTAGATGACGTCCAATTTATTACTACCCTTGCAGGTTACGTTCATTGGAAGTTAACAGGCAAGAAAGTACTTGGTGTTGGTGAAGCGTCAGGTGTATTTCCGATTGATTTGGAAACGAAAAGCTTCAATCAACGTATGATTCAACAATTTAATCAATTAAATGAAGCAAGCCAATTATCCTGGCAGTTAGAAGATATTTTACCTGAAGTATTAGTGGCAGGAGAAGAAGCTGGTATTCTATCTGATGAAGGTGCAAAACTGCTAGATGTGACAGGTGATTTAACTGGTGGTAATCCACTTTGTCCACCAGAAGGTGATGCAGGAACAGGAATGGTTGCGACGAATAGTGTAGCACAGCGTACAGGTAACGTTTCAGCTGGTACGTCAGCATTTGCGATGGTAGTGTTGGAAAAGGACTTATCGAAGGTGCACCCGGAGATTGACCTTGTCACAACACCTTCAGGTAGCCTTGTGGCAATGGCGCACTCTAATAACTGTACATCTGATTTGAATGCGTGGGTAGGGTTGTTCGAAGAGTTTAGCCAACAAGTAGGGATGGAACTAGATAAAAATAAATTGTTCGAAATGTTATTTGCTAAAGCGTTAGAAGGTGATGCAGATGCAGGTGGATTATTGTCCTTCGGTTATTTGTCTGGTGAACACATGACTCATTTTGAAGAAGGACGTCCATTATTTGTACGCTCATCTGAAAGTAACTTTAATTTAGCCAACTTTATGCGAACACATTTATATACATCATTCGGAGCGATGAAGATTGGAATGGATATATTAACGAAAGAAGAAGGCGTGCAATTAGATGAGGTTTTAGGACACGGTGGTATATTTAAAACAGAAGGTGTCGCACAAAAGATGCTAGCTGCAGCCTTCGATGTACCTGTTTCTGTTATGGAAACAGCTGGTGAAGGTGGTGCATGGGGCATCGCTCTGTTAGGTTCTTACATGATTAACAAAGAACAAGACGAAACGTTAGAGGAATATTTGAATGAAAAAGTATTTGCTGATGAAGTCGTGAAGACTATCTCACCAGATAAAACAGATGTTGCAGGCTATGAGCAGTTTATTGAAAGGTATAAAGAAGGCTTACAGATTGAGAGAGCTGCAGTAGATTATTTACCGCAGAACTAAAAGGTTAGAAATTATAAGAAAGTACACTAGAAGACGAGGTTGGGACATAATTAAATAAGAAGAGTCAAGATCCGAACAATTCTATGCTAAGCGTAGGTAAAATACGTAGACTCCTGCGGGAATAGCGCGAGCTGAAGATCCATTGTGTGAAGTACTTTTCTTCACACAATTAGCTAAAGCCGTGCCCGCGGAAAGCGAAGTATTTTGCCGAAGCGATATTTAAGCATGTTTCAATGTTCGGATTTTTCCTATCTAATTACTCTTTTGTTTTGAATGGATAATTATACAATGTGATGTATATTTTTTCGGTTAGGGAATAATATAGTGTTTATCATCATATGAATGTTCATCATATGTTCGCTTCATGGCTTAGAGATAAACAAGCGCTTGAATTTTAAACTTTTTTATAAATACCATTGCATGAAAATACATTTTAAAGTATAATTATGAATTAATCAGATACGGGATATTAGGGGGAAATGTTGTGAATGTAGCGATTGTTGGTGGTACTGGTTATGGAGCAGTAGAGTTGTTACGCTTTTTGCATAATCATCCATATGTAGAAGTGAAAAAGGTTATCTCACATTCAAATAGTGGTACAAAATTAGCAGAAGTTTATCCACACCTAGTTAATGTTGTGGATATCGAGATGGCTGAGCTTGATGTACATACATTAGCCGAAGAAGTGGACCTAGTCTTTTTTGCGACGCCATCAAATGTTAGTAAAAGGTATATTCCAGATTTAGTTGACAAGGGAGTCCGATGTATCGACCTATCAGGCGACTTTCGTCTAAGAGACGGCAAGAAGTATGTAGAGTATTATGGCGAGGAGATGGCACCACAATCATATATTGATAAAGCGGTATACGGATTATCAGAGATTAATAAGGAAGCAATCAAGCAAGCTATGATTATCGCAAATCCAGGATGCTATCCAACTGCAACAACACTAGGTTTAATTCCGGTACTAGAGAAAGGCCTCGTTAATCCTAACTCTATTATTGTTGATGCGAAAACAGGTGTTTCTGGTGCAGGTCGCAAGTTATCATTAAATGTTCATTTTTCAGAAATGAATGAAAATTTCAAGGCATACAAGGTGGGTGTGCATAAACACATTCCGGAAATAGAGCAAATGTTATCAGAACGAGCGGAGCAAGCGATTCAAGTTATTTTTACACCACACATTGTGCCTATGACACGAGGGATTATGAGTACGATGTATGTCGATATGAAAGATGTTTATTCAACAGAAGAATTAATTCAGCTTTATCAAGAATATTATCAGACCCATCCTTTTGTACGTATTCGAAAAGAAGGGGCATTGCCAGCGACAAAAGAGGTGTATGGAAGCAACTATTGTGATATTGGATTATATGCTGACGAACGGACAGGGAAACTAATTATTGTTTCCGTTATTGACAATTTAGTTAAGGGAGCATCAGGTCAAGCTATTCAAAACATGAATATTATGTGCGGATGGGAAGAGACAACAGGTTTACATCAACTACCTATTTATCCATAAGGAGTGAAAACAGACATGGAAGTTCAACTAGAACAATTTAAACAATTGCAAAATGGTAATATTGCCTCTGCGAAAGGATTCCAGGCAGGAGGATTACATTGTGGGCTACGCAAGAAAAAATTAGATTTAGGTTGGGTATATTCAGAGATTCCAGCAGAAGCAGCAGGTGTTTATACAATGAATGCATTCCAAGCTGCTCCACTTAAAGTAACACAAGAGAGTATGGCAAAAGAAAATAAATTACAAGCACTTATAGTGAATTCTGCGATTGCTAATGCATGTACAGGTGAACAAGGATTACAAGATGCTTACGATATGCGTCAACAATTTGCTGAAACGATTGGTGTAGAAGAGCATTTAGCAGCAGTTGCTTCGACAGGAGTTATTGGCGAATTACTACCGATGGACAAATTGCAAAAAGGAATTAGCCAAATACCCGAAGATCAGTTTGTCGGTGCAAATAAATTTGAAACAGCTATTTTAACAACAGATACAAAAGAAAAGGGGATTGCGATTGAATTAGAAATAGATGGGCAGACTGTCACAATCGGTGGGGCGGCAAAAGGATCAGGTATGATTCATCCGAATATGGCGACAATGCTCAGTTTTATTACAACAGACGCGAGTATACCAGCTAGTCATTTGTCAGATGCATTAAAATCTATTACGAATAAATCGTTCAACATGATTACAGTAGATGGTGACACAAGTACAAATGACATGGTACTTGTTTTAGCAAATGGCATGGCTGAAAACCAAGCCTTAACACCGGAACATGCAGAATGGTCTCATTTCTATGAAGGGTTAAAATTTGTTTGTGAATATTTAGCGAAAGAGATTGCTCGTGATGGAGAGGGAGCAACTAGATTAGTAGAAGTACAGGTTGATGGAGCATGGACAGATCAGGGAGCAACAGCGATTGCGAAATCCGTCGTTTCTTCTAACCTTGTTAAAACAGCTATTCATGGTGCAGATGCGAACTGGGGGCGTATTATTACAGCGGTAGGCTATAGTGGTGAGCCTTTAGATCCTAATAAGGTGAGTGTATATTTAGGCGAAACATTAGTAGTAGAGAAGGGAGTGCCACATCCATTTGATGAAGATGTCGCGAAGCAACACTTGCTAGAGGACGAGGTAACGCTATTTGTCAAACTTGGTGATGGTGAAGGCAAAGCAACTGCTTGGGGATGTGACCTTTCTTATGAATATGTCAGAATCAATGCTTCATATCGGACTTGAGGGGGACGAACAATGAATTATGTAGTGATTAAATGTGGTGGAAGTGTTTTTGAACAATTACCGTCAACTTTTTATCAAGACATTGTGACAATTCAAGAATCAGGTGAATGGCAGCCGATTATTGTTCATGGCGGTGGTCCATTAATAACGAAATTATTACAACAAACAGGTGTGAAAACTACATTTGTTGACGGATTGCGTGTCACGACGAATGATGTATTAGATGTAGTAGAAATGGCACTTAGCGGTTCAATGAATAAAGGAATTGTTCGTAAAATTAGAGAAAAATCCGGTAATGCGATTGGTGTGAGTGGTGTTGATGGATCCCTATTAGAAGCAAAACCAGTTAGTGGTAAGGAGGATTTAGGTTTTGTTGGAGAAGTGATCAATGTCAATACGAAAATGTTAGAGAATTTAGTTAGCCAAGGTCTTATTCCTGTCGTATCCCCAATCGCTATTGATAAAACAGGTCAACGTTACAATATTAATGCAGATATGGCAGCCTCGGCAGTTGCACAAGCATTAGGAGCGAAATTGTGTTTTATTAGTGATATCCCAGGGATTTATCAGGAAGTAGGCGGAACAAAGCAAGTATTCCATCAACTAAATGAACAGAAAATAGATGCATTAATCGAGCAAAAGGTGATTGAAGGCGGAATGGTTCCTAAAGTGAAATCAGCCATAGCTGCACTTCATCAAAACGTGTCGGAAGTATCGATTGTCGACGGGACACAAATTCATGGTTTAAAAGCATTTATGCAAGGAGAACAAATTGGTACAAGAATTGCTTTAACACAGGAGGTGTCACATGTATAAACAAGCAGTACAATCAGTTATGCATACGTATGGTCGTTTTCCGATTACATTAGTAGAAGGAAAAGGGAGCAATGTATGGGATGACAAAGGAACGAAATATTTAGATTTCACATCTGGTATTGCAACGTGTAACTTAGGGCATGTACCTGATGAGGTGAAGACGGCGGTTGCGGAACAAGTAGAGAAACTATGGCATTGTTCTAATCTTTATCATATACCAAATCAAGAGAAATTAGCACAAACATTAACGGAGAATAGTGTTGGTGACCAGGTGTTTTTCTGTAATAGTGGTGCAGAGGCGAATGAAGCAGCAATTAAAATTGCTAAAAAATATGGCCATGACGTACGAAACCAAGCTAATCCACATATCATTACATTTAAAAATTCATTTCATGGTCGAACAATGGCAACCTTATCCGCGACAGGACAAGAGAAAATTCAAAATGGGTTTACTCCTTTAACGCCTGGCTTTTCTTATTTGCCTTTTAATGACGATGCTTCGCTTGATGCGTTAATTGCACAGAAACCGACAGCTGTTCTGTTAGAGCTTATCCAAGGAGAAGGTGGAGTGATACCTGCTGACGCTACATGGATGCATAAAATGGCGGAGATCTGTAAGGAATTAGATATTTTGCTTATGATCGATGAGATCCAGACAGGTATTGGCCGGACAGGAACGTTATTTGCATATGAACATTACGATATCGAACCAGATGTGATTACGTTGGCAAAAGGTCTAGGTTCAGGCTTTCCGATTGGAGCGATGATAGCAAAAGAGCATGTTGCTAAAGTATTTTCGCCAGGAACACATGGCAGTACATTTGGCGGAAATCCGTTAGCGGCAACTGCAGGGTTAGCGACAATCAGTCAATTTGTTGAATCCGATATTTTAGAACAATCGAACCAGTTGGCAGCGTTTATTTGGAGTGAACTGCAAAAGTTATCATCAAATAAACAAGCAATAAAATCTATTAGAGGTAAAGGGCTGTTAATTGGTATAGAAGTAGACGGTAATGCGATGGAATATGTGAATAAAGCAAGGGAAGAACATCAATTGTTAATCGTTGTCGCAGGACCAAATATCGTGCGTATCCTTCCGCCGTTAACAGCAAGTAAAACAGAAGCAGAACAATTTATTGCAATTATCGACCAATTATTTGTGTAAGACTCTTTGACGATTCCCGTTTACGTGGTAAAGTAAGAGAAGAATCGAAGATAAAGAGGGAGCAAAAATGAAAAGTTATATTGCAGAAAAAATTGACGCTTTTAAAAATGTGAATAAAAATAGAGCACGTTTATTAATTAATTGTGCCGATCAGCCAGGCATTGTTTCAGCTGTATCAAAGTTTTTACATGAACATGATGCCAATATTATTGAGTCAAATCAATATACAACAGATCCACACGGTGGTGAATTCTTCATGCGAATTGAATTTGAAGTAGAAGAGCTGAAGGCGAATGTCGAGAAGCTTGAGGCAGACTTTGAAGAAGTGAAGCGATCATTTAGCATGGAGGCAACGTTTAAATATGTGGATGAAGTGAAGAAGATGGCAATCTTTGTATCGAAAGAACCACATTGTTTACTTGAATTACTATGGGAGTGGCAAAGTGGTGACTTGATGGCTGATATTAGCCTTGTCATTAGTAATCATGAAACATCACGTGCTTTTGTCGAACCGCTTGGTATTCCGTATTATTATATTCCAGCGAATAAAGATATTCGTAATCAAGTAGAAGAAGAGCAAATTCGATTGTTACAAGAACATGAAATTGATGTGATTGTATTAGCCCGTTATATGCAAATTTTAACACCCAATTTTGTGGAAACATTTAAAAATAAAATTATTAATATCCATCATTCTTTTTTACCAGCGTTTATCGGAGCGAAGCCGTATGAGCGTGCGTATCACCGCGGGGTAAAATTAATTGGTGCAACATCGCATTATGTGACGAATGATCTGGATGAAGGGCCAATTATTGAACAAGATATTAGTCGAGTAGACCATCGTGATAATGCAGCAGCAATGAAAAAGATCGGTCAATCTGTGGAACGTAGTGTATTAGCACGAGCAATTAAATGGCATCTTGATGATCGCATTATTGTATATGGAAATAAAACGATTGTATTTTAAAACGATAAGCATTCTTACACTTTGATAAAAGGTAAGAGTGCTTTTTTGTTATAAGGAAAGAAAGTATAAAGTTTGGGTACCTGTTTACGCGAGTGCCCAGAAACTAGGTGACTTCACGAGGCTTAGTCGCACTTCCATCGACTACATTCGGTCACGTCCTGTGACCAACGTCAATACTAGAACATCGTGTTCGTCGTGCCTTTAGGTGAGAGTCATCATCGATTCGTCCATTCACCGTGATAAGTTTCGCTAACAATCAGTGGGAGTCAAAGACTCCCACTGATTGAAGTCTCACTTTATCTCAGTTAAGGGGCTTTGCGCTTTTCTTATGAAATAGGCTTTTTCATCAGTGCCCATCACGATCTTTTCTCATATGCTATGGTGAGGTGGTTTAGGTGAGTTATTTTAATCTATGGATTCGTGGGCGAGAATTATTAGTCAAACCGACGATCGCGAATATCGTATACAAAATATATGAAAATAGACACTTGATAGCAAGTAGTCGAGATGGTGAAGAGACATTGATTCGAATAAATGAAAGAAAACCTGATACGAAAATTTCGATAGAATATTTTATGGATAATAAGTTATATCGAGAATGTTATCCGTTAAAATATTTTTATGCAACAAGAGTGCGCGATTATCAGCCAGGTGATATATTAGTCGCAAGTGATAATGTAAAGACAGAGTTAACAGGATATATGGGGCATGCTGCTATTGTGGTTAATGAGAATGAATTAGTGGAAGCTCCAGGAACAGCAATAGCGATTGTGAGAGAATCCATTCAGCAATTTTTAGCTAAGCATCCACTGCATGCACAATTTAGACCAGTTCAGTCAAAGCTAGGACAACAGGCTACACAATATGCTATCGATTATCATCAAACATATATGAAAAATTTAGAAAATGGCATACAGCAACCAACTTTTTCGTTCACTTTAGCACAACAATTAGATGACCCATGGGATAAAATATACTGTTCTAAATTAGTATGGCTTTGTTATCATTACGGAGCGGATTATACATTTGAAAATGATCACTTATGGTTTTCTCCAGAGGATTTGTATCATCAATTACTGGAGAACAAAGATTTTGAGATTATCTATCAACACGAAGAGGTAGAATTTTTAATTGATTTATAGACTGAACAGTTGTGTAAATATTGAAACCAGAATACCGCATTTCTAACGATAGAAATGCGGTATATTACTATTCTTGATAAAAGTAATTGGGG
Organism: Gracilibacillus pellucidus; assembly: GCF_033949965.1. Lineage (NCBI taxonomy): Bacteria > Bacillati > Bacillota > Bacilli > Caryophanales > Bacillaceae > Gracilibacillus > Gracilibacillus pellucidus. Next base: position 191,695 of record NZ_JAWZSR010000002.1, on the reverse strand, counting down.
GGTACAAGCTAAAAAAGTAAAATTTTTTTAGAAGAAAATATTATTTATCTATTGAATGTACGTACGAATTATATTATCATAAAAGTAACCTATTTTACACATACGCACAAGTGCGGAATATAAAGAAAAGGGTGGATATAACATGCTTGAAGCGTTAAAACAGCAAGTATTGGAGGCAAACCTTGATCTACCTAAGTATGGATTAGTAACTTTTACTTGGGGCAATGTAAGCGGTTTCGATAAAGAGTCAGGTTTAATGGTGATCAAGCCTAGTGGTGTGCCGTATGAGGAGTTGAAAGTGGAGGATTTAGTAGTACTTGATTTAGATGGGAATATCGTGGAAGGTGATTTGAAACCGTCTTCTGATACACCAACACATCGTTTGTTGTATAAGAAATTTCCAGGAATCGGTGGTATTGTACATACTCACTCGCCATGGGCAACAAGTTGGGCTCAAGCAGGTAAAGGAATTCCTGCGCTTGGTACAACACAAGCAGATTATTTTTACGGTGAAATTCCTTGTACTCGCAGAATGACAGAAGAAGAGGTAAAAGGTGAGTATGAGTGGGAAACAGGTAATGTGATTGTGGAAGCATTCAAAGATATTGATCCATTACAAGTTCCGAGTGTGTTAGTGCATAGTCACGCTCCATTTAACTGGGGGAAAGATCCTCATGAAGCAGTCCATAATGCGGTTGTAGTAGAGGAAGTCGCGAAGATGGCATTACATACTTACCAAATTAATCCGGATGCAGCAAATATGGATCAGTTTTTATTAGATAAACACTATTTACGAAAACATGGTGCAAATGCGTACTATGGTCAAGATAAAAAATAATAAATAAAGAGAAAACTAGAGGAGGAATAACAATGCTAGAAGTACGTCCTTATACATTTTGGTTTGTAACAGGTAGTCAACATTTATATGGGGAAGAAACATTAACAGAAGTAGCAAATAATTCAAAAGAGGTAGTAGAAGGGTTAAATAAGGAAGGGAATTTACCTTTCGCAGTAGAGTTTAAAGAAGTGCTAACAACTTCAGCAGATATTAAGCGTCTGATGCTACAAGCGAATGCAGATGAGAACTGTGCAGGTGTCATCACATGGATGCATACATTCTCTCCGGCGAAAATATGGATTGCAGGTTTAGGTTCATTACAAAAACCTTTATTACATCTTCATACACAATTCAATCGTGATATCCCATGGGATACGATTGATATGGATTTTATGAACTTAAATCAAGCAGCACATGGTGATCGTGAATATGGTTTCATTAATACAAGAATGGATATCGCAAGAAAAGTAGTTGTAGGACACTGGCAAAGTAAAGATGTTACAACAAAAGTGTCTGATTGGATGAAGACGGCAGTAGGTGTTGCAGAAGGTAGCAATATCCGTGTAGCTCGTTTTGGTGACAACATGCGTAATGTAGCTGTAACAGATGGTGATAAAGTCGAAGCACAAATCAAGTTTGGTTGGACAGTTGACTATTACGGTATCGGTGATTTAGTTGAAGAGATGGAAAAAGTAACAGATGCGGAATTAGATGCATTATACAAAGAATATGAAGAGTTATATGAGCTACCAGCAGAAGCAAGTGAGCCTGGAGCTGTTCGCGATGCTATTTTATATCAAGGAAAAGTAGAGTTAGGATTGAAATCATTCTTACAAAAAGGTAACTATACAGCATTTACAACAAACTTTGAAGATTTACATGGTATGAAACAATTGCCAGGTCTTGCAGCACAACGTTTGATGGCGGAAGGTTATGGTTTTGCTGGTGAGGGTGACTGGAGAACAGCTGCATTGCTTCGTTTTATGAAGATTGTTGCAGGTAATGAAGGTACATCATTCATGGAAGATTATACGTACCACCTTGAGCCTGGTAACGAAATGATTTTAGGTTCTCACATGTTAGAAATTTGTCCGACAGTTTCTGCGACAAAACCGAAAATCGTTGTTAATCCACTAGGTATAGGTGGAAAAGAAGATCCTGCTCGTCTAGTATTTGATGGACGTGGTGGCGATGCAGTCAATGCATCTCTTGTTGAAATGGGTGGTAGATATCGCCTAATTATTAATGAAGTAAAAGCGGAGCAACCGAAAGTAGAAACACCAAATCTACCAGTTGCGAAAGTACTATGGAAGCCAGAACCATCACTAAGTGAAGCAACAGAAGCATGGATTTATGCAGGTGGTGCACACCATACAGTATTCTCATTTGATGTATCGACAGAACAATTATACGATTTCGCAAACATGGCGAAAATCGAATGTGTCATAATCGATGAGGATACAAAACTTCGCCAATTCCGTAATGAACTAAAATGGAACGAGGCGCTCTATCGCTAAGATTATAAAAACCAAAACAACACGCGTTTCAACCAAAGAAACGCGTGTTGTTTTCAATCTAGAAAAAAAGTAACCAAGTCTGAACCATTTAAAAATGATCATGAACATATAGGTTAGTATTCTTCCGGTCTAATGATAATGAATGGTGTCGGTTAGGTTTATTGTGGACGTATTTCTTGTTGTACGTCAAAATCACTTGACAGTATGAGTGAAACCTTTATCCTTAATAGTAGACAAGGCAAATAAATGAGGTGTTTACCGTGCAGACAAAATATAGCATAGTAAAAGAAGCGATAAAATCACAAATATTGGATGGTACATTCCAACCACATGAAAAAATAAGTTCAGAAAGTGAATTAATGGAAGAGTTTGGCGTGAGTAGACATACTGTACGTCTAGCAATTGGGGATTTAGTTAATCAAGGATGGTTATATAGAGAACAGGGGGCAGGTACTTTCTGTGCAGACCGTTCTAAAAATAACGCCCAATCAATGGTTGAACAGAAAAGTATTGCACTTATTACTACCTATCTTTCTGATTACATTTTCCCGTCTATTATTCGAGGGGCGGAATCCTATTTAAGTAAGCAAGGTTATCAAGTCAGTCTTTTCAGTACAAATAATGACCACGAAAATGAACGTAAATTCCTGGAGAAAATACTGACACAACAATTCGATGGTGTCATTGTAGAACCAACGAAGAGTGCAGTGAGTAACCCTAATATTAATTATTATTTAAATCTTGAACGAGAAAATATTCCTTATCTAATGATTAATGCTTATTATGATGAGTTAGAACCTTTTCATATCGTAATGGATGATGAAAAGGGTGGGATGCTCCAAACAGAGCATTTAATTGAATTAGGGCATACGAATATTGTAGGTTTTTTCAAAACGGATGACATCCAAGGTACGAAACGGATGAAAGGTTATTTAAAAGCTCACCGTAAACATGCTATTGATATTCAACCAAATAATATTGTAACGTATAACACGGTAGACAAGGCGACAAAACCGGCAGCCGTATTAAAAGAATTACTGAAAGAACCAGCTAGCAAACGTCCAACAGCTATTGTTTGCTATAATGATGAATTGGCTATTAGATTACTTGATATTTTAAGAGAAGCAAGGCTTAAAGTGCCGGAGGATATTTCAATTGTAGGTTTTGACAATTCATTTATGGCAGATTTAACAGAAGTGAAGTTGACTACCGTAAGTCACCCACAAAGCGAAATGGGCGAACTTGCAGCTAAAGTTATTTTAGATATGGTGAAAAAAAGTAAAGCATCGAAAAAACAACAAAATATGGAGAATGATTTAATCCGTTTTGAACCAAAACTGGTCGAACGAAATTCAACGGCTCCATTGTCGAAGAAAACAAAATAGTTAAGAGGACAAGGTGTATTCAATGTAAGCATTGTGTATACCTTGTTTGTTTTTTAAATGGGTGAATTATTAATAATTTTCTGAAAAATAGACCATACCAATAGTGTAACTTTAGAGTGGTGTGCTATAATATTAGTACGTATAAATTTTCAAGGGGCATAAAAATGTTATTGAAAACGGTTTCTGTATAACTGTGAAGTGACTACTGGCTTATGTTCAGGTGAGTGGAGAGAGGGAAGAGAAAATGGAGGCTATGTATAAACAGATTAAACAGTCAATCAAGTCAAAGATACTAGAAGGATTAATGCAACCACATGAAAAAATAAGTTCTGAAAGTGAATTGATGAGTCAGTTTGATGTGAGTAGGCATACAGTACGAGTTGCAATTGGAGAACTGGTAAATGAAGGATGGTTGTATCGAGAGCAAGGCGCAGGTACTTTTTGTGCAGATCGGACTAAGAATGATAGTTATTCATCTCGATTACCACAAAAAAATATTGCTATTGTAACGACGTATATATCCGCGTATATTTTTCCTTCTATAATTCGTGGAGCAGAAGCATATTTAAGTGAACAAGGCTATCATGTCAGTATTTTTAATACGAACAATAAGCATGAACAAGAGAAGAAAATTATTAATCTATTGTTAGAAGGGAATTATGATGGTGTCATTATAGAGCCGAGTCATAGTGCATCTGCTACACCAAATTTAAGGTATTATCTAAATTTAGAAAAAGCACAAATCCCATATGTAATGATCAATGCTATTTATGATGAATTAGAGCCAATCTATTTTATGATGGATGATGAATTAGGTGGCTATTTACAAACAAAGCACTTGTTAGATTTAGGACACCAGAATATTGCTTGTATGTATAAGACAGATGATGCACAAGGACAAAAACGTTTAAAAGGATACATTAAAGCGTACCGAGAATCAAACGTTCCATTACATCCTAAAAATATTATCACATATAGTACAGAAAATAATATAGCAAAGCCGAAACAAGAGTTGAAACGACTTTTAACTGCAAAAATGGATAGGCCAACAGCACTTGTTTGCTATAACGATCAATTAGTTTTGCAATTGATGGATGAGGTAAGGGAATTAGGGATTAGAATCCCTGATGAGTTATCACTTGTTGGGTATGATGATTCTATGTTCGCAGAAGTCTCGGAAATAAAGCTGACATCTATCACACACCCTAAGAGCAAGTTGGGACTTGATGCAGCAAAAGCAATCATTCAAATGATTAGACCAAATGAAGCTAATCATCAATCGATGGAATCACTGTCAAAATTGTATGAACCTGAATTAGTTGTAAGACAATCAACCGCTGCATTTAGAGGGGTAGCAGATATCTAGAAAGAGAGGTGCGTTTTGATGTTTGAGGAAAAGAATATACCGAAAGATTCGTTGTACAATAGAAAAATTGCGGATGATGAAACGATGTGGACAACTAACAATGTACATGATCCTGCTATTATTAAGGATGGAGATTGGTACTATGTTTTTTCGACTGATGCCCAGGTAGGGGGAGAATTTAAGGCTGGCATTCAAATTCGTAAATCTAACGACTTAATGAATTGGCAATGGGTAGGGCGTGCTTTTCCAAATGGTGTACCAGAAGAGGCGAAAAAATGGACGGGTGCAAAAGGCTTATGGGCACCAGAGGTTGTTAAGTACGGTGATACTTATTATATGTATTATGCGGCAAGTCAATTTGGTAAGACACAATCTTTTATCGGCGTAGCAACGAGTAAGCAAATTGAAGGGCCATATGTAGACAAAGGTGTGGTAATCAAATCGGAAGAAGGTACAGATGGACCAAATGCGATAGATCCGAATATTACGTTTGATGAACATGGAACACCATGGATGGTCTATGGGTCATTTTTTGGCGGGATCTATGTTGCAGAGGTGAATCAACAGACTGGAAAATTAGTACATGAAGGGTTAGGGACATTAATTGCTAAAAGAAACCGGAGTGTAGATCGAGCGATTGAAGGTCCATATATTGTCTATCATCCTACCTTTAAACAATATTACTTATTTGTGTCCTATGATTCCTTGTTTTCGAACTATAATATTCGAGTTGCAAGATCTAAAACGATTGAAGGACCCTATTATGATTTCAATGGCAAAGAAATGACGGATATAGAGTCGGAACAATATGAAATAGGCATGAAGATATTAGGAGGCTACCGGTTTAGTGGCTCGGACGGATGGGTTGCACCGGGGCATAATTCTGTTCTGACAGATGGGGAAGAACACTATATTTGTCATCATATTCGAGCGCCAAAAGATAAGCATTGGCACTACTTACATATAAGGAAAATTGTCTGGACAAATGATGGTTGGCCACTCGTATCACCTGAGCGATTTGCTGGTGAAGTTTTAATGGAGTTAGATAAATCACAACTTGTTGGAGAATGGGAGTGGATTACCGTTGATCCACATAATGATAAACAAGACCTTGCAATAACTATCACATTGCCAGAGGAAAACTGGACTGCTTTATCAAAAGAACATTATCAATTGAAAGTGCAAGAGGAAGATGTTAGTGGTGTAACGATGAAAAGTTGGGACTGGGAACGATGGCAAGAGACGGTAGTATTTATCGGTAAGAATGATAAAGGAATTGTTTCTATAGCCAAGAAGAAGTAGGAAACAGTGAAAAGGGGCGGTAGACTGGGCGTCCTTTTTTTCTTCTGCCAATAAAAATAGTTATTAATATTTAGGTTGGAAAAGTTGAAATTTATTTTATTACATAAACAAAAAAGTATTGAAAAAAAGAATATCATTCGCTATACTAAAGGCAAGACATCTCATACGTACAAATTTTATTTTTTTAATAAAATTTATTCGTATGAATAGTAATAAACCGCTTAGCTTAAACATATGTAGTTTGTGTGTAACAAAAATGTATATATAGGGAGGTTTAATATGTAAGCGTTTTTAAAACGATTAAGCTAGGATACACCTTAAACAATTAGTAAATAAATGGAGGGGTCGTTAATGAGAAAGAGACTAATGTTTATGTTAGTTTTATTGACGGTTTTGTTAGCAGCATGCAGTGGGGACGACGAAAACAAGATTCAATTTTGGACACCTTTAACAGGTGATGACGGTGCTTATATGGACAAATTAGTAGAGGAATATAACGCTACAGAGCCTGAAATAGAAGTAAATCATGTTATTACCTCAGATATGTATACGAAGATGTACACAGTGTTGAACTCAGGTAATGGTATTCCAGATTTATCAATTATTCATGCGGACCGTATAGCAAGCTTTGTAGAGCAAGGATTGTTAGAACCAATGACAGACATAATGGAAGCGCAACCAAATTTAAACGCTGATAACTACATTCCGCAAGCTTGGACGGCTGGCGAAGTGGATGGAACCCAATATACAATTCCACTGGATATTCATGGTAGTGCGATGTACTACAATGAAGATTTAATGAAAAAATACGGTGTAGAGCATTGGTTAGATGATGATGTTGTTACATTCGATGAAATGTTGAGCTTACAAGGTCAATTGGAGGAAGGCGACTATGTATTAAATGATGCATTAATTGGTTGGGTAGTGTTAGCACAACTCCAAAACCTTGGCGGGGATATTCAAGAGGACGGTAAGCCTGTTATAGATACTCCGGAAATGCGTGAAGCATTCCAAGCAATCAAAGATTTGTCAGATGCAGGAATTATGACACCGTATGGTGAAGACGGCTATTTAATGTTCCAATCAGGAAATGTTATGTTTTCAACTGATGGTACATGGAGTTCTACAGGACATGCGCAGGTAGAAGATTTGAATTTTGGTGTGACAAACATTTATTCCTTTGAACCATCAATATTCCATAATCGTTCATCTGCACACTTATTTGCAATGTTAACGAAAGAAGAAAGAACGGATGAAAAAGAAGCAGGAATTGCGGACTTTTTAGAATTTATTCGAGAAAACTCTATTGAATGGGCGGAAGCTGGTCAAATCGTTGCCAGTGTGGACGTCATTGAAAGTCCTGAATATGAAAACTATATGCAATCTTTCTTCACTTCTAACCAAGCAGAAGAAGAATCGCTTTATATTTATACGTATGAGCACTATCCATATGTAGCAGAAGCTATTGATACCTATGTTGGTGACCTTATCCACGGTGAAATAGATATGGATGAAGGATTTGCTGATATGCAAAGATTCGTCGAAGATAAAGTGGATGAAGGCGCGTTAGATATGGAAAATACAGAATTGCTTGATGAAGATGAGTTAGAAGAAGAATTATCAGACGAATAAGTATTGTTAGGATGGTTTGGAAATAATCCCCTCAAGTAATATGGATTTTCACTTGAGGGAACTATCCTAGTCTCTTTTATGAAGGAGGTCATTTAATTGAAAGAACAAAGTAAATTTGCTCCTCTATTCTTTGTTGGGCCACATATTATCTTATTTCTAGTATTTATCTTGATACCATCAATTTATGGTATTTATGCTTCTTTTACAAAATGGAATTTAGTCGGTAATCCAGAGTGGGTAGGGCTTGATAATTATAAAACAATATTAACAAACAGTGATTCTACTTTTTATAGCCAGTTTTTTAACGGAATGCAAAATACGTTTATTTTTGTTGGATTAAGTGTTCCGTTAATGATTGTCATTCCGCTATTAATTGCGGTGGCGATGGAGCATAAAGAAGTGAAGTTCACTAGCCTATTTCAAACATTAATCTATATTCCTGGATTAGTATCTATCTCAGCTGCAGCACTAATTTGGTCGTTAATTTTTAATGCGCAGCTTGGGGTGGTAAATAACTTATTTGGATCAGAGGTAGTATGGTCCACAACACAACCGTATGCTTGGCTCATCATTATTATTATTACGATATGGGCAGGTATTGGCGGGAATATGATTATTTACCGAGCAGGTATTAATGGTGTTTCGAAAGATCTTTATGAAGCTGCGGAGATTGATGGAGCTGGACCGATCCGTAAGTTTTTCAATGTTACGTTACCTGCTATCAAATTTCCATTAATCTATACAATGGTTATGACAACTGCTGGAGCATTTAATGTGTTTGCTCAACCTTTGATGATGACAGAAGGTGGACCACGTCAAAGTACGACAGTGTTAATGATGTATATACGAGATCTAGCGTTTAGTCATGGTGAATCGATTGCTGGTATGGCTTCCGCGATGGCGGTGTTACTAGGTATAGTAATCCTGATTATTTCAGCTATTCAGTATTACATCATGAACCGTAATGCTACAACATAATCACGATGAATGGAAGTTTGAAGAGAAAGGTAGGGATGTACCATGTTGAAGAAGTTAAAGATATCCAAGTATTTAGCATATTTATTTTTGGTAATAGTTAGTGCTATTTGGACGATACCAGTAATATTTGGGATTGTGACATCTTTTAGGTCCCAGACGGAAGTAGTAAGTGAAGGATTTCGGCTATTACCAGTAAACTGGATTGTAGAAAATTATGTAGCAATATTGGAAAATACGTCGACAGCACCGATTCTTCAATGGTTGTGGAATTCAGTATTTATTGCAACACTTCATACTCTTTTAGTCGTTGTTGTTATCTCGGTAACGGCATACGGTTATTCACGTATGAAATTTAAAGGGAGAGATTTACTATTCTTCACGTTGTTAGGGATTTCCTTTTTCCCGAATGTTGTAAACTTGATCCCTTCTTATAAAATTATTGATATTCTTGGCTGGGTAAATACACCGTGGGCGATGATTATTCCAGGACTAGCAGGTATGGGGAATATCTTTTTAGTTCGTCAGTTTATGAAGGGGATTCCAATGGATCTTGATGAATCTGCTAGGGTGGATGGAGCTGGTGACTTCACCATATTCTCTAAGATTATTTTGCCGCTCATCAAGCCAGTTTTAATAGTTTGTGCGTTATTTTCCTTTACGGGATCGTGGAATGATTTCTTGTGGCCGGTAATTGTGTATACGGATGTGAATAAAATGCCTGTAACGGCAGGACTATTGTTATTACAAGATGTATACGGAAACTACCGTATGATAGGTCAGTTAATGGGATCAGCTATTTTAGCAATTATCCCGACATTGTTATTATTCTTCTTTGCACAAAAACATTTTATTAAAGGAATCAATTTAAACTCAGGTATTAAAGGGTAAGAGTTAAACTAAGATAGAAATGAGGAGATTATATGAAGCGAGGGCTAGAAAGGAAACTGTTAATTACTGGTTCTGTATGGAATCTAATTATCGCATTGTTAACGATGTTTAGTTATAATTCTTGGTTTAATCGAGAGGGTGCCAAGCAACTTGAACAGGTTGATGGCAATGTAGCGTTAGCTGGCTCTCAAATGCTTAATAATATCTCTAGTGTCATTTTTATCTTTGGTTTATTTACCTTAGTAGGTGCGATTATCAATTTTTTAGTAGCAACAAAATTACGAGATAACGAGATACAAAAAGGGGTAATGATATGGGTTGGAATTTGGGCTGTTATCCAGCTGATATCTATGGATATTGTAGGGTTCCTTATTTATATGTTTGCTTTTATTATGTATACAGCGAAAAATAAAGCAATTAAACTAGCGGATCCTAAGGTGAATAAGATAGTAGGCGTTTAAGAAAAGGAAATAGCAGTTCAAATCGAGCTCATACTTAAATAAATTATGAGTCAAATAATTAATGGGGGGATAATCAAAATGTCTAACGAAACAGTAAAAGCAAAAATGGTTGTAGACAAGGAATTTAAGATTTCCGAGATTGATCCAAGAGTTTACGGATCATTTATTGAACACCTAGGTAGAGCAGTTTATGGTGGGATTTATGAACCAGATCATCCTACAGCAGATGCAAATGGTTTTCGTCAAGATGTTATTGATTTAGTCAAAGAATTACAAGTACCAATCGTTCGTTACCCAGGTGGAAATATGGTATCTGCGTACAATTGGGAAGATGGTGTCGGTCCAAAAGATGATCGTCCGACACGATTGGAATTAGCTTGGAGAGTACTAGAAACAAATCAAGTCGGTACAAATGAATTTATGGATTGGGCAAAAGCTGCCAATACAGATGTAATGATGGCTGTCAATCTTGGTACAAGAGGAATTGATGCAGCGAGAAATCTATTAGAATACTGTAATCATCCAGGGGGGACATATTGGAGTGAATTACGTAAGTCACACGGGTATGAAAACCCTCACAAAATTAAAACATGGTGCCTAGGTAATGAAATGGATGGACCGTGGCAAGTAGGACAAAAAACAGCTAATGAATATGGTAGATTAGCTTTTGAAACTGCTAAAGCGATGAAATTAGTGGACCCAGATATTGAACTAGTAAGCTGTGGTAGCTCAAATTCTAATATGCCGACTTTCCCAAGTTGGGAAGCAGAATCATTAGAGCACACATATGAAGTTGCTGATTATATTTCTTTACACCAATACTATGGTAATCGTAGTAATGATACGGCTAACTTTTTAGCGAAATCAATGGACATGGAAAACTTTATTCAAACAGTTATTGCAACATGTGATTATATTAAAGCGAAAAAACGTAGTAAGAAAAAAATGTACTTAAGCTTTGATGAATGGAATGTATGGTTCCACTCTAATGAACAAGATAAAGAGATTGAGCCATGGTCCGTTGCGCCACCTCAATTAGAAGATGTGTATACGTTTGAGGATGCATTATTAGTTGGTAGCATGCTTAATACGATGTTACGCCACTCTGATCGAGTAAAAGTAGCTTGTATGGCACAGCTTGTTAATGTTATTGCACCAATCATGACAGACAATGGTGGTGCTGCATGGAAACAAACCATTTTCTATCCGTACTATTACACTTCTGTATATGGACGTGGTGTAGCGTTAAACCCAGTAGTAAGCTCGCCTAAATATGATAGTAAAGACTTTACAGATGTTCCTTACTTAGATCCATCTGTTGTCTACAATGAAGAAAAAGAAGAGCTGGTAATCTTTGCAACGAATCGTCATTTAGAGCAAACATTAGAAGTGGATATTGATGTTCGTTCATTTGAGGGATATGACGTTGTAGAGCATGTTGTCTTGGAAAATGAAGATGCAAAAGCGGTTAACCTTGCAGGACAAGAGAATGTTAAGCCACATTCAAATGGTGAATCATTTGTAGACGATGGTAAATTAACTGGTATTTTCCCTAAATTCTCTTGGAATATGATTCGTTTACAAAAGAAAGCATAACAAGTCTTAGAAAAGGGTGAAAAGTCATCTTTTTTGGCTTTTCCCTTTTTCCGCGATTACCAAAAAAGGGAGTTGTTTCAGGTGAAGCATCATCAGTATGCAGTAACACCACCGATGGGTTGGAATAGCTGGGATTGTTATGGAGCAACTGTAAGAGAAGATGAAGTAAAGGGTAATGCAGACTATATGGCAGAGCATTTGAAACCATTTGGTTGGGAATATGTTGTTGTCGATATTCAGTGGTCAGAGCCAGGTGCCGTGTCATCTGCTTATCGCCCGTTTGTTCCACTTGAGATGGATGAGTATTCTCGTTTAGTACCCGCTGAGAATCGTTTCCCATCTGCAAAAGATAAACAAGGCTTTAAACCTTTAGCGGACTATGTTCATCAACTAGATTTAAAGTTTGGTATACATATTATGCGAGGGATACCTAGGCAAGCTGTCCATCAAAATACGAAAATTCTAGGTTCTAATAAGCGGGCAAGAGACATCGCTAAGCCGAATTCCATTTGCCCATGGAATACCGATATGTATGGAGTTGACCATACGAAAGATGGTGCTCAACAATATTATGATTCTCTTTTTCAATTGTATGCTGAATGGGGCGTTGATTTTGTTAAGGTGGACGATATTGCAGATTCCAAATTGTATGGTATTCATGCAGAGGAAATAAAAATGATTCGTAAAGCAATTGATCGATGCGGCAGGCCAATGGTTCTTAGTCTATCACCTGGACCAGCTTCACTTGATCAAGCGAGTTTACTAGAAGAACATGCAAATATGTGGCGCATGACAGACGATTATTGGGATATTTGGAAACTACTCTATGACATGTTTGAAAGATGTTATAAGTGGAGTAAAAATATCGGACCAGGCTATTGGCCGGATGCTGATATGTTACCGCTTGGACATATTGGAATACGCTCTGTTGATGGTGGAGCTTCAGACCGATACACGCGATTTACCAAAGATGAACAAATTACGATGATGACGTTATGGACAATTTTTCGCTCGCCGCTCATGTTTGGGGGAGAATTACGTGATAATGATGACTGGACATTGTCACTTATAACGAATGCAGAGGTGCTCGAAGTTCATCGAAATAGTTATGGTGCACGACAAGTTTTCCGAAAGAAAGATCAAGTAGTGTGGCGTTCTTTCGCAGAGGATGGGTCGGTCTATGTAGCATTATTTAATATTGCTGATGAGAAGCAGATAGTAGAAGTTATGTTAGAAGATGTAGATATGAATAGTAATGAGGTAGCGGTTCGTGATCTTTGGGAACAGAAGGATGTAGGTATCTTAACAAATAAGCTTACCTATGAATTAGAACCACATGCTGCAAAATTAGTAAAAATACAAAATTTATAATGAGGTGACAAAATGACAAAGAAAGTAATTGTAAATGCTGATGTAGGTAAAGGGACAATCAATAAAAATATATATGGACATTTTGCGGAGCACTTAGGCCGCTGTATTTATGAAGGTTTCTGGGTAGGAGAAGATTCTGATATCCCAAACACTAATGGTATCCGTAATGATGTAGTAGAAGCATTACGTCAGTTAAACATTCCAGTTCTTCGCTGGCCTGGTGGCTGTTTTGCAGATGAATATCATTGGAAAGATGGAATTGGCCCAAGAGAAAACCGTAAACGTATGGTAAACACACACTGGGGTGGAGTTATTGAGAACAATCATTTCGGTACACATGAATTTTATATGTTATGTGACATGTTAGATACAGAGCCATATATTAATGGAAATGTTGGTAGTGGAACTGTTCAAGAAATGTCTGAATGGGTTGAATACATGACGTTCGATGGTGAATCACCAATGGCTAACTTACGTAAGGAAAATGGGCAAGAAGAGCCATGGAAACTAAAATATTTCGGTGTTGGTAATGAGAACTGGGGCTGTGGTGGTAACATGCGCCCACAATACTATGCGGACTTGTATCGACGCTTCCAGACATATGTAAGAGATTATGGAGATAATAAAATTTTCCGTATTGCTGGTGGTGCAAATGTAGATGACTACAATTGGACAGAAGTATTAATGAGAGAGGCAGCTCCATTTATGGATGGACTAAGCTTACATTATTACGTTCACCCAGGTGGATTCTGGAACAAGGGACCTGCGACTGGATTTGATGAAGATGTTTGGGATATTACAATGGAGAAAACAGTATACACAGAAGAGCTTCTTGAAAAACATAGTACGATTATGGATAAATATGATCCTGAAAAACGTATCGGAATTATTTTCGATGAGTGGGGTGCGTGGTATGATGTAGAACCAGGTACAAACCCAGGATTCTTATATCAACAAAATACGATTCGTGATGCACTTGTTGCAGGTGTTTCCTTAAACATTTTCAATAACCACAATGAGCGTGTGCAAATGGCGAATATCGCCCAAACGATTAATGTTATTCAAGCGATGATTTTAACAGATAAAGAAAAAATGATCTTAACGCCAACATATCATGTGTTCGAAATGTACAAAGAACATCAAGATGCGGATCGCTTAGATCTTAATATTGAAAGTGACACAATCAAAGTGGGCGAAAAGGAAATTCCACAAGTTTCTGCTTCTGCTTCAAAAGCAGCAGATGGATCCGTTACTATTACATTATGTAACCTTGATAAAGCAAAAACAGCGGATTTATCCATCGATTTACGAGGAAAAGACCTTACAGATGTGTCAGCTCGTGTTATTACAGCGGATGAATTAGATGCACATAATACATTTGACAATCCGGACAAAGTGAAACCAGTAGCATTCAATGATTTCCAAACGAGTGGTAGTGAACTATCATTAACATTACCGTCTAAGTCTGTTTTAAGCGTAAAAATTAAATAATAATTATAAAAGGAAATCGGTGAGAAACAACTTGCCGATTTTCTTTTTTACAAGCTTCATTTTATCTGTAGTCACAAGCTGTGTTTTCGTAGTCTAAAAGCAAGAGTCTTTTGTGGGCTAGTCTTTCTTCCATTCTATTGATGATGAGTGCTGGCATAAGCTCCGACAAAACACTACGCTATGTGATGCGATCTAATGTTTGAAAGTAGAAACATGTTAAAATCACATCCCGGTTAGGAGATTGCTTTTTATATGTAGCACGGATATCTCTACCCTTAGCACATGCGACCATCGTGTTCTATGGACATAGAACCTTCGTTGTTTTCTCTCAAACATCAGACGTGTAAATCTAGCGAAGGCAGAATACGGAGACTCCTACGGAAAAAGCGCAGTCTGAAAATCCACTTTTCAACCGCTTTTGTTGAAAAGTTAGTTGAAGACAAGCCCGTGGAACGCGGAGTATTCTGACGTAGCGAAAAGTTTTCCACTATCCATCAATAAGTATGAGTGAGTGCATTTCATCGAGTAGCCGACGTGTATCAACACGGACTCTCGCTTTTAGACTTCGTAAGTGTGGCGGTTAGAATGGTAGTTAATGATTGTTATTGTGCAAAACTATATGGTTAGATAAAATGATAATAATACAATAATCAGGAGGAAAATATCATGACTAAAACCCTTTATTTTGACTGCTTTACAGGAATCAGTGGAGATATGACGATTGCAGCACTATTAGATACAGGTATTTCATTTGAATGGTTTGAGAATGAGTTAAAAGCTTTAGGTTTAGCAGAAGAATACGAATTGAAATTACATAAAGTCATAAAAAACGGAATAAATAGTAACAAGTTTGATGTTATATATGAAAACAATCAACAAGAACATGACCATACACATAATCATCATGAACATAGTCACCAACACGACCATACACATAATCACCATCATCATGGTCATAATCACTCCCATAGTCACCATCACAGACATTATAAAGACATTGTGCAACTTATTGAGCAAAGTGAATTGAATGATTCTGTGAAGCGTATGTCACTCGAGATGTTTCGTGAAATTGGAGAGGCAGAAGCGAAAATCCACGGAATGGATCTACAAAATGTACATTTTCATGAAGTTGGTGCAATAGATTCGATTATTGATATCGTAGGTACTGCTATTTTAGTTGATGCATTAAAGGTAGATAAAATAATTTCTGCATCTGTACCAGTTGGGTCAGGTCACATTCATATAGATCATGGTATTTACCCTGTTCCAGCACCCGCGACATTGGAGGTATTGAAAGGCGTTCCGTTAAAAGAAAGTAAAATAAAAGGGGAATTAACAACGCCTACAGGAGCAGCGATTATTAAAACGTTAGCAAAAGAGTTCTCCACAATGCCAAATTTTAAAGTTGAAAAAATCGGATATGGTGCAGGGACAAAAACTTTTGATAATCAACCGAATGTATTAAGGATAATTGTGGGGGAGAGTGTGTAACCCTTGAAGAGGGGTGCAATATAGTTTGTTTAAACATTGATAATGGGTTAATAAGTTTGTGGGACCATGATACGGAACTTATGAATGAGGATGTTTTGTCTACTAATTCTCTTGTAAAAGTTGTGAGGAATTTTTTAGTCTTATGAAACCATATCACCATCATGAAGTGATTTAGATGATTACAAAGTTGAAGATGTTTGGATTGACCCTGATCTTTTAAAAGAATTAAAAAATGATGAAGATTGATAGCAAAACCTACAGTAAAAACCTTGATTGGCTATATGCCTTTCAAGGTTTTCTCTTGGGGAGGGGCTACCTAGTTGGATCAAATATTGAGAAGATGGGAATCTATAGATAAGGATGATGGAGAAGAAGTGGATAACATATTATTTGAATTTCATAGAATCCTAACAGCATATGAATGGCACTTCTCAGAAATCAGTGATTTAAATATAAAGGTTTTAAAATTTTATAAGGATAAAGATGAATAATAGGCAGTAGTAGGGGTTTTAAAAAATAAAGGTGTTTCCATTCTTCTAAGGGATAGGATGGAAATTTGCAAGTTATAATATTGTAGTCACGATTTCCTTTGACAGAAATATTTGTGGTGACTAGCTCCTTATTCAACAACACGACCATACAGATAGATGATCCTGAACATAATCATGAACACAACCATGCACACAGTTACCACTCACATAGTGATCATCACTGATATTATAAAGATATTGTACCATTCAGATAATTCTTTCGTAATTAAGTTATTTGATAGAAGAAAGTCCGCCACAATAAACCATCTTATAATCATTACCTCCGCTAGTGCCTATTTTATTTAGACATTTACCCAAATACTACTTGGATGCATAAGATGTGATAGGCGTGAGGTGATTAATATGAAAAAATTATACAATAAAGCTGATTTAACGAGAGACAAATCACTTGATTATCAGAAGAGAATGATGATTAGACAATTTACTGAAAAAATGTCAGATAGAGAGCATCTATTTCCTTGTGTTCCTGCAATGATTGGTTATTCGTTAGACCAGTTACGATATGGCTTTGTTGGAGATCCGACAGAAGAGGACACTATTCATGAACTCGCTGATTTATTACGTATTTATTCGGAACGGTCAAGGGAATATGGAAAATACACTTCATTGATCATTTTTTATGATATATCAGAGGAAATGAACAAAACTCACGGAATAGAGCAATATGAACAACTATTTTGGAAGCAACTAAGTGAATTAATTGATCAAGACAATGCGGAATGGCCAAGCGAGATTCCAACAGATCCGAATCATAACATGTGGGAATTTTGTTTTCATGGTGAAAGGTACTTTGTGTATTGTGCAACCCCATCACATAAAAATCGAAACAGCAGATCTTTTCCAACCTATATGTTAGCTATTACCCCAAGATGGGTGTTTCAGCAATTTAAAGAATCTAAATATGCAGAAAAAATAATAGAAAAAGTAAGAAGAAGAATAGAAAAGTACGATTCCGTTCCTATTCATCCTGAGTTAAAAACATATGGAGAAAATAATAATTATGAGTGGAAACAGTATTTTTTACGGGATGATAACCAGTCTTTATCTAAGTGTCCATTTCATTTTAAACAATAATGACTCTACAGCCACATTTTGTGAGAGTGTTATTTTGAAAAAAGATTTACCATGTTAATAAAAATGAATATATTTTTTCTTTAACAAGTGTTTTGGTGGGATAAGTACCCAATATTTTTTCCTAACATACACTATAGGGGAATATCAAAAAGGAGAGATATTAATTGGATAAAATTTTTCATCAACCAACACTTGCCTGGCATGAAACATTGGAAATTCACGAATTAGTAGCATTTCAAGCCATAGGTTTAATGAAATTAAAAATGGGCTTACAACAAATTGACGATCCAGCACTGCAAAATATTTATATGCAAACAATCAAGGAACTGGAAATGAATTTAAATGAGCTTTTGCAATTCTATCCTTATGCACCACACCCTGGCCAATCCAGTGATTATCGTGTTTCAGACAGTTTTTTTGCGGGGGATTTATTATCTTTCGCAAAGACAGCCGTAAGAAATTATGGTATTGCCATTACAGAAGTTGCTACCCCGGCATTAAGGAATGTATTAAAGAAACAAATGAACAAGGCAGTTGCAAGTCATGAACGAATTTATAACTATATGTATCAAACTGGTAATTATCCGTCATATAACTTAAACCAGCTACTTCAACATGATATGGTCTTGGCTAAAAAAGCAATGTCTATGTAGTAGGATGGATAATGGTAGGCGGAAATCTAGGAACAGTAATTTTACTACGGTGTCATCCGTAAATCCCTACTTTAATAATCAGTTGGAGCAAAAAACGAACAATAACAATGGTATTTCCCCCATCCGTTATTGTTCGTTTTTTACGCTTCTTTACTTTTATACTGTGCACGATATTTACCTGGCGTAATTTCCTCCATTTTTCTAAAAGAGCGGATAAAATTTTGTGAATTATTATATTGTAATCTTTCGGCAATTTCT
This sequence comes from Gracilibacillus pellucidus, assembly GCF_033949965.1. Lineage (NCBI taxonomy): Bacteria > Bacillati > Bacillota > Bacilli > Caryophanales > Bacillaceae > Gracilibacillus > Gracilibacillus pellucidus. The sequence goes on along the minus strand of NZ_JAWZSR010000002.1, from coordinate 172,843 downwards.
TTGACAGACATATTGGTTGTTACTAACCATTCTTTCGCTTTATTCAGGCGATAGCGAAGTAAATATTCACTAAAGGAATAACCTGTTTCTTTTTGGAAAATGCTACTTAAATAGTTAGGATTATAATGTAATTCAGCAGCAATGACATCAAGGGAAATATCCTTATCATAGTCTTCGTGAATGATTCGAATCATTCGATCAGATATTTTCTTGTTTTTAGAGTCATCTTTGGCATCAATACTGTCGATGAGTGGGATAATAATTCGTTTACTAACCCAATCATGAATTGCTTCAATCGAATTCAGGTTTTGATAGTAAGTGATCATGTCTGTTGATTGAAAGTCCTCTACTGTTGCTCCGAGTAATTCTTTTAATTCATATAACTCGTATAAAAATCTTGATAAAATAATTTCTAGTTGTTGATGATTCATATCATGCCGAGCGATATAATCAAAGAATTTGGAGAGCTCTGATAATGCCTTATCTTTATCACTTAACTTAATACCGTCAAATATTTTATTCTTAATAGCTGTAGGGTATGGCGCAACACTTGAATAGCGCCTATTTAAGTTTTCATAAAAAATGATAGAAGATTCGCCCATTTTCAAACGATACTTTAATGCTTCTTTACTTTCTTTGAAGGCTCGATTTGCCTCTTGTAAATCACTGAATCGATTACTAATACCGATACTAACAGATAAGTGGAATAGTTCCATTACTTTGTTTTGGATTATTTTTACTTTTTGATTAATAGTATGGGTATAGTTTGCCTTATTTTCAGAGTCTAAAATGATAATCGTTGATTGTGTATCATTAATAACAACTGGTGTAAAACGCTCATCCTCTGCAATGAGGTCCTCAATTAGGTTATTAATAGCAAATAAAATTAAATCACGATCGTTTTTCTCGAATTTTTTCTGATCGATCTCATCTAATTTTAACGAAAAAACAGTTAGTTCTGTCCAATCTTTCTTATAATGAAATGATTTTAGTTTTAACGGGAGCTCGTTTGTTGTAACTTTTCCTTGTAATAGGCGAATCATAAATAAATGCTTTAACTGTGTGATTTGACTTTCTACCCGTCTTTCTAATTGGTTATTTTGATTAAGTAGTTTTTCAATATGTGTTTCAATTAGGTCAAACTCGTTAGCATTTCTATCCGTGGCAGATGGACCAATTACTTTCTGTAGTTTTTTAACAGGCTTATATAAAATCCTACTACCGATGAAGGCAAAGCATAAAGAAATAATAAGTAATATAGCAACAATCAGTGCAGTAAGCCACCCAATCGATACGGATTTCATATGTAGATCAGAAAGTTTTACTAAAGATAAATATGTCCAGCCATTATAATCAGATGTTTGATACGAAACTTTAAAATCAACACCACTAATCTCATATTCAAATTGTCCTGTAGATTCATTTTGATCAATTAATTCAAATAAATTGTTCGGTATATAACCATCTTCACCAGTATACTCAGCATTACTGTGGGCAATGGTGTTACGATTCTCATCTAATAAAATGAATGATTCATTATCAACGGTTTGAGTCATAATTTGATTGAGCTCACATGTAGGAATAACAACAGAAATAAGTCCGTTTGGATTAGTTGATAACATCGGTAATTTCTTTACTAAATTAATATACTGAGAACATGATTTTTTGGTAGCGTTCGGTATTTTTAGTTGACTAGCATCCTCCAGTAACCACGTAGATTGATTAGGTAGACGCAAATAGTTAGTATTAATCTGCTCGAACGTTTGCCCATCTAGCCGTACTAATCCATCATTATTCACCAACCACTTGTGATCAAAGCTAACTAGTACAACATCTTCTATACCTGTATCGATTGTCTGTAAATGGTTTAGATCCTTTCGTAATTTGTTAAAGTCATGAAAGGATCTTCCGTTCATATCTGATTTTAAAAATTCTGTTGTTTGAGCGGAACGGACAAAATAGGTCGTCGATAAATCAATATATTTTAATACTTGCTCGACATTTGTCTGGATTTGAAAGATATTTTGTTTCTTTTCTTCATTAGAATAATCGACAATTGCTTTGGCAGATTGCCAGTACGATAATCCTCCAGTGATGATAACAGGTACCGTACTTAAAATAACTAAAAAAGCGATTAATTTAAAATAATGTTGAGTAGACAATTTTTTCATAGGCATACTTCCTTCATCATTATTTTTGAATTTGTAGAGTACTAGGAAGTAGGGATCGACGTTTCATTACTTAACTCTTGTTGTTTTTTCAGAAGCTGACTAAACCCAATATGAACAATAAACATCGTTAAGTAAGCGCTAACACTAAAAGAGAAAAAAAGTGTAATGCCCGGCAGTCTGAACGAGACATAGTACATGCCAGCTAATACAGCTAATGTGCATATGGAATAATGTAAATTAATCGCACCGATAGAAACGGCGTAGCGAATGTACTGCCAAAATCGAAGTTGATAGTGAACAAACACAGGCGCAATATAAAGTACCAGCATGACATACAGAAAAGCGGCTATAATAAAAATGCCGAGAAGGACTGGATAAAAGCTAGAGTCGTGCATAAACCCAGTATAATTCAAAAAGACTGATAAAAAGTATCCGATAACATAAAGGATTATTCCTAGAAGATTGGCACGAATAAAATGCCGTTTATATTCTTTGAAAAAGAGTTCGAAGATAGCAATATCATAATCCTTTAATACCCATTTTCGAACAACGGCAAACATAGCAATTGTTGCTGGCATGATTCCAAAGAAAATTAATCCGAGTAGCGTGAAAGCAATCCACAGCATATTTAGCCATGCGAATCTCATCACCCACACACTGATCCGATAAAAACCGCCCCATAGTCCTGAAATTTCCATCATTAATCATCACCTAATTCTGTAAATTAAATGTTCTTATATCTAGAATACCTCTAAATAAACGTTTCGTAAACAAATAATTTAAGCGTTTTCATATTATAATCATCATGTTAGGTGGCGCTAACCTTCATGCTTCAAGGAATGGACTAGCTTAGAACTAAAGAGAATAATCATTATTTCATATTATTTCATTTTGCAAGAAAAAATGATTATTTAATCCAAATGTTTATAATTTTTCTTTTATATAGTAAGCGTTTACAATCCCTGTAATAAAGTGATTATATACAAATGAATGGTAGTTTCATACTATTAGATTGTACACGGCGAGCAATTGTTGTGTGAAAAAAATTCATATTTATGGAGGGTGGTTCATTTGAGTATTGGAAAGAAATTGGTAGGAATTATGTTGCTGCTATTACTCGCTTTGTTAGTAGCGTGTAGTGGAGATTCTGCAACAGACAGTGGAAATAATGCAGATGATGACAATACATCAGAGGAAGATACAACAGATACGAATGATGGCGATACTAATTCAGACGATCCGTTTTCATTTACTATCATGGCAAACTTACACACACCTGAAGTACCGAACGACAAGATTTTAGAAAAAATTGAAGAAGCAACAAACACAGATATAGAAGTTCAATGGGTACCAGATAATAATTATGAAGATCGATTAAACACAGCATTTGCAACAAGTTCGTTACCAGAGGCAGTATTTTTGAAAAACCAAGCGACATTTATCCAATTTCGTGATGCGTTGGAAGATGAGCAATTCTGGGAAGTTGGACAGTATTTAGATCAATTTGATAATTTATCTAAGTTAAAAGAGAATGTATTGGATAACACAAGAGTAAATGGGAATTTATACACATTATATCAAGGACGTCCATTAGCTAGACAAGGTATTATCTATCGTAAGGACTGGGCAGACAATCTTGGATTAGACGCTCCAACTACAACGGATGAATTCATGGAAATGGTGAGAGCGTTTACGGAAGATGACCCAAATGGAAGTGGTGAAGATGATACGTTTGGTCTAACAGATCGTAGTGATTTAATTTACGGAGCATTTAAAACAGTTGCTTCCTGGTTTGGTACGCCAAACGAATGGGGAGAGAAAGATGGCGAACTGTTACCAGAATTTATGTTTGATGAATATAAAGAAACAATGGACTTTTTTAAAGAAATGCATGAAAAAGGATATATCAATCAAGACTTTCCGGTAACAAGTAAAACAGATCAACAAGAATTCTTCAAAAATGGTTCAGCGGGCGTATATGTCGGTTCAATGGGAGATGTTGTTAGTTTAAATAATGATGCAATAGCCATTAATCCCGATGCAGAATTTGACGTGCATAACCGTGTAGCAGGTCCAGATGGTGAATTTGGTGTTTGGGCAATACCTGGTTATGGTAGTTTGATAATGTTTCCGAAAAGTGCTGTAGAAACAGAGGAACAGTTACTTAAAATATTAGGCTTCTTTGATCAGTTAATGACTCCTGAAGTAATGAACTATGCATACTGGGGAATTGAAGGTGAGCACTATGAAGTAGTCGAAGGTGGTGCCCTTCCGACAGAAGATCAATCATTATTTGATCGTGAAGTAAAACCATATCAGACACTTGAAATTGGCGAACCTGAAACAAATGGACGTTATGAAGGTCACTTTGATTATGATGCAAAAGCGAAATCAGAAGAGTTGTTTAAGGATAACGAGAACTTCTTAATCGAAGACCCTACAGTACCATTATATTCAGAAACATATGTCAATGATGGTGTAAGGCTGCAAGAGATTATTACCGATGCAACATATAACTATATTTTAGGTCAGTTAGATGAAGATGGGTTTGATCAAGCAGTTGAAAACTGGAGATCGCAAGGTGGAGACAAAATAATCGAAGAATATAATGCAGCACAATAACGATAAAGATAGCCCCTTAAAATATCCTTTTAAGGGGCTATCTTTCACAAGCCAGTACACATATAAGGAAGGTGATTCACTTGTTTTCATGGAAAAATATCTTCGGTGTAATGTTGCTAGCCACTTTGTTAATTGGTTGTAGCAGTAATACGTCAAGTGAGGGTGAAAAGACAAAAGAAGAGACAGTAAGTGGTGACCAAACGGTGGACGAAGGAGAACCACTCTCATTTACAATCATGGCGAACCTTCATACACCCGAAGTACCGAGTGATAAGATTCTCAACAAGATAGAAGAAGCAACGAATACAGAAATTGATATCCAGTGGGTTCCTGATAATAATTATGAAGATAGGTTGAATACAGCATTCGCAACAAATACGCTACCAGAAGCAGTGTTTTTGAAAAATCAAGCAACATTTATTCAATATCGTGATGCGATGGAAGATGGGCAGTTTTGGGAAATAGGACAATATTTAGACCAATTTGAGCATTTATCAAAGTTAAAAGAAAATATTTTAGATAATACACGGATTCAAGGCGAGCTTTATTCGTTATACCAAGGACGTCCTTTATCACGACAAGGATTCATATTTCGTAAAGATTGGGCAGATAACTTAGGTTTAGATACACCAACGACAACGGATGAGTTTATGGAGATGGCTCGAGCATTCACCGAGGATGACCCGAATGGTAGTGGAGAGGATGATACATTCGGTCTTTCAGATCGTAATGATTTGATTTATGGTGCATTTAAAACGGTTTCCTCTTGGTTTGGTACGCCGAACAATTGGGGTGAGAAAGATGGAGAATTACTGCCAGAATTTATGTTTGATGAATATAAACAGACGATGGATTTCTTTAGAGAAATGCATGAAAAAGGCTATATTAATCAAGATTTCCCGGTAACATCTAGTACAGATCAACAAGAATTCGTTAAAAATGGAACAGCAGGAATGTATGTTGGGAATATATCATTCGTTGGAACACTTTACAATGATACGGTAGCGATTAATCCAGATGCTGCATTTGATGTGCAAAATTACGTTGAAGGTCCAGATGGTGAGTTTGGTGTTTGGGCAATACCTGGTTATGGAAGTTTAGTGATGTTTCCGAAAAATGCGATTGAGACAGAGGAGAAACTACTGAAAATATTAGGTTTCTTCGATCAATTAATGACACCTGAATTGATCAACTATGCTTATTGGGGAATAGAAGGGGAGCATTATGAAGTGAAAGATGGTAGTGCTCAAACGACAGATGATCAAACGTTATTTGATAGAGAAGTAAAACCATACCAATCATTAGAAATTGGTGAACCAGAAACAAATGGACGTCTCGAAGGTTTTTTTGATTATGATGTAAAGGAAAAGGCAGAAGAGTTAGTGAAAGATAATGACCAATATTTAATCGAAGATCCTACACTTTCTTTATACTCAGAGACTTATGTAAACGATGGAGCGAGACTTCAAGAGATTATTACCGATGCAACGTATAATTATATGTTAGGTCAATTGGATGATGAAGGATTTGATCAAGCTGTAGAAAATTGGCGATCACAAGGTGGAAATAAAATCATGGAAGAATTTAATGCAGCACAATAATCATTCTATCACCTAGTCGAAAAAAGGATGATAATAGGAGTTCTAGCCGGAAATGAAAGCATAGATAATCATTATGTTATGATGATTGTTTACCTTAGATGATACAGAAAAAACGAGTATTTATGCGGTTTTGAGCAACTATTAAGATAATGATTATTTACGTTATACAACCTTTTATATAATATTTGATTAAGGCAACAGTGCATGTGGAGTTAATAAGCAATGAATATTATCGGAATTATGAAATCGCTTACTTTAACAACGGTAGCATTGTTGTACAAAATCAGATAAATAGAAGGTGATGGATTTGAGGAAAAAATGGCAAATAATTATGTTAGGGATTGTTGTTTTATTGGTCATTACAGCTTGTAGTAGTGATAACAATGCATCAAGTGATAGTAGCAGTAGTGGTGAAGAAGCAGGTAATTCTTTCACTATTATGGCAAACTTGCACACACCAGAAGTTCCAAACGACAAAATACTAGATAAAGTAAATGAGATAACAGGTAAAGAGGTAGATATTCAATGGGTTCCAGACAGTAATTATGAAGATCGATTAAATACAGCATTTGCGACTAACTCATTACCTGAAGCAGTTTTTTTGAAAAATCAAGCTTCCTTTATTCAATTTCGTGAAGCAATCGAAGACGGACAGTTTTGGGAGGTTGGCCAATATTTAGAGCAGTTTGAAAACCTCTCTAAACTAAAAGATACCGTACTAGATAATACAAACGTTGATGGCAAGCTATATACGCTATATCAAGGGCGACCATTATCAAGTCAAGGGTTAATATACCGTAAGGATTGGGCAGATAATTTAGGATTAGATGCACCAACCACAACAGATGAGTTTATGGAAATGGCGCGGGCGTTTACAGAAGATGATCCTAATGAAAATGGTGAAGATGATACGTTTGGTTTAACGGATCGTAGTGACTTAATCTATGGAGCATTTAAAACCGTAGCTTCCTGGTTTGGTACACCGAACAATTGGGGCGAAAAAGATGGTGAATTATTGCCAGAGTTTATGTTTGATGAATACAAACAAACAATGGATTTCTTTAAAGAAATGTATGATAACGGTTATATTAATCAAGATTTCCCTGTAACAAGTAAAACAGATCAACAAGAATTCTTTAAAAATGGTACAGCCGGTATGTATGTAGGTTCAATGGGTGATGTAGTTAGTATTAATAATGATGCGATCCAGATTAATGAAGAGGTGTTGTTTGATGTACAAAATGAGATTGCAGGTCCGGATGGAGAATTTGGTGTTTGGTCGATCCCTGGTTATGGAAGTTTAGTAATGTTCCCGAAAAGTTCCGTTGAATCAGAAGAAGAGCTTTTAAATATTTTAGATTTCTTCGATCAATTGATGACACCAGAGGTAGCCAACTTAACTTACTGGGGTATTGAAGGAGAACATTATGAAGTTGTAGATGATAAAGCATTACCGTCTGATGATAAATCATTAACAGATAGTGAAGTGAAACCCTATATGTCAATTGGAATTGGAGAGCCAGAAACGAATGGACGTTATGAATCGCAATTTGACTATGATGTGAAAGAAAAAGCCGAAGAATTAACGAAAGATAACGAAAATCATTTAATTGAGGATCCTAGTGTATCACTTTATTCAGAAACATATGTAAACGATGGAGCTAGATTACAAGAGATCATCACTGACGCAACATATAACTATATTATCGGTCAATTAGATGAGGCAGGATTTGAAGACGCAATTGAAAGCTGGAAATCACAAGGCGGCGAAGACATCATCGAAGAATACAACGCATCTAATTAGTAAATAAGTTTGTAGAAAAGTATCACGTTTAATGTTTTAAGACTAAATCTGATCAGTAAAAGGGAAGATATGCTGCATAATGCCGCTGTCAGTAAGATATCACAGCGGTATTATCACACCACTTTTCCTTATGGAATCTAAAAAGAAAGGATGCTGCTTATGGAGACTTCGACATTGACGGCTGAAGAAGAAAAAAAGCAAGTCAAGAAGATAAAACGTTCCGAAACATGGCGTCGGATCAAGCGGAACAAAATGATTTATTTAATGATTTTACCAGGTTTAATTTATTTTCTAATTTATAAATATTTGCCGATGTATGGACTCATTATCTCATTTATGGATTATAAGCCATACCTAGGGATAATGGGAAGTCAATGGGTTGGCTTTGACCACTTTGCACGTTTATTTAACAGTGCAGAGTTTTGGATGATTTTCAAAAATACACTCATTTTGTTCGCGTTACAACTATTTATTTTCTTCCCAATACCGATCATTATTTCACTCATGTTAAATGAAGTAAGACACAGCTTTTTCAAACGAGGTGTGCAAACCTTAATCTATATACCACACTTCATGTCATGGGTAGTAATTGTATCAATTAGTTATGTAATGTTGACATTAGATGGCGGTATTGTAAACGCTATCCTAGAATCTTTAGGATTTCAAAAAGTCAATTTCTTATTAAATGAAGATTGGTTTAGACCAATGTATATTTTGCAAGTAATTTGGCGTGAAGCTGGATGGGGAACGATTATCTTCTTGGCTGCTATTACCGCAGTAGACCCACAGCTATATGAAGCAGCACGAATGGATGGGGCAAATCGTTTCCGTCAAATGTGGCATATCACCTTGCCGGCAATCCGTAACGTTATTATCGTTCTTTTAATTTTAAAAATTGGAGATGTTTTAGAGTTAGGGTTTGAGCATGTTTATTTATTACTGAACTCGTCTAACCGTAATGTTGCAGAGATATTTGATACGTATGTATATGTTGCTGGTCTGCAGCAAGGACAATTCAGTTACAGTACCGCGGTTGGGTTCTTTAAAGGTGGCATAGGGCTCATTTTAGTAGTCTTTGCTAACTGGTTAGCGAAGAAATTTAATGAAGAAGGAATCTATTAATTTGGAAATAGGTGAGGTGAAAAAATATGGCTCAACGACGGATTTCTACAGGTAGTAGAGTATTTGATTTCTTTAATTACTTTTTGTTAGCACTTTTAGCTATTATTACGGTTCTTCCGTTTATTCATGTTGTCGGTAGTTCCTTCGCTACAAGTGCTGAGATTGCTAGAACAAAGTTTTTACTATTCCCAACAGAGTTCTCTTTGCAAGCCTATAAATATATCTTCTCAACTGATACTATTTTCCGAGCGTTAGGTGTATCCATCATCGTAACGGTAGGAGGAACGTTGTGGAGTATGTTGTTCTCTGTCTTAACTGCCTATGGTTTATCGAGAAGAGATTTAGTTGGAAGACGTGTTATTAACTTTTTGATCGTGTTTACATTGCTATTTAATGGTGGGATGATCCCGACATTCTTAGTTGTTCAACAAACAGGTTTACTAGACTCATTATGGGCGTTAATTATCCCTGTGACAATTAATGCATTTAATATGATTATCTTGCGTAGTTTCTTTATGAACCTACCTCAAGGACTAGAAGAATCAGCGAAAATTGATGGTGCGAATGATTTCAGTATTTTATTCCGAATTGTTATTCCGATCTCGCTTCCAGCGATTGCGACTATTTCACTATTCTATGCCGTAACATATTGGAATACGTATATGCATGCGATTCTTTATTTGGCAGATGCAGATAAATGGCCGGTGCAAGTATTGTTACGACAAATCGTTGTATTAGCGAGTGGGATGAATTACGATGCCGAGGCATATTCCGATGTTCCGCCACCAGAAGTAACGGTTAAGATGGCGACGATTGTAGTAGCAACAGTTCCAGTATTGCTAGTGTATCCATTTTTACAAAAATATTTTGCTAAAGGTGCATTACTAGGATCGGTAAAAGGTTAATTCACACTAAGAGGTGTATGTCCAATGACGAACCAGAATTGGCTTGATGAAACTAGTCGTAGATTGGATCACTTGTTTGATAGTTTGTTTGTTTGGCTGTCGGAACAATTTGATCCGATTACCGGAGGATTTTACTATGCGAGAAGTTCTGTTCAAGGTAAGCAGTTTGCGCCAGATATTGAGTCGACTGCTCAAGCGATTAATATTCTCCTTCGGTATCAGTTACTAGATCAATTGCCACAAGAAACAAAAGCGAAATTAATTAGCTTTTTTCAAAAAAAGCAAGATGTTCATACCGGGTATTTCTATGATGAAAATCCGAATATGAAAAAAGATGAAGTAATGGTACATCGAGCACTTGCCTATGCACAAAACAGTTTAAAACGATTAGGAAGTAAGCCTTTATTTGCCTTACCGGTTGAACAACAAGTAGCGCCAAGCTATACGGAGTCATTGTCTGCTTATCAGGAAAAATGGGATAGCATTGAGCTTTCGAATAGCTGGCGTGGTTGTGATTTACTTGCATCAACGACTGTCTATTTCTCACAGATGGAGAAAGCAAAGAAAGCGCAGTACGTCGAGGCTTTCGCGAAATATTTAGCAGAAAAGCAAGATAGAGATACAGGGTTATGGGGAGAAGGTTCCTTGTATGTACGTATATCTGGCACGTTTAAATTGCACACATTCTACCGGAGACACCGTATTCCAATGCCGAATCAAGCGCAGATGTACCAAACTATTCTTACGTGCCTAAGAACTGAAGAGGCGATGGATATGTGCTATATCCGTAATCCAATTGACTTGATTAGTTATATGAAACCAGCTATGACAGAAAAGGAATTAAAAGAAATTTCAGTAATATCGGTCCACAATATGGAACGATTAAAACGGCGAGATGGTGCTTTTTCAAGAGAATTAGCACATTCACCAAAAGCGCCAAATGTTGCACAAGTGAAACAGGGAGACTTTTACCCAAATATGCCTGCAGCAGTAGAGATCGGTGCAGGACTAATAGAAGGCGATATGAACGCTACGACACAAGCAACATTGATTCGCGAGCAGCTACATCAGTTGTGGGGAAAGCAGAAGGGTTCCATACCGACTACTTTAACAGGACCGATTATTACAGGAAAATAAGCGAACAGAAAGAAGTGTAAGGCTTGGTTCAATCAATGAAAAAGCTAAATAAGGAAAAGCGTCTGTCTTCTCATGCTGTCCAAATATTAATTAATCAAGCAATCTTTCAATTTGGTGGCTCATTATCGATTATCTTTATTAATTTGTATCTATGGCGATTGACGAATGATTTATGGATAAATGGCATGTATAATTTGGTCGCCATTTTATCTCAAGCTGTGGCAACCTTTCTCATCGGGAAGATGTCGAAGAAAAAAGGTAGAACAACGATCTATCGCTACGGGATATTGATGACGGCCATCTTTTATTTACTTATTGTTATCGTGCAAGAAGAAATTGTTCATTACTTTTACTTATTTGCATTACTACGTGGAATTGCGCAAGGACTTTATTGGGTCGCGTATTTTACGATTGTGCATGAAGTATCATCTGATCAAAATCGTCACCGTTATTTAGGCTGGAATCAAATCGTGATGGGTGCAAGTAATTTAATTGCACCAGCACTTTCTGGATTCATTATTGGTTTATTTGCTGGATTATCAGGCTATTTAATTGTCTTTTCCATTGCGTTTATGATGTTTTTCATTGCTACAATCGGTAGTTTTAGGATCAAGAAGGAAACACTACGCCATAGAAATTATTATATGAAATATTTAGGTCAAATTATTGATCGACAAAAGGCATTTCGCAAAGCATTATTCGGCTGGTTTATTATCGGTTTTCCACAAGGTATTTTGATGTATATTCCGCCAATTCTCATTTATAGCATCTTCGAGGATGAAGGGGTAGTTGGTTACTTAAACGCAGGGTTTTTATCAGTGTCCATTCTAGCGAGCTATATTATTTCGCGTTTTGCTGATGTTGACCAAACGAAAAAATATTTATGGATTGCAGCAATTGGCTTCTTTGTCTCTTCTATCTTTTTAACATGGGAAATCGCGATTTGGAGTGTCATCTTGTTTATGGTGACGCAAAATATGTTTAAGCCATTACAAGCAAATGCCTATGCAGCTTATTATTTTCAGTGGATTGACCGGTTGCCACTAGGTTCAGAGTTTCGGGTGGAATCCGTTGTTTTACGAGAAACGATCATTAATGTTGGTCGAGGTTTAGGAATTATTGTGTTTATGTTGTTTTCGGATGGAATTGATACGATTACTGTTGCTTATGTGATTATGCTAGCAATGGCAATTCAACTCATTTTACCAATGATTACAAAGTTGAAAGGAGAATCATAATGGCGGTTAATGAATGGGAGCAAGCAGAGCCAGGAGTAAGGCGAAAGATACATGAACCTGGTCAGCAATTAATGATGATGGAAGTTGTTTTTGAAGAGGGAGCAGAAGGATCGGCGCATAGTCATCCACATGAGCAATTAACGTATTGTTTAGCAGGGAAGCTAGCTTTTCATATTGATGGAGAGGAAATCACCATTGAAGAAGGCGACTCGTTAACAATCCCTCCCAATGCTGTTCACGGAGTTACCGCATTAACGAAAAGTAAGCTATTAGATGTATTTACCCCGTTACGAGAAGATTTATTAGATAAGGAGTGAGCGCATGACTTTATTCAATGTGAAAGACTATCAACTACAAGAAGAAACAGATAGTTCTAAAGCGATACAGCAGGCAATTGATGCGTGTGAAAAAGCGGGTGGTGGGACGGTCTACCTTCCATCTGGAGTTTATGAAACAGGTCCCTTTGCTTTGAAAAGTAATATGACATTATATCTTGATGCTGGAGCGGAATTGTCGTTTATCGATGATTTTGAGCGCTATCCAGTTGTAAAAACCCGTTGGTCTGGTTATGTTTGTCATGGTTTTATGCCACTCATCTTTGGTGAAAACATTACGAATGTAGCGATTAAAGGGAACGGTATCATTAATGGAAATGGTCGAGCGTGGTGGAAGATTAATAGACAATTACGAAAAGGTGAACATTATCAATCTCCGAAAACAGAAGAAATTGCTGAGGCAAATAAAACATTTACGGAGCCTGCTGATACGAATCTAGTAGAGTGGCCGTCGCAATTTTTACGCCCACCACTTATTCAGTTTTACGAAGCGAAGCATATCACGATTTCAGGAGTTACAGTTAAAAATTCACCATTTTGGAATACGCATTTAGTGTTTTGTGATAATGTTTCGATTCAAAACGTGACATTTCAGAATCCATCTGATACACCGAATGGGGATGGATTAGATATTGACTCTTGTCAGAATGTGAGAATTACGGATTGTCATTTTGATGTTGGGGATGATTGTGTTGTATTGAAGTCAGGTATTAATGAAGATGGTCGTCATTACGGGATACCAACAAAAAATGTTACCGTCACTAACTGTACGATGCATCATGGACATGGTGGCGTTGTATTAGGAAGTGAAAATTCTGGCGGTATTGAAAATATTACGGTGTCTAACTGTGTATTTGATGGTACTGACCGAGGAATCCGTGTCAAAACAAATCGCGAGCGTGGTAGCTATATTCGTAACCTTTTAGTTCAAAACATTATGATGGATAATGTGCTCTGTCCGATTGCGATCAACGCTTTTTATCGTCACGGCGTAAGCAAGAGCAATCCAGAATTATTAGATGCTGCTCCTGCTGCAATAACAGAGAAAACACCGGTTGTGGAACAAATGAGAATAAGCCATATTACAGCAAGAAACTGTCGTGCAGCTGCTGGTTTTATTTACGGTTTGCCTGAAATGCCTATTAGAAATATTAGCATCGAGCACGTTACGTTAGAAATGACCGCTGACGAAACAATACCGGGTGGTGAACCGGATATGGTTCGTGAGGTGATTAGTATGGCAGGTGAAGGAATTTATGCTAAATATGTCGAGGATCTTCGTTTCCATCATGTAGAAGTGAAACAAAGAAAAGGTCCAGCACTTCAATTACATAATGCGAGGCGAATCAAAGTAGAAGAGTTAACATCATTGAATCAACATGAATCTGTTCTTGTTTATCAAGATACGGAGGAACTATTTATTTTAGGTAATGAAAGCAAGCTACAAAAGGCAGGTGAACGATAATGAAAACCTTTAACAATCCAATTATTCCAGGGTTTTATCCAGACCCTTCGATTTGCCGCGTTGGCGAGGACTATTATCTTGTTACGTCAAGTTTTGAGTATTTTCCAGGTGTGCCAATCTTTCATAGTAAGGATCTGGTTAATTGGCAACAAATCGGTCATGTGCTTGATCGACCGGAACAGCTTAATTTAGATCAAACACCAAACTCAAGAGGGATTTATGCACCGACGATCCGCTATCATGAAGGCATTTTCTATATGATTACTACTTTTGTTGTTAGTAAAACAGGTGCAAGACGTAATTTTTATGTAACGGCAACAGATCCTGCTGGTCCATGGTCTGATCCAAACTGGTTAGAGGATGCGCCAGGCATTGATCCTTCATTGCTTTTTGATGATGATGGCAAAGTCTATTACACAGGTAATCGCAGACCGCCAACAGGTCAAAACTATAAAAAGCATAACGAAATTTGGTTGCAAGAATTAGATATAGAAAAGAAGCAGTTAGTTGGGCCAAAGTATAGCTTGTGGGATGGTGCATTAAAGAATGCGCATGCTCAAGAAGCACCACATTTATATAAAATAGATGGCTGGTATTATTTAATAATTGCAGAAGGTGGAACAGGTCATACACATGCGGTGACGATTGCTCGAAGTAAAGAGGTGACAGGTCCATATGAGATGACCGAAACAAATCCGATCTTAACACATCGCCATTTAGGGAGGAATCATCCGATTGTCAATGTTGGTCATGCTGACATCGTTGAAACACAAAATGGTGATTGGTGGATGGTTGCGCTTGGCTCAAGACCATACGGTGGTTACTACCGTAATCTTGGACGTGAAACATTCCTCGTTCCATTTATTTGGGAGGATGGCTGGCCGATTGTTAATCAGGGCAAAGGAATTATAGAACCTACGATGGACTTTCCCAATCTTCCCGAGCATAAATGGAGTGCTCTTCCACATGCAGACTCGTTCGAGGCAGAAGAGTTAGACGACCAATGGAACTTTTTACGGACGCCAAGAGGAGAGTTTTGGTCATTATCAGAACGCCCCGGCTTTTTACGATTAAAAGCAAAGCCAGAAACCATTATGGAAGAAGAAAATCCAGCCTTTATTGGCAGAAGACAGCAGCATCTGAACTTCTTTGCTCAAACAGTGATGGAATTTGAACCGAAGCAAGCGAATGAAACAGCAGGAATCGTATTGTTACAAAATCACAACTTTCAATTCAGGGTGGAATTAGTGTTGGAAGCAGGCCAAACATTTATCCGACTGGTGAGACGAGAAGCTGGTAAAGATGAAATACTTGCTAAAGAAGAGATGGATGCAACAGGTAAAGTGTATCTAAAAGTAGAAGCTAACGGTCAAGACTATTCCTTTTTCTATACGACGAAGCCTTTTGATTGGCAAGTGTTAGTGGAAAAGGCTGATGGAAGAATTTTAAGTACAGATGTGGCAGATGGGTTTGTTGGGGCGTACATCGGCATGTATTGTTCTAGTAATGGTAGTAAAACAGATAACTATGCAGATTTTGATTGGTTTGAATATCACGGAATAGAGGAGTGATTTAGATGACAGTAAAGCAATTATCTGCCTTAGATTGGGCGAAAAAAGCATGTGATACGTTGATGGAACAATATGAGCCGATTGCATTACCGCCAGAAAATCGCTGGCATTATCATCAAGGCGTCTTCTTATGTGGTATGCAAGATTTGTATAACTACACAGGCGAAGAGAAGTATTTCAAGTATTACAAAGAATATGTGGATAAGTTAGTTGATGGGGAAGGTAACTTTTATTTTGCTAGAAGTGAATTAGATGCGATCCAACCAGGCCTTTTATTATTGCCATTGTATGAGAAAACGAAAGATAAACGCTATAAAGTCGCTGCAACTAAGTTAAGAAACTTACTGCATACGTTAAACAAAACAAAAGAAGGTGGATTTTGGCATAAGGATAAATATCCATATCAAATGTGGTTAGATGGCTTATATATGGGGGGACCATTTACAATCCGGTACGGACAGCTGTTTGATGAGCCTGAATTAACGGATTTAGTGATGGAGCAAGAACGATTAATGCGCAAAAATACAAAGAAAGAAAATGGCCTTTATTATCATGGGTATGACGAAAGTAAACAAACACCATGGGCAACGGAAAAAGGTCATGCGCCTGAAGTATGGGGGCGTGCGTTAGGTTGGTATGCAATGGTGACGACTAATTTTATTGAAATGTTAGAGGAAGATCATCCGAAGCGAGCAGAATTAACGGGGGTAGTGCAGGAGTTAATCGCTGCGTTAATAACTTTTCAAGATGAGGAAACAGGACTCTGGTATCAAGTTGTGGATAAACAAGAGCAACCTGACAACTATTTAGAGAGTTCTTGTTCTTGTTTGTTTACTTATGCTATTGCGAAAGCGGTTAATAAAGGATATGTTGATTCGTCTTATCGCAGTAATGCAGAAAAAGCATATCAAGGCTTATTAGATCACAAAGTAGTGTTAAATGATGAAGGGCATTTCCAGTTAAAAGATATTTGTATTGGTACATCAATTGGTACGTATGATTATTATGTTCATCGGGAGATAAGTGTGAATGATTTACATGGTGTTGGTGCTTTTATTTTAGCTAGTATTCAATTGGAACGTGGAAAAGAGGATAACTAATGGGCACGCAGTTATTTTTAGCGGGAGATTCTACGATGGCAATTGTTGAATCATCAAGATACCCACAAATGGGCTGGGGACAAACGTTAGCAGATTATTTTACGGATGAAATCATCGTTCGTAATCATGCAGCATCAGGTCGCAGTACGAAATCCTTTATTGATGAAGGGCGTTGGGATGAGATGGAGAGAGCGTTTCACCCTGGTGACTATGTGCTCATTCAATTTGGCCACAATGATCAAAAGAAAGATGAAGAACGTGCAACACAACCATTCACAAGTTATCAACATAATTTGCATTTCTTTATTCAGTGTGCTAGATCTGCTGGGGTTATCCCCATATTACTCACATCTATTGCGCGTAGGCATTTTAATGAAACAGGTCATCTAGTTGAGACACATGGTGATTACCCACAGGCAATGAAAGAACTTGCGGTAAAAGAAGAGGTTCTCTGTATCGATATGCTTTCTATTACATCTGACGCATTACGAAACCAAGGTGATGAAGCCTCGAAAAAATGGTTTATGAGGCTAGCAGCTGGAGAATATAACAATTATCCAGACGGAATAGAAGATGATACGCACTTGCATGAACTTGGTGCACGCGCGCATTGTCAGCTATTTGTTCAAGCGTTGCTTAAAATCAATCATCCTCTAGCTAGTTATGTAAAGAGAAGTGAGGTGAGTCTATGAAAAAGTTACAAGTTTTACGAAATGTACAGCAGCAAAAAGTAGTAGCAGTTATCCGCACAGAATCAACAGAGCAAGCAATACATGTTGCAGATGCATGTATCGCAGGAGGAATGAAAATAATAGAATTGACCTATTCGATACCCAATGCGGAGCGTGCCATAGAAGAGCTTCAAATGAAATATCAAAGTGATCAAGAGGTCATAATTGGGGCGGGGACGGTATTGGATGCATATACCGCAAGGCAAGCGATTTTTGCTGGTGCATCGTTTATTGTTGGACCATCGTTTGATAAGGAAACAGCGAAACTATGTAACTTATATCAAATCCCTTATTTACCGGGATGCTTAACTGTTACAGAGATTAAGGAAGCAATGGAGTCTGGTGTAGATGTAGTAAAAATCTTTCCTGGTGCTAGCATTGACCCTAGTTTTATTAAGGCAGTTCATGGACCTGTTCCACAAGCAAACATGATGCCGACTGGTGGTGTGAGTTTAGACAATATCGACAAATGGCTAAAAAATGGTGCGATAGCGGTTGGAATAGGTGGAAACCTAGTAGCACCAGCTAAGGAAGGGAACTATCAAAAAATTACCGAGTTAGCTAATGCATATATTTCAAGAGCAAAAGGGGTAACTGTATGAACGTTTTAACTTTTGGTGAAATGTTATTACGATTAACAACAGACCCTGCAGTACGCCTTCAGCAAACAAATCAATTTGATTTTTATTATGGCGGGGCAGAAGCAAATGTTGCTGTTTCATTAGCGAACCTAGGAATCGAGAGTAAGTATGTAACAAAGGTGCCAAACAATCAGATCGGTCAAGCGTGTGCAAGGTATTTACAGTCAAATCGAGTAGACGCTACTTCCGTTTTATATGGGGGAGATAGATTAGGAATTTATTTTGTAGAAGCAGGAATTGGGAACAGGTCTAGCGAAGTAGTCTATGATCGCAAATTTTCTAGCTTTGCTAATTTACAAGTGACGGAAATAGATTGGGATCGATTGTTAGAAGATGTCGATCTGTTTCATACGACAGGTATTACATTAGCATTATCAGAGGAATTGCGACATATAACGAAAGAAGCAATGCAAGTAGCTCGTAGTAAAGGGGTTAAAATTAGCTTTGATTTTAACTATCGATCGAAATTGTGGTCTCAGGAAGAAGCGAGCGTGGCAATACAAGACGTGTTACCTTTTGTTGATATTGCCTTTTGTAATGATATGGATGCTAAATATCTACTAAATATCGGAGAGCAAGCTGATTTAGCAAGCTATTATACACAAATTCAGTATCGTTATCCGAACATTGAGCTATTTGCTTCGACAACAAGAAAAGTAGGAACAGCATCTCATCATTCTTTACAAGGAAATCTATTTATGAAAGGGTTTTTAGAAAAATCTGCCCAGTTTACGATCAATCCCGTCATTGACCGTATTGGTGGCGGAGATGCATATGCAGCGGGAATTCTCTATGGCTATTTGCATAACTGGTCTGAGGAGAAAATGGCCTCCTTTGCAATAGCGAATGCCGTACTAAAACATACGATCAGAGGCGACGGCAATATCTTTTCCGCTGAGGAAGTGGAATCGTATCGTGTAAGTTCTAATAAGGAAATAAGTAGATAAAGTGGGACTTCAATCAGTGGGAGCTCCAGAACTTCTACTGATTGTTAGCAAAACTTATCAGGGAGCTAGCGTTCGTTTATCCCCCACCTAGCTTCCTTGTTACAGCTCGAAGCTTGAAGAGGGGGTATTACGGACGTTTGCACCGTGATAACCAATATGAGGAGGAATAAAAATGGATGTACGTTATGCTAATCACCCGGAGGAAATTAAAAGATACAATACCGATGAGTTGCGTGAGAAGTTTTTAGTGGAGAAGTTATTTGAACCTGGCAAAGTGCATTTAACTTATACACATGTGGAACGAATGATTTTTGGTGGAGTGACGCCTGCAGCAGAAGAATTAACCATTAAGCTGGATAAACAATTAGGTGTTAATTATTTTCTAGAACGTCGTGAGCTAGGTATTATTAATATCGGTAATGATGGGTATGTTGTGTTAGATGGTGAGCGTTATGAAATGAAGCGCCATGATGGCTTATATGTGAGCAGAGGTACGGAGGAAGTATGGTTCGGTTCTAACGATCCTGCCAAACCGGCGAAGTTCTACACGTTGTCATCACCAGCACATCATACGTATCCAACGGTAAAAATAGATATTAAGGATATTAAGCCATTAGAACTTGGGGAGCCAGGAACATTAAATGAGCGAAGAATTCACCAATATATTCACCCGAATGTGTGTGAAAGCTGTCAATTGCAAATGGGCTTAACTATGCTTCAGCCAGGAAGTGTATGGAACACAATGCCAGCGCATACACATGATCGTCGTAGTGAGGTTTACTTATATTTTGGTATGGAAGAAAATACGCGAGCATTCCATTTTATGGGGGAACCAAGTGAAACAAGACATCTTATTTTGAAAAATGAACAAGCGGTTATTTCACCAAGTTGGTCCATTCATAGTGGAACAGCAACAAGCAATTATACATTTATTTGGGGTATGTGCGGTGAGAACATTACGTATGATGACATGGATCACATCAGTATGGATCAATTACGCTAAGGAGGATGCTCTATGGGTACGGGATTACAAGATTTTTCATTAGATTATTTCTCTCTAAAAGGTAAAACAGCGATTGTAACAGGTGGAAATACTGGTCTTGGTCAGGCTTATACAGTAGCCTTGGCTAAGGCTGGTGCCAATGTATTTGTGGTGACACATGGAACAGACTGGGAGGATACAAAGGAACAACTAGCAGATATCGAGAATGAGGTAGCTTTTTTTCAAGCGGATTTGATAAATCGCGAACAGTTACAACAAGTCGTACCAGCTTGTGTAGAGGAGTTTGGCACAGTTGATATTCTCGTCAACAATGCCGGAACGATTAGACGAAATCCATTGTTGGAATTTAACGATGAAGACTGGGATGATGTGATCGGTCTTAATCTAGACGCTGTTTATTTCTTAAGTCAAAGAGCTGCAAAGGTTATGGTGGAAAAAGGTTCCGGGAAAATAATTAACATTGCCTCCATGTTATCTTTTCAAGGTGGTAAATTTATTCCGCCATACACAGCAAGTAAGCATGCAGTAGCAGGTCTAACCAAATCATTTGCTAACGAATTAGCTGAACATGGCATCCAAGTAAATGCGATTGCCCCGGGATATTTTGCAACGAAAAATACAGCACCAATTCGTGCTGACGAAAAGCGTAACGCAGAAATCTTATCAAGAATCCCGGCAGGATACTGGGCAGACCCAAGTGATTTAATGGGAACGGTAGTCTACCTAGCAAGCACAGCATCCGATTATATGAACGGACATATTTTAGCAGTAGACGGCGGATGGCTAGCGAGATAATAATGAGAAGTTGATAGTAAATCCGAAAAGTTGATAGAAAAAGTATCAGAGTTGATAGTAAATGAATCAGAGCTAGCCCGATTACAAAATAGGTTAGCTCTTCTTCTTGTATTTAGTACAAAAAGGGAGGAGCAAATATGGAGTTGAATCTTGGTATTCGTGGGCATGATGTGGACTTTGCAGAACCACAACAAATTGCAGAGGAAGTATCCTCGAAAGGACTACATGCTGTTCAACTAGCATTAGCAAAATCATTTAAGAATATCCCTACGGAAACAGGGACATTAAGCCCAGGCTATGCAAAATATATGAAGCATACCTTTAAGCAACAGGACATCGATATAGCAATATTGGGATGCTATATTAATATGATTCATCCGCATAAAGAAAAACGAGAACAATTATTAGCCAGATTTAAGGAACATATCCGTTTCGCGCGTGATTTCGGTTGTAGTATTGTTGCTTCTGAGACAGGTAATATAAACGAAAAGATGGGGTATACCGAGGACAATTTTACCGAAGAGGCTTTTCAAAAAGTCGTAAGTAGTGTGAAGGAATTGACGGATGAAGCGGAAAAATGGGGAGTGATTGTTGGAATAGAGGGTGGTATTAATCATCCGATCCATACTCCACAAAAAATGAAGCGACTCATTGATGAAGTAGATTCAAATCATCTACAAGTCATTTTTGATCCGGCCAATTTTATGTCAATGGAAAACTATGAGCAGCAAGAAGATGTTTTTGCTGAATCATTTGAATTGTTCGGTGATCGTATCATTGCCATTCATGCGAAAGATTTTGTTATAGAGGATAATTGGATCAAGATGGTTCCTGTTGGCAAAGGTTTATTAAATTATCCATTACTCTTCGAATGGTTAAAAGAACATAAGCCATATATTGAAGTATTGTTAGAAAATACGAAAGAACCGTATATTAATGATAGTATTCGGTATTTGAAAGAAAAGTATTCAAGCTCCACACAACAAGTAATATAAAATAGGATTCCTCTGAAAAGAGGAATCCTATTCACCTATTTGGGAGAGGATGTGTAAAGATGAGTAAAAAATTATGGTACAAAAGACCAGCAAATAATTGGAATGAAGCTTTACCCATTGGAAATGGTAGATTAGGTGGAATGGTATTTGGTCAGGTAGAAAAAGAAAAAATTCAATTAAACGAAGATTCTGTTTGGTATGGTGGTCCACGTGATCGGCTAAATCCAGATGCGTTACCTCATATAGAAGAAATACGAGCATTATTACAAGAAGGGAAATTAAAGGAGGCAGAAGAATTAGCTAGATTGTGCTTATCAGGTATTCCAAAAAGCCAGCGTCATTATGAGCCATTAGGCGAAATGAACATTCATTTTAACGGCTTAGATGATTTTACTGACTATCATCGGGAATTGGATTTAAATACAGCTATTACTAAAACTAGTTTTTCTGCAAATGATAGTAAATATGATAGAGAGGTATTTACTAGTTATCCGGATCAATTGTTAGCAATGCGGTTGACAACGACTAATGCGACGGGATTAACTTTTCAAATATACTTAGATAGAGGAAATACTCGGAATTTTGATACTACAGCTGCGCTTTCTGATTCTAGTATTGTGATGTCAGGAGAAACAGGTGGAAAGGATGGTATAGCTTTTTCTGCATTAGTAAAAGTAATGGTAGAGGATGGAGAAGTAAAGACACTTGGAAATCGGATATGTGTGGATAAAGCAAGTGCTGTAACCATATTAGTCTGTGCCGCAACCTCTTTTAGATATGAGGATCCAGTTAAGCAATGTCAGCAAATAATCGAACGTTTCGGAGCAACTGATTATGAATCACTTAAAGGACGCCATGTGGAGGATTACCAAAGACTTTTCAATCGAGTAGAGCTAGATATTTTTAATCAAGCAGATTCTGAAGTTCACTTACCAACTGACGAAAGATTACACAATATGAAGCTTGGAGACGCAGATCTAGGATTGATTAATACATACTTCCACTTTGGTCGTTATTTAATGATTGCTTCAAGTAGACTGAATTCCTTACCGGCTACACTACAAGGGATTTGGAACGATAATATGCTTCCGCCGTGGGATAGTAAGTATACGCTTAATATTAATGCCCAGATGAATTATTGGCCAGCCGAAGTATGTAATTTATCGGAATGTCATGTACCGTTATTAGAACATATTGAAAAAATGAAAGAATCAGGCAGAATAACTGCAAAGAAAATGTATAATTGTCGAGGTTTTACTGCACATCACAATACAGATATTTGGGGTGATACAGCACCACAAGATATCTATCCACCTGCAAGCTATTGGCCATTAGGAGCTGCTTGGCTTTGTTTACATTTGTGGGAGCATTATGAGTATACAGGTGACCTGGCATTTTTACAGGAAAAATACGATACACTCAAAGAAGCAGCATTATTTTTCGTTGATTTTCTGGTGGAAAATAGTGAAGGCTTATTGGTGACAACGCCATCCGTATCTCCAGAAAATACGTATCTATTGCCAAACGGGGAAAAGGGGAATTTGTGTATTGCGCCAGCAATGGATAGTCAAATTATCGATCGTTTATTTTCTAGTTGTATGAAAGCAGGTGAGCTATTGGATGTTGACGAAAGTTTTCGTCAACAGTTGTCGGAACTAAAAGCAAAACTACCTCCAATAAAGGTTGGCAAGCATGGCCAAATTCAAGAATGGCTAGAAGATTATGATGAAGCAGAACCAGGCCATCGCCATATTTCACATTTGTTTGCCTTACATCCAAGTAATCAGGTTTCTCCTTTAACTACACCGGGATTAGCAGATGCAGCTGAGATAACGCTAAATAGAAGATTGGCACATGGGGGAGGACATACTGGTTGGAGTAGGGCATGGATTATTAATATGTGGGCTCGTTTATTTAAAAGTGAGAAGTCCTATGAAAATGTAGTAGAATTATTAAAACAATCAACATTACCTAATTTATTTGATAACCATCCACCATTTCAAATTGATGGGAACTTTGGTGGTACTGCCGGTATTGCAGAGATGCTTATGCAAAGTCATCAACAGGAAATCCATTTGCTTCCTGCTTTACCTAAAGTGTGGAAAAATGGGTGTGTTAAAGGATTAAAAGCTCGTGGTGGTTACGAAATAGCATGTAAATGGGAGGAGCATCAATTAATAGAAGCAACGATTCATGCTAATCAGTCAGGAATCTGCCGAGTGAGGATACCGAATTATGCGAAAATAATGATTAAAAACCAACCTTTTACTCAAACTAATCCTTATTTATTTGAATTCACTGTAGAGGCTAATAAATCCTATCATATTTCGTTTAGCTAATAAGTCAATGTGTATGATTAGAATGAAATTTATCAGTAATCCTAAGCATATTTCCTCCGAAAGAGAAGAGACTATATCACAAATAGTCCCTTCTTTTTTTATCACGGTGCACGAGTCCGAAAAACCCCCACTTCAAGATTCGAGTTAAAACAAAGAAGCGAAGATGGGGGATAAACGGACGCTAACGCCCTGATAAGTTTCGCTAACAATCAGTGGGAGTCAAAAACTTCCTCTGATTGAAGTCTCACTTTATGTGTAAAAAAGCAAATAACATATGGAGGTAGCAATATGAAAAAAATACTGATGGTCGTGCTTGTAGCAGTATTAGCAGCTTGTGGAGTAGACAATGAAGAAGATACGACGACAGAAGAAACAGTGAATTTATATGAGCAAATAAAAGAAGATGGCGTGATAAATGTTGGAACAGAAGGTACATATGCGCCATTTACATTCCATGATGATCAAGGTAATTTAACTGGTTATGATGTAGAGGTAATTCGTGAACTTGCTTCTCATATCGGGGTTGAAGCATCTTTTGATGAAACACAATGGGACTCTATGTTTGCAGGTTTGAATGCGGAACGATTTGATGTGATTGCCAATCAGGTTGGTATTAATCAAGAACGATTGGAGTCTTATGATTTTTCAGAGCCATATACGTATTCTGGTTCAGTAGTAGTAGTTCCGGCAGATAATGATGAGATTACGTCATTTGATGATATAGATGGGAAGAAATCAGCACAATCATTAGACAGTAATTTCCGTCATGTTGCAGAAGAAAATGGGGCAGAGATTGTTGGAGTAGAGGGGCTCGCGCAAGCCATTGAAAATATCAAGCTAGGACGAGTAGAGGTAACCGTGAATGATCGTCTAGCTGTATTAGAATATATCAATGAAACTGGCGATGACTCAATTAAAATAGCGGTAGAAGGTGAAGATGTATCGGAAACAGCTTTTACTTTTCGCAAAGGGAACGAAGAGCTTGTAGAAGCATTTAATGAGGCATTAACAGCAATGAAAGAAGATGGTACATTAGCGGAAATATCCGAAGAATGGTTTGGTGAAGATGTTTCTAGTCAATAATGTGCAAGTTGGTTTAACAGATAATGTGGATTTAATCCTGCAAGCACTTTGGCCAATGGTGGAAGGGGCAATCAAATATACGATTCCCCTTGCGCTTGTTTCTTTTTTTATCGGAATTATTATTGCCTTAATCACGGCTGTTATGCGGTTATCGCCAATTAGGTTAGTACGAGCACCTGCTACATTTTATGTGTCCGCGATTAGAGGAACACCATTATTAGTGCAATTATTTATTGTCTTTTATGGATTGCCGACACTTGGTATCACGCTTAATCCATTACCAAGTGCTGTCATCGCTTTTTCGCTAAATGTTGGAGCATATGCATCAGAAATTATCCGTGCATCGATTTCCTCTATACCAAAAGGTCAATGGGAAGCAGGTTATACGATAGGTATGAACTATACGACGACATTAAGGAGAATTATTTTACCTCAAGCAACAAGAGTATCTATCCCACCTCTTTCCAATACGTTTATTAGTTTAATAAAAGATACATCACTTGCCTCGATGATTTTAGTAACAGAATTGTTTCGAAAAGCACAAGAGATTGCTGCGACAACTTATCAGTTTATGTTGTTATATATGGAAGCAGCCGTTTTATATTGGATCATTTGTTTTGCTTTATCGATTGTTCAAGAAGTAGTAGAACGCAGGTTGGATCGCTATATAGCAAAATAAAAAAGGGGTATTATCATGCTTTTGTCTATAAATGGCTTAACGAAAAGTTTTCAGGATTTACATGTCATAAAAAATGTTGACATAACGGTGGAAAAGGGAAAGGTCGTCACGATTATGGGGCCGTCTGGCTCTGGAAAGACAACCTTTTTACGTTGTTTGAATGGCTTAGAACTGCCTGAACAAGGTCACTACCAATTTGGAGATGGCTTTACACTAGATTTTACGCAAAAATTAACGAAAAAAGACATGCTCCGATTAAGAAGGAAATCAGGCATGGTTTTTCAGTCTTATCACTTGTTTCCTCATAAGACAGCATTACAAAATGTGATGGAAGGTCCTGTAATTGTGCAGAAAAAGGATAAGCAAATAGCTAGAAATGAAGCGCAACAATTGTTGACAAAAGTTGGTTTACACGACAAGATGGATTTATATCCACATCAATTATCTGGTGGTCAACAGCAACGTGTTGGTATTGCTCGAGCACTTGCGATTGAGCCAGAATTAATGTTATTCGATGAACCAACATCTGCACTTGATCCGGAGTTGGTTGGAGAAGTGCTTAGTGTTATAAAAGAATTAGCGAATGAAGGATGGACAATGGTTGTTGTGACACATGAAGTATCTTTTGCCAGACATGTATCTGACCATGTTATTTTTATGGATGGTGGTCATATTGTCGAGCAAGGCCCTCCGAAAGATGTATTAGAGAAGCCAAAAGAACCGAGAACACAGCAATTTCTTACACGTATTGTAAAAGAGAGATGAGATAGAGGAGAGGGTGGGGAAAATGGGCAAACATCCGCCAGACCATGAGCATGTCGATGACAATATGATCAAAGTCGAAGTGAACTTAGATGATACTCCTGGTGAATGGCTTGGTTATGTAATGGACAAGTTATTAGATGCAGGAGCAAATGATGTTTATTACACACCGATTTATATGAAAAAGAATCGTCCAGCTGTACAATTGCAATTACTGTGTAGTGAAGCGAAACTAGCAGACATGAAGCAGATTCTATTAGCGGAAACCACTACATTAGGGATTCGTTATTACCCATTGTCTGTGTTCCGCATGGAACGAAGAATACGAACGGTTGATACAAAATGGGGGCCTGTTCGAGTGAAAGAGGGAATCCAGCAAGGGGAAGTAATCAAGGCATCTCCAGAATATGATGATTGTAAGCAAATTGCTGAACAAAATGGCATAGCTCTTAAGGATGTATATCATGCTGTTTGGACTGATATGTAGGTAATTTGAATGATTTATTATGACAACTTTTTGAACATGTCGAAAAAGGAGAGCGGACAAGTTCCGCTCTCTTTTGATTTATGTTACAATCGAAAACTAAATATGAAAAATAGTTTTCTATTTAAATAGATATTTTAGTGACAAGGAGAGATTTTTAATGAATGTATTAGTAGTAAAAGCAAACAATCGTCCTTCTTCAGAGGGAATTTCAAGTAAAATGTATGAAACAGCAATTGCTGCATTAAAAGATAAAGATGTTAATGTAACAACATATGATGTATATGAGGAAGATACACCATATTTCGGTCAAGACCTTTTCAATGCATTTGGTAAAGTGCAAAATGAGCAAGAATTGACAGATGTGGAATCTCGTCTGTTAGCAGCAAAACAAAAAGCAATGGATGCTATTACTGCTGCTGATGTAGTTGTATTTGCTTTTCCATTATGGAATTTAACGATTCCTGCCAAATTACAAACATTTATTGATTATGTATATGCAGCAGGTTTCTCATTCAAATATGATGCAGAAGGTAACCTTATTCCATTATTAACAGATAAGAAAGCTGTTATCTTAAATGCTCGTGGAGGTGTTTATTCTACACCAGAAGCAGCACCGATGGAAATGGCTGTTAACTACATGCGCAATGTTTTAGGTGGAATCTTCGGAATGGAAATTGTCGAAGAAGTGATTATTGAAGGACATAATGCAATGCCACATAAAGCAGAAGAAATCGTAGCTAACGGTTTAGAAGAAGTAAAAGCTGCTGCAGAGCGGTTAGCTGAATTAACTATCGAAGCTTAATAGGAAAGAAAACCCGGTTTAGCAGTAGCTAAATCGGGTTTTTTCATAGGCAGAAAACATTTCTCATTGTTTTCTCATTTTTCTCTTATAGTATACTCATTTTCCTTGGTTATGATAGAGTTAACAACATTAACAAGGAGGACAAAACATGTCGAATAAAGCATTTTTTATTATTGTTTCAGGTTTAATTACTATCGGAGGGGTGTTAGCAGTGATGCAATTTTCACCTACGACCGCTAATGCATATGTATCTAAAGAGGAAGCAGAACAAAAGGTGTCTGCTAAATTTTCTGGAGAGATTGAGTCATTTGAATTAGATGAGAGTAACAACATATATGAGGTGAAAATGGCTGGATCAGATTATCAATATAAAATGGAAGTAGATGCTGAAACAGGTGACATTGTTCATATTGATAAGAAACAAAGCAATAACAATGAACAAGTGACAACCGTAGCACTCTCTAACGACACACAAGAACATGAAGCTAAATCGAAGGATGACGCCTTTATTTCAATGGAAAAAGCAAAAAACATTGCAACGGATATGTATCCAGGTGTAGTGACAGAGATGGAAATGGATGAAGACGATGGTCGTTATTATTACGAAATGGAATTAGTAACAGAAACAGGCGAGGTTGAACTAGCTATACACGCAAACACAGGGGAGATATTATATATTTCCGTTGATGAAGATGACGATAAAGTGAAACAAGCTAATCTAGCAGAAAATAAAAATGAATGGCTATCAGCCGAGGAAGTTCGCTCCATTGCTTTAGAAAAGTATGCTGGTACAATAGTAGAATTTGATCTGGAAGATGAAGATGAGCGATATATCTATGAAGTAGAGATTCGAACAGATAAAGGTGATGTTGAATTAGAAATAGATGCAAGTACAGGTGATTTTCTCAAAGTAGAATATGATGATTGATCATTAGGCTGAGACAACCGAATAGTAAATAAACATAAATCTGAACATTAATGTGGTACGCATGCTTCAGCAACGAGCGTCTAAAACGCCCGTTGCTATATTATTGTTCAGATTTTTTATTGCTAATTGGAACGATGTTGTGGTGGCACTGTACCGGTACTTTCTCGTTCTGTGAGTGTTGGCTTTAATTTTTTTGCTACATTCGTATCATCTGATTCGATTCGTTGAATGATGGTATTAACAATTTCTTCAGCAAGTTGGTCGACAGGGACTCCGACACATGTCAGCGGTGTTTCTGCTGTAGCCATTTGTGGAATATTGTCATAACTGATTAATGACATTTCTTCTGGAATGCTGATCCCTTTTTCATGCAGCGCTCGAAGAATGCCGCTACTTATATCATAACTACCACCGATAATAGCGGTCGGTCTTTTAGCTAATGATAATACGTCATTTACTGCTAGATAACCATCAAACCAATCTAGACCATTGGTTGTAATACTATGTTCTGTTAGTCCAAGCTTTCTAGACGCTTTTTGATAGCCTTCTATCTTCTCATTTTGTAACGAATCCGTTGTATGCAAAAGTCCTACATAAGCGATATCTCGATGTCCTAAATCATATAAATAATGGACAGCTTTTTGGATAGCTTGTTCGTGATTGGCATCAATGATTGGGTATGTCCCTTCATTTTTGCCAGAGACACCATAGGCGACTAATGGAATATTATCTTCAGGAATCCTATTCTCTGACTCCGCAAAAACGATTGTTCCGTCTACTTGAAACTTTTTGAAGGTATCCATTGCCATTTCAATAGGATCTACAGATAAAATCATCGAATAACGGCTAGATTCAAAAGCTTTACTAATATTTGTTACTAAAGTAGCTAGTACAACTCTCTCAATCGTTGGCCAGATTAATCCAATCACCTCTGTTTTCTTACGGACTAACTGTTTCGCAGCTAAATTGGGCTCATATCCCATGTTTTCGGCAACACGCAAGATTTTTTGTTTCGTTCCTTCTTTTACGAGCGGACTATTATTTAATGCTTTGGAAACAGTGGAATAGCTGACATTAGCTTCTTTTGCGATATCTTTAATTGTTACGTGCATCATGATCACCTTTAACTTTCTGTGAAATTGTAAAATTTATCACGGTGCAAACGTCCGTAAATCCCTCACTTCAAGATTCAAGTGAAAACAAGGAAGTTAAGTGGGGGATAAACGGACGCTAACGCCCTGATAAGTTTCGCTAACAATCAGTGGGAGTAAAAAACTCCCACTGATTGAAGTCTCACTTTATAGTTGTGTTCTATTTTCAAATAGTATATCATATAAATAACAACGTTGTTATTTTATTATAGCAAAAGTTTGGAACCGTTAACAGAGAAAAGGAGTGAAATAATTGGAACAGTTTCAGTCAGTAGTGAAAGCGTTACAAGAAGGACAGTCTCCAGAATCTTCAGATGTAGTGAAAGTTTATCAACATTCATTAGAAAAGCAAGATAATGTTTCTCTTATTATGGTGAAAGCGGCTCAAACGAAATACCTTATTGCGGTAGGTGATGGTCCATTGTTTGATGCGTTGAATGGTGAAGTGGTACAAGGCGGAAAAGTGTGTCCATTAACACATGAGAATAGCCAAGTGCTTAATCAGTTTTTTGATTATACCAAGCCACAAGCATTCGGTACAGACATTGCGACAATGGGACTTGGTGACAGGCTAGGTTTAGCGTCTCCAGGGCATATAGAGACAGTGAGGGATAGAAAAGTAAAACCGATCCTTGCTCAACAAAGTATTCGTGAATTGACGTTGTTAAATCGTACAATGACAGATATTTTAGATGCAGCAACATTCGCGGTATTCCAAGAAGGTTATAAAGATGGTTATGGAGCAGATGCTGACCATATTAAATTAGAAGAAGATATTAAGTATGCGTTAGATCTTGGGTTTTCTTTTATCACATTGGATTGTTCTGAGCAAATTCGTAATGGCATTGAAGAGATGTCTGTAGCAGAGGTTAGTAAGGAATTTGCAAGTTTGCCAGCAGAGCGCAAAGACTATTATAGTACTCATTATGTAAACAAATCATTTGATGCTGACGGATTAAACATAACATTTGATGAAGCAAGTCTCCATAAAAATGTACTTGTATATGGCGAAGCGATTGATTTTATGGAACATGTTTATAATGCGTATATTTCTAAGGCTGAAAAAGCAATCGATTTTGAAATTTCTATTGATGAGACGGAAACTGTTACGGCACCAGAAGCACACTTTTTTGTTGCAGAAGAACTGCGAAGAAGAGGCGTGACAGTGCAAAGTTTAGCACCACGATTCTGTGGCGAGTTCCAAAAAGGTATTGATTATATAGGGGACATTACGCAATTTGAGAAAGAATTGCAAGAGCATGCAGAAATTGCGAAATATTTTGGTTATAAGCTCAGTATTCACTCTGGTAGCGATAAATTCAGTGTTTTCCCGATTATCGGCAAGTATACAGAAGGGCTATTGCATATTAAAACGGCAGGTACGAACTGGTTAGAAGCTGTCCGTGTTATTGCACAAGTAAATCCTGACCTTTATCGCAGAATGCATGTCTATGCAGAAGAGCATTTTGAGGAAACATTAAAATATTATCATGTAACACCTGACTTAGATAGCGTAGCACCACTAAATGAAACGAAAGATGAGGAGCTTCCGTCTTATATGGATCATGATGCCTCTCGTCAGTTATTCCATGTTACATATGGAATTCTATTAACTGCTCAAGATGAGGCTGGTAACGATTTGTTTAACACAGAATTTTTCACGACGTTAATTAATCATGAGGATGCTTATCGAGAGTCGTTAGTGAAACATATTGGGAGACATGTAGATTTACTAGGATTATAGAAAGGAAGGTTCATAATGAAAGCCTTTATGGATGACAATTTCGTTTTAACAAACAAGACCGCTGAAACACTTTACCACAAATATGTGAAGGACTTACCGATTATTGATTACCATTGTCATTTAAGTCCACAAGAGATTTATGACAATATCCAATTTGAAAACATTACAAAAGTATGGTTGTATGGTGATCATTATAAATGGCGTGCAATGAGAGCAAATGGTATTGAAGAACAATATGTAACAGGTAATGCAAGTGATTACGATAAATTTTTAGCGTGGGCAAAAACAGTTCCACAGCTAATCGGTAACCCACTTTATCATTGGACACATTTAGAATTAAAGCGCTATTTTGGGGTAGAAGAACCATTAAATGAACATACAGCGCCAGCTATTTGGGAAAAGGTTAATAGTCTGTTAAATAGTGGTGAATGGAATGTACGTGACTTTATTGTGAAATCAGGAGTAGAAGTCATTTGTACAACAGATGATCCGACTGATTCTTTAGAATATCATGAGAAAATTAAAGCGGATACTTCCTTTGATGTGCAAGTATTACCGAGCTATCGTCCTGATAAAGGATTGGAAATTAATCGAGAAGGTTTCTTAAGCTGGGTGGAGAAGTTAGCGGACGTAACAGGCATGACCATTGATTCTTATGAGGCTTTCCAGCAAGCATTAGCACAACGTATTGATTTCTTCCATGAGATAGGTGGTCGAGTTTCAGATCATGCCTTAGATGAAGTAATGTATGAAAAAGCAACTGCAGATGAGGTTAATGCTATTTTTGCAAAAGCATTAAAAGATGAGAAAGTAACGATCGAAGAAGAGAAAAAATATAAGTCATTTACGCTTACTTTCTTAGGAAAAGAATATCATAAACGAGGCTGGGCAATGCAATATCATATGAATGCTCACCGAAACAATAATGCACGTATGTTTAAGGAGCTTGGTCCTGATACTGGTTTTGATTCTATGAATGATACATTAGTAGCTGGTCCGTTAGTAAAACTACTTGACTCATTAGATCAAGCAGATGCATTACCAAAAACGATTCTTTACTCACTAAATCCTAGAGATAACGTAACGATTGCGACACTAATGGGTAGCTTCCAGGGTGGAGGTACACCAGGGAAAATGCAATTCGGCACAGCATGGTGGTTTAACGATACGAAGCTAGGTATGATCAAGCAGATGGAGACATTAGCGGATATTGGTGTATTCAGCCGTTTCATCGGAATGCTGACTGATTCACGTAGTTTCTTATCTTATACACGTCATGAGTATTTCCGTCGTATTATGTGTAACCTTATCGGTGAATGGGTAGAAAATGGAGAATATCCAAACGATGAAGAAACATTACGAGAGATTGTCCAAAATATCTCTTATTACAATGCGAAAGAATATTTTAACTTCTAAATAGACAAAGCTCAGATCATGATCTGAGCTTTGTTTACTAATACCTCAATTCAAGATAGGAATCGCTTCATCACGACAATTGTGTAATAAATGCTGTTGCAATCCCGAAATAAATTAATAAGGAAAGTATGTCATTAATCGTTGTAATAAGTGGACCAGACGCGACAGCTGGGTCTACCTTCAGTTTGTACAGGATGAGTGGAATAATTGTTCCTGCTAATGTACCGATGATTAATGTAATTAGTAAAGAACTTCCTACCACTAAGCCAAGGATGAAATTCCCACGCCATATATAGGCAATGATAGAGATCATGACACCACATGTAATTCCGATAATAATGCCAACCCATAATTCTCGGAAAATGAGTTTGATTACTTGTTTGAGATTTAAGTCATCGGAAACTAAACCACGAACAACTACTGCAAGTGATTGTGTACCAGTATTACCTGTCATACCCGCAATCAGAGGCATGAAAAAGGCTAAGGCTACAACAGATTGTAACGTGTCTTCAAATGAACTGATAATACTGCCGGATATTAGTCCAATGAACAGTAATAAAATTAACCAAGGAAGCCGGCGATAAGCGGCTACAAGTGGTTTTGTTGTAAAAGTAATGGCTTTACCAGAGGCAGATAATTTTTCAATATCTTCATTTGCTTCTTGCATCATGACATCAATCACGTCATCAACAGTTACGACACCGACTAATGTGTTGTCTGGTTCGACAATCGGCAATGAGACAAAATCATATCTACTGATTAGTTTGGCGATTTCCTCCTGGTCGGTATGTACCTCGGCTTTTACCACTCTGCGATACATGATATCTTCTATTTTATCTTGGATATCAGCTAACAATAAATCACGATAAGATACAACACCTGATAGTTTCTTTTGTTCGTCAATGACATATAAATAGTTAAGGTACTCAGCTAAACCAGCGAAGTGTTTTAATTTATCAACAGCTTGACGGACTGTATAATGTTGCGAAATCCAAACATAACGATTGTTCATTAGTCTTCCGGCTGTTTCAGGCGGATAGTTCATCAAGTTTTGAACAGCCTTTGATTCCTCTTCCTTCATTTCCGACAATAGTTCGTCGATTTTCTCTGGTTCTAAATCTGAAAGAAGGGATGCTAAGTCATCATTTTGCATTAAATCAAAGACTTTGGAAGATTTTTCAATACCGAGCTTATAGATAACGGCTAATTGTTCCTCTTTACCAAGCTCCTGCAACAAGTCTGTTAATTGTTCTATAGATAAATAAATGAGAAATTTATTGCGGTGTTTGGTTGGAAGGCTATGATAATGTTGGGCAATATCATATGGTTGCAATTCATCAATGAATGCTTGCAGTTCCCCTTTTTTCCCATCTTTAATCGCTTGGATGATTACTAGTGTGCTTTCTGTCTCTGTCATTTTTTCGGGCATTGTTTTCCCTCCCTAAAAAAGTTAGGTTATTCTTGGTGACTAGCTAGGTTGTATTAATTTGTGAAAGGATGTTAAATGCATACATACTAAGTCTTCCTTTATTAGCTGCTATTCATTATAAGCCTTTGCCATCACATTTGCACTAACCTTGTAGTACTTTTACGTGAAATTTACGATGGCGTGGTCCATCAAATTCACAGAAGTAAATTCCTTGCCATGTTCCTAATACAAGTCGCTCATTTGTCACAACTAATGTCTGATTATGTCCAACTGTGCTAACCTTCAAATGTGCAGCAGTGTTTCCTTCCATGTGTAAATCTTCTGGATGTTCCCATGGATATACTTCGCGTAATCTACGCAAAAAGTCTGTTTTAACATCTGGATCTGCATTTTCGTTTACAGTGATACCCGCAGTTGTGTGTAGGGAGGAAACAATGACAATCCCATCTGTCACATGTTGTTCTCTAATATATTGTGCTACTTGTGCGGTAATATCAATCATTTGATCGTGGTGAGAAGTTTTTAATGTAAATGTCTTTTCCATTAGTATCATCCTTTTTTAAAAAATTAGTAATATAAATAGTCTACTATATCTTAATAATATGTTAAAATTTTCAGTAAATAAGAAAATAGAGAGGATGTCATTATCATGGTTAAAGCAATACATACTAATAACGCACCACAAGCAATTGGCCCTTATTCACAAGCAATAGATGCAGGAGAACTTGTTTTTGTATCGGGACAGATTCCCCTTAATCCAGAAACGATGGAAGTAGTAGAGGGCGGAATCGCGCAGCAAACAGAGCAAGTCATGAAAAACTTAGAAGCGATTTTAACAGAAGCAGATTTAAGTTTTGCTAATGTAGTGAAATTCACGATTTATATCTCGAATATGGACGATTTTGCTACGATTAATGAAGCATACGCACAATTCTTGCAGGAACCATATCCAGCAAGAGCAACAGTAGAGGTAAGCAAGTTGCCAAAAGGTGTCGGTGTAGAAATGGATGTTATCGCAAAAAAATAACAAACAGAAACTTTCAACCCTAAAAAGGGTTGGAAGTTTTTTGTGCAATTATTTTCCATATATGAACAAATGATGTAAGATGAAATTAATCGATAAGAAAATAGGAGGGGATGTATAAAGTAGTCTTACACACATATATTTAAGGAAAAAGTATAGAAAAAAGTAGAATGTTCTTCCCCAAAAGGAGAAAATCAATCATAATAAAAAAGTAAGTATTATCATGAAAAGGAGATAAACAATGAAGAAGATTACATGGATGCTTATGGTTGTAATGTTGATTGGACTAGTTATTGCGCCAATTGCTTCAGCTAGTAATGGTAATGATGATGATAATGTTATTGATGAGAGATATGGTAAGCCTAAATTAGTTCTCGGCGAACAACTATCGGATGCGGATAAAGATAAAGTAAGACAACTTTTAGATGCGACAGATGCTGAGCAAGTAGATGAATATATTGTTAATGCGCAAGATCTTGTTAATTTTATTGGTGGAGACCCAAGTTCAAATATGTATTCATCAGCTAAAATCACACGTAAAGGTGAAGGAAATGGTGTAGTCGTGAATGTTGTTACACCAGAAAATATTACGCAAGTAACAAATGAAATGTATGCTAATGCTTTACTAACAGCTGGTGTAGAGAACGCGCTAGTTGAAGTGGCATCCCCACTTAAAGTAACAGGTCATTCCGCTTTGACTGGTATCTATAAAGCGTTTAATGTCGATGGTGAATCACTAGATCAGGATCGAATGGAAGTGGCAAATGAAGAATTAGATGTGGCCACAGATTTGGCGGAAGATGCAGGAATTGATAAAGAGAAAGTAAGTGAGCTATTAAGTGAAATTAAACGTGAAATTTCTGAGCAAAACCCAGCAACCAAAGAAGATGTAGAGCGAATTGTCCGCGAGCAATTAGATAAATTGAATATCGAACTAAGTCCAGAAGATCGTGAAATGCTTACGAATCTTTTTGAGAAAATGCGTGACTTGAACATTGATTTTGGCAAAGTAACTGAGCAGCTTGAATCAATTGTTGGGAGTTTAAAAGGCAAGTTAGACGAAGTAACTGGTGGAGACACAGAAGGCTTCTGGCAGGAAGTTAAAAACTTCTTTAAACGAATTATTAATTCTATTAGAGAGATGTTTAACTAAATAAGAAAAAACACAATCGTGATTCAAATGAAAACCACGATTGTGTTTTTTAATGGTTATACTAAACGTTTACGGATAAATCCAGAGATTTGATCAATGATGGTAACCGTAATAATGATAACTAATAGAATCATACCTACTTCTTCCCAATTTCGGTTCATATAGGCGAAGGTGATTAATGTACCGATACCACCAGCACCAACTATACCTAAAACAGATGAAGCACGAACATCGATTTCGAATCGATAAATTGCATAGGATAAAAATTCTGGTAATACTTGAGGCAAAATACCGTAAAACAGAATTTGCAGCTTGTTAGCACCACTAGCTTCTAGTGCTTCAACTACATTCATATCGATTGATTCAAGCACCTCAGAGTAGAGTTTTCCTAGCATACCAGTCGATCCGATTGCGATCGCAAGTACCCCAGCAAAAGGATTCGGTCCTACAGCCGCCACAAAAATGATCGCTAGAACAATCTCAGGGAAGGCGCGGACACCACCTAAAATCCACATACCAATATTGTTAAGGAACTTATTTTTTACCATATTGGAAGCACATAGGAATGCAAGTGGAACAGCAATAATCGCTGCCGCTAACGATCCAGTGTAAGCAATAAATAATGTTTCAAACATCATTTCCATAATAGAACCTGTTTGATCGATCGCTGGCTGGAAGAACTTCGGAATAATTCGATCAAAGTTGTCTAATGTACGTTCGCTAAAAATAACATCCCAACGGATATTAATACTTGTAAATGTCCAAGTATAAATCAAGACAAGCGCTACAAGGATAGTAATTCGTTTAATCAGTTTGATCTTACTTTTCGGCTTTTCGGGAAGGGTTAATTCTTTCGCCATTATACAAGTCCCTCCCTTAATTTACTACTAATGTAATCAATTACGACGACTACTGCAAATACGATAATGATAATCGTACTAACAGCTGGATAATTCATAAAGTTAATTTGTGTGTTTAACAATTGACCAATACCACCGGCACCAACAAGTCCAAGTACTAAGGATGCACGAATATTTATCTCGAACACATAGAGACTGAATGAAATAAACTGAGGTAATACTTGTGGTACAATCGCAAAACTAATCGTTTGTAGCGTGTTACCTCCTGATGCACGAATCGCTTCGGTGGGATTCATATCGATTGTTTCAATTACTTCACTCATTAACTTAACTAAAATTCCGACAGCAAAAACAATTAATGCCACAATACCGGAAAATGCACCGATTCCGAATAAACCAACGAATACAACCGCTAATACGATATCTGGAACCGTACGGATGATATTTAGAATAAAACGCATCCCTTGATATAACCAAGAATTGGTCGTTACGTTGTTCGCAGTTAAAAGTGAGAAAGGAATACTTATAATAACTGCGACAGTAGTTGCGATAATCGCGATGTGAATCGTTTCAAATAATTTCGGCCAAATACTAGATACATAACTCCAATCAGGTGGGAAAAAGTCACTAATTAAGCCGAAAACATTTGGTAGTTTAACAAAAAAGTTCACGATAAATGAATCCGTTTTGAACGAGCTAAGTAAATAAAAGCCAAGAACTACTAGTAATGAAATTGTAGTAATCCATTTCGTTTTAGCAGGATATAGCCCTTTAGGTGTGAAGGAAGAAGGGTGTTTACTCATCCTCCACCCCTCCTCGACGATCGTCTTCACGGATGGAACGTCCATAGATTTCCTCGAATGTTTTTTCGCTTACTTCACTAGCAGGGCCGTCAAATACAACTTCCCCTGCACGCATACCGATAATACGATCAGCATATTCCATAGCCATATCAATGAAGTGAAGATTGACAATCGTAGTGATTTTATCTTCACGATTTATCTGTTTTAAGTAGTTCATTACTTGATGAGACGTAGGTGGGTCAAGACTTGCTACTGGCTCATCGGCTAAAATTAATTTTGGTTTTTGTGTTAATACACGAGCGATACTAACACGTTGTTGTTGTCCACCACTTAATTCGTCAGCACGGTTATAAAGTTTTTCTTCGATATTTACACGTTTCAAATTTTCGTAAGCTAATAGCTTGTCTTCCTTCGAAAATAAGTTAAAAATACTTGCAAATGTACCAGTGTATCCTAATCGACCAGAAATAACATTTTTAATAACTGTGGAGCGCTTAACAAGGTTGTAATTTTGGAATATCATCCCGATTTTTGTACGAAGTTTTCTTAAGCCTTTTCCTTTTGCTTTTAAAATATCTTCATCATCAACAATTAATGAACCGCTAGTAGGTGTTACAAGTCTATTGATACTACGAATGAAAGTTGATTTACCTGCACCAGATAAACCGACAATAACAACAAACTCACCTTCATTTATTTTTACGTTAACGTTTTTCAAACCCTCTGTCCCATTTGGATAAACTAATGAGACATCCTTAAACTCAATCATGGTATAGCCCCTCTCATTCATATGGAAACAGGAGAGAGCATGCCCCCTCCTGTTAAGCTTTACTTATTATCTATTAATCTAGACTGATGTCATCTCCAAATTTATTGTACGTACTACGAACTACGTCGTATTCGCTATCTTCCGCTTCAATGATCGCATCCCAGCTGTATACGTCGTTCATAATTTGGATCATGTCTTCATCATCATTAAATGATAAGAAAGCATCTTTAATATTTTGTACTAATTCACTATCTAATTCCTTTGTTACAGAAATCGTATCGTTAGGAATTTCATCTGTGTAACCTAGAACTTTAAGTTCGTCCATGATATCCGGGTATTCTTCTTCCAATGTTGTACGAACATCATCGAAAGTAGTTGCAACATCTGCTTCACCGTTATAAACAGCTAGAGCTGAGTTATCATGCCCACCAGTAGGTAGGACATCAGCGAAGAATTCTGTTTGTGGATCATCCACACCAAATTCATCCATGATTTGTGCAGCTGGGAATAAGTAACCACTTGTAGAAGAAGGATCGCCATATGCCCAAACAGTGCCTTCTAAATCAGCTAATTCTTCATAATCAGAATCCGCTCTAACAAGGTATTGAGCTACATATGTACCACTGCCATAACGCTCAGATTTTAAGATAACGTCTACACCATGCTTGTCATTTGCTAATACGTAAGCAAATGCAGGAATGAA
The DNA here is from genome assembly GCF_033949965.1 of Gracilibacillus pellucidus. NCBI lineage: Bacteria > Bacillati > Bacillota > Bacilli > Caryophanales > Bacillaceae > Gracilibacillus > Gracilibacillus pellucidus. The sequence continues at coordinate 132,528 of NZ_JAWZSR010000002.1, read as the reverse complement.
ACCAACTTGTACTTCGTTTGTACCCATTGCTTCAACTAAAGCAGTATAGTTTGTCATAACTTTACCTTCGACAGGAATTCCTAATTCGTCAGAAAGTCTTTCTGCTAACGGTTCAACCGTGTCTGCGATTGTGTCAGAATCTTGTGAAGGAACAAATCCCATCACGATTTCATCTGGTGTTTCACCTTCTGCAGCCGATGCGTCATTACTAGCATCTTCGTTAGCATCATCACTATTAGCGCTTTCTTCCGTGTCAGCATCGTCAGTGTCGTTACTGTCTTCTGTATCATCACTTGTTCCACAAGCTGAAATTACAAGAAGAGTAAGTAAAGCAACTAGCATTAATAACCATTTCTTCATTTCTCAAAATCCCCCTTGATATAGTAAAAATAGCACAAGAATATTCTCCATAGAATGGACATGAAAATCTACCAAAATGTAAGAGGATCTTACAATAAATGTCGCTTCTATCAAAGGACTCTTGTACTGTCATTATATATCGAAAGTACCAATTAAATCTATATAATTTACACAATTATTACAAATTTATTAATAACTTAACAAAAAGACAGGATGAAATTTGTCTTAATGTGTGTTTGTTTCTTGATAGGACGCGCTTTATTTAGATGGAGAAAGTCTGCTTTTTTAGGTATAATCTACTTAATTGTATAAAAGTCAGAAAAATCTCATTTTAATAAGTTGACGTGCGGAGGAATCCTATGAAAGTCATTTTTAAATATGCAGATACATATAGAAAGGCAATGATTATTGCTTTGTTACTTATGATGGTAGAACTTGTGGTAGAGCTGGTCCAACCGATCATCATGGCAAAAATCATAGATGAAGGTATTGTGGTTCAAAATTTACAAGCGGTTTATGTTTATGGAGCAATTCTTTTAGTCATTACAGCTTTAGCATTCGCTGCCGGTATTATGAGTTCTTATTTTGCTGCAGAGGTAAGTCAAGGTACAGGTTATGATATGCGAAATGAAATGTTTCATAAACTGCAAATGTTTTCAGTGATGAAAGTACAACAGTTCTCTACGTCTACATTACTGACGAGAATGACGAATGATGTTGTGCAAGTGCAGAACCTCTTATTTGCCTTTATGCGGATTATGTTACGAGCGCCATTATTTATTATTTTTGGTATCGTGATGTCGTTTACGTTAAATGTTTCGTTAGCACTTATTTTACTAGCAACTATTCCATTATTATTTGTTGTCATGTTCTTGTTAATGATCAAAGGAATGAAGCTATTTAACCAGGTTCAAATTAAAATTGATCAGCTTAATAGCATCATTCGTGAAAACTTATTGGCGATCAAATTAGTAAAAGCATTTCACCGAATGACTTTTGCTAGTAAACGATTTTCGCAGGCAAATAGCGAATTAAGGGATAAAAATAAACAAGCATTATGGGTGATGGAATTGGTTATGCCAATCGTCATGCTCATTATGAATATCGCAATGATTGCTTTATTAGCATTTGGCTCTATCCAACTTGAGACAACATCTGCACAGGCTGGAGAGATTGTTGGAGTGATTAATTATGCGACAAGGATGTTAGCATCATTTGGTGTTTTTTCCTTTTTGATTATGAATGTATCCAGAGGTCGTACGTCTGCTCAGCGAATTAATGAAATACTGACACAAACCGTGGATGATGAAGTGGATGAACGAAGAGAAAAGGAAAAGATAAATGGAGATGTAACATTTGAGCGAGTATCCTTTCACTATCCTAATATGAAGCGCAACGTACTAGAAAATATTGATCTGCAGGTGAAGGCTGGAGAGAAAATAGGAATACTAGGTGAGACTGGTTCTGGGAAAACGACATTATTACATTTAATACCATACTTATATCATACAACAAAAGGCACTATTTATATTGATGGCAAAGAAATCGATCAGGTTGGAAACAATGTACGACATGATGTAACACTGGTACCGCAAGAAGGATTCCTTTTTTCAGGTACGATATTAGAGAATATTAGATGGGGCAATGAACATTTAAATCACAAGCAAGCAGAAAAAGTAGCAAAAGAAGCACAATTACATGATTTTATTATGACTTTACCGAATAAATACGAAACACGCATTGGCCAAAGAGGCGTTAACCTTTCTGGTGGTCAAAAGCAACGACTCTCCATTGCTCGTGCCATAGCTGATGCCCCAAGGATATTACTGCTGGATGATAGTACGAGTGCCCTTGATACAACAACAGAGTCACATGTTTTGCAAGCAATTAAAAAGCGTAAATGTACGACGTTTATCGTTTCGCAAAAAATTAGTTCTGTAAAAGATGCCAATCAAATTATGTTGTTAGAACGAGGGAAAATAGTGGAAAAAGGAACTCATCAAGAATTATTAGCATCAAGTGCATTATATAGGAAAATATCGGAAACTCAAGAGCGGGAAGGGGTGCAGCTGGATGATGAATAAAAGGGTTCGAAACCTTTCCGCAGATTTAAAAAAGCCAAAAGTAAAGAATGTTCATGAGACATTACGAAGAATCTGGCAGTATGTGAAGGCAGATAAAATGATGTTTTTATTAGTAGTAATCATGGTGTTTTTTAGTGCTGTTTTGTCATTGCTTGGTCCATATTTTATTGGAGTAGCTGTAGATGTAATGACAGGAACATTATCTTTCTTTTCCTTCAAGCTACTTCTCATCTTATTGTTAGGGATATTCATTCTACAATCTGTAACAATAGCATTGCAAAATTACTGGATGATTGGTATTTCGCAAAAGGCTGTTTTTGCATTAAGGAGGGACTTGTTCGGACATGTGTTGCATTTACCGACTAGTTTCTTTCAACAAACGGAAAGTGGAGATTTAATAAGTAGATTAACCAATGATGTGGAAAATATTAGTCGTACGTTGAATTCAGCTATTATTCAAGTGACGACGAGCATTCTTACACTGGTAGGAACATTAGCTGTAATGATTTGGTTAAGTCCGCTTTTGACATTATTGACGGTAACAATCGTACCCATTATGTATATGGGGATGAAGTGGATTACGAAGCGAACAAATTATTATTTTAAAGAGCGACAAAAGGAATTAGGTAATATGACAGGGTTTTTGGAAGAGACGTTATCTGGTCATTCAATGGTGAAATTGTTCCATCAGGAAAAAAGGGTAATAGATGAGTATCAACAGCGCAATGAGAAATTAAGGAGAGCGGGTTATTGGGCACAAGTATATTCTGGTTTTATTCCTAAATTAATGAATGGTTTAAACAATTTTGCGTTCGCTATTATTGTTGGGATAGGAGGATGGATTGTTCTAGCAACAAATTCGACCACAATTACAATCGGAATAATTGTTACTTTTACAACATATGCTCGTCAATTTACCCGTCCGTTAAATGATTTAGCAAATGAGTTTAACATGGTTTTATCAGCAATAGCGGGAGCAGAACGGGCTTTTGAATTAATCGATCAAGATACTGAGGCGAAAGAAGAGGGCAAACAAGCACTCTCTACTATTCAAGGTGATATTGAATTTAAAGATGTTTCTTTTTCTTATAAAGATAATGAACATGTTTTACAATCGATATCTTTTCATGCGAAGCCGGGTCAAATGATTGCTCTAGTTGGACCAACAGGGGCAGGAAAAACAACGATACTATCGTTATTAACTCGTTTTTTTCAAGAACAAGCGGGAGAAATTTTGTTAGATGGTCAACCGATGAAACAATTAACGAATCAAAGCATTCGCAGTCATCTAGGTATTGTTTTGCAAGATACCTATTTATTTGATACGACGATACGGGAGAATATTCGCTATGGAAAACTGAGTGCAACCGATCAAGAGGTAGAAGATGCAGCAAAACTAGCTAATGCAGCTTCTTTTATCGAACGATTACCAAATAAGTATGATACAGTACTGGAAGGTAATGGCCAAGGTATTAGTCAAGGCCAGCGTCAATTATTAATGATAGCAAGAGCGATGCTATCTAATCCATCGCTCTTACTATTAGATGAAGCAACAAGTAGTATTGATACAATCACCGAATTAAAAATAACAGATGCGTTAGAAAAGTTGATGCAAGGGAAGACTAGCTTTGTGATTGCACATCGCTTGAATACGATTGAGAAGGCTGATATGATACTTGTCCTAAAGGATGGTAAAATAATAGAAAAAGGAACACATTCAATATTAATGAAAGAAAAAGGATTCTATGCTAATCTAATTGAAACACAAACTGTATATGAGTGATACAAATAAAACTAACTGACAAAATTAATGTCACGGAGGTGGATATAGTGGCAGATAAACATGAAGATAAAGAATGGCAACAGGAAAAAGAGAGAGTAACAGAGGTTGTCGATGAAATTAAAAGAAAAATGATTTCCCTACAATCACGCGCAAAAGATTTAAGGGAAGATGTTATCGATATTAGACGCGAGTTTTGGGAAGATGTAACGGTTAATATTGAAGAAATGGATGACAAGATTGAGACGGAGGCTAGTATTAAGCAGCAACAAGAATTTCTTTCGGAACGTGAAAGAAGCCATGGTCAAGTAAGTGAGCGTCTTGATATATTACGCCGTTTAGAGGATAAACCGTATTTTGGCCGAATTGATTTTCTTGAAGACGGACAAGAAGAGGAAAAAAATATATACATAGGGTTAGCTTCTGTATTGGATAAAGAGGAAGAAGACTTTTTAGTATATGATTGGAGAGCGCCAATTTCGAGTATGTACTACGATTATCCACCAGGACCGGCACAATATGACACAGTAGATGGAAATATTTCCGGGGAAATAACCTTAAAACGACAATATGTGATTCGTAATGGCGATTTAAAGGGAATGTTTGACACTGGTTTGACAATAGGTGACCATTTACTTCAGGCAGTACTAGGTAATCAAGCAAGTACGAAAATGAAGAGTATTGTGTCAACGATCCAAAGAGAACAAAATCAAATTATTCGGAATGAAAAAGCAAATGTTTTAATTGTGCAAGGTGTAGCTGGAAGTGGTAAAACGTCAGCTGCTTTGCAACGTGTAGCTTATTTGTTATATCGTTATCGTGAGACATTAACGTCTGAACAGATTGTTTTATTTTCACCGAATCCATTGTTCAATAGCTATGTAGCGACCGTTCTGCCAGAGCTTGGTGAAGATAATATGCAACAGATGACCTTTTATCAATTCTTACACCGCCAGCTAGACGACAGTTTCCAATTAGAAACGCCATTTGAGCAAATGGAATTCTATTTGCAAAAGCAGGCGGATAATTATGAAGCGAGAGTAGAAGCAATGCATTATAAAGCAAGTCTTCCATATAAAGGTTTAATTGATCACTTTTTAGAGCGACTTGCGAGTGATGGGATCGTCTTCCGTAATATTACGTTTAGAGGTGAAACGATTCTCACCAAACAAATGATAGAGGAATATTTTTATCAAACAGAAGGTACTTTAGCAATCCCTGACAGACTTGAGCAAGTTGCTAATTGGATTTTGCATCAGTTGAAACAGTTAGAGAAAGAAGAAAGAGAGCAAGACTGGGTACTCGAAGAGAGTGAATTGCTAGAGAAAGCTGATTATGTAGATGTGCATAAAGCATTACAGGATGAAAGTCGTTTTTCTGAGGATACGTTTGATGATTTTGACCGTGAAGAAGAGCTATTACGTAAGCGAGTTGTAGCAGCGAAGCTCAGACCTTTACGTAAAAAAATAAAACAGTTAGCATTTGTAGATCCACTTAAAACATTTAGGAAGTTATTCACAACAGAAAAAGTCCAAGCGGATGAAATAGATTCACTACCGGAAAAATGGGAGGAAATATGTGCATTAACAGATGAACATTTAAAACATAAGTATTTATCATGGGAAGATGCACCAGGTTATATTTACTTCGAAAAAAGTTTGCTTGGCTTTGATGCGCAACGAGCTATTCAGCATTTATTTATTGATGAGGCGCAAGATTATACACCTTTCCAGTTTGCGTTGATGAAATTAATGTTTCCTGTTAGTCGAATGACATTGCTAGGTGATATAAACCAAGCTATTTATGCGCATGCTCTAAGAGAAGAGACCTTGTTATCAGAAAAATGGCAAGAAAAACATGAACGAATGGAGTTAACGAGAAGTTACCGTTCTACTGCACCAATTGTGGAATTTACGAAATCATTTATGCCGAAGGGTCACTTAATTGAACCATTTGAACGTGATGGTGACACACCAATTCTGATGGAAGTAGAGCAACAAGAAATGTTGATCGGTAAAATAATGGATCAAATAGAACAATATGAACAAGATGGTAATGAAACAATTGCGCTGATCGGTAAAACGATGGAACAATGTGAACAAATGTATCAGCAGCTCAAGCCATATATGGAAATAGAGTTAATGACACAGGAAGCACATACTTTTGATAAGGGAATTGTCGTCATTCCCGCCTATCTAGCAAAAGGGATCGAATTTGATGCGGTTATCATTACAGACGCATCACACGACAATTTTCAGGATGAATTGGAACGGAACCTTTTCTATACAGCGTGTACAAGAGCAATGCATCATCTAGCACTATTTTCTATTGGCTCTCCAACCCCTTTCATGGATGATATACCGAAACAACAATATCGTCATTACAAAGTGCACCAAATTGGTAATTATGGAAAAGAATAAAATTCGTGTGATATAAAAATCCGGCTATCATATGTCGGATTTTTTGTTCCACCGACAAAATAAGAAGTACTGTGATCTTGAGCACAATGTTTTATATTTTATTTGTTTTGTGGCATTCTAATATACGTAATAAATAAAGGAGGAATGTAGGTATGGCGAAGAATTTAGAGTCAACTACTACGCTACATAATGGTGTGAAAATGCCATGGTTCGGTTTAGGTGTTTTCAAAGTTGAAGAGGGAGAAGAAGTTTATAACTCTGTCAAGTGGGCACTTGAGCACGGCTATAAAAGTATTGATACAGCAGCTGTTTATGGTAATGAAGAAGGTGTAGGAAAAGCAATTAAAGATTCAGGTATTCCTCGTGAAGATCTATTTATTACTACAAAGCTATGGAATGCTGATCAAGGTTATGATGAAACATTTAAAGCATTTGAAACAAGCTTAAATAAATTAGGAATTGATTATTTAGATTTATATTTAATTCATTGGCCAGTTCCTGAACAAAATAAATATAAAGAATCATGGAAGGCTATGGAGCAATTATATAAAGATGGTAAGGTTCGTGCGATTGGCGTAAGTAACTTCAAAGAGCACCATTTAGAAGATCTTATGAAAGATGCAGAAGTAGTACCAATGGTTAATCAAGTAGAATACCATCCACACTTGCAACAACGTGATGTACAAGCATTTTGTAAACAACACAATATTCAATTAGAAGCTTGGTCTCCATTAAAACAAGGGCAGCTTCTTGATGATCCTACTTTAACGAAGATTGCTGAGCGTCACGGTAAAACAACCGTACAAGTAATCTTGCGTTGGGACTTACAACAAGAAGTAGTGACTATTCCAAAATCAGTTAAACAACACCGTATTCAAGATAATGCGGACGTGTTTGATTTCGAACTGTCACAAGAAGAAATGCAATTAATTAATGAAATGAACAAAGATGAACGCGTAGGGGCAGACCCTGACACATTTAATAAACGATAAAATCAAAAAAAGAAAGTTGGGATAGGACCTCAGCTTTCTTTTTTGATGAAGCTATGTCGTCGAGAGAGCGTCTCAAGGACATATCGTTCCCATTAACAAAAGTTCTGTCTTCGAACACGTAACCTCTCACGAACAAACCATTATTTTATTACTATGCTAACGTCATGCGAAGTTCAGTTTATTTTAAAACACCATTTATTTGGGCGAAGCAGGTTGCCTGACAATAGACGTATGCTTAACCTTTGATAATATTAACATTCCAATAATCGCTCCTGTGATACTACTGACGAGAAACCCGGGTAAAAACGCTATTATTCCGGCTGGGGTTCCCATGATGATATTCGCAATTGGTACACAGAGCAGAGCTCCTATTACACCAGTTCCGATAATTTCACCAACACCAGCTAACAGTTTCTTTTTTGTCCAGTGATATAAGTAACCAGCAAATAAAGCACCGATCATTCCACCAGGAAAGGCAAGGATTGTTCCGATGCCTAATAAATTTCGTAATAGTCCGATAACAAAGGCGATAATCACAGCAGGAATTGGTCCGAGTATAACCGCAGAAATGACATTTACAGCATGTTGCACCGGATATGCTTTGGCAATGCCAGTTGGAAACCATAAAAACTGTGAACCTAATACGCCGATTGCCACAAAAACAGCCATCATTGTTAATCGTAACGTTCGATTCAAGTTAACACCCTCCTCATTGATGTGGAACGTGTGTCACTAACCTGAAAAAAGTGTCTCGCTAACCGTTTATTCACATATTAATAACAAAAAAGACCAGATTCTATATTTAGAACCTAGCCATACTATGTGGATAGTTTGACTACTTCCCTCCGCTGGTATAAGCCAGATCAGGTTCTTAGGGTTAAAAGGCTTGATATGTCTTTCTCTCAGCCTGTAATGAACAGGCACCCCTAGTAGTGATAACACGTATATTAATATGGGAAATTATATCAAACAAGTTGGAAATGTCAATGAAAGAATGGGATAAGAGCTGTCATCAACTTCCTACTTTAGGATATGCTATACTTACAGCTAGGAGGGTGATAATATGACATTTTTACCGAAAGCATTATGTTTAGATATGGATGGTACATTATTAAATAATCATAATCAATTAACGGAAAATACACTTACTATTATTCAGTACATAAGACAACAAGGTGTTCGCGTGTTTATCGTAACAGGACGTTCATTAAATGAAGTATTTGACTCGGCACCTGCGGATATCGAATTAGACGGATTTGTAACGGCTAATGGAATGATTACTTATTTAGATGGGGAGAAATTGTTGGAGCATAGCTTATCAACAACACTTGTGGAAAAAGTTATTCAGTCCGCTAGAGAGCATAACATTTATTACGAAGCACACCCAAATGATGGTGATCGTCTATCGTTATTAGAGGATAAACCATATATGGAGAAAATGATTAGTGGTAATAAGCCAGATCAAGTAGGCATTAATGAATGGTTGGAAAGAGAAGATGCAATCAACCATGATATTAAATGGTATGAGCAATTACCAGAACAAAAATATGCAAAAATGTATTGTTTTTCTTCTGAGCAAACAGAAATGAAAAATTGGATTGAGTGTTTAGAGGAACTGAAAAAAGAAACAGATTTTACTACTTCTTCATCTAGTCATCATAATGTAGAAGTTATGGTTAGTGGTGTGAATAAAGCAACGGGAATTAAAGCTTTACTCAATCATTATGGGATTAGCCCTGAACAAACGATGGCAATGGGGGATAGTAATAATGATATTCCGATGATGAAATATGTAGGTTACCCAGTAGGTATGCGTAATGCGACGGATCAAATTAAAGAGTTAGTCACAGATACGACTACCTATACAAATGATGAAGAAGGCGTATACCATTTCTTAAAGAACTATTTTCAAGCTGAAGTATAATTTTGATTTTTTTTATTTATGTTTGTTTGTGGTTTTGTTATAATTAAAACAAACATAAATAAAGTGCTATAAAATGAATGCGATTACATTGATGGGAGGGGTTTGATGGCACGATATATTTTTACAATGGAATGTAAAGAAGGTTCGGAGGAAGAATATAAGGCAAGGCATCAGGCGGTTCATCCAGCGTTATTGCAAGCATTAAAAGAGGTAGGGATAACAAGTTATAGTATTTTTATGGACGGTAATAAGTTATATGCTTATATGGAAGTGGATGATTATCATCGGGCTATGAAGGAGCTTGAAACAAATCCAGCGAACCGCAAGTGGCAGGCATTTATGAGCGATATTTTAGCGATGGATGAGAAAGGTGATCCCAAAATGTATGTAATTGATCAAGAAGTATTCCGCCTTGACTAAACAGTTGAAATTTATGATAATTTTGCCTATAGTCATGTAGTAAACAGTTTTTGTAGATCGAGAAGGTAGGAGAGGCGAATGCTAGTTGCAGAACGACATCAACGAATTGTGGAGGTCGTGAACGAGAAGAAGAGCATTAGAGTGTCTGAGCTTGCAACTCTTTTCTCCGTAACAGATGAAACAATTCGACGTGACTTAGAAAAATTAGAAAAAGAGAAAAAATTAGCAAGAAGTCATGGAGGAGCGGTAAGTATAGATTCCTCTAATGATGGACCAGAAATTCCTTTTCAAGAACGAGAAGTAATGTATGTAAAAGAGAAAAAAGAAATCGCAGAAGAAGCTGTCAAACACATAGTAGAAACCGATAAAATATTGTTAGATGCTAGCACGACAGCATGGTATGTGGCCAAGAACTTGCCGAATATGCCGGTGACGGTTTTAACTAATTCGGTTAATGTTGCGCTGGAATTAAGTAAGAAAAAACAAATCACTGTCATTTCTACAGGCGGTACATTGTTGCAACGGTCTCTTTCATATGTAGGACCACTAGCAGTACGATCGCTTGATGAATACCATGTTAATAAGGCTTTTTTATCTTGCAAAGGGCTTCATTTTGATAAAGGGATTAGCGAGTCCAATGAACAACAAGCGCGTGTAAAACAAAAAATGATGGAAATTGCGGATACATCCTATATTTTAGCTGACCATCATAAGTTCCATTCTCAAGCATTTGCTCATGTAGCGTCGCTCTCTCATGTAGAACGAATTGTGACAGATAGCCATGCAGAAAATAAAGATGTGGAAAGTTTGCAAGAGCTGGGACTAGAGGTTATCAAAGCACTTCGTTAAGCATAGCATCAACGAAGTGCTTTTTCATTGAAAAAACTTCCATGTTTTCAAGTGCAAGTTTTAAACAAAGCTGTCCATACTACACTATGATGGCTGAATACAAGGAGGTTTTCGAAGTGAAAACAGTTAGAGATATTATGGCGGATAACGTATCAGCGTGTAAGCCAACTGATACATTATCAGAAGCAGCTACATTAATGAAAGAAAGAAATGTTGGGGCTATTCCTGTATGTAGTGATAATCAAGAGTTGTTGGGAATGGTAACAGACCGAGATTTAGTAATTAGAGGGTATGCAGACAATAAAGATGGCTCTCGCCAAGTCCAAGAAGTAATGAGTGAACATTTATACTATGTTTCTCCAGATGTTACATTACAAGACGCAAGTGAAGCGATGGCAGAGCACCAAATTCGCCGTCTTCCAGTTGTAGCGAATGGAAAATTAGCCGGAATTGTGTCATTAGGTGATTTATCTGTAGATGATATGTCAGATGAAGCAGCAGGCAGAGCATTAGAGGAAATCTCAGAACGAACAGAATTACAATAATCAAGTGAAAAAGAAGGCTTGTACCAATAAAACGGTACAGGCCTTCTTTCGTTCTTAAGCTTCTCAAGTTCAAACAACTTTTCTCATCCAATTCCAGAAAAACATTGACTGTAAAACGTTTTCAGACGTAATATAGTGAAAACATGTATAAGCTTAAGGATAAGGCATAAGCGTTTCTACTTAGCAACCGTAAATTGCTAAACTATGTGTGGAGATACTCCTCCATATACATGTGAAAAGAGAGGAGAATGAATAATGAGTAGGGAATTACTGAGAAAGGTAGCATTAGGGGAAGAAGATGCAGACCTTGTCATCCAAAATGGAACATTAGTGAATGTATTGACGAGGGAATTACAGCCTAATGTTGATATAGCCATAAAAGGGGAGCAGGTTGCCTTAATTGGGAAGGCTGATCATATTACTGGCCCCGAAACAAAAATAGTAGATGCGAAAGGCAAGTATGTAGCACCAGGATTAATGGATGGACATATGCACGTAGAAAGCACGATGTTATCTGTTACAGAATTTGCGAAGGCTGCCTTGAAAAAAGGAACGACTGCGATTTTTATGGATCCTCATGAAATCGCAAATGTGTTAGGTACAGAAGGGGTACGCCTTATGCATGAAGAAGGGCAAAGCCTTCCGTTAAAAGTATTTACCACATTTCCTTCCTGTGTTCCTGCTACTGACGGTTTGGAAGATGCAGGCGCAACATTAACAGAAAAAGATATCGAAGAAGGATTAAAATGGGACGGTGTTATTGGTATAGGTGAAGTAATGAACTTTCCGGGAGTCGTCTATAATGATCCGAAAATGATTAATGAAATAGAAGCAACAATGGCAACAGATAAAATTGTAACGGGACATTTTCCTGATGGCCCAAATGGCATGCTTCAAGCTTATATTGCTTCAGGAGTTGATTCCTGTCATGAAACAGTGGCAAAGGAACAAGCATTAGAAAAAGCAAGACTCGGCATGCATATTATGATTCGAGAAGGATCTGCTTGGCAAGATGTAAAAGAAGTGATAAAAATTATCACAGAGGACGGCATTGATTCTTCCAATGTTTCACTAGTGACAGATGATATTTATCCAGAGACATTAGTAGAGAAAGGACAGATTAATCATGTTGTCCGTCGTGCGATTGAAGAAGGCGTAGACCCGATTGTAGCTATTCAGATGGCGACAATCAATGTGGCGCGCTATTTCCAAATAGATAAACAATACGGCAGTATCACCCCAGGAAAAGTCGCGGATCTGCTTGTGTTAGATGATTTAGCTAGTATGGAGCCATCTACGGTTGTAACGAATGGAGAGATAGTTGCTCGCGATAATGTGCTTGTAAAAGACATTCCTCGTTACGAATATCCCGATCACGTAAAAAATACTGTCAAATTACAACGAGCACTACAAGCGGATGATTTTGTCTTGCAGACAGAGCAAGAAAATGAAGTGCAAATTAATGGTATTCATATTATTGAAAATAGTGCACGAACGGCAAAAATGACAGCTACATTACCTGTAGAAGACGGTACGATTCAAATGGATGTACACCAAGATATTATCCAGCTTGCTTGTATCGAACGTCATAAAGGAACAGGTCAAATTTCACTAGCATTTGCCAAAGGTTTTGGTTTGAAATCTGGAGCTGTAGCCTCAACCGTTGCTCATGATAGTCACAATTTATTGGTGATGGGTGTAAATCAAGAAGATATGGCGATTGCTGCAAATAAATTAGCGGAATCGGGTGGCGGTATGATTGTTGTTGAAGACGGGGAAGTACTTGCACATGTTCCAATGTCAATTGCAGGCTTAATGTCTGATCAAACAGTAGAAACAGTTGTAGAACAAGTGAAAGAGTTAGAACAAGCATGGCAACAATTAGGTTGTACAATTAATGCACCATTTATGACCTTTTCACTGATCGCTTTACCGGTTATCCCGGAAGTTCGAATCTCTAACAGAGGACTTGTTGATGTTACAACATTTGAGTTGATGGATGTAGTAGTAGAATAAATGAAGAAAGCGAGCTGCCTACAAACAGCTCGCTTTTTCTCATCCTTTCACAGACCCCATCATACCGGCAACAAAGTGTCTTTGCATGAAGAAGAAAACAAGTGCTGTCGGAAGTGTTGCAATAACAATGGCTGTCATGATAAGACCGTAATCAGGCGAATACCCGGCACCTAAATTAGAGATTAACAGTGGAATCGTTTGCTTACTAGGTGATTGTAAAACAACTAATGGCCAAAGATAATTGTTCCAGCTGTTCATAAAAGCAATAATCGCAGCCGCTGCATAAGTTGTTTTCATTGTTGGCATATAAATTCGGAAAAAGATGCCCCACTCACTTAACCCATCAATTCTGCCGGCCTCCACCAATTCACGTGCAAACATTTTCGTATTTTGTCTAAAGAAGAAGATAAAAAAGGCGGTAATAACTGTCGGTAAAAAGGCTGCCGCTAATGTATCAATCCCGATTAGTGGTGCTGTTTCAGATATTTGCCCAAATAATCGATATAAAGGGATCATAATCGCAGCAAATGGAATCATCATCGATAAGATTAAGATATTAAAGACGATATCCTTACCTTTTGAACGATAGATTTCAAATCCATAACCTGCTAAAGAGCCGATTAATAATGTAAGGAATGTTGTAATAATCGCAATAACAAAAGAATTCCACATTGCCGTCCCAATCTGTGTTTGATCGAGTAGGTTAGTAATGTTCTCTAGCAAATGTGTACCAGGAATTAAGCGGCCTTGTGTGACGTCAACCGATTTGTTCGTCATGCTTATAACCATCCATAAGAATGGAAAAATCGATACTAAAGCAGCAACACTTAAAAACAAGTAAATGAATAAACGTTTTAATTTTTTCAATCTCGATCACCTGCCACTCTAAATTGGATAAACGATAGTACAACAACTAAGAGTAAAACAACATAAGAAACCGTTGCTGCATAGCCAAAATCTGGTGTGTACTCAAAAGATAAATTATAAATATACATTGAAATACTTAAAGTAGCATTACCAGGTCCACCACTTGTAATATTCATTACCTCGTCAAATAATTGAAGTGTACCGATTGTAGATACGATCGAGGTGAAAAGGATAATCGGCTTTAATAATGGTATGGTAATAAAAAAGAATTGCTGTATAGCGGATGCACCATCAATTTTGGCCGCTTCATACATTGATTTGTCTACATTTTGTAAAGCAGATAAGTAAAAAATCATGTTGTAACCAGTCCATCGCCATGTAATCGCAATAATAATCGTGATTTTGGCTAAAGTAGGGTCACTAAGCCAATTGAGTGGTTGTGAAATCAGATTCATACTAAGTAAAAATTCATTCACTAACCCATCGCCACTAAACAGATATTTAAAAATAACCGCGTAGGCAACAAGTGATGTTACAGCAGGTAAGAAGATAGCAGTTCGGAAGAAGCCTCTAAATTTTAATGTAGGATCATTTAATAACACGGAAAATACTAAAGCTAGAATAATCATTGCTGGCACTTGCACTAATAAATAGAGAACTGTATTGGTTAGTGCTGCAATAAATGTCGGGTCATTAAATAATCTTACATAGTTATCCAATCCGACATATTCTAAGCTAGCCCCCATACCTGATTGAAGTGATAATAGAAAGGCTTGAATCATTGGGTAAAAATAGAACAATGAAATACCTATCATAGATAGGAGAATGAAAAGCCAACCGATATAGGATTTGCGGATTTTTTTCAAGAAACTAGTTTGCTTCACGGTTTCGACATGCTCACTCATGACAATCCCCCTCCATATCTGAATAAACGCCTCAGGAGACAAATGCATCCTGAGGCTCCAGATAGTTATTACTTAAATTGATTTTCTGCTTGCGTTTGCGAGTCAGCTAATACATCATCTAGACTTTTACCATTCAAATAGTTTTGTACTTCGGCGGTGATAATGTCTTCGATACCGTACGTATTCATTCCGTAATCAACTGGTGGCACGTCTTCCATCCATTGTGATAAGTCATAGATAACTTGTTGATTATTGAAATATTCATTTTCGAATTGATATGCTTCCCCTTCAGAAGCAGGGATATATGTCCCAATTGCACCAATTTCACGAACTAAATCTTGATAAAATTCAACATCAGAACCAAATGTTTCACCTAGGAATTGTGCAGCTTCTTCTTTACCATCAATATTTAATACGTAGAAGGAACTACCACCTAAGTTAGAAGCATTAACAGCTCCATCAATGTCTAGACGAGGAATTGGAGCAAGCTGCCAAAGACCTGCTTGGCTTTCTTCTGCTTCAATACTCGGAGCAATCCAGGAACCAGAAGGAACAGATGCGACAGCTCCACTGTTGAAGTCAGCTAAAAATTGGCTCCAATCTGAATTTAGCTTGACAAGGTCGTTATCCATCATTTCTTTAAAATGTTCAAGTGCAAGTGCTAACGGTTCATTGTCTTCAATATTGATCGTGCCGTCTTCTGTTGTGTACCATGCGCCAGCAGATTGCATCATTACACGTAAAATGCCTAAGTCGTTAGGATCTAAGGAAACCATTGGATGGTCTGTGTTGTCTTTTACATCTTTTGCAACATCAATGAATTCTGCCCATGTAATATCTACTAAGTCTTCATGTGTGTATCCAGCCTCTTCTAAATAATCCGTTCGATAAAAGAAACCTGTTACACCAGTGTCAAACGGAAGAGCATATTGATGCCCGTCAAAACTTGTTGGGGATAGCTTATATGGTGCAAAATCATCTGGATTGAAATAGTCATCAAGTGGGTAGAATGCATCTGGATACGATTGCAAGAAACTTTGTGCACGTTGATCTTCAATTAATACAATATTAGGCATTCCGTTCATCGTTCCTGAGCTTAAGCCCGTATTTAATCGTTGAACGATATCATCTTGTGCATTTTCAATGACTTCCATGTCGAAATCATCATTATCGTAATGTTCTAACGCAATTTCCAGTGCTGCAACATTAAAGTTAGCATCCCATGCCCATGCCGTTATTTCCGCATCGCCACTTGATTCGGCTGGTGCATCATCGTCTGAATCAGCCTCTTCATCTGTACTATTAGAGCAAGCTGCTAACAAGGATACCATTAAAATCGTTGCTAATAGGGTCCAAAACTTCTTCATACCTATTTCTTTCATTTGTCTTACCCCCTCAAAATAGTCTAGTTAATGAAATCGCTTTCATTAATGTAACGTTAGTGTAACAAAAAAAGCTTTTTCTACTCTTGGATAATCTTTAGTAAAAACTACGACAATATTTAGTTGTTGGTTAAGTAGGCAAGAAAAATAGGACTATTTTTAGAAAAAGGTAATTATTTCAGCTGCTTTGCTGGTAATGTTATTTTTACTTTCGTCCCTTTGCTTAATTCGCTGTCTATTTCTACACCATAATGTTTTCCGTATAATAACTGAATTCTTTCATTTACATTTTTAACACCGATGCCACTGAACAGTTGTCTTTTTCCTTTTGATTGCACTAATTTATTGTTCAATTGCTCCAGTTTAATTCCGTCTCCGTTGTCTATTATCTCACAGGTAAGCGTGTCATCTTTACGAGCGATTAATACTTGAATATATCCGTTTGTTTTTGTGTTGAAACCATGGAAAAAGGCATTTTCTATAAAAGGTTGAATGATTAATTTTGGTATAGCAAGCTGTAAACAATCAGGAGCGATTAAATAATTCACTTTAATACGATCGCCATATCTAGCTTGATTGATTTGGACATAATTTTGTAAGTGCTCTAATTCTTGTTCAACAGTGATTGTTTCATCAATATTACTTAGTGAATGTTGTAGTAATGCAATAAAAGAATCCATCGTTTCCATTGCTGTTTCTTTTTTATCTTGTTGGATGAAAAACTTAATGGATGCGAGCGTATTGTAAATGAAATGTGGATTAATTTGATGCTGCAACATTTCTAGCTCTGCCTTTCTTTGTTTTTCTTGCGTTTTTATTAAAATTTGCACATAATCATGTAGCTCATTAAGCATATAATTAAAAGCTTTGGCTATTTTTCGTGTTTCATATCCACCTGTTTCTTGTAACGGTTTAGTAAATTGATATCTTGCCATATCAGAAATTTGGTTAACAAGCTTACTAATAGATACAGTCATTCTTCTTAAAATTAGAAAGGCTGTAAGCACCGCTATACTTACGACTATAATGCTAATGAATAAAATTTGTTTCGTATCAATAACATTTTCCGCAATGATATCCTTATCAATGAGATTGACGAGATAAGCATCGAGTGCAGGAATGTATGCTGATAAAAAGATATAGGTCTCGTCAAACACGGTTATTTGCTCATAGTCTTCGGGTTGCTCTACAAATTGTTCAGCATGATGAAGCAATTGATTGGAGTATTCACCAATTCTTTCTTGCTGATTACTAGAGATAATTTGGCCATTTCTATCAACTAATAGTACATTATTTCCACCACTAGTATAGCTTTCGTAAAATTTGTTTAGATCACGTTCCGTTAAAGCAAACAAGAGATAGCCATAAATGTCGTTTGACTGTAGCCGTAATGCTTTGGACGCAACGATCATTGGTACATTATTTGTTAGTTCAGATTGTTCAAAATGATAAGTGATCTGGTTGCTACTTGTTTCGGTTTCGTGAATGATTTCATGATTCGCTAATCTATCTCGATCAACAGGCCATTTGGCATAATTCATGTTAAACACGTCATTATTTTCACTCATGATGATCATCGTTGCATCATCAGGATCGACTTTAGGGTAAATATCCTCCATTTCATTCGTTATATTATAGTAGAATGAGGCCTCTTCAACAGTATTATTCGGTTGTTCTTGTAGCAGTTGTTTAATCGTACCGTTTGTCTCAATCTCTAAAGAAACAGAAACGATCGAGTCAGTGAATGAATGAAATTGATCAGTGATTTGGTTAATGATTTTTGAATTTGTAATGCTAAATGTATTAATGAATAAGTTACTAGACATATGAATGTGACTATATGTTATGGAGGCGCATACAATAATAATGCTAATGACTAAAACTAAAAAAATTTTCACAAATAAGTTGTTAGTGTAAATAAGACGTCTAAATTTCTTCATGGTTACTGCCTCTATTCCTAGGTTTGTGTTGCCTGCGATAGATTCGTGGTGAGACACCGACTACTTTTTTAAATACTTTCGTAAAATAGCTAGGATCCGAATAACCTACAGATTCACTAATAGATGAAATTGACATGTTCGTTTCAATTAACATTTTTTGTGCGTTTTTGATGCGGACATGGTTGAGATATTCACTAAATCCTTCTTCATGATGCTTACTAAAATAGCTGGATAAATAAGTAGGATTAAAGTGAAAGTAATCACCTAAAGTTCGCAATGTTAGAGAATTGCTATAGTTTTCTTCAATATAGTCGAGCAATCGTTGTATATTAGAAGTTGATGCTGTTTGAGACGCATGTACTTTTTTTTCTACTGTGGTCAGAAAATGATCAAAAATAGATATAGCTTCACCGACATGAAAAGCTTCATTAATTTGCGTGAATAGTTGATACTTATCTGCCTCAATCTGCTCCATATCATAGTTCATATTTCCGAGCAAAGTAATAATATTAAACATAATATTTTCTAACCATGATTTAAAAGTAAAAACATCTGTGTCAAAATGGTTAGCGAACAAATTGATTTGTTCATTTAGATAATCGAAAGCTTCTTGAAATTGCTTCCGTTTGAACAAATAGATCAAATGATTCAAATCAAACGCAGTAGCACGGTTTGTTAGTTGAGGCAACTGATCATAGTAAAGCACAGATTGCTCAGGTAAATAAAAATGGTATTGTTTCAACATTAAATGGTTTGTGTCATAGATATTTTTCAGTTCGTCAATAACTTGAAACGGCTGGCTCAATATCCATTTGCTTGTAGCTTGATCGGTACTGTTCGCAAGTTTTTTTATTACCGCTTTTAGTGTAGGTAATTCCTGCGCGCCAACATTTATTAATAAGAGAAAACTGTTTTCTTCTATTGTAATAGCATGGCAAGTTAATGATGAAACGTGTTGTTGTAATGTGGTAATAATCTGATCTGATGTCAGAGACATTCGTATTTTCACTGACCAAAACAGTTCCACCAATGTAAAGTGGTCGTAATGGAATTCCTCGCGGGCAAATTCCATCTCTCGAATAGATGGATACCCTTTTAAAATTTTTTTGCCTATATCACGGAGATTAAAATTGTTTGCGTTTACAACGTTTTGTTTGCGATTACCTTGGCGTACACGTCGTAATGTTTGGATTAAGTCCTCAGCGTTTAATTTAGGTTTCAAAATATAATCAGCAACACCACTTTGAAAAGTTTCCTTCACATAGTCGAAATTTTCAAAGCTACTTAATACGATGATTTCTGTTTCCGGATAGTTTGCTTTTACTCGTTTTACTAATTCAATACCGTCCATTCCAGGCATGACAATGTCTGTCAAGATAATATCAGGCAGATGAGCGTCGATTAAGTGAAGAGCTTCTTCACCATTCGATGCTTCACCGATTATGTTATAACCTTCTTTTTCCCAATCTATATAACTGATAATGCCTTGTCTTATCAACATTTCGTCGTCAACGATAAGTACTTTAAAGATGTCTTTCATTGCTGTTTGCCTCCTTACATACGATAAATAAGGTGATAAGTTTAACTAGATAAGGTATGTTGAATAAATCGTTCATTTGCTTAACTTTTTTATTTTATCATACCAAATCATAGGTAGATATACGAACGGATTCTTTTTCTTATAATGGAACCAGATGTATAATGAAGTTAATATCCATGATGTTTTTGTAAACGTAATCAATTATAGAGGAGGAGTTACATGCATTATCGACAATTGGGTAAGACAGATATGAAGGTAAGTGAGTTAAGTTTTGGTACGTGGGCAATTGGTGGTTCGTGGGGCCAAACGAGTGATAAAGAAGCACTGAATGGTTTAGCACTTGCGATGGATCATGGCGTGAATTTTTTTGATACAGCTGATGTATATGGTGACGGACATAGTGAAGAGTTACTAGCTAAAGCGACAAAAGGAAAAGAAGATAAAATTTACATTGCGACTAAATTTTGTCGTGCTGGTGATATTCATGATCCTGCTACGTATTCAGAAGAGTCTGTAACGAATTATGTGGAAAATAGTTTGAGAAGATTGCAACGTGAACAATTAGATTTACTGCAGATTCATTGTCCACCAACAGATATTATTCGAGATGGTACTGTGTTTGGAGTGTTGGATAAACTACAAGAACAAGGCAAAATTCGTCATTATGGTGTGAGTGTCGAGACAGTCGAAGAAGGCTTACTCGCGATGGAGAATCCGAATGTAGCTGCTTTGCAAGTTATTTTTAATATCTTTCGTCAGAAGCCAGTCACAGAGTTATTCCCTGTTGCTAAAGAGAAAAATGTAGGAATCTTAGCTAGAGTGCCACTAGCTAGCGGTTTATTGACAGGGAAATTTAACGAAAGTCATCAATTCGAGGCAGATGATCATCGCCATTTTAACCAAAATGGAGAAGAGTTTAATGTTGGTGAGACTTTTGCTGGTTTACCTTTTGCTAAAGGAGTAGAGCTTAGTAAACAATTAGAATGGATTGCAGAAGGAAGAGGAAATATGACAAGAGCAGCATTGAAATGGATTTTAAGTCATGAAGCTATTTCATCTGTTATCCCTGGCTTTAAAACAGTTAAGCAAGTGGAAGACAACCTAGCTGCTGTCGATGTTCCTGCCTATTCAGAACAAGAATTAGCTAAACTACAAGCTTTTTATACAAAAGAAGTACACGAGCATATTCGTGGTGCTTATTAATAAAATGGCAGAATTCAATTTCGGGCATTTCATCAGCGTTATGAATGCCCGAAATTTTTTGTTTTTATAAATTCGGTCGTTCATAGAGTTGATGAACGACCGAGCAAGAGAAAAAGCAAGCTCTTCGGTCATTCATCATCGTTATGAGTGTTCTTTTTCCTCATATGATAGAGGAAAAAGAACACCATTTATTCAAATTCTCATTATTTTTGTCCATGTTGAACCACTTTTGATATACTTTATTAAGTATATTAAGAAAGTTGGGAAAAAGATGCAGCGTGGAAGTTTTCAATGGATGAAGTCTATTAATAAATCGATTGTTTTAAATAAAATACGGACGGAAGGTTCCATTTCTCGTGCACAAATCGCTAAAGAAACGCAGTTAACACCTCCGACTGTTGGAAGTATTGTAAAAGAACTTTTAGCGCAAGGATTAATTAAGGAAAGTCAGCTTGGTGCATCACAAGGTGGAAGAAAGCCAACCATGTTAGTGCTGAATACAAAGGGATTTTATATAATTGGTATTGATGTAGGACCTGCGGCGGTGCGCTTTATTATATCAGATCTTTCTGGATCTATCGTGGATGAAATGGAACAAGCTATTACACACTCTATACAGAAAAATAGTTTTCTGTCGATGCTGACAAATGGGGTAGAACAATTAATGCAACGGCATAAATCCTTGCAGTTTATTGGTATTGGTGTGGCTATGCACGGTGTAGTTGATGCAGAAACAGGTATGTCGATATTTGCACCTAACTTGAACTTACGTAATCTTCCTATCAAAGAGTATCTAGAGAACGCGTTTCATCTAGAAGTGAAGGTAGAAAATGATGCTAAATTGTTAGCACTAGGCGAGGCGTGGTTTAATAATCAAATGACGAACAAAAGCATGATTGCCGTGAATGTAGGGAGAGGGATCGGTGCTGGGATTGTCATTAATGGTCAGTTATATAGTGGGGAACATGGAATTGCTGGTGAGATTGGTCACATGATGATAGATTTGCATGGGGAAAAATGCACATGTGGCAACAATGGTTGTTTACAGACGATTGCCTCAGGACCAGCTATTGCGGAAAGAATGGTAGAGTTATTAGAAGAGGGGAATCCTAGTAGTTTAGCGAGTTATCAAGAGCCAGTAACAGCTGAAATGATACATAAGGAAGCAACCAAAGGAGATCGTTTAGCGAAAGAAGTATTGAATGAAACAGGAACTTACTTAGGAATTGCGCTCACAAATTTAATTCATGTCTTTAATCCTAGCGCGATTATTATTGGGGGTGGAGTTGCAAAAGCTGAAGCATTTATTTTGCAACCGATCAAGGAAACAATTCGTTCAAAGGCTATATCTGAACAAGCAAAAAATACACCTGTGCTTCTTGCGAGTTTGGGGGAATATGGTTCTTCCTTAGGTGCAGTGGCCCTAATTTTAAGCGATATATTTGAACCAGTAGTCTGAGTTCTGTTTCTTAGTTAACCTATTACAAGAGTATCATTCTCTATAACTGGTAATGATACTCTCATGCCTAGCATATTTATTTTGAAAGCGCTATATAAAAAGAGAAGGATAGGTGATACGATGAAATTTAAGCCTGTAAGTGATAAAATGCCTAAAATGCTACATGGTGCAGATTATAGTCCAGAGCAATGGGCAGATTATCCAGAAGTGTTGGAAGAAGACATTCGTTTGATGAAGCTTGCAAACTGTAATGTGATGTCTGTCGGTATCTTTTCTTGGGCAAAATTAGAGCCTGAAGAAGGGAAATTTACATTTGAATGGATGGATCGATTACTAGATAGCTTTTATGAAAATGGTATTTATGCATTTCTCGCTACGCCAAGTGGTGCAAGACCAGCATGGATGTCTGAGCAATATCCAGAAGTATTGCGTGTTGTCGCTAATCGTGTTCGTAATCTTCATGGTAGGCGTCATAATCATTGTTACACATCACCTGTATATCGTGAAAAGGTACAAATTATTAATAGTAAATTAGCGGATCGTTACGCAGATCATCCAGCAGTAATTGGTTGGCATGTCTCCAATGAATATGGAGGTGAGTGTCATTGCCCGTATTGTCAGGAAGCATTCCGAGCTTGGTTGCAGCAAAAGTATAAAACGTTAGATACCTTAAATGCAGCATGGTGGACTACTTTTTGGAGTCATACCTACTCAAGTTGGTCACAAGTTGAATCACCTGCACCACATGGAGAGTCAATGGTTCATGGTCATAACCTTGATTGGAAACGCTTTGTTACGGATCAAACGTTAGATTTTTTTCGTCATGAAGTAAAGGCAGTCAGAGCGATAAAGTCAGAATTACCAGTAACAGCTAATTTCATGGAATTGTTTGAAGGTTTGAACTATGCCCAATTCGCCGAGGATATTGATATTATTTCATGGGATTCCTATCCGACATGGCATGATAGGCAAGATGAGTCTTATTTGGCAGCGTATACGGCGATGAATCATGATTGGTTCCGAGCATTAAAAGGTGGCAAGCCATTTTTACTGATGGAAAGTACACCAAGTTTAACAAACTGGCAGTCTGTCAGTAAGTTAAAAAGACCTGGAATGCATATATTATCTTCTTTACAAGCGGTAGCACATGGATCAGACTCTGTTCAGTACTTCCAGTGGCGTAAAAGTCGTGGTTCTAGTGAGAAATTTCATGGAGCGGTTGTTGATCATGTAGGCCATGAGCACACACGAGTATTTCAAGAAGTAAAAGAGCTAGGGGCTGGATTAGCTACATTAGATGAGGTAGTAGGGACAACAGTAGAAGCAGAGGTAGCAATCCTTTTTGATACGGAAAATCGTTGGGCAGTAAAGGATGCGCAAGGACCGCGAAACACAGGTATTTATTATGAACGAACGGTAACAGAGCATTATCAAGCATTTTGGGAGCAAGGGATTGCTGTTGATGTGGTTGATTCAGCAAAAGATTTGTCTAAATATAAAGTAGTAGTAGCGCCAATGTTATATATGGTTCGTCCGGGTGTTGCAGAAAATATCGAGAAGTTTGTTCAAAAGGGTGGAACGTTTGTGACAACTTATTGGTCGGGAATTGTTGATGAGCATGATCTGTGCTTTTTAGGAGGATTCCCAGGTCCGTTACGCAAAATAGTAGGTGTTTGGTCAGAAGAGATTGATGGACTTTATGATGGTGAAACAAACCATATTAAAGTCATTGGCAACAATGAACTAGGTTTGCGTGGCGAATTTGTTGCAAAAGAATTATGTGATTTGATCCATTTAGAGGGAGCGGAAGTTTTAGCTGAGTATGGAGCTGATTTTTATGCTGGTCGTCCTGCGTTAACGGTCAATCAATATGGAGAAGGCAAAGCATATTATATTGCCTCCAGGAATGATCGAGCATTCCACCAAGCCTTTTTTGAAAAATTAGCAGATCAACTATCAATAAATAGGGCAACTGGAGGTCTATTACCGAAGGGTGTTAGCGCACAAATTCGAACAGACGGAGATAATCAGTTTCTGTTTCTAATGAACTTTTCAAATGAGAGGAAAGAGGTTCATTTAAGTGAACAGAAATATGTGGATGTATTAACAGGTACGGAAGTGTCACAAACCGTTTCGTTACAGCGTTTGGGTGTGAAAGTGTTAAAACAACAATAAAATAAACCTGCTACAGCTTATTGTAGCAGGTTTTCTCATATTACTTCACACCAAACGTAAAAGTAGTTTTCGCAAAATATTTTTCGTCTTTGTCTAACCAAACAGATGGGAACCCTTCATGATGAATCGATGCTGGTGATGCTTGTGTTTCTAAGCATAGTCCCAAATATCTAACAGATTCACGTTCTGGTAATTCTAGTCCTTCTGGTAGATTGTTAGATGTGTACATCACAACACCAGGTTGATCGGTAGTAACAGTCAATGTGCGACCGCTCTCTTTTTCGTATACAACAGCACTTTCCTGTTTAGAATGATCGAAAAGGAAATAGTGGTCATAGCCGTGATTTGCTATAAGATTTTGCTTGTAATCAGATGTAACACCATCCTTCATCAAGCGCCCATTACGAAAATCATAAACAGTATCATCCACATCTAAAATGTTACCAGTTGGTATCAATTCATCATCTAGCTCAACAAATTTACTACTGTCTAATGTAATTTCATGGTTTTGAATATCTGCTTGTAAATTACCACTAAGATTAAAATAAGAGTGATTGGTACTTGTTAAGACCGTTTTTTGGTCTGCGGTTCCTTCATACGTAATCGTGAAAGCATTATCATTATTTAGTGTATAGGTAACAGTCATCGTTACATTTCCTGGATAACCATTCGCACCATCTTCACTTTTTAGTGTTAACGTCAATCCTACCTCATTGTTGTTTTCAAAAGGTTGAGCATTCCAAATGGATTTATGGAACCCTGGTTCGCCACCATGTAAATGATGATCTCCTTCGTTTTTTGGCACTGTATAGCTTTTTCCGTCTATTTCAAACCGTGCCTGCTCAATTCGTCCTGCAACACGACCAATTAAAGCACCGAAAAATCCAGGGTTATCAAGGTAATCTTCATAGTTTTTAAAGCCGAGTACAACATTTTCAAGCTTGCCATCACGATTAGGTGCGAAAATTTTTGTAATGATCCCACCGAAATTAAGAATAGAAACGCTCATATGATGATCATTAATTAATGTGAATTCCTTCCATTCTTGGTCTGCTACTTTTAGTACATCTGTTTTTACTTCCATAACGCCGATTTCCCCCTCGTTTACTCTTTATTTAAGTGTGACAAAAAGCGCTTGAATTGATCTCTGCCAGAACTAGTTGTTTTATACACTCCAGCATCCTCCAACACGCGAGCAAATTTCTGTCCTAGAGCATTTTTGACAATGGTGTTAACGTTCTCATTCGTGATAGTTGCATGCTCACTCTTTATTGATTGTACCCAATCATGATGGTATTCTGCAACCGTTACCTTTTCGCCTAAAAGATGCTCTCTGATTGCTTCTAATTCATTTTTTAGGCGGGGAGGGAGAACAGCGAGCCCCATTACTTCAATAAGGCCAATGTTTTCCTTCTTTATATGGTGAACATCTTCATGTGGGTGGAAAATTCCCATCGGATGTTCTTTCGTTGTTCGGTTATTACGTAAAACAAGATCCATTTCAAATACTTCCCCACGTCTGCGCGCTATTGGTGTAATCGTATTGTGTGGTGTATCTTCTGTGTATGCTAAGATGTCTGCGTCAGGATCACTATAGGCACGCCATTTTTGTAAAATATGGGCTGAAGCATCGACTAGTTTATAGCGATCTTGGTGGCGGAGTCGAATGACAGACAAGGGCCATTTAACGACCATTGCTTCCACATCAGCAAAATCATTTAGCGTAAATCGGAATTCTTCCTCTGCGTTTGTCATTGCGAATGTATAATGACCAGCTTGATAGTGATCATGGGATAAAATGCTACCACCAACGATCGGTAAGTCAGCATTAGAACCGATAAAATAATGCGGGAATTTATCGATAAATGCGGTCAGTCGTGCAAATGCTGCGCGAGTTATGTTCATTGGGCGATGCTCTTCAGCAAGTAAAATACTATGCTCGTTGTAATAAACATATGGCGAGTATTGTAAAAACCATTCTTCTCCTTCTAATGGAACGTTAATGATTCGGTGATTGGAACGAGCTGGATAACCAATGCGCCCGACATACCCTTCATTTTCGACAGACAATACATTTTTCGGATAGGCAAGGTCTTGCTTTTTCTCTTTTTCCCGTTTTATTTGTTCCGGGTCTTTTTCCGGTTTTGATAAATTAATCGTAATATCTAATTCTCCGTAGTCAGATGCTGTTTTGAAATGAATGTTTTGTGCCATTCTTTTTGTTTGAATATAGTTACTGTCTTTACTTAATTGATAAAAATAGTCTGTTGCCTTTTCAGGTGATTGTTGATACTTTTCATAAAAAGTTTGATTAATTTCAGACGGCTTTGAGATAAATACATTCATTATTTTTGCTGTTAATTGTTCTCGTTCGTCTAATAATCCTTCGATTAGTTCTTTTTCTACAGCTAGGTTGGCTAATTCTTCTAAGATAGTTGGAATGTCCATGTTAACCAATTCCGCTTCTTTTTGGAAACTTGCCTCATGAAGCAGTCCTAACACTTGGTTACGGGCATAAATTTGATCACTTTGTTTAATCAAATCTTTCTCAATTGCTTTGTTGACTAATGTCTTTACTAAGCTTGAGATATAGCTCATGGTTATTCCTCCTTGTAACCTGTTGGGTTTGCTTGATGCCATTTCCATGCATCAGAGATAATACGCTCAATATCCGTTCTAGAAGGTTTCCAACCAAGTATTTGTTTTGCTTTGTCAGATGCCGCAATTAATGTGCTTGGATCACCAGCTCTTCTCGGTGCAACTTTTGCTGGAATAGGGTGATTGGTTACCTTTCTTGCAGTATTGATGATTTCTTTAACGGAAAAACCTTGACTGCTTCCGAGGTTGAATATGTTACTTTCTCCGTCTTCTTTTAAATAGTTGAGTGCTAATAGGTGGGCATCGATTAAATCTTCCACATGAATGTAGTCGCGAATACACGTACCATCAGGTGTGTCATAGTCATCACCGAAAATGGAAATGTGTTCTCGCTGATCTAATGCAACTTGTAAAACAATTGGAATTAAATGTGTTTCTGGTCGGTGATCCTCGCCAATTTCACCTGTTGAACGAGCGCCTGCTACATTAAAATATCGCAAGGAAACAAAGCGGATATCGTGAGCAGCTTCTGTCCATTTCATCATTTTTTCCATCGTTAATTTTGTCTCGCCATACGTATTAGTTGGATTTGTCGCCATTGCTTCTGTAATCGGTACTTGTTCTGGTTCACCATATGTTGCAGCGGTAGAAGAGAAGACGATATGTTTGATACCAGCTTCCGTCATTGCCTGTAGTAATACTTGTGTTCCGTACACATTGTTATCGAAATATTTCAGTGGGTCTTCCATTGATTCTCCAACAAGTGAATTGGCGGAAAAATGGAGTACGCCGTCAATCTGTTCATGTGAAAACACTTCACGTAAAAAATTGATATCTCTAATATCCCCTTGATAGAAGGTTGCTTCTGGGTGTACTGCTTCTTCATGTCCTGTTAATAAATTGTCAATTACTATTGCTTCATGACTATTATCGATTAATTGATAGACAGCATGTGAACCCACATATCCCGCTCCACCTAAAACTAATATTCTCAAGTGTATTCATCCTTTCTCGTTTCGTTAAAGTATTATTTCTTTCGCTCCATCACCGATGGTTGCTACATAAAAGGTTGGTGCATAACCAATTTTGTCTTGATACGTTTGCTCGATTGCCTGCTTTACATTGTCTACTTCCGTTTTTTCTACAATGGCTATCGCACATCCGCCAAATCCGGCACCTGTCATTCTGGCACCGAGGACACCTTTTTGTTGCCAAGCGCTTTCAGCAATCGTATCGAGCTCAGTACCTGTTACCTCATAGTCATCTCGTAATGAAATGTGTGATTGGTTGATTAATTCACCAAATTCGCTCAGCTCACCAGCTTTCAATTTTTCTAATGCTTGTAATGTTCTTGCATTTTCATATACAGCGTGTTTCGCCCTTTTTTGATTAGTTTTATCTTGAATAAGTGCGCGATTCTCTTCAAATTGTTTAGGTGTTAGCTCGCCTAATGTTTGGATCGATAGATGTTTTTGTAAATCAGTTAAAGCAATTTCACATTGGTTGCGACGCTCATTATATTTGGAATCTGCTAACTCGCGTCTTTTATTTGTATTAATAATAATGATGTCATGCTTATCTAGTTGAATTGGCGCATATTGATAGTTTAATGAATCGCAGTCTAATAGCATTGCTTGATCTTTTCTTCCCATCCCAATCGCAAATTGATCCATAATTCCACTATTAACGCCAATATAGTGATTTTCTACTTTTTGTCCGAGTTGAACCATGCGAATGCGATCCATCGTTAAATCATACATTTTTTCTAACAATACGCCTGTCACTAATTCAATCGAGGCAGAGGAGGAGAGACCTGCGCCATTTGGAATGTTTCCGTAGAAGAATACATCAAAACCTTGATCAATCGTATATCCTTCTTGCTGAAAATAGTAGATCATACCTTTCGGGTAATTCGTCCAATTATCTTCTTTTTTGTAGGAAAGGTCTGATAAAGATACTTCGATTATACCTTGATCAGGAAAGTTCTCAGAGTAGAAACGTAATTGTTGGTCGTCTCGCGGTATAGCTAAGGCATAAGTACCGAACGAAATCGCAGCAGGAAATACATGACCACCATTATAATCTGTATGCTCACCAATTAAATTAATCCGCCCAGGAGCGAAAAAAATGCGAGGTTGCGTTTGAACTTGAAAAATACGCTCGAACTTCTTGATTAAATCCGTTACATTCATTGTGGCACCATCCTTCGCAAAGTGTAATAACAACTTAATTAATTTAATTTATTAACTATATTGTACACGGTTTCAATGGAAGATACAAGATGAAATCTGTAAAGGATTCAATTTTACAGGATGAAATGAAACGGATGCTAACTTTCTAATAAGTTTCGTTTTATTAATAAGTACTACCCTTGATGAATGGTCGAATCTTTTGTGTGTACTGCTTGCTTCTATTTGTTGGATAAAAGTGTATCATATTCTCAACTAAACTCACTTTAGTGGTGTTTGTATTCAGCTATCTTTGCGGAGAATAAAAAGAGAAGCCCTCAGTTAGAAGAGAAAATGACTGAGGGCGCTTTTCTTATACTTTTAATGAAAGCTGATGTACGCGAAGTTTTTTAGCAGCAGCTACCATATTTTCTAAAGCTGCGATGGTTTCTTCCTCGTTCCTTGTCTTCAGTCCACAGTCTGGGTTAATCCAAAATTGTTCTATATCAATGGTTTCTAGAGCACGTTTAATATTCATTTCAAGTTCTTGCAAAGTAGGGATACGTGGACTGTGGATGTCATAGACACCAAGTCCAATTTCTTTTTTGTAGTCGTTTGTTTCAAAGGTTTCAATTATTTCTCCATGACTTCTAGATGTTTCAATCGAGATTACATCTGCATCTAGGTCATCAATTACTTCATAAATTTCACCAAATTCAGAGTAGCACATATGTGTATGAATTTGTGTTTCATGTTTCACCGTCGATGTTGCGAGCTTAAAAGCCTGTACGGCTGCATCAAAATAATTTGGCCACTTCAATCGATTCAATGGGAGTCCTTCGCGTAATGCTGGTTCATCTACTTGTATAATACTAATTCCTGCCTTTTCTAATGCTAATACTTCTTTTTCCAATGCTAACGCAATTTGATTTTGAACAGTGAAGCGTGGCAATTGTTCATGAACAAACGACCAGTTCAAAATAGTGACAGGTCCTGTTAACATTCCTTTTACAGGTTTGTTAGTTAATGATTGCGCATAAGTTATTTCTTTTACCGTTATTGCTTTTTCCCATTCTACATTACCGACTAAAAGTGGAGGTTTAACACAGCGTGAACCATAGGATTGCACCCAGCCAAATTCAGTAACAGCAAAACCTTTAAGTTTCTCACCAAAATATTCGACCATATCAGTTCGTTCAAATTCTCCATGTACAAGCACATCTAAATCTAGTTTTTCTTGAATGTGAATCCATCTTTTTGTTTCGGATTCAATAAACTCATTGTATACTTGTTCAGAAATTTCTCCTTTACGCCATTTTGTTCTTGTTTGCTTTACTTCAAGCGTTTGTGGCAAACTTCCGATAGTCGTGGTAGGTAATAAAGGGAGTTGTAACTTCTTTTGTTGATATTTCTTTCTTTCCAAAAATGGCAGCTCTCGTTTTGCATCTTTTCGGATGCTTTCTGTTAAGTGACTACGGTAATCGGACTGATCTAAATAATTAATTGCCTCTTTACTTTCTGTAAAAGCATGTTGAACGGCATCATTTTCTTCATGTAAGGCAGTTGTTAGGGTTTGTATCTCTTTTAATTTTTCATCAGCAAAACTCAATCCGTTTTTCACTAGTGGATCTAGTTTCTCCTCTAGCTCTTTTGTTACAGGAACATGTAATAAGGAGCAAGATGGTTGAATAATCAATGTTTCAGGATTAGCGACTCGTTGGATCGTTTCTAAAAGTTGATATTTATCCTCTAAATCAGCTCGCCAGACATTGCGCCCGTTAATAATACCAACGCCTAAAGCTTTATCAGTTGGAAATCCGAATTTGTTGATGACATCTATATGTTCTCCGTGCACAAAATCTAGTCCAATTCCTTTAACAGGGAGTTTTATAATTCGGTGATAATGCTGTACTGTTTCGAAATAAGTTTGCAAAATGATCTGAACACCAGAAACATGGTCATCAATCATTTGGTAAACTCGTTCTACTAGTTTTATTTCTGTTTCTGATAGGTTAGTTCCTAAAATAGGTTCGTCTATTTGAACCCATTCTGCACCTGCAGCAGACAACTCATGAAGTATTTGCTCATATAAGGGTAGTAATTTGTTAACCCAATTTTCTAATTCATTTTCATGATAACCTTTAGCAAGCTTAACAAATGTGATAGGACCAACGATTACAGGTTTTCCATCGATATTTAATTCCTCTTTTGCTTCTTCATAGTAAGATAATGCTCTGTTTTCCAGTAAAGATGGTTCCGTACCTTGTAATTCGGGCACGATGTAGTGGTAATTAGTATTGAACCATTTTGTCATTTCAGCTGCTACTGCGTTTTTCTCTCCGCGAGCAATAGCAAAATAGCAAGACAGGTCAGTGGGATCGTGATGGGTAAAACGTTCTGGAATGATATTGAAAGAAATAGCTGTATCTAATAGATGATCGTATAAAGAAAAATCTCCGACAGGAATTAGATCTATACCTAACTCCTTTTGTTTTTTTAGGTTATGGAGACGTAAGCTCTTCATTTGTTCTTGAAGACAGGTAGCATTTATATCTCCACGCCAAAATGCCTCAATTGCTCTTTTCCATTGTCGCTTTTCGCCAATTCGAGGGTAACCTAGATTGCTACTAAGAATCGTTGTCATTATGAAAAACTCCTTTAATTATTTATTTTCATTGCTTGTGAAGCTTGTTTATTTGCATAATTCGTTAGCTCCACTGTTATGGGATAATGCAAGAACGGTGTGACAATGTAAATACCATTAAAATATTGTAGAGCTGTATCAATTAATTCTTTTGCGATTTCTTTCCCTTCCTGGATACTTTGTGTTTTATTCTGGGATTGCTTCATTCTAGATCGAACTTCATCAGGTAACTTCATACCCGGTACTTCATGGTGTAAAAATTCTGCATTTCGATAAGAGGTTAGTGGCATGATGCCAACGAAAATAGGTTGATCAATATGTTGAGTAAGTTGATGTAACTGAATAATTTGTTCATGATTGAAAATTGGTTGAGTCAAAAAGTAATCAGCACCGTGGTTAATTTTCTGCTCCATTCTTTTTACTGCCTTTTCAAGGTTCGCAACATTAGGATTGAACGCAGCGGCTACTTGAAAATGTGTTTTCGTTTTTAGTGAGTTACCGGCAAAGGATAATCCTTGATTACACTGCTGTTTAATGAGTCTTGTTAATTCGATAGATGTCACGTCAAAAACAGATGAAGCACCTGGGAAACCACCAATTCGTGTTGGATCGCCAGTGATCGCTAGAATTTCATGAAAGCCTAATGTATGGAGACCGAGTAAATGAGATTGAAGCCCGATTAAATTTCGATCCCGACATGTTAAATGAATAAGTGGTGTCACTTTACATCCTGCTTGCTTCATTTTTACAGCCATGGCAAAGTTACTAATACGTGGTGAAGCCAGAGAATTATCTGCTAATGTAATCGCGTCTGCTCCGGCATCTTCTAGTGCAAGTGCACCTTCGAGAAATGTGTCTGTATCTAGATGTTTTGGCGCATCTAACTCTACGATTACGGTGTGCTGTTTGCGAGCCTTTTCCGCTAATGGTATTGGCAAGGGAAGTTGTTGTTTGTTAGCAGTCTGCGTAAAATTAATTTTTTTCACCTTTTTTTGCTTAATCGGTGTTAATCCACTTATGCCATCTTTAACAGCGCTAATATGTTCTGGCGTTGTACCACAGCATCCACCAATTAAACGCACGCCTTGGTTACGGAACTCTTTTGCGCATTTTACAAAGTAGTCACTGTATTGGCTATAAACTAATTTCCCATTTTGGTAGGAAGGGAGACTTGCATTCGGATATGCAGCTAAATATGCTTTCTCAAGAAGTGGAACAGATTCTAATGCTTTAAGCATATAGTGAGGACCAAGATGGCAATTGACACCTACAACATCTGCACCTATGTCTTCTAATGTTTTCAAGGCTGTTGAAAGCTGTAATCCATTTTCCATCACACCTGGTTCATGCATCGACACATTGGTGATAATCGGCAATTTTGTTTCTTGTCTAGCAATCTCTAACACTTGCTTGATTTCTTCAAAGTCATAGTATGTTTCCAATAATAAGCCATCTATCCCTTCTAATAATAAAGAGAATAACTGCTCCTTAAAGCTACGGATGATGTCTTTCTTTGAAGCGATTAATTTTTGAACTCCTCTGATTCCTCCAATTGTTCCTAAAACAAATCCTTTGTCTTTGGCAGCAGTTTTAGCGAGTTGTATAGCTTTTGTATTTATCTCATGTACCTGCTCCTCTAAACCAAAACGCGACAATTTAATATAGTTTGCTCCATATGTGTTGGTTTGTATAACTTCAGCTCCAGCATCAAGATATGTTTGATGAACGTGGAGAATTTGGTCTGGATGCGTAAGGTTGTAAGATTCAAAGCAGCGATTGACACCGTGAGAGTATAGTAGGGTTCCTATTGCTCCATCAGCGACAACTAGTCTTTGTTGCAATGCATTGCGTAAATCAGACATTTTTTCACCTCTTTTCTATGTAGAATAAATGTTTATAACATAAAAAATCTCCGTCTATTGAAAGACGGAGATTAATTAACGTAAACTCTCATCTTTCAAGCAGCTATTGCTTGCTGGAATTAGCACCTTGTCATATTAGACGGTTGCTGAGGCTTCGTAGGGCCAGTCCCTCCACCTCTCTGGATAAGAAAAATTATTTAACTGATAGTATTTGTTAGAATGTTACATGAAAATAAAAAACATTGCAAGTTATTTTTGTGAATTTTCCGACAACTTGATTCTTTATCGAGATATGGTATGATAAACCTAGTTGAAAATCATTATCAGTAAGAGGGAGTCATGTTCATGAGTATCCAACAACTTATCACCGAACGTCGCTCGATATCGGTATATCGGGATAAAGAAGTACCAGCAAGTCTAATAGAAGAGCTATTAGAAACAGCAGTATGGGTACCTAATCATAAAATGACAGAGCCGTGGCGATTTGTTTTTGTGCAAGGAGAAGCAAAGGAAAAACTAGCCGAAATTAATCGAAAAGTTGCTATTTCTAAAGCGAATACAGAAGTAGAAGAAGAATTACAAGTGATTAGTGACAATGCTTATAACAAAATAATGAGTGTGCCATTCATCTTTTTTGTCATTAACACCCTACATCCACAAGAAAAATTAAGAGAAGAGGATTATGCTTCATCTAGCTGTTTAGTCCAAAACTTTAGCTTACTTGGTTGGGAAAAAGGGCTAAGTGTTTTCTGGAAAACAGGAAAGTTAGCATTCTGTGAAGAGACCGCTGCATTAATCGGTTTACAAGAAAATGAGCGGGTAGTTGGCCAAATTCAAGTAGGGTATCCTGCTAAAAATCAAACGCCTATTCCAAGAACAGCAGCAAAAAATAGAATTACAGTAATAAATTAAGTGTTGAAAAGAGGCTGCCTCAACCAATTTTGGTTGATCGCAGCCTCTTTTCAAGTTGCCAGAAAGCTAAGCATTCTATACATACTATTTTTCTGTAAAAAAAGACCGATGAAAGATATCATCGGACAAAAGAAAAAGGGGCTATCATTTTGTGAGAAAGCAATCTTTGCAGCATTGCTCAATTTGGAACAATTTAAATATATCAAATGAATGAAAAGAAGGTGTTAAAGCTAAGTTAAGAAATTGTAAAGATTTACCCAAATAGAAGTAGAAAACGCTATAATAGAAATAGATGTTTCTAGGAGGGTTTAGAATGGAAAAAGTGTCGATATGTGTAACAAGTGATGTTCACGGTTATATTATGCCTACTACTTATCGTGATCATCAAGAGGTGAATATTGGATTAGCCAAAGCTGCCTCTATTATTCAACATATAAGAGAGAAAAACCATACGATCTTAATCGACAATGGTGATTTTATTCAAGGAAGTCCTGCTACATATTATTTTGCCAAAAAACAAGGGGATCAAGCGAGTCCTGTTATTAAAGTAGCTAATCAATTAAAATATGATCTTGCAGTACTTGGGAATCATGAATTTAACTATGGATCAGACTATTTACAAAAAGCAGTGGACGCTGCTGAGTATCCTTTTTTGTCAGCTAATATAATAGATGAGAGAACGACTGAGCCATACTTCGGTAAACCCTACGTAATAAAAGAAATAGCTGGTATTAGAATGGCGATATTAGGATTAACGACACATTACATTCCTAATTGGGAAGAGCCAAAGCATATTGAACAATTACGTTTTGAGGATGCTTGTGAATCAGCTAAAAAGTGGGTTGCGAAAATACGTGAAACGGAAGCACCAGATGTGATGGTAGTATGCTATCATGGGGGATTAGAGCGTGACCCGCAAACTGGTGAACCAACTGAAGATTTAACAGGTGAAAATCAAGGCTATCAAATTTGCCAAGAAGTAGACGGAATAGACATTTTAATTACGGGTCACCAACACCGCTTTTTATCAGAAGAAATTAATGGTGTGACAGTCGTTCAACCAGGTAATAATGGGCAAGCAGTCGCAGAAGTAACGTTGTCTATTGGAGAAAAAGTAGAATCTATTACCTCTACTTTACACTATGTGGACGATGAGACGAAGGCAGATGAGCAAGTAATAGACTCCCTAAAAGAAGAGGAAAAAGCAGTGCAAGAATTTTTAGACCAAGTAATGACGAATGTCAAAGGTGATATGACGATATCAGATGGAATGGATGTTAGATTAAATGGTCATCCATTTATTAATTATATCAATCAATTACAATTAGATGTTTCAGGTGCTGACCTGTCTGGGACAGCGTTATTTAATGATACATCTCCAGGATTCGGCGAACAAATTACGATGAGAGATATTGTTTCAAACTATATTTACCCGAATACGTTAAAAGTTTTAAACATTACTGGTCATGATGTAAAAGCCGCATTAGAAAGGTCGGCTAGCTATTTTGCGTTAGAAGGTGATGAAATAGGTGTTAATCCATCTTTCTTACAACCGAAGCCCCAACCATATAACTATGATATGTGGCAAGGTGTTTATTACGAAATCAATGTATCAAAACCAATTGGCGAAAGAGTAGTAGTACTAGAATATGAGGGACAACCTCTGGATTTAGACCAAGAATTCCGAGTAGTAATGAATAACTATCGCGCAAGTGGTGGTGGTAACTACCATATGTTTAAAGATAAAGAAGTAGTCAAAGATATTGCCGTTGACATGACAGAATTAATTGCGGATGACCTATTGAAGAAGGCGGAATTGATACCAGATTTCACAAAACATTTCCGTGTTTTCAAATAATTATTAGATTACAAATATAGCATATAGTTAGAAAATGTTACGTAATGATGTATAAAATCTATGATTGTTGCCCCATAATGACAAATGTGACAAGCGTTTGTAATAAAGTAATGTTTGTTACAGACTCTTAAATTCACTGTAACCACAAAGGATGATCGCTGTGATATAGTGATGCTTGTCAACTTTGAAAGGAGGCAACAATGATGCGGAAATTTTTAGTGTCAGTAGGTTTTGTTGCAACTACATTTTTTATCGTGCTACCAGTTTCAGCAGCAGAATATGAAGTAGTATCAGGAGATAACTTGTGGGAAATCGCACAAGAACATAATACAACTGTTGCAGAGTTAAAGGAAATGAACGAGCTAGATTCAGACTTGATTTTCCCAAATCAAATGTTAGAAATAGATAAAGAGATTACTTATACAGTAGAAAGAGGAGATACATTAAGTAGAATCGCTTCTGAACATGATGTAACAGTGGACGATTTGAAAGAATGGAACAACCTCGAAACAAATTTAATTCTTGTAGATGAAGAATTAACGATTAAAGAACTTAACAAGTCTGAAATACAACAAGAAACAAACAAAGCAAGCGAGTCAAAAGAACAAACAGAGAAACAACAAACAAGTGAGCAGACAGAGAAAAAAGAAGTGAAGCAAGAGCAAAGTAAGGAAGAAACACCTGAAGCTTCTGAACCTGTCGTAGAAAAACAAGATACAGCGTCAACGGAAAGTTCTTCTGACCATAACGGTGAAACATTAACCGTAACTGCTACAGCTTATACAGCAGACTGTGCCGGTTGTTCAGGAGTTACTGCAACAGGAATCGACTTAAATGAAGATCGCAATATGAAGGTAATTGCTGTTGACCCTAGTGTTATTCCACTTGGCTCTAGAGTATATGTGGAAGGTTACGGGGAAGCAATTGCAGGAGATACTGGTGGAGCGATTAAAGGTAACAAAATTGACATTCACGTACCAACTGCATCCGATGCAACTAATTGGGGAGTACGTACGGTAGATGTCACCATTTTAGATTAATAGTAGGATAGAAAGCTCTCTCGAATTATATCGAGAGAGTTTTTTTAGCCAATTAAAACAAATAAACTCAAAAACACTTAAAAGAAATCACAGATTATGAGTTGCTATTTTTAAATAGATATTTTATAATTTTAACAACGTTGTTATTTCGTTTTGTGCAAACGATTACAAAAATATTATTGGGAGTGTTTGATGTGACGAGGAAATATGTTCTAGTTGGAACTGGGGGACGTGCAGAGTTTTTTTATGGTGCGATGGTGCGAGATTTTCAAGAAACGTGTGAGTTAGTTGCTTTTTGCGATAGTAATCAAACAAGACTAAATTACGCGAATAAATTATTAACAGATAAATATGGTGTAGAGGAAATCAACACGTATACGCAAGAGCGATTTGATGAAATGATCGAAACAGAAAAACCTGATATTGTCATTGTTACTTCAGTAGATAGAACACATCATCGTTATATCATTCGTGCGTTGGAATTAGGCTGTGATGTCATTACAGAAAAACCAATGACAGTGGACGCGGAGAAAACGCAAGCAATTATTGATGCGATTGAACGAACAGGGCAAAATGTTCGCGTAACATTTAATTATCGTTATGCACCACATAATACGAAGATTCGCGAGCTTATTCGTGACGATGTTATTGGTAAAGTGAATTCTGTTCACTTTGAATGGGCGTTAGATACGCAACATGGCGCTGATTATTTCCGTCGCTGGCACCGTGATAAACGCAATAGCGGTGGATTACTTGTGCACAAATCTACCCATCATTTTGACTTAGTGAACTTTTGGTTAGATACAGAGCCAGATGTCGTGTATGCGACAGGCGGATTACATTTTTATGGAAAAGAAAATGCAGAAGAGCGTGGTGTAACAAGGTTTTATGAGCGTGCACATGGCAGTGAATATGCCAAAGCTGATCCATTTGCTATTGATTTAGAATCGAATGATCATTTAAAAGCAATGTATTTAGAGGCAGAAAAAGAAGATGGTTACCACCGTGACCAAAGTGTATTCGGGGATGGTATCAATATTGAAGATACTTTAGGTGTGAATGTGACATACAAAAATAAAGCAATTTTAACGTATTCGTTGAATGCCTATTTACCATGGGAAGGCTTCCAGATTGCCTTTAATGGTACGAAAGGTCGGATTGAAGTACAAGTGCGTGAGCAATCATATATCAATTCAGGTGGTAACAAGAGTGATGAAGGAAAATTAGATGAAAAAATGATTCGTGTGTTACCAATGTTTGGTGAACCTTATGAAGTAGAAGTAGAAGAAAAAGAAGGTGGCCATGGTGGTGGTGACCCAGAATTGCTTAATGATTTATTCGGTATACCGAAGGAAGATGAATTCAATCGTGCAGCATCACATATTGATGGCGCGATTTCCATCCTGACAGGGATTGCAGGAAATCAATCATTAGCAACAGGTCAAGCAGTTAAAGTAGATGAATTGGTAGATTTGAAGAGGAAGTAAGAATGGAGATGAGTAGCACAGACAAAAGAAGGTTTGTGCTACTCTTATTTGTTTGACTGGAATTGAGTATTTAGAGACTTTTTTAATCATGCGCAGTTACCTCTTACAAAAGAGCGATATCAAGCGGTATCATGATATAATAAGCTATGTGGAAGAACATTTTATCCAGAAGGGAGTAAAGCACTACTTGTAATTTTATTTGATCATCGAAATCGTTAAGGTCTCTACGTTTCGTTAGAAGAACATAATGGTCTCTCATAAGTTGTCTGCGCTCTTTGGCGGATACCTTTTCACGATTCGCTTTACGTATCTTTTCCAAGGATTCATTAGCCAATTTGACAACATGGAATTGATCAATAATGATTTTAGCATGTGGAATCACCATATTAACTGCGTCTTTGTAAGGTCTCCACATATGCATTGCTACAAGTTCAACTTTATCAATGTCAGGAAGCTCTTCAAAGAAGGTTCCTTCATACTCACGACATTTATATCGTTGTCGCTTAATGGTTAAACCTACACGTTTAGCGTGCATAGGTAAATCAAAGAATAACTGTTCTTTCATACCATGTTTGTAGAGGTTAAGCACTGTGCCACATTTAGGACAATGCGAAGGAGATGGACTGTTGGTACCACCAAAAAACAATAATTGTCTTCAAATTCCTTCATGTCCTTTACTTTGAGATTAGGCAGGTTGAGCAAATCCATCTATACCATTGCCTTTCTTGTTTTAACGTCTGGGTGATTTTTTGTTTCTTAGTTTGTTTTACCTTTATTTACTATGCAACTTAACATATTCACGATTTTGAATTGGCCACCACATTAAATGGAAAAGCATATGGACAAATATAGCTGCTAATAATCCCCCTTGAATGAAGGCTACCCCAGCGAAAAAACCAACCCAAATGTTACCAATAATCGTATACACATACATAAGAGGTTTTGGTTGCGAGGCAACAAGTTTAATAGATGGTAAATGAACAACGGCAAATAAGACACTTGAAATGGAAATTGCAAACAATGTACTAACACGATCACCCATACTCATTAATTGAAACAACCAAATAAATAAGCTAAGCAAGCCCCATCGAAACATAACTTCTTCTACAACTCCGCCATAAAATACACGACTTAAAATACCTGTATTTACATAATGCGTTTCAATTTCCATATAATCTGTTTTTGTTAATCTTGGCACTAAATACATATAATAAAACAACAAATGGCTAAGAGAACAGATAACACCTAGACCTAAACCATATAATAGAATTTGACTAATTTCTATTTGTTGAACAACATGAATCTTAGGAACAAAATAAGCACCCATCGCTGAAAATACAAGTGCTGTTAAGCCATGTGCAATTAATCGTTGCCCATCTGTCACATCATCCTCTTTTATATGTATTTTTTCCGACTGATACATAAAATAAATGCCTGGTATACAAATAGTAAAAACAATAACTAAATAAATCCAATTCATGGGCACTACTCTCCTTTTGCTTTCATTTGTTCTTCCAAAATGATCTTATAGATCTTGTTTACTGCCTGTTCCAATTGACTAATTACTTCGTCATCTAGTTTAGCATAGTATGTTGATACAATTTGCTCATCTACTTTTGCATATAATTCATAAAGTTCTTTACCCTTCAAGCCAAGTGTTACGACAATTTCACGTCTTGAGTTAGGATTAATGGCTCTCTCGATATAATGCTCTTTCTCTAATTTACTTAACAACTGGCTAACTGCACTTGCAGTCACATTCATCTTTTCAGTCAGTTCACTGACTGTTAATGTATTATGCTGCTGGACATGCTCGATAATTAAAGACTGCCTTGGTGTTAATTTATGTTCAAGCACTTCATCGTAGTGATGTAACAATGCGTAGTTTATTTGATCTAATGTTTGAAAAATCCCATTCATTCGCTTTTCTAGCATAAAACCCCTCACTCTATTTAGTTGTATAAACATTTTAGGTATCTAAAATGTTTATTATAAGAATACTATAACTAAATACACACATTAATGCACACGCATAGAAGTAAATTTTATGCACTATCCTATTTGATCTCCAAATAGGAATGCTGGTCTTACCATAAACTTTGATACACAAAATAAGTGTCAGCATAATAAACATTACTATACATTGAAATTAACAAAAGGGAGTGATCTTTCAATCTACCTTCCAATCCTTTCCACCTAAATATAGATTAACAATTTATTAATAAAAATTCAAACTTTGGAATAAGTTGTCAAATAGTTAATCCACAAAAAGGATTTTTTTAAGACAATCCGAGAAACTGAATATATAGTAGCTACATTTATATGACGGAACGTGCTAAGTGCATATTAATGTATTTCACACTACCATCCGATTACAAGAAAAAGTAAAAGTACAAGATATCCCTACATTAGAAGCAATGATTGAAAAGAAAGATGAATTCAAAACAATTGAAGAAATAGAAAACTACTTAGCATTTCTTTTTCTCGCGGTGCAAACGTCCATAATGACAATGTAAAGATCAGACTGAGCCTCATTTCTGCTCTAGTGTTAATGTATGTTCCTTATTCAAAGCTTGTTCGTCTATGCTAATTCCTAGTATGCCAAAAGTGATGATTAATAAAAGGAATAATGCTACTAACCATTTTCGCATTTGTTCCCCTCCTTATTTGTAAATGAGATCATAATTCTATATCATATTTTATAAGAAGACTGTATAAAGTGAGGCTTCAATCAGTGGGAGTTTTTTGCTCCCGCTGATTGTTAGCGAAAATTATCAGGGAGTTAGCGGCCGTTTATCTCCCACTTAGCTTTCACGTTTTCACTCGAACCTTGAAGTGGGGGTTTTTACGGACGTTTACACCGTGATAAATTCTATGGAAAATGAGGGAAAAGATTGTGGTAAATCATCTACAAGAAGCAGAGGTAGTAAAGGTAGAAGAAATTGGTGAAGGTGCACGTGTTTGTTTAGATTTGGTTGATCAGCTTCAGCCGACAGAAGGGATTTTGTTAGGAAATACAGGCCATGGCTACTTTTTTATTTTAGGTGAGAACCGTACAACAGATACATATCCTGCTAGAAGTTTTCGCATAAATAGTGGTGCGATTCATCATTATGTTGTAAAAGAAGAGGAAACGACTGCTTACTTAGCAGAGCTAAAACCTGGCGACATGCTCCCGATTTATAATGAAAAAGGAGAAACGCATCAACTTGCAATTGGTCGAGTAAAAATAGAAAAGAGACCACTTATGAGAATCGTAGCGAAAGTTGGTGATACCGAATTATCTGCTACATTGCAAAAAGCGGATAGTGTTCATCTGTTAACATCAGATCATGAGGAGAAACAAGCTATTTCACTTCAAGCGGGTGATCGGATTTTGGTAAAGGTTGATCAACCAGGTAGACATCTTGGCGAAAGAATCGAAGAAGAAATTATTGAATTTTAATGTTGTGTAAATTTTCAGAAAAAATGATGTTGAGTTATTGACAAACAGAAGTAAGCGTACTATGATAGTATCAACATTTAAAAACGTGATGGCATTGATGAAGAGAAGTAGCTTAACTTTAAGCACTAAAGAGAGCTGATGGGTGGTGTGAATCAGCGTGCAAGGTAAGTGAATGGACTTCTGAGCCCCAAACCGAACGATATTTCTAGTAGGCTTTGGCGAGATACCCACTCGTTGCAAAGGGGTAAGCGTTCATGAGACGCTAATCAAGTGAGTTGTTTTATACAACTAATAAAGGTGGTACCACGGGTTTCCTCGTCCTTTTTCGGATGAGGGAACCCTTTTTGTTTAGT
This sequence comes from Gracilibacillus pellucidus, assembly GCF_033949965.1. NCBI lineage: Bacteria > Bacillati > Bacillota > Bacilli > Caryophanales > Bacillaceae > Gracilibacillus > Gracilibacillus pellucidus. Next base: position 89,300 of record NZ_JAWZSR010000002.1, on the reverse strand, counting down.
CAACATGTGAATAGTGTCCAGAAAATGTCTTAAAGTGTCCAGTAAAATGATAAGCTAACAAATTGATGAGAAGGAAATGTACAATATTCCCCCTGTATTACAGAGAGCCGGCGGTGGTGAGAGATCGGCATATACGGAATGTTGGAATGGACCTTCGAGAGTGCTTTAGAAATAATAGTACAAAGCAACGACTAATCCCCGTTATCGGATATGGAGTGGAGGACTAAAAAATCCTAGTCCTCAACAAAAGGTGGCACCGCGGTATTTTGACCGTCCTTATGCAAACAAATGACGTTTGTGTAAGGGCGGTTTTTTAATAGTTAAAAAGGAGTCGAGTGAGATGGTGAATTATAAAAGTACGGAACTGAACGGAGATACGATTACCCCTATCTCTATTTTCAATCGAATCAATGGAAAGAAAAAGTTCTTACTAGAAAGCTCAGGTAGCCATGATGATAAAGGACGTTTTTCTTTTATTGGCCTTGATCCATATAAAGAAATGATTGGATCAGCGGAAGAAACGACGGTTATTGATCATACGAATGAAACAACGGAAGTAATCAAGCAGCAACCATTAGAAGTGCTAAAAAGTCATATTCCAAATGAAGAGCTTCCATTGCCATTTGTTTTTTACGGTGGAGCGATTGGATACATTGGCTATGATGCTATTAGGCAATATGAATACATTGGTGAACTATTAGAAGATGAAATCGACATGCCTGATGTTCACATGATGTTCTACCAAGACGTGATGGTTTTTGACCATATGAAGCAAAAGGTTACGGTGATGGCGATTGATTTAGATGGAACGAGAGATGAGGAACAATTAACAGCTAGCTTAGCTCAATTGCAAGATCAGATTTTGACACCTGAACCATTAACACCAGATGAAGAGCTGTTAGTCAGTTTCGAACCATCCATCGAAAAAGATACATTTCTCGAAATGGTGGAAACAGCGAAGCAACATATCGTAGACGGTGATATTTTTCAGGTAGTATTATCTCAGCGAATGAAGGCAAGCTTTGACGCAGAGCCGTTTACCTTTTATCGACGCTTACGAGTAGCAAACCCATCGCCATATATGTATTTCATCGATTTTGATGATTATATCGTACTTGGTGCATCACCGGAGAGTTTAATCAAGACAACCGGACAAAAGGTCGTAACGAATCCAATTGCAGGGACTAGGCCAAGAGGTAAAACAGATGTAGAGGATCAACAACTAGCAACAGAATTATTAGCTGATCAAAAAGAATTAGCGGAACACAAAATGTTAGTCGATTTAAGCCGTAATGATCTTGGGCGCGTTTGTGAGATTGGTTCGATTACGATACCTAAATATATGACGATTGAACGTTATCAACATGTTATGCACATTGTGTCAGAAGTTCACGGAGAATTAACAGCCAATTATACAGGGATAGATGCACTAATATCTACATTACCTGCTGGAACCGTATCAGGAGCACCGAAGATTCGTGCGATGCAAATCATCAATCAGCTAGAAAACAAAAAACGTGGTGTTTATGCCGGAGCTGTCGGCTATATCAATATGAATGGTAATGTCGATTTAGCGCTAGCGATTCGAACGATGGTGATTAAAGGAAGTCAGGCATATGTGCAAGCCGGAGCAGGAATTGTCTATGATTCGGATCCACAATCCGAATATCAAGAAACATTGAATAAGGCGAAGTCGCTATTGGAGGTAAGTAAAAAATGATGCTATTAATTGATAATTACGATTCCTTTACTTATAACTTGTTTCAATACATTTCAGAACTTGGGAAGGGTGTAAAAGTTGTCCGTAATGACAAGATTACATTAGAAGAAATCAGAACGTTACAGCCTGAAGCGATTATTTTATCACCTGGACCCGGTACACCTGAACAAGCGGGTATTTGCATTGATGTTGTCCAACAGCTTGCACGTGAGTTTCCGATTTTAGGGATTTGTTTAGGACATCAAGCAATTGGTGCAGCATATGGCGCAACCATTACACATGCAGGGCAAATCAAGCATGGTAAAACATCAAGAATACATCATCAAAACGATGAAATCTTTGATTATTTGGAACAGCCATTAGAAGTAATGCGGTATCACTCATTAGTCATTGACAAAAAAACAATCCCTGATCAGCTATTAGTTACGGCAACAGCAATGGATGATCAAGAGATCATGGCGATTAAACATACGTACTTACCTGTTTACGGTTTGCAATTTCACCCAGAATCAATTGGAACAGGAAGAGGGAAGAAGATATTGAATAATTTCTTTCAAGCAATTAGAAAGGAGAAGACAGCATGAGACAGTTTATTGATAAAGCGATGGAAAAGGAACATTTCACATTGGAAGAAATGGAAGCAGCAGCACGCACAATGTTTGCGGAAGATACAAGTGATATAGCGATCGGTGGTTTTTTAACGGCGTTGAAAACAAAAGGCGAAACGGCAGATGAAATAACAGGGATCGTAAATGTTATTCGCGAAAAATCCACATTAAAGCTACCAACAGACATTTCTGGTGCAATGGATAATTGTGGTACTGGCGGAGATGGATCACAAAGCTTTAACATTAGTACTACATCAGCTTTTGTGATTGCTGGTGCAGGAATTACCGTTGCAAAGCACGGCAATAGAAGTATCTCAAGTAAAACAGGAAGTGCAGATGTGCTAGAGCATCTAGGTATTTCTTTAGATTTATCGACAGAACAAACAAATGAAATTTTACAAGATAACGGTATCGCCTTTTTATTCGCCCAAAATGTGCATCCAGCGATGAAACGAGTGATGAAGGCACGCAAGGAATTAGGTGTACCAACTATTTTCAATCTGATTGGTCCGTTAACGAATCCGGTTGAGTTATCAACACAATTGCTTGGGACATATCGTCGAGATTCGTTAGAGACGTTAGCAAATGTTCTTAACAAGTTAGGGAGAAAGCGAGCATTAGTATTAAACGGTGCTGGTCATATGGATGAAGCATCATTAGCAGGAGAAAATCATCTTGTCTTGTTAGATCGCGGCGAGATTATGCAATTTACGTTAACTCCCGAAGAAGTAGGTTTACCAGTTGTGGATAATGACTTAATTCGTGGTGGGGATGCTAAGGATAATGCGGTCATTTTACGAGAAGTATTAGAAGGTAAGAAAGGACCACATCGTGATACGGTTTTATTCAATGCAGGTTTAGCTATTTTTGCCAATGGTAAAGCACAAACGGTTCAACAAGGTGTGGCAATGGCGCGTGAGTCGATTGATTCTGGTGCAGCATTAATGAAATTAGAAAACTTAATCACTTACAGTAATGCAGTAAAACAAGAGGTGTAATCGATGACTATTTTAGAAAAAATTTTAGCGGAAAAAGCGAAAGAAGTAGTAGAACTAAAGGAAAATTATCGTCCCGGACAAATCAAAGGAAAACGAGTGGATGTTTCTTTATATGAGACCTTTATGAAAGCAGAGAAAATGAATGTTATTGCAGAAATGAAACGTGCTTCCCCGTCAAAAGGATTAATTAATGATGGTGTAGACCCTGCTATACAAGGGCGTAATTATGCAGCTTGTGGAGCTGGTGCTATTTCGGTATTAACGGATAGTCCTTTTTTTCAAGGGACAATAGAGGATATGCAACAAGTAAGGGAAGTTGTTGATATTCCTGTGCTAAACAAAGATTTTATTATTTATGAAATCCAAATTGATCGTGCTTATGATGCTGGTGCAAATGTGATTTTGTTAATTGCAGCAGCACTTCCTGAACAAAGACTAGCGGAATTGTATCACTACGCTAGTGATAAGGGGCTAGAAATATTGTTTGAAGTACACAATGAAGACGAATTAGCGGTTGCGAAAAGAATTGGCGCGCAAATTATCGGTGTGAATAATCGTGATTTAAAAACATTCGAAGTCGATCTAGCAACAACGGAACGGCTTGCTGAAAAAATCGATACATCAAATATTTTGTTAATTAGTGAAAGTGGCATGAAAAAAGCAGCAGATGTAGAACGGGTAAAAAATGCTGGAGCAAGAGGTATTCTAGTTGGAGAGACAATGATGCGTTCTGCTAATTTACAAGAAACATTCGCTAATTTACGGATACCGTTAGGAGAATGAACATGGTTCAAGTGAAAATTTGTGGGTTGCAAACGATAGAGGCGGTTGAGGCGGTTGTTTCAGCAGGCGCTGATTTTATCGGATTTGTTTTCGCTGAAAGTAAGCGAAAAATCACGAAAGACAAAGCAATCGAACTAGCTCAAGTTGTACCAGAGCACGTAAAAAAGGTTGGCGTGTTTGTCAATGAAGAGGCAGAAATGATGAAGGAAATTGCCCATGCAGTTGGTTTAGATTATGTGCAGCTACACGGTGATGAATCAGCTACCTTTTGTCAGGAATTAGGTTTACCAGTGATAAAAGCATTCGAAGTGCGAGAAGCGAGTGATTTGGAAAAGCTGAAAGAATATGACTGTGAGTATTATTTACTTGATAGTCCAGCAGGCAAATATCGTGGTGGATCAGGAGAAACATTTAACTGGCAACTAGCAAAAGAATATGATTTTTTAAATAAGAAGATTTTACTTGCAGGTGGTTTAAATACAGACAATGTAGCGGAAGCAATCGAGGAAGTATCTCCATTTGGAGTAGATGTATCAAGCGGTGTGGAAACAAACGGTGAAAAGGATATAGCGAAAATAAACGCATTTGTAGATGCAGCAAAGAAAGGTGATAAAGATGGCGAATTATCAAGCACCAAATGAAACAGGACATTACGGGGAATATGGTGGCAGATTTATACCAGAAACATTAATGCCAGCAGTGTTGGAACTGGAAAAAGCATATAAAGAAGCAATTGAGGATAAAACGTTCCTCGATGAATTTAATTATTATTTAAACGATTATGTCGGAAGAGAAACACCATTATATTATGCAGAACGATTCTCTAAGAAATTTGGCGGCCCGAAGATTTATCTAAAACGTGAAGACTTAAACCATACAGGTGCCCATAAAATTAATAATGCATTAGGTCAAGCATTGTTAACTGTACGAATGGGAAAGAAAAAAGTTGTAGCAGAAACAGGAGCAGGTCAGCATGGGGTAGCAACCGCAACGGTTTGTGCTTTACTTGGACTTAAGTGTGTCATTTTTATGGGGAAAGAAGATGTGCGTCGTCAGAAGTTGAATGTGTTCCGAATGGAGCTATTAGGTGCTCGAGTGGAAAGTGTTGATCAAGGTAGTGGAACGTTAAAGGATGCTGTTAATGAAGCATTACGTTACTGGGTAAGTAATGTGGAAGATACGCATTATATTATCGGTTCTGTTGTTGGACCACATCCATTTCCGCAAATCGTTCGTGATTTTCAAAGTATGATAGGTTCTGAAACGAAGCAACAAATCAACGAAAAAGAAAACCGCTTGCCAGATGCAGTCGTTGCATGTATTGGTGGTGGTAGTAATTCGATGGGGATGTTCTATCCATTTGTCGAAGATGAGAAAGTGAAGCTTTACGGTGTTGAAGCAGGTGGAAAAGGTGTTGATACAGATAAGCATGCTGTCACACTAAGCCATGGGAAAAAAGGGATTCTGCACGGAACAATGACCTATTTATTACAAGATGAGCATGGTCAAATTCAAGAAGCACATTCGATTTCAGCAGGGCTTGATTATCCTGGAGTTGGTCCTGAACATAGTTATCTTCGAGATATTGGCCGTGTTAACTATGTCGATATTACCGATGAAGAAGCATTAGAAGGGTTGCAGGAATTATCGAAAACAGAAGGGATTATTCCCGCATTGGAAAGCTCTCATGCGATTGCATATGCAATGAAATTAGCGAAAGAGATGACACAAGATGAAGTAATGGTTATTTGTTTATCAGGACGTGGGGATAAAGATGTGGAAACAGTAAGAGAAGCATTAGGTGGTGAGCAAAATGGGTAAAGCAAATATTGAACAAGCATTTAAAAGTGTATTGGAACGCGGTGATAAAGCCTTTGTACCATATATAATGGCTGGTGATGGTGGCTTAGAGCAATTGGATGAGCAGTTAGCCTTTTTAGAAGAGGCAGGGGCGACGGTTGTGGAATTAGGGATTGCTTTTTCTGATCCGGTTGCAGACGGTCCTGTTATTCAAGAAGCGGGTCTACGTGCATTAGAAAACGGTGTGTCATTAACCGCTGTATTAGAAAAATTAGCAGAAGGAAAAGCAAAACGAACTATTCCCATTGTGCTGATGACATATATGAATCCAATTCATGCATATGGTGTGGATAACTTTGCTGTAGCTTGTAGAGAAGCTGGTGTGGACGGCTTGATTATTCCGGATTTACCACTTGAAGAGGAGGATATTATCGTCCCAACGCTACAAGAAGAGGAGATTGCCCTTATTCGTCTTGCTGCTTTGACAAGTACAGAAGAACGTTTACGAGAAATTAGCAAACGTACAGAAGGTTTCCTTTATGCAGTAACGGTTACCGGAACAACTGGTGTTCGTTCATCATTTCAAGAAAATCTTGGAGCACATTTAACAGTATTACAAGAGCAAAGTAATGTGCCTGTTCTAGCAGGATTCGGTGTATCAAGTCCAGAACATGTACATTCTTTAACGGAACATTGTGATGGTGTTGTAGTAGGTAGTAAGATTGTTGATTCATTATATAAAAACGATCGTGAGACAATACGTGCGTTAATCACCTCAGCAAGCATTTCAAAACAGAAATAAATCAAGAATTTGTTCATGATTGTGGACAATTCTTGAGATGAAGTCAATATTTTTGAAATATTCACAACATATCCACAGATTATGTAAGAGGCCTGCATAATCTATGGATATGTTTTATTTTTAATAAGGATGAAGTTATGCAAACGTTGTTATTTTATTCATTGTTAACAATTATATATATGTTTAGTCCGCAACTGCCAAAAATCCAAAAAAAAGATAGGTATTCGTAAAAAAATGAATTCACACAGTTAATGTAAGGTGGCATACTGAAAATAAGCTCTATTGCAGTAGTGTTAAATCGTTTACGAATCTTTGATTAAAACTTCTATCACGGTGCATGAGTCCGTAATCCCCCCACTGATTGAAGTTTCACTTTATATTATGAACAAAATGTAAGCGGTGACATCTGGTTTGATGTTAAGAAGTAATCATATTGGCTGACTGTCATAATTAAGACAATATACCTTTTTGTTAATGTTATATCGCAATATTTTACTCTTTGACAAAGATATTTATTATAGTGAGCGTTTGCAAATCAATTTAAAATATAGCTAAGCAAAGTGAATCAGTAATCAGAAGGAGGGATGACAGGAGAAATAAGGATCACTGTGTATGATTTATTCGAACTGTCATTTTAAAAATGAATCGAGGGGGCGTTAATGGTGAAAAAGAATGTATTGTTACTAATTACTGTTTGTTTAACGGTTTTGTTGGCGGCATGTAGTGATGATGATGCAAGTAGCGAACAACAGGTTACAGAAGATGGTAAAGTTGCTTTGACAGCGCTAATTACGAAGCACCCACTGACAAAAGATTTGAAAGATATGGAATGGCTACAAGAAGTAGAAGAGCGAGCAGGTGTGGAGATTACATGGGAAGAGGTAACGGCTGATTGGGATCAGAAAAAAGGTGCGATGCTAGCTGGTGGTGATATTCCAGACCTTATTATTGGTCCAAATGCTATTACAGATGCAGATTTTGCACAGTTTCCTGGTTTGTTTGAAAATTTAGCACCATTAATTGAAGAGCATGGTCCAAATATTCAAGCAATGTTTGAAGAGCAGCCTCAAACAGAAGTACTATCTACACAAACAGACGGAGAAATCTATGGTTTGTCTAAATATCAACAGTTTTGGCCAGAAACATCTACCATGCAATTTATTAATAAACAATGGCTCGATAATCTAGGTTTAGATGTTCCGACTAATTGGGATGAATTGTTTGATGTGTTAGTGGCTTTTAAAGAAGAGGATGCGAATGGTAGTGGTGATCCTAACGATGAAATTCCAATGGACTTTGCCCCCATTGGTGAAGGTGGCTTCGGATATTTCCATCCAACCGTATTATTAGGTAGTTTAGGTATGACGATTACTGGTGGCGGTGGTCAAGGTTACTTCTTAGAAGGTGGGGAAGTTCGTAACTTCTTTGTTGATGAGCGATATAAAGAATTTGTGTCATTTTTACACAAATTATATGAAAATGGCTTAATTAATGAAGAGGCGTTTACACAAGACTATTCTCAATATCAAGCATTAGCTCGAGGCGAAGGAGATGTTGCTACAGTAGGGTATACCTTTGGCTGGGAAAGAACGGATCGATTTGGCTTAGGTGTTGCAGACCAATATGTATCGTTTGATCCGATGAAAGCTTCTAGTGATTATGATGGTGAGGTAACTTGGTCTTATGATTATAACGAGCTAAACTTCGGGGTTAATTTCGTTCAAATGTCATCAGCAACTAGTAATAAAGAAGCTGCTATGAAATTTATTAATGAACTCTATGATCCTGAAGTGAGTTTGCAAGTTTTATTTGGTTCTCTTGGGCCTAACATTGAAAAAAATGGAGATAATAGCTATACAATTTTAGAACCTGAAGATGAAGAGATGGATCCAGGTACGTGGAAATGGACTTCTACTTGGGCGGATAGTGGTCCGATGTTTATTTCCGATCAATTAGATGTGGAGTTGCCTGCGGATATGCAAGCTGTCGATGAACAACAAGCACCATATAATGATGTATTTGAAACATTAGATCGAGAAAATGATGTGTTCCCGGCAATGATGTTGAAATACTCTGAAGAGGATCACAACCAAATGACTTTAGTAAATACAGACTTTATGAATATAGCTATTTCCAAATTTGGTGAATGGGTTACAACAGGTGGCATTGAAAATGAGTGGGATAGTTATGTGGAGCAGGTAGAACAAATGGGCTTACCATCCAATATAGAGATTATCCAACGCTATTATGATGATTACAAAGAGCAGTTAAATTAGAAAAATAGCCGGGGAGATAGTAAGAGAATCTTTTATCTCCCCGATAAAAGGAGAGTCATAATATGGCCTTTTCCCAAGGAACAAACGCAGAGGCTTTGCCTAAGGTTAAAAAAGCAACTGTTTTTAATACGTTAAGAAGAGATTATCAATTGTGGCTTATGATTCTACCTGCAATCATCTGTGTAATTATATTTAATTACATTCCGATGTATGGAATTCAATTAGCGTTTCGTGAGTATGATTTCACTGCTGGTTTGACAGGTGGACAGTTTGCTGGTCTTAAATATTTTGAGCAATTTGTGAATAGTCATCTGTTCTGGGATTTAATTCGTAATACGTTACTAATTAGTATCACGACAATCGTTGTAGGCTTTCCAGCGCCGATTGCATTAGCACTTTTAGTAAACCAAATAAGATGGAAGCGTGGTAAACGTATTTTACAAACGACGGTTTACTTACCACACTTCATTTCGATTGTTGTATTAGTAGGTTTATTAAATGTCATGCTTTCGCCCAATACAGGAGTCCTTGGTTTACTGCTGGCGAAGTTAGGAGTAGAAGGGAATTTATTAGCATCTGTTAATGCCTTTGTCCCGATTTATGTGTTGTCAGATGTATGGCAACATGTTGGTTGGAACAGTATTATTTATTTAGCGGCATTAGCTTCAGTTGATCCACAGCTTTATGATGCAGCCAAAATTGATGGCGCGAATAAGTGGCAAATTATTAAAAATGTTGAGATACCAGCCATTATTCCAACTATTATTATCTTGTTAATACTTAATATGGGATCCGTTATTAGTACTGGCTTCGAAAAAATATTCTTGATGCAAAACTCGCTCAATTTGCCGATATCAGAAGTAATTGAGACGTATGTTTATAAGACAGGTATTGTATCCAATCAATTCAGTTATGCCGCAGCGATAGGTTTATTCAACACATTAATTAATTTTATTATGTTAGTTATTGTCAATACGATCGCGAAGAAGGTAGCGCGTATTAGTCTGTGGTAAAGTCTGTTTCAATTAACTTGAAGGAGGAATAGGTATGCCTTCTATCACAATGAATAGAATTAGAAGTAAAAAACCTGGAGATTTGCTATTTGATGTAATAGTTATTGCGGTATGTATCTTAATCTTTTTTATTGTGGCATATCCAATTTATTTCATTATTATTGCATCTATCAGTGATCCAACATATGTTTCAACAGGCCAAGTACTTTTTGCGCCGAAAGGTTTTAGTTTCTTTGGCTATGAGCAAATATTTGCCGATTCAAGAGTGTGGATTGGCTACCGAAATACGTTGTTCTATGCGATTGTCGGAACGGCTGTTAGTTTACTATTAACATTACCAGCAGCATATGTGTTATCAAGACAAGAGTTTAGAGCGAGAAGGTTTTTAATGTTTTTCTTTATTTTCACGATGTTTTTTAATGGTGGGTTAATTCCTACTTATATGTTAATGAGAGATTTAAGTTTGTTAGATACGCCATGGGTCTTTATTTTTAACCCCGTAACGGTCAATATCTTTAACTTAATTATTACAAGGACATTTTTTGAAAATAATATTCCACATGAAATGTTTGAGGCAGCAACAATGGATGGTTGCTCACATTTTAAATTCTTCACATCGATTGTACTACCATTGTCTAAGGCAGTTACTGCTGTAATCGGTCTTTATTATTTAGTACATCATTGGAATGATTTCTTTACAGGATTGATTTATATCCGGGATTATAGCTTACAGCCACTACAAATTGTGTTACGAGATATTTTGTTATCGAACCAAGTATTTGCAGAAGGGGCTGGAAGCGGTGGAACAGGTGGCGGTTACGCCCAACGTTACGCTGATCAAGTAAAATATGGGATTATAATCGTATCATCTTTACCGGTTTTAGTACTTTACCCATTTATCCAAAAGTATTTTGAAAAAGGTGTATTGATTGGGTCTGTTAAAGGATAAGAGAGTAGGAAGACTTCGAACAGTTAAGCAAAATGTTCGAAGTCTTTTTTGATGAAAAAGGCAGAGTGATGTTGTAGAGAGAGCGCTGACAAAAAGGGGTCGAAATCTCGAAGAAGTGTCAGCAAATCAATATACTAATCAAAAAGAAAGCCTCACATTATTGTTCTGCTTGTTCTGGAACGCTAAAGAAGGAATAGGCAGTTCGCATAATAATATAAGCTAATAGACTAACGCCTAAAGCGGGAATGAATCCTGGTACTAGATAATATAAGTAAAAGGTTGCAGCGATTAATCCTAGCATCGCGATTGTTTGTAATGGTTTTCCGATAACGATAATAGCTGAATATTTAATATAGCTAAGTACCGGGAATTGATAATGTACATAAATTGGGAAAATAAATACAGAAACAAGTGCGATGATGGCTAGTAATATATAAGTCATCACCATTAAAGTTGAAATAAAGATAGAGCCATCTAATCGTCCTAAAATTTGTAGGTTAAATAATAAAATAAGGGTGGCGATAGTTAACATATAGCCGAGAATGTTCGCTTTGATAAATTCTTGTTTGTAATAATGAATAAAGTTTCGAAAGAGTTTAATATCATTTTCCGATTTGATATCTTGTCTAATTGTCGCAAACAATGCTGCTGTGGCTGGGAAAACGCCTGCTATAAATAAACCTAGTAAGGAAAAGATAAACCAATATATATTCAATAATAAAATCTTGAAAATCCATTCACCAATTGTGATATAAAGCGAAACCCCTTTATTCATTGCTACCATCTCCCTCACATTTCTCTCTATCTTTCAAGCATACACAAAAAAGATGGAACGGTAAATTTAATTATAAAAATAAGGAAGAAAAGATATAAAATCCAAAAAAAAGATAGGTGTTTTGATTGGAGAGCAGCCAATTAGACAAAGTTAGGGATAATAAAAAACCAGTGAGACGATAGATCTCACTGGTTGAATGTGTATTATGCATACATTTCGCGAATTTCTTTTTGAAGTTTTTGGTCTGCAACATATTCATCATAACTAATTTCTTTATCAACAATACCTTTTGGTGTAATTTCGATAAGACGATTAGCGATACTGTTAATAAACTGATGGTCATGTGAAGTGAATAATAGAGATCCTTTAAAGCTCTCTAAGCCGTTATTCACAGCCGTAATAGATTCTAAATCTAAGTGGTTAGTCGGCTCATCAAGTAGTAATACGTTGGCGTTAGAAAGCATCATTTTCGATAGCATACAACGCACTTTTTCCCCACCTGATAGGACATTTGCTTTTTTCAATGCTTCTTCACCAGAGAAGAGCATGCGCCCTAGGAAACCACGTAAGAATGTTTCTGTCTGATCTTCAGGTGAATATTGACGAAGCCATTCAACTAATGACATATCATTATTCTCGAAGAACTTAGAGTTATCTTTCGGGAAGTATGATTGGGAAGTCGTAACACCCCATGTGAATGTTCCTTCATCTGGTTCCATTTCACCCATTAGAATATCAAATAAGACAGATTTCGCTTGTTCGTTAGGCCCTACAAACGCAACTTTGTCATTAGGATTTAAGATAAAGCTGACATTATCTAATACTTTCTCACCGTCAATGGTTTTCGAAATGCCTTCTACTCGTAATAAATCATTTCCAATTTCGCGTCCAGGTTGGAATGCTACATACGGATAACGACGGGATGAAGGTTTAATATCATCCAATGTAATGTTATCAAGCATTTTCTTACGAGAAGTAGCTTGTTTTGATTTCGATGCATTAGCACTAAATCGCGCGATAAAGTTTTGTAGTTCTTGAATTTTTTCTTCTTTTTTCTTGTTTTGATCTTTCGCCATTTGCAGAGCAAGTTGGCTTGATTCATACCAGAAGTCATAGTTACCAACATACATTTCGATTTTTCCATAATCAACATCCGCAATATGTGTACATACTTTGTTTAGGAAGTGACGGTCGTGAGAAACAACGATTACGGTATTTTCAAAGTTGATTAAAAATTCTTCTAGCCACTGAATAGCTTGAATATCCAAGTGGTTAGTCGGCTCATCTAATAGTAAAATATCTGGATTACCAAATAGTGCTTGAGCAAGCAATACTTTTACTTTTTCTGAACCTGATAAGTCCGCCATTTTTTTATAATGAAGATCCTCACCGATTCCAAGACCTTTTAACAGGATAGCTGCGTCAGATTCTGCTTCCCAACCGTTCATCTCAGCGAATTCGCCTTCTAACTCAGCAGCGCGCATACCATCTTCTTCTGTGAAGTCACCTTTAGCATAAATAGCATCCTTTTCTTGCATGACTTCATATAAGCGACTGTGTCCCATAATTACTGTCTTTAACACTTCTTGTTCTTCATAAGCGAAGTGGTCCTGCTTTAATACGGCAAGGCGTTCATCTTTACCTAGTGAAACATGACCAGTTTGTGGTTCGATTTCACCTGATAATATTTTTAGGAACGTCGATTTACCAGCACCGTTAGCACCGATTAAACCGTAACAATTTCCTGCTGTGAATTTAATATTAACGTCTTCAAATAACTTTTTATCACCAAAACGTAAACTTACATTAGTTGCTTGTAGCATACTCCACAATTCCTCCATTATCTCATATCTTAAAGCAAGCTTAAGCGATTTGAGGTAGGAAGTCAATCAATGGGATGGCACAAGCTATGTTTTTCTGGCATAATTCCTTTATCATACATTAAAAAACTTCTCCCAAATGTAAATGCCCTATTTTCGGTCTTTTATGACTAAGTTAGTAATACCATCAATTAATAAACAAATAAAGGCGATCCAGTGAAGTACCATACCTAAAAAAGGGATAAAGCCGAGGATACTTGCTATAATACCGATAACTGGACTCCAAATAGTAGCATGGTTATTTTGCGATAATGTTAGTGTGATAATATGATATGCTAACATTGCAATAAGTGGGAGCCAGAAGAAGGAAACAATAAAAGCACCACCGACAAATGGAATACCTAAGTAAAACTCAAAACTTGCTCCGATTAATTTAGTAAGCCAGCTATTAACATACGAAATTTCCTCCTTTGTTAATAAAAATTGATTTTTATTCATTATATGTAAGCTACTATTGGAAATAAACACATATTGTCCGAGGTGGGGGGATGGTTGTCATGAAACATTATTCATACGGTTTTCGGTTGAAGGGAGATTTTCAAGAACGGGTTGCTGGTCTTCATGCGATTGGTAGGGAAATCAGAACCGATCATGCTTATTGTTGGGATGGGTTGCAAAGAGGAGAAGAGGGGCGCATTGTTTTTCAATATACGTTAAGTGGTAAAGGGACTATTAGAATTGGAAATGATGTGCATTCTTTAGCAGCAGGACAAGCATTTTTTGTGCTTATTCCTAGTGATCATTGTTACTATCTTCCGGAAGATTCAACAGAGTGGGAGTTTATTTATATGACGATATATGGAAAGGAAGTGCGTCATCATTTTCATCATATAACAGATAAATATGGGCATGTTTTGGCATTCCCGATTCAAGCGACACCCATTCAATATATTTTACGAATACTAGACAAATTAAAAACAACTAGTATTAACAATGGTTATGAGGCATCTGGCTATGCTTATTCTTTCATGATGGAGTGCCTACATGCATTGGAGTATGAACAACATGAGCAAAAACATTTACCATTAGCTATTAGTAAAGCTGTTTCTTTTATAGAAGCGCATTATCAGGAAGACCTATCATTAGATGATATTGTAGCAGTTTCTAAGTTATCCAAATATCATTTTACGAGACTATTTACATCCTCTCTTCAGCAGACACCTATTCAATATGTAACGAAGGTTCGTATTCAGCGTGCTTTAGACCTTTTGCGTGATAATGATAAGACTATTGAACAAATTGCTAGGGAAGTAGGGTATACTTCTAGTAATTATTTTAGTAAAGTGTTTAAAAAGTTGTTAAATGAAACGCCAAGTAAATATCGGAGGCAGAAGGATATGATGCCAGTAGATCAATTATTTATTGACTAAGAACAGCAATATATTACTCCTATTAATTTTATTTACGATTGTAAACGGTTAAATTGCGGATTATGATGAGGTTAGTAAATAGCAATTTAATACGTATTGTGAGGAGGAGTAATATGTCTAAAATTACGTTTCTTGGAGCGGGTAGTACGGTATTTGCCAAAAATGTGTTAGGAGACTGTATGACAGTTGATGCACTACAAGATTTTGAATTCGCTTTATTTGATATTGACCACGAACGGTTAAATGATTCCGAAATGATGTTAACTAATTTGAAGAAAAGTGTAAATAGCCATGTAACAGTCAAAGCATATCGTGACAGAAAAGAAGCATTAAGAGATGCAAAGTATGTCATTAATGCGATTCAAGTTGGTGGCTATGATCCTTGTACGATAACAGATTTTGAAGTGCCTAAAAAATATGAGTTGCGCCAAACAATTGCGGATACATTAGGGATAGGTGGAATATTCCGTAATTTACGGACAATCCCTGTCATGCAAGAATTTGCACGTGATATGAAAGAAGTGTGTCCTGATGCATGGTTGTTAAATTATACAAATCCAATGGCCGTATTAACAAACATTATGTTGAAAGAAGGTATTAAGACGGTTGGTTTATGTCATAGTGTACAAGTTTGTGCAGATCATTTATTAGATTCACTAGATATGCCGAAAGATAATATTCAATGGAATATTGCTGGTATTAATCATATGGCATGGTTGCTTGAGATTAAAAGAGATGGGGAGGATCTTTATCCAGAGATCAAGAAACGAGCGAAAGAGAAGCAAAAGGAAAAGCATGATGACATGGTTCGTTTTGAATTGATGGATAAGTTCGGCTACTATGTGACAGAATCATCTGAGCATAATGCAGAGTATCATCCCTATTTTATTAAACGTCATTATCCAGAATTAGTGGAAAAATATAATATTCCGCTTGATGAATATCCACGCCGTTGTGTCAATCAAATAGAAGGCTGGAAGAAAATGCGTGATGACCTTGTTCATGATCAAAATCTACAGCATGAACGAACACATGAATATGGCTCATACATTATAGAAGCGATGGAAACCAATCAACCGTTTAAAATCGGAGGAAATGTCCTTAATACAGGTGGGCTTATTCGTAACCTTCCAGAGAATGCGGTGGTGGAAGTCCCTTGTTTAGTGGACGCAAGTGGAATCACACCGACATATGTTGGCGCTCTACCAGAACAATTGGCTGCCTTAAACAGAACGAATATCAATACCCAGTTATTAACGATCGAAGCAGCGTTAACGAAAAAGAAAGAAAAGATTTATCAGGCAGCATTACTTGACCCTCATACAGCAGCAGAATTATCAATAGATGATATTATCTCGTTATGTGATGAATTAATCGAGGAGCATGGCGATTGGCTACCTGAATACCATTAATTAAATCGGCTAAAATAGCTCTATAATCGAGTGTCTACCTATTATAAGGAGTGTTGACAATACGTCAACACTCCTTTATCTTTAAGGGTAGGTTTGAAATCAATATTTAATGAAGAAAGTAACAAATAGAACAGTCAACTTATTTTGATTCAGAACGAATTTATTTGAATTAGATAGGTGAGCTGTATAGCAGAATAACATCAAAAAAGCTTTATTGATAGTATGCTCACCATATCACACGAGTATTAATAATCTATTAATGATCTATTAATGATCTATTAATGGTATAGTAGAGGGTGAGGTTATTATTGAAAAAGTAGTATGATTGAGGGAGAGATAAATGATAAGGAAACCCAAGATAGATTATTTGATGATTATGATTTTAGTCGGACTATTAATTATTAGTCTGTTTGCTGTATATAGTGGAACAGGGCAATACACAGATGGTGAGTCATTCCTTTTTGCTAGGAAACAGCTTATATGGTATATCGTCGGTATTGGTATAATGATTGCTATTGCCTATTTCGATTACGAATTATTGGAAAAATGGTCCATATATTTATATGTATTTGGGATTATATTGCTTCTTTATGTGCGCTTTTTCGGGGAAGTTAAGAACGGTTCACAACGATGGATTGATTTGAAAGTTATGGATTTCCAGCCGTCTGAGTTAATGAAAATTTTTCTCGTGATCTATTTAGCTGCCGTCCTAAGGAAATACGGAAAAGAAAAACTAACCTTTGTCCAAAGTATTCCAGTTGTTTTGAAAACGGCGGTTATATTGCTGATACCGTTTTATCTAATATTAAAACAGCCAGATTTAGGAACGGCGTTGTTAATTGCGATAGCTGCGTTAGTCTTATTATTTATGTCTACGATCAGTAATAAGATGATTGCATGTATTTTAACGGTGATGGCAGCAGTCTTTTCTTTTCTTTTCTACATTTTTACGCAGAGACAAGATTTGTTATCCGAAATGTTTGAAAGACACCAATTAGGTCGAATTAATAGCTGGATAAATCCAGAAGAATACACAGGGAGCTTTGGTTACCAAGTAAAAAATGCGCTGTTAGGTATTGGTTCAGGGCAGCTAACAGGATCTGGATTTAACGAAGGGTTTCAAGTGCAAAGTGGTCGAGTACCAGAGGCACATACAGACTTTATCTTCGCTGTGATTGGTGAGGAATTCGGATTTGTTGGGGCGAGTGTATTAATCGTTCTATTCTTTTTATTAATATATCGAATTATTACGATTGCTTTGAAATCAACAGATTTATTCGGTGTATATATTTGTATAGGTATTTCTGCGCTGATTGCATTTCAGGTTTTTCAAAATATTGGAATGACGATTGGGTTAATGCCGGTTACGGGTATTGCCTTACCGTTTGTTAGTTATGGGGGGAGTGCCTTATTAACGAATATGGTTGCGTTAGGACTTGTCCAGAGTATTTTTGCGCGATCGAAGGATTATATGTTCTCTTCAAATGATGATTCAGTAGCATAAGGTGATGAAAAGATTGAAAAAATTAAAAAAAGTAGATATAGCTTTATTAGTCGTAGTATTACTATTTGTCGTATTTGGTGTGGTGATGGTGTATAGTGCGAGCTATCCTAATGCTTATATTACATTTAATGATGCGGGGCACTATTTCCATAAGCAATTAATTTGGGCGATTATTAGTGTGATATTTTTGTTTGGAGCAATGTTTATACCATATCGTGTATATGGTAAATTTGCTCCTCTCTTCGTTTTGTTTACAATAATAACGTTAGTACTCGTTATTGTTCCTGGTATAGGGGTCACAAGAAACTTCTCAACAAGATGGATTTCTATTGGTGGATTTTTATTTCAACCAGTTGAGTTTGCTAAAATGGCGATGCTGATTTATTTTGCTTATTTCTATAGTCGGAAGGAAGCATATATCGCTAATTTTAAAAAGGGTGTTATTCCGCCACTAATTGTTTTAGCTTTTGTATTTGGATTGATTCTAGTGCAGCCAGATTTAGGGTCTGCTACACTTATTCTTTTTTCTTGTGGGATGATTTTATTTTTTACAAAGATTCGATTAAGACATATATTTTTACTAGCAAGTATGGCGGTAATCGTCTTTGTATTCTTCGCCATTAAATCGCCTTATCGATTAGCCAGAATTACCGCATTCCTTGATCCCTTTGCAGATGCACAAGGATCAGGATACCAGTTGGTTAATTCCTATATTTCGATACATACAGGTGGTCTTTTCGGTACAGGAATAGGTGGAAGTGTACAGAAGTTAGGGTATTTACCTGAGTCACATACCGATTTTATTATGGCTGTTATTTCAGAAGAAACAGGGTTAATCGGTGTGGCAGCAGTGTTAGGCTTCTATTTCTTTTTATTTGTTAAAGGAATACGAATTGCTGCGCGAGCTCAAGATGAGTTTGGTAGGTTACTTGCAATTGGTATTACATTCCAAATTATTTTGCAAGCTTTTATTAATTTAGGGGCTGTTCTAGGAATGCTGCCGATCACAGGTATAACACTTCCGTTCATCAGTTATGGTGGGTCGTCTTTAGTTATTACGATGATAGCAATCGGTATATTATTAAATATATCTATATATGGAAGGAAAAAACAAGAGTCTTAATACATAGGCTCTTGTTTTTTCTAATCATGTTTTAATCTGCATAAGGATATACATAGTATCAAAGTGGAGGTTATAACATGAAAAAATGGATTATTTGTATCTTCTTGCTAGGGATGGTTGTTTGGGTGATAGTGGATGGGATTGTAACGGAGCGGGACGATAATGTTGGTGTGGAAATTGGCGATATGGCTCCTGATTTTGCATTAGAGACAGTAGATGGTAGAACGGTGAGGTTATCTGATTTTCACGGTGAACCAGTTATGTTAAATTTTTGGGCCACATGGTGTCCACCTTGTGTATCCGAAATGCCTGATATAGAACGATTACAACAAGATACTAACCTGAATGTTTTGGCCATTAATTTAACAGAGACAGAGTCAAATTTGGAAGATGTAAGTAGGTTTATTGAGGAGCATCATTTAACCATGACAATACCATTAGATAAGGAAAATAAGGTAGCAGATCAATATAAAATTCTTCCGATTCCGACGACCTATATGATCGATTCACAAGGAATCATTCAGTTCTTTGTCTTTGGTCCATTAACATATGAACAGATGATGATGGAATATAGTAAGTTGGATTAAGGAAGAAGAGATTTGTCTCCTGAGCAGTTTGCTTAGGAGACAAATCTTCTTGTTAGTTCATTTTGCATGATTGTTCTTTTTGCTCATTTTGACTAAATAATGTGCAGTCATTCCTGATGCGATTGGAATCACGATGGCGACGCCCATTCCTGCTGTGAAGATGGAGATCAGTTCGTCATTAAATACTTTAGCATTCACCATCTCACCAAATGAATAGGATAAATCTTTAAACCACATTAAAAGTCCCATTGAGCTACCAAAAAAGGCAAAGAATAATGTATTGGTACTTGTGTTCAGGATGTCTCTACCTATCCGAATACCAGCAAGAAACAATTCTTTTCTACTGATAGAAGGATTATGATAGTGGATTTCGCGCATTGGTGATGTAATCGAAATTGCTGTATCGATAATTGCTCCAATTGTCCCCATAATAATGACAGAAGTGGCAACTTTCACGAAATCAATACCAATGTGTAAGGAGAAAACAACTAATTCATCTGTTTCTTCCTCCCCAAATCCTTGAATCATCGATTGATCAGTCATGACGATGATAAAAGCTAATAAAATAATTAATGTGACAATTGTTGAGATAAAAGCCATGACCGTTTTGCTATTAACAGAATTAATATAAAATAGACTGATCGCACTGATCAGTGCACATGCGATCAGTGTTAGCCAAATAGGGTTTGCGTTAGGATCATTCATCACTAAAACAGTGCCGAGTAGAATCACAAAATTTAATAATAAGGCAATAAAAGATTTTACGCCTTTTTTCCCTCCGATAATCGCCATTAGTGCGAATAAAATAATCGATAACAATACTAATACATTCATGATCTAGCCTTCTTTCTTTTAATAAAGAAAATCGATGTATAGATAGCGATTGGAATAGTCAATACGATTCCAATACCACCAGCTAAAGCGCGCGCCAATTCAATAGATAGGTTCATCGATAATGTGAAACCAAATGGCGAGGCATTTTTAAAATATAACAATAGCATCGGAATTGAACCACTGACATAGGCAAAGAATAGAACGTTAATCATTGTTCCCATAATATCTTTCCCAATATCTCTACCAGATTTTTTTAGATCTTTTAATGAAATCTGTTTGTTTTTTTCGTATAGCTCAAATATAGAAGATGACATCGTGATCGCGACATCCATTACCGCTCCTAATGAACCAATTAAAAGTCCCGCCATAAAGATGAGCTGTGGATTCCTACTTAAAAAGGACATTTCCTCATAACGAAGTCCCTCTTCACCTGTTACTAATAAAGCTAAAAAGGCGATAACTAATGAACTTAACGTACCGAGCAATGTTGCGATAATCGCTGTGTATGTTTTTTCATTACGCCCATTAACTAACAGTAAGGATAGTACGGTAAAGAGAATAATACTAATTGCACAAATGATAATCAGGCTTCGATCGGAATTTTGCAAATAAATATCTAGAGCTAGAGATATAATAACGGCATTAATCGCAAGACTGATAACCGACAATGCCCCTTGCTTTTTCCCTACCGCGATTAAAATAATGACGAAAAGCCATCCGACGAGAACAAGATACTTATCACGTTTCACATCTTGGATCGTTCCGGTAAAATCCTCGTCATCTATGGCAATAAACACCTCATCGCCAGCATTGAATGCTTGGTCCACTGCTAATGAACCAGCATATTCGTTGGTCAAATCAATTGTTTCCCCTTTATGAGCACCATTTTGTATTTCTGCTTTTATTTGTTGCGTGACAATATAATCTTTATTGTCATTTTGATCAGAGATATCTGTTCGGTCTACGTCAGACGTATTGGTTATTTTAGCAATTGGTCTATCATAAAAGAATTGATTATGATGAACGAAAATAATCGACCCGATAAATCCTATTGCTAATAAAGCGTATATGATTAGTTGTTTCTTTGTTATTTTCAAGTTGATTCACTCCATCGTTGTATACTTACAGGACACTTGTACTATTATAGTAGTTGATTTGTGCAAAATCCACTTAAATTATGGAAATTTCTTTGAGCATTTGACACCAAACAGGTAACTAGGTAATATAGTATAAGTAATCCAAAGTAAAACAATCGGAAAAAGGTGATATAAATGAAAGCTGTTGATGATATGAGGAATCATACAGAACAGGAACAACCGTTAAATAAACCACAAATGCCATTAATCATTGGTGGATTAGTGGTTGGATTTGCTCTTATTATGTATCTTTTATTTACGCAAGATAGTGTTCAATCTTTATTATTAGTCATTGGTCTATTGCTTGGATATACCTTATTCCATGCTAGATTTGGCTTTACTTCTGCATTTCGTCGCTTTGCCTCTGTTGGTAATGGGCAAGCACTAAGGGCGCATATGTTAATGTTAGCAGTAGCCGTTACATTATTTGCACCAATCTTAGCATTTGGTTCTACATTCTTTGGTGGAGAAGTATCTGCCTCTGTATCACCAGTTGGTGTAAGTCTTCTCGTTGGAGCATTTATGTTTGGTATTGGTATGCAGTTAGGCGGTGGCTGTGCTTCTGGGACGTTATACGCTGTAGGTGGCGGACGTTCTGTTATGTTTATTACATTATTATTCTTTATTATTGGATCAACAATCGGCGCTTATCATCTTCCATTCTGGACAGAAGATTTACCAGCTTTTGAACCTGTTTCATTAGCAACTTCTACAGGACTTGGTTATGGTGGTGCATGGATTGTATCCCTTGCATTATTTGGCTTAATTGCTTGGATAACGTTAGTAGTAGAGAAAAAGAAACGAGCACCAAAAATGGCATCACTTCCTACTACAAAAGGATGGAGAAGAATTTTTAGAGGTTCATGGCCATTATTTGCAGCAGCAATTGCTTTGGCTGTATTAAATGGATTGACGTTAATGACTCGTGGTACACCATGGGGAGTTACTTCTGCTTTCGCTCTATGGGGTTCAAAAGCTGCTCAATTTCTTGGTATTGATGTAGCAAGCTGGGGCTATTGGCAAGGTGCTAACGCAGTAGCACTTGAGTCATCGATATTTGCAGATTCCACTACAGTATTAAACCTAGGTGTTATTTTAGGAGCCTTTTTAGCTTCTGCAGCAGGAGGACTATTTAAATTCTCTAAGATAACAGGAAAAAATGCCATGGCATCTGTAATTGGTGGATTAATGATGGGTTACGGGGCACGTTTAGCGTTTGGCTGTAACATTGGAGCCTATTTCGGTGGTATCGCATCCTTTAGTCTTCATGGCTATATATGGGGAATTTTAGCTCTAGCAGGTACTTTTATTGCACTATATTTAAGACCACTATTTGGGCTATCAGTACCGAAGCCAAAAGATTCATTTTGTTAATAGATAGGAAAATCATCATGTATTTGTTACATGGTGATTTTTTTGTGGAAAGAAACGACTGTCCAAACATTATACGTTTGCTGCTAAGTATGATAAGATATCCTTACAGATTTTACGAGGATGTGTCTTCATGAAAAAAACAGTTGTATTAGCCGAAAAACCATCTGTAGCTCGTGATATAGCTAGAGTGTTACAGGCAGGGAAAAAAGGAAATGGCTATTTAGAAGGATCAAAATATATCGTTACTTGGGCTTTGGGGCATTTAATTACTTTAGCTGATCCAGAAGTATATGATAATAAATATAAAACATGGAAATTAGAAGATTTACCAATGATACCGAATAAATTAAAAACGGTAGTGATGAAACAGACGAGCAAGCAATTTAATGCGGTGAAAAGTCAGTTAAATCGTGCCGATGTTGGAGAAGTAGTCATCGCAACAGATGCTGGTCGAGAAGGGGAATTAGTAGCGCGTTGGATCTTAGATAAGGCTCGTGTTAATAAGCCGGTGAAAAGATTGTGGATTTCTTCTGTAACAGACCAAGCGATTAAACAAGGTTTCGAGCAGTTAAAACCTGCAAAGCAATATGAAAATCTTTATGCATCAGCAGTTGCTAGGTCGGAAGCGGATTGGTATGTTGGATTGAATGCAACACGTGCGTTAACGACTAAATTTAATGCACAATTATCAAGCGGGCGTGTACAAACCCCAACTCTTGCTATGATTGCGACAAGAGAACAAGAAATTAAACAATTCCAACCGAAAAAATATTACCAAATCAAAGCACGAACGAAAGATGGTATTACATTAACTTGGCAAAACGAGAAGAAAGAAACGAGAATTTTCAACCAAGACAAAGCAAAAGCGTTACAAACGCAGCTACAAAACAAAGATTTAACTGTTACAAACATTGATAAAAAGCAGAAAAAAAGCTATGCACCAACTTTATATGATTTAACAGACTTACAGAGAGATGCGAACCGAATTTTCGGTTTCTCTGGAAAACAAACATTATCGATTATGCAAAAGCTATATGAACAGCATAAAGTGTTGACATACCCAAGGACGGATTCTAAATATATTTCTAGTGATATTGTTCCAACGTTGAAAGAACGAGTAGCTAGTTGTGGAGTTGGACCATATGCGAAAGTCGCCAATCAAATAAAGAAACGACCAATTAAGGCACACAAATCATTTGTTGATAATGCAAAGGTTTCAGACCACCATGCAATTATTCCAACAGAAGAGCCTGTGTACTTGTCTAAACTATCTAGTCAAGAGCAAAAAATCTATGATCTTGTGATTAAACGCTTTTTAGCGGTATTATTACCACCTTTTCAATATGAACAAATTCAATTAACAGCGCAGGTAGCTGGTGAGACATTTACTGCAACAGGTAAAAATGTGATTGATCAAGGTTTTAAAGCTGTTTATCAAGATGAGGACGAAGAGCAGGATGAGCAAAAGCTCGGCAATATTAGTGAGCAGCATACTTGGGAGAACCCGCTGATCAATTTAGTTGAAGGGGAAACAAAACCACCTGAACGTTTAACAGAAGGTACATTGTTACAAGCGATGGAAAGTCCGGCGAAGTTTTTGACATCGAAAGAAAAGCATGCGACGAAAACATTGCAGGAAACAGGTGGATTGGGCACCGTTGCAACGAGAGCCGATATTATTGAGAAGCTATTTAATACTTTTTATATCGAGAAAAAAGGGAAGTATTTGTACTTAACGTCTAAGGGGAAACAATTATTAGACCTTGTTCCAGCTGATTTGCGTTCGCCGCTACTCACAGCGGAATGGGAGAAAAAGTTATCCCAAATTGCTAATGGAGGGTTACAGAAAACAGCCTTCATTAGTGAGATTAAGGATTATACGAATGAAGTGGTGCAACAAATCAAATCAACGAAAGCCGCGTATAAGCATGATAATATGACAGGTACGAAATGTCCGAAGTGTGGCAAATTAATGCTTGAGGTAAATGGTAAAAAAGGCCGTATGCTAGTTTGTCAGGATCGTGAATGTGGAGAGCGTAAACCGATCGCGAAGAAAACAAATGCCCGCTGTCCAAATTGCCATAAAAAAATGGAAATGCGTGGGCAAGGAGAAGGTCAAACTTTTTCTTGTGTTTGTGGATATCGCGAGAAATTATCTTCTTTCCAAAAACGTAAACAAAAGCAAGGAAACAGTAAAGCGACTAAACGTGATGTAAATAAATATTTAAAACAACAAGACGATAGCTTTGCAAATACGGCATTGGCAGATGCCTTAGCGAAATTTAAGAAGGACTAAAGTGGGATTACACTTTAGTCCTTTTTTTGTATGCACCATTCGCCCATTTTGTTCATAACATGTTAGGAGTATGTGTAATTAAGGAGGACGTAAGATGTATCCATATTATCCGCAGTATGCTTATGATGTTCGCCAGCAAATGGTAGATGGTGTAGCAGCATGGACAGATGGGGGAAGTATAACACAGTGTGGCATTGCATGGTCCCATAATCAATATATGACAGTCGCAGTTAGTAGTAACTCACCTTATCAGTGTGGTCAGACAATAAAAGTACGTAACCCACAAAACGCACGAGAAGTAACGGTAACAGTGGTTGATACTATTCCAAATGCTCCACCAACAGGCATGAATTTACACAGAAGAGCTTTTGAGGCATTAGGTGCAAATCCGTCTGTTGGTCTGCTAGATGTTCAATTTGAAGCACCACAGGAATCAGATCAGGCTAGATGGGGTGAATATTTATTAGCGGTAACACAAGTAGCATATCCCCAGTATCATGTAACAGATTACCGTCCAATTGAAAGGACGCAGTTGGCTCATGATCAATTAAGAGAAGTCTATGATTATGCCTTACAAAGCTTACAAGAACGAATAACGGCAAGAGGAACGGTTGTCTATAATCCAATAACAGAGCGAATTGCCTCTTTCGATATTAAAGAACTATAGCCTCTACCTAATCTATACCTTTCCTTTTGGAGAGGTATTTTATTTGGCTTAGTTGAGTTAAGACTCTAGTCTTAGTCTAAAATATATCCGCAGCCCGTTACGGAAAATAGTGAGACAAGCTATCATATAGACATGGAAGGAGGGAACGAAGGATGAAGACATTCTTACTTGTTAGTTTAGCAGTCATAGCCTCCATTATTTTATTAGCAAATCTAGGTCCGATGATTATGTTAGTAATTAGTGTGGTGATTGCATACTACGGTGTGAAACGATTTATTTTGGCAGATACAACAGGAGCGAAAGTTGGCTGGGCGATTGTTGTTTTAATAGGTGTATCGATGTCACTATCAAACATTCCAGCATTGATCGGTATCGTAGCGTTAGTCGTATTGTATTACAGTTTTAAAAAATATCAGGAAGAAAAGAAACGTCAAGATTACTTAGAGTGGGACAATCTATAAAAAATAGGAGGAATAGAACATGGCAAACATATTTACACGTATTAAGGATTCAGTGATGGCAGATTTACATGAGGCAATCGATCGTAAGGAGGAGAAAAATCCAATTGCACATGTTAACCAGTATATTAGAGAATGTGAGCAAGAAGTAAAGAAAATCAAACGTCTTGTTGAAAAGCAATATGAGATTAAGCATGACATTGCGAAAGAATCGAACCATGCTAAAATGATGGTCGAAAAACGTAAACGTCAGGTACAATTAGCAGAAGAAATGCAAGAAACAGACTTATTATCTGAAGCACGAGTAGAATTAGAACAATTTGAAGCACGTGTTGCCCATTTGAATGAAATGTCAGACAAGTCTGTGAAAGATTTAGAAATGCTTGAAACAAAATATATTCAAATGAAACAAAAATTAAAAGATCTTTACGTGAAGCGTTTAGAATTACGCAGTAGAGAAAATGTAGCTCGCACAAAACAAGGGATGAACAAAGTACTAGAATCTGAATTAGTTTCTAAAAGTGCATCAAAATTCGCCGAACTAGAAAGCTATATTGAGCGACTAGAACAACGTGTTCAGACAGACTATCGCTTGCATACATTAGATGCACGCTTTCAAGAATTAGAAAAAAAAGCTACAAATTCTAACTGAAAACATGCTATTCTATAAAGGTGCAGATCATTCTGCACCTATTCTACATTTAGATAAATCTGTCTCAAGGACATAACTTGGAGAACAGGTAAAGTTATGTCTCTGAGAGAGGCTCTCAAGGACACAACTCGAAGAAAAAGGGAAGTTATGTCTCTAAGAGAAGCTATTCTCCCGCAGACACACATATAAATACATATTAAGTAAAAAAGGAGGCCTAAATATGTTCAAAAAAATGAATAATGATTTATTGCAAATTATTTTGATCATTGGTGGGATCTTGTTATTACTAGAATTTATTTTTATGGATACGGGTCTCCTTTTTTTAATTGCTTTGGGTGCAGTGTTGATCTACTTCGGAAAACGTTCTTATCAAAGTACGACGGGTAAGACCTTTTTTTGGGGTGGGGCTTTTATAGTCTTTATTGCTATAATCGATACATTTGTTATTCGTTTTCTTATTTTTGCGATTGTCATCTATTTTGTTTGGCATTGGTATCAACAGAAACAAAAAGAGTCGAAGCCACTTCCGAAACATATTGATATAACAGAAGAAACATTGTATGAGGAGCGTGTGATACACAATAAATGGTTCGGTAAATATCATACAACACAAGAGGGCTTCTCATGGCAGGATATGAATATTCAATCAGGGGTTGGAGATGTTTTCATTGATTTGAATGATACGATGCTGCCGAAAGAAGAGTCTGTCATGGTTATTCGCCAAGTTGCCGGAAAAGTTGTCATTATCGTGCCATATGATGTTGAGGTAACTATTGATCATACGGTCGTCTTTGGCGATATACAAGTTTTTGATCACGAAGAGAAAAATGCTTTTAATAGACATGTTCAATTACAGTCAAAAGGGTATCACGGCTCACCACAACGAGTAAAAATCTTTACTCAAATGATAGCTGGAAAGCTTGAGGTGAGAAGAGGATGAAGTTATATGCGAGAATTATTGCGACGACGTCCTTGTTTTCTCTCTTATTTCTCATAATATTGGGAGTGTTTTATTATTTAGCATTCCCGATTGAGGATTGGCAACTAATCTGGCAAACAAAAGTGTTAGAGATTCCGTTTGTTGTGATGCTTCCAACTATTACGCTGTTATTTGGTGCTATTATTGGTATTATCATTGCTTCTGTCTGGCAGCGACGTATTCAGTTTTTAGAAAATAGTTTAGCGAGCATGTTAAAGAACCAATCTTTCTCAGAGCCTGTCTGCTATGAAGAAATGTATCAAGTACACCACCGTCTCAAAGAACTGCAACAATATATTCAAGAGCAGACAAAACGAACACAAAAATTAATTGATGAAAGAGCAAGTGCGCAGGAAGAGACGATCAATCAAGTTATTTCAGAAGAGCGAAACCGTTTGGCGCGAGAATTGCATGATTCTGTTAGTCAGGAATTGTTCGCAGCTTCTATGCTTGTATCGGCGGTTATTGCATCGAATAAAGAGCAAAGTGACATAATGACAAAGCAATTATATCAAATTGAAGCGATGATTCAGCAGGCGCAACTAGAGATGAGGGCATTACTCCTACATTTACGTCCTGTTTTATTGAAAGACAAATCACTGAATGAAGGAATGGAGCAATTATTAGAAGAGCTGCATGCCAAAGTTCCGATGGATATTTCATGGCGATTAGAAGATATTGACGTAAACAAAGGAATTGAGGATCATTTATTTCGTATTTTGCAAGAAGCAATTTCTAATGCATTAAGACATGCAAAGCCATCAACAATTGATGTGTTATTAATAGAACGGGATGAATTGTTAATCTTAAGAATTGTCGATGATGGAATTGGTTTTAATATACATGAGAAAAAGGATAACTCATATGGATTGACGAATATGTATGAGCGAGCAGCAGAAATCGGTGCACGACTTAACGTGATGAGTTTACCAAATGAGGGAACCAAAATAGAAATACGTGTTCCATTAATTAATAAAGTAGGTGACAAATAGTGATACGAGTATTATTCGTGGATGACCATGAAATGGTGCGGATTGGGATCAGTGCCTATTTAACAACACAAGATGATATTGATGTTATTGCAGAAGCAGATAATGGACAAAAAGCAGTAGAATTAGCATTAGAGTATCGACCTGATGTCATTTTAATGGATTTAGTGATGGATGGCATGGACGGTATCGAAGCAACGCGCCAAATTATTCGTCAGTGGCCAGAAGCAAAGATATTAATCGTAACGAGTTTTATTGATGATGACAAAGTATACCCAGCGATTGAAGCAGGGGCAACGAGTTACTTGTTAAAAACATCGAAAGCAGATGTCATTGCCAAAGCCATTCGTGATACTTATGGCGGAGAATCCGTATTAGAAAAAGAAGTAACAGCTAAAATGATGGCGAAATTCAGCTCGAAAAGCGCAGAAAGCCTACATGATAGCTTAACGAAGCGCGAAATGGAGATTCTTTTGTTAATTGCTCAAGGTAAGACGAACCAAGAAATAGCCGATCAATTATTTATCGCATTAAAAACAACGAAAGTTCATGTCAGCAATATTTTAAGTAAGTTAGAAGTGCAGGATCGTACACAAGCGGCTGTCTATGCTTATCAGAATGGTTTAACGGATAAATAAGAATAAGACGAGACATGATTGCCTCGTCTTATTCTAATCCCAATGTATCATTCGGTACTTTAATACGGAAAGAAATATCATCATTTTCTAAATTGATTTGCTGTGCTTGGACATGGAAGTTACTTTTTAAATCCATTTGGGTTAACGCGATATAAATTTGCTCTTCTTTTGGATCGATCGTAATCCAATCAGGTGTTTCTACACGACTGCTCACATATTGTAAGATGCGATCTTGTGGTAGACGCAATAAGCCAAGTGACATGCCAGTAGATTGTAATACAATATCACCGTTATCTTGTACAATAGGCTCTAATGTGATGTTAACAGGTACTTCAACAGAAAATGCCTCAATACTCCCCATTAAATGAACCTCTTCATCTAGTCGAACTGAATATTGTATACTACCAATTTGCGGTAGCTTAGCAATATAAGCATTGATTAGCTCATTTAAATTCTTTTTATTCGATTGAATCGTAAATTCAGCACCGGCATCATCATGTAAGAATACTTTTTCTGGAGGTTCCACTTTTTGTGTAGGCCCAAAAATGAAAAGTATCAGCGCTGCAATGATAAAAATATTGATAGAGAGCAGTGTTACAAATAATTTTTTCCAATTTCTTTGCTTTTTTTCTGTCATGAAAGTCATCCTTTAGTTTTGTTCGCCTTGTAAGTTGTTTTCTAAGTATTCCATTACGCGTTCTGCCATTAGTTGGTACCCACTGTGATTCGGATGAAAATTATCATCTGCAAAGACATTCTCTTCTTCATATTGAAAAATATCTTGCATCGGAATATAGTGCACTTGTTCAAATTGATTAGTTACCTGCAAACTTTCATTGTTCCATCTAGTGACAATCTGATTAAGTGCTTCAATTTCACGAAAATATTGATCAAAGGGATTAAAGAAACCTAATAAATAAATCTCTGCATCAGGCTGTACAGCAATAATTTCATCGAATATTTCTATTAAACGGTCTCGGTATGGTCCACGTCCTGATGTGAAAGGCTCTTCTGTTAAATTCATAAAATTGTCTTTCATAATTTGCATAATATCATTCGCACCAATGGTAATAAGGACAAAGTCTGCTTTTTGTAATGATTCTGTTATCTCTTCGTTTTCCCTCAATCTTTTCAATAAATGATCTGTACGATTCCCACGGACACCATAATTATCGAACGTGACCTGGAAGTTTTCTTCTTCTAATCGTTCTTCTATGATCCCTATATAACCACCATTATTCGCTTCATCCCCGACCCCTTGTGTTAAGGAATCCCCAATTGCGACAACGTGTGCATCTTTTTTGAAAAAACTAATTGCTTCCATTACAGCATCACGGACGCTTTGTCCAATTGACTCGTTTTCGTTGGTTTCCTCTTTGGTCGCTTCTTCATTTGTTTCTTCATTTGCATGTGGCTGTGTACTTGTATCATCTATTTCGTCATTTTTGCTGTTAGTAAGTAGTAAAAATAAAGAAATTCCAACAGCAAGAAGAGATACTATTAGAATTAAATACATCTTTTTTTTCATCATCTAACACCTTCAATTTAATATTACCCGCAATCTATCGTTGCTAACATTCCATTTATTTCAAGATATGCAATGCCGTAGTGAGACATGTTTGTTTTGTATCATATCATATCATACGAAGGAATTAAGGGTAAATAGGCAATAAGACCGCTCCTATTCTAAATAAGAGCGGTCCTTAATTATATATATTTATCTTGGGGAGATAAATAACGATATTCTGGGAGAAAACGAATTATTCTCCGCGGCGTAGGCGATCTGCTTCTTTAAATGGACATTTACCTTCAATAACAATTTGTCCATTTGCTTCCGCCTTTTGTTTTACTGCAATATCTGCTTCTTTTTCAGCAAACCAGATGATTTTTGCTTTATTTGTATAAATACTCGCTGCATCTGTGCGATCGGTAATAAATAAAATATCGATTTCGCTTTCTGCAGCATGCGCTGGAATAACCTGATAGCCTAGCTTCGTTAGCTTTTGTAGTACCTCAGAAGCCTCGATGTCATCGTTAGTAGCGATGATTTTAGAGCGAATTCCACCATCTTCTCTGGCAAAAGGTGAAGAGAGAGCCCACGAAATAGCTTGTTCGTGATTTGATTGAATGGTTGGCTCACTATTTGTTGCTTTGGCAATTGCCTGATCAAGATCGGCGATGATATCAGCAGATGTTTCAATTCCGACAGATAATCGAATTAATTCTTCTGTCACACCAGAGGTTTTTAGTTCCTCTTCATTTAATTGTTGGTGTGTAGTAGAAGCAGGGTGGATAATAAGTGATTTTGCATCACCTACATTCGCAACATGTGACCATAAATGAATATGATCGATTACTTGACGCCCAGCTTCTCTGCCGCCTTTTATACCAAAGACGATGATCGAACCAAAATGATTAGCTAAATATTTTTTAGCCAATTGATGGGACGGGTGACTTTCAAGACCTGGATAGGAAACCCATTCTACTTGTGGATGATTTTCTAAATAGTGAGCAATCGCTTTAGTATTTTCACTATGTCGCTCAATCCGCAAGTGTAATGTTTCAAGTCCTTGTAAGAAATAAAAGGCATTTTGTGGACTTAATGACGGCCCAATATCTCGAAGCAATTGCACACGTAATTTCGTTGCAAATGCAGCAGGTCCAATATCAATCCCGAATCGAATACCGTGATAGGTCTCATCTGGCTCGGTAAATCCTGGGAAGCGTTCTGTATTCCAATTAAATCTACCACCGTCTATCACAACACCACCGATCGATGTTCCGTGACCACCAATCCATTTTGTAGCGGAATGAACGACAATATCCGCTCCCCAGCTAATTGGTTTACATACATAAGGAGAGGCAAATGTATTATCAATAATTAACGGTACACCGTGTTCATGTGCTATATCGGCAATTGCCTCAATATCAAATACATTTAAGCTAGGGTTTGTAATCACCTCACCAAAGATGGCTTTTGTCTTATCTGTAATAGCAGAACGGAAATTTTCTGGATCTGTCCCATCAACAAATATCACATCAATCCCGTATTTCGGTAATGTTTTATTGAATAAATTAAATGTTCCACCATATAAATTACTGTCAGCGATAATTTCATCTCCAGCATTAGCAAGATTCAAGATAGCTAACGTGATGGCAGAAGCCCCTGAAGCAGTACCAACTGCTGCAACACCGTCCTCTAATAATGCCATACGCTGCTCAAATGCATCGACTGTCGGATTCATTATGCGTGAATAAATGTTACCTGGCTCTGCTAGCGCAAATAAATTTTGTGCATGCTCCGTACTATTAAATACATAAGAAGTAGTTTGATAAATAGGCACTGCACGAGCATTTGTTGCTGGATCTATTTGTTGTCCACCATGTAATAAGTTTGTTTCGTCACCAGGAAATTGAAAAGAATTTGTCATTATGTAGCCTCCTCAAATAATTTAAAAACCTCTTCTGGACAAAAGTAAGAAGAGGTTGAAGTATTTGAGTCGTCCTCCTCTTATCTGCCAGGTCACACCTGTAGGATTTAGCACCATGTCCATATTGCTATTTAAATGGAAGGTTGCTGGGCTTCGTAGGGCCTATTCCCTCTGCCACTCTAAATAAGAGTTATCACCTATTTGATTGAATGATTTTTATTATAAGGGATCGTTTTCAAACCGTCAATAATAATTCAGAAAATTTAATCTTTTTAAAGATCAGTCTCGCTTTGGAGTTGATGAGTTAGCAAAGGTTTTTGCATGAAATATCCTGTATAAACATAAATTACATATGCTTTGAATAATAAGCATGATCCCTTTTGTTAGATAGTGTTTTTATGAATAGTGTTTGCTATTAGCTTCACTATAATTGTGCTATATTATAGGAAGTGGGATAGAAGAGAGGGGGCTTCATATGGAAATTTTTCAACTAATTGCTAGTGCCAGTTTAATTTTTAATATTCTCTTGTCGATTACCATTATTTTTTTAGAACGTAAAAATCCAACCGCTACATGGGCATGGGTTTTGGTACTAACATTTATCCCGATTGCAGGATTTATTTTATATTTAATATTTGGACGTAAACTTAGTAACAAAGCACTTTTTACTTGGGATGCCAAAAGTAAACTAGGGTTAAAGAAATCGGTCAAACAGCAGCTCGAGGAACTAAAAAATGGAGAATTCTCTCTAAACGATTCGAGAATGTATCAGTATAAGGATTTATACTATTTACATTTAACAAATGCTGATGCTATTTTTTCTCAAGATAATGATATACAAATTTTTACTAATGGAAATAGCAAGTTCGAATCTTTATTAACAGATATAAAAAATGCGACAGATCATATCCATTTACAATATTATATCGTTCGATCCGATCATTTAGGAGAACGATTGGCAGACGCTTTGATTGAGAAAGCAAAAGAAGGAGTCGAAGTACGCTTTTTGTATGATGATTTAGGCTCGCGCTCGTTAAAGCAAAGACTAGTTCGAAGAATGCGCAAGGCAGGAGCAGAGGTAGAGGGATTCTTTCCTCCATTAATCCCGAAAGTGAATTTGAAAATTAATCATCGTAACCATCGTAAAATCGTTGTGATCGATGGTGCGGTAGGTTATATCGGAGGCTTTAATATTGGGGATGAATATTTAGGACAGGTCAAACGTTTTGGGTATTGGCGTGATACCCACTTGCGAATTAGGGGAAGCGCCGTGAAGCAATTGCAAACTCGTT
The DNA here is from genome assembly GCF_033949965.1 of Gracilibacillus pellucidus. Lineage (NCBI taxonomy): Bacteria > Bacillati > Bacillota > Bacilli > Caryophanales > Bacillaceae > Gracilibacillus > Gracilibacillus pellucidus. The sequence continues at coordinate 54,954 of NZ_JAWZSR010000002.1, read as the reverse complement.
TTATACTTGATTGGAATCAAGCATCTCGTCATGAAATCATTTATCATTCACGTTATTATAACGCTATTCCAGCAGGTAATATCGGGATGCAAATTGTTTCGAGCGGTCCTGATTCAGAATGGGAACAGATCAAACATGGCTATATTAAAATGATTATGTCGGCAAAGGATTATATTTTTATTCAAACACCATATTTTATTCCAGATGAAAGTCTGTTAGATGCACTAAAAATTGCTAGCTTATCTGGTGTTGATGTTCGCGTCATGATACCGAATAAACCTGACCATCCTTTTGTTTATTGGGCTACTTATTCCTATATCGGGGATTTATTAAAAGCAGGAGCAACAGCATATGTTTATCAAAAAGGATTTTTACATGCTAAAATGATAGTAGTCGATAGTAAGATTGCATCAGTCGGAACAGCGAATATTGATGTTCGTAGCTTCCGCCTTAACTTTGAAGTAAACGCCTTTTTATATAATGAAACAATGGCAGAAATGCTTGTTGATGAGTTTGAAAAAGATATGGAAGAATCTACTAATCTTACGTATTCATTATATAAACAACGCTCCTTCTGGATTAAGGTGAAAGAGGCTGTTTCAAGGTTAATTTCACCTATTTTGTAGGTAATGAGAGAAAGGATAAGATGATTATGCGCACGATAAAAATAGAGAATCTAGTCAAAACATATGGAGAGAAGGTATTGTTTGACGGAATCTCGTTTGCAATCACAGATAATGACCGAATTGGCTTGATTGGGGTCAATGGTACAGGAAAGTCTACGTTACTGAAAGTGATTGCAGGTATGGACCAAGCTGAGGCTGGTACGACCACCCATCCGAATGATTATAGAATCGAATATTTAGACCAAGATCCACAACTACAAGAGGAAGATACCGTTCTTGATCATATTTATCACGGTGATGCCGAAATAATGGTGACGTTAAGACAATATGAGTCAGCTGTATTAGCGTTAGAAAAAGACCCAGAAAGTGAACAAGGACAACAACAACTTTTACATATGCAAGAAAAAATGGATCAGCTAGAGGCTTGGGAGGCTATGACCGTTGCCAAAACGATTTTAACGAAGCTAGGTGTACCAGCGTTTGTTCAAAAGATTGCGAACCTTTCTGGTGGACAGCGTAAACGTGTTGCAATTGCTAAAGCTTTAATTCAACCAGCAGATTTATTAATTTTAGATGAGCCGACTAACCACCTTGATAATAATACAATTGAATGGCTAGAAGAGTTTTTACCGACATACCAAGGTGCTATTTTACTTGTTACGCATGATCGGTACTTCCTAAATCGTATTACAAATCGTATTTTTGAACTGGATAAGGGGAAACTCTATACCTATGAAGGTAATTATGAAACCTTTCTAGAACAAAAGGCATTACGGGAAGAACAAGAATGGCAGGCAGAGCAAAAGCATAAAAATATCTTGAAGAAAGAGATCGCTTGGCTCAAAGCAGGTGTCAAAGCAAGAACGACCAAACAAAAAGCACGAATCGATCGCGTTCATCAAATGAAAGAAAAAACGTTTGACACAAATAAAGAGCAACTCGATTTTCAAGTAGGTTCTACCCGTCTAGGTAAGAAAGTAATGGAAATAAAGGGATTGAGTAAACAGTATAATGGTAAGGTGCTGTTTAAGGATTTCGATTTCTTACTAAATCCAGGTGATAGAATTGGTATCGTTGGTGCGAATGGAAGTGGCAAAACAACATTACTCAATATGCTTGCTGGTCGCATTCAACCAGATGCAGGGACTATTGATGTCGGGGAAACAGTAAAAATCGGTTACTATACACAAAATCATCCAGCGCTTGATGATGATGTGAAAATAATTGACCTAGTCCGTGATGTAGCAGAAGTTGTTCATACCGTGGATGGAAGTGTGATTACGGCAGAGCAAATGCTGGAACGCTTTTTATTCCCAAGATCCCAACAGTGGACATATGTAAGGAAATTATCTGGTGGTGAACGACGTAGGTTATATTTATTAACGGTGCTAATGCAGGAGCCAAACGTACTTTTCCTTGATGAGCCAACGAATGATTTAGATACCGAAACGTTAGCAGTGCTGGAAGATTATTTAGAGCAATTTCCTGGTGTTGTCATCACGGTATCACACGATCGTTATTTCTTAGACAAGACAGTAGAGCAAATTATCGCCTTTACCGGTAGTGAGACATTGACATTCTTTTACGGAAACTATTCAGCGTTTCGAGAAGAAGCACAAGCTTTGGAATTAAAGCAAGTTAAACAGGCACCAAAACAAAAGCCAAAGCGACAGAAGAAAAAGTTATCCTACCATGAACAAAAAGAATGGGAAACGATTGAGGATGAAATTGCAGAGTTAGAAGCAGAACTTGAGCAGATTGAAATTGAAATTGCTGAAGCGGGTAGCGACATTGGCAAGATTCAACCACTGTATAATAAACAAGGTGAAGTGGAAGAACAGTTAGAAGTTAAAATGGCAAGATGGGAAGAGCTATCCCTTTTGATAGAAGAAATGAAGGAGGAGTCATAATGGCTGAAAAACATTTACAAGAAAAATATGCAGAATTAGCATTGAAAACAGGTGTTAATCTTCAAGAAGGACAAGCATTAGTAATTAACTCAACAATTGAAGGAGCAGATTTTACTAAAATCGTTGTCCGAAAAGCTTATGAAATGGGTGCGAAAAATGTACATATTAACTGGTCAGATGATGAGCTAACTTATTTGAAGTATAGCTATGCACCAGAAGAAGTATTGACAGATGTTCCTGAATGGCAAGTGAAAAAACAATTATCTTTTGCCGAAGATGGAGCGGCAATTATGAATATCCGTTCAACAAATCCAGATTTATTGAAGGATATTGATCCTGCTAAAGTAGCCAAAGCAACAAAAGCAGCTGGTGAAGCAATGAAAGAGTTCCGTAAATATACGATGAATGACCGTATTCCGTGGACCATTATTTCTATTCCAACAGGTGATTGGGCACAAAAAATCTTCCCAGAAAAATCAAAAGAAGATGCCATCGAAAGTCTATGGGAAGCAATCTTCCAGATTGTTCGTGTGGACCAAGAAGACCCAATTGCAGCGTGGGATGAGCACAATAAAACATTGCGCCAAGCACGTGAATATTTAAATGAAAAGGCGTATAAAGCATTGATTTTTAAATCGGAAGGTACAGATATCCGTTTTGAATTACCGGAAGGCCATATTTGGAAAGGTGGATCTGCCAAACTTCCTAACGGCAAAGACTTCAATCCAAATATGCCAACAGAAGAAGTTTTCACCATGCCGCATAAATATAAAGTAGACGGAAAAGTAACTGCAACAAAACCACTTGTATATGGCGGTAACATGATTGATGGTTTCAGCTTAACATTCAAGGATGGTAAAGTAGTTGATTTTGAAGCAGAGCAAGGCTACGATACATTAAAACATTTATTAGAAACAGATGAAGGTTCAGTAAGACTCGGAGAACTTGCATTAGTACCACATGCATCTCCAGTTTCTCAATCTGGTTTGATTTTCTATAACACATTATATGATGAAAATGCGTCATGCCACATTGCTTTAGGAAAAGCATATCCGACAAACCTTGAAGGTGGATCAGATATGAATGAAGACGAATTAGATAAGCATGGTGTAAATGATAGTTTAGCACACGTTGATTTCATGATCGGTTCAGCAGATTTAGATATCGACGGTGAAACTGCCGATGGACAAAAAGAACCTGTATTCCGCCAAGGAGCATGGGCGATCGATTTTGAATAAGTAAAAAGTAAGTCTCCTAGTTTTTGACTAGGGGACTTTTTCCATTTACAATAAAGTGGTAATCCTATTTAGAAAGGGGACATGCCTATGCTCAAGAAACCATTGCTAAAAACGTATGAGTTGTCCATATTTGAAACATTGCAGGAACGACTACCTTTTTCCAAGCAAGCATCAAGTTATTACCACAATTTGCAATTAGGTTACCAAGGTGAGAAAGAGTGGGAATCTCTGCTGCAGCAACAGTTGAATGGATATGTAATTGTGCTCAGCGACATGAGATTTGAAGTAGGAACCTCCACTTTCCAAGTCGATTCACTCTTATTAACAGGTGACAGCCTTCTCCTTTTTGACGTTAAAAATTTTCCAGGTGATTACAAATATGAGGAGAGGCGGTGGTACAAGCTGCCGAACAAAGAGATTAATAATCCCCTTTTACAACTGATGAAAAATGAAACATTGATGAGACAACTTCTTCAGCAATTGGACGTTAATCTTCCAATTGAATCCTATGATGTCTTTATCAATCCTGCATTTACCCTCTACCAAGCGCCAGTAAGTAAACATTTTATTTTCCCAACCCAACTAGATAGATTTATCACTTCTATGAATAATAGAGCCCCGATTACAAAATTTCACCATGACCTAGCTGCGCAACTGATGTCGTTAGATATTGGTGCTTATCCCCACCCTAATATCCCAACATATGAATTCACGCAATTAAAAAAAGGGTTGAGATGTGGGGAGTGCTGTAAGTTATCAATGGAGGTAGTAGGTCGGAAGAGCATATGCAGAAAATGTGGTAAATCAGAGCCAAACGCGGATGCCCTTTTGCGAAATATTAAAGAGTTCCGATTGCTTTTTCCTAAGGAGAAATTGACGACAAATGTAGTTTATGATTGGTGTGGGGAAGGGTATTCTCAGAAAAGTATAAAGAGATTGCTTGAGGCAAATTTCAAACGTGTTGGAACTAATAAGTGGGTGTATTATGTTTAGTCTCATGGACACAAGAGGAAGAAAAGTGAAAGTTATGTCCATGAGAAGCAGCTTCATGGACACAACACGGAAAAAAGTGAAAGTTATGTCCATGAGAAGCAGCCTCATGGACACAACAGGGAGAAAGACGAAAGTTATGTCCGTGAGAAGTAGCCTCATGGACATAACAGGGAGAAAGGTGAAAGTTATGTCCATGAGAAGCAGCTTCATGGACACAAGAGGAAGAAAAGTGAAAGTTATGTCCGTGAGAAGCAGCCTCATGGACACAACAGGGAGAAAGACGAAAGTTATGTCCGTGAGAAGTAGCCTCATGGACATAACAGGGAGAAAGGTGAAAGTTATGTCCATGAGAAGCAGTCTCATGGACACAACAGGGAGAAAGACGAAAGTTATGTCTGTGAGAAGCAGTCTCATGGACATAACAGGGAGAAAGGTGAAAGTTATGTCCATGAGAAGCAGTCTCATGGACACAACAGGGAGAAAGACGAAAGTTATGTCTGTGAGAAGCAGTCTCATGGACACAACAGGGAGAAAGACGAAAGTTATGTCCGTGAGAAGCAGCCTCATGGACACAACAGGGAGAAAGACGAAAGTTATGTCCATGAGAAGCAGCTTCATGGACACAAGAGGAAGAAAGGTGAAAGTTATGTCCGTGAGAAGTGTTCTCGCACATAAAAAATATGTCTTTGAGAGCAAAATTTCTCAAGGACATATAATCTCAACTATTTGAATTAAAGTATAAAAGTAACTCTATTCTCCTTCAACAAAACATTTCAAAAACACTTCGCCGTATTGCTCGAATTTTCGTTCGCCGATTCCGTGGACTTGGAGCATTTCGTATCGTGATTGTGGCTTCACGACGGACATTTCTCGTAAGCTTTTATCAGAGAAAATAACGTATGGTGGTACGCCTTGTTGGTCTGCCAATGATTTCCGTAGTCTACGCAATTGTTCGAACATTTCTGTATCGTAATCTGTTACTTCTTTTTTCTCGACTTTTGCTGCTCGGATAAATACTTTTTCTTCGCCTTTTAAGACAGGAATTGCTCGACTGGTCAGACGCAAAACAGGATAGCGCCCCCCTTCGGAAGCTAGAAAATCCTCTGCTATTAAAAATTGGATGAAGGATACGACTTCTTTTTCTGTTTTTTCCTTCATTAGACCGTATGTTGGTAGACGATCGAATCGAAATTGTTTCACTTTTTGGTCGTTAGAGCCTTTTAATACTTTTGCGACTAGATTGGCACCAAAGCGCTCATTCATTCGTTTGACACAGGATAGAACCATTTGGGCTTCCTTTGTCTGCTCAACTTTTTCCCAATCGCTTTGGCAATTAGAGCAGTTGCCACATGAGTCTTTGGAAGAAACAGTGTCGTTAAAGTAGCGAAGAATATATTGCTGCAAACACTGGTCTGTATGACAATAATTGATCATTGCTTGGAGCTTGTCATATTCCCCTTTCTTTTTTTCTTCATTCATTTCGGATTGGTCGATTAAATATTTTTGTAACGTAATATCTTGACCGGAGAAAAGAATAATGCACTGACTTGGTTCACCATCACGTCCAGCGCGACCAGCTTCTTGATAATAACTTTCTAGATTTTTTGGTAACGCGTAGTGTAAAACATACCGAACATTCGATTTATCAATGCCCATTCCAAAAGCATTTGTTGCTATCATCACGCGTGTATTGTCATAGATGAAATCATTTTGTGCTTGTTTTCTAGCATCTTCAGACATTCCAGCATGGTATTTACTGACAGAGAACCCCTTTTCGTTTAATAAAAAATATAATTGGTCAACCTGTTTTCTTGTGACAGCATAGATAATCCCTGTTTCATCAGGGTGTACGCGCAAGTATTCTGCGATATAGTTTTGTCGATCATGTCCTTTGACAACTTGAAAGCTTAGATTATTACGCGCAAAGCCAGTATTGACAACAGCATTGTCTTCTACATTTAGAAGCTTTTGCAAATCGTCGATGACTTCGGCGGTAGCTGTTGCGGTTAAACCAACAAGTACAGGTTTGTGGCGCAATTGTTTAACAGCTTGTGCAACAGTTCGATAACTAGGACGAAAATCGTGACCCCATTGTGAAATACAATGTGCTTCGTCAAAAGCGATCAATGCGATATCTATGGAATTAATGGCATTAAAAAAAGCATTAGAATCAAAGCGCTCTGGTGCAACATAAACAAAGCGATATTTGCCACTTCGGATTTCAGCTAAACGATCGAATTGTTCTTCTGTTGTAAGGGAACTGTTTAGATATGTAGCCGCAACACCAATAGATTGCAAGGCATCTACTTGATCTTTCATTAAAGAAATGAGTGGGGAAATAACAAGTGTAACACCATTTTGTGCAAGTCCAGGAATTTGGTAACAAACTGACTTTCCACCGCCAGTTGGCATGATGGCAAGTGTATTTTGTTCACTTAGAATTTGATCGACAATTTGTTGTTGACCAGGACGGAAATCGCTATAACCGAAATATTTTTGTAATAACTCTAACGTATTCATGCGTGATCATCCTTTTTATTATTTCACTTTTAGCATAACATTTTTTGCTGGTAATACCCATCACAATTAAGCGAAAAAAAATAGTTGAAATTAAATGATTTACAACTCAACGATTAACCTTTAAAATGATGAAAGCTTCAGTTAAGTAAATTAATAAAAGAAAAAAATAGATAAATGAAAAAATGTAAGGGGGAATGATGATGGACTCATTATTGATCACACTTATGCTTATAGCTGTTCTAGGTGTAGGATCACAATGGATAGCATGGAAATTTCGATTGCCGGCAATTGTTGTTATGTCGATAGCTGGTTTATTAGCAGGGCCCATTTTGGGTTTGATGAATCCGGAGGAAGCCTTCGGTGATTTATATCGACCGTTTATTTCAATAGCTGTAGCGATTATCCTTTTTGAAGGAAGCTTGAATTTGAACTTCAAAGAGGTAAAAGGTTTAGGTAAGCCTGTTTTTCGTATTGTCACATTAGGGGCATTTCTTGCGTGGATTTTAGGCTCATTAACTGCACATTATGTCGCAGGATTATCTTTAGCCGTGTCTTTTGTTATTGGTGGTATCTTTATTGTAACAGGACCGACCGTTATTTTACCATTATTAAGACAGTCTAAATTAAAGCCAACTCCAGCAAAGATTTTAAAGTGGGAAGGAATTGTTGTTGACCCCTTCGGTGCTTTACTTGCTGTTTTTGCCTTTGAATTTATTTTATTCCTTTCATCAGATGGTCGTGATGCAACAGCGTTATTATTTTTCTTATTAGCGGCATTATTTGCTGTAGTGCTTGGTATTATTTTCGGAAAAGTGACAGGATGGATGTTCGAAGCTGGTCATATTCCAGAGTATTTGAAATCACCAATTGTGTTTGCAGCTGTTATTGCCTGCTTTATTATTGCAGACGAAGTGAAGCATGAAACAGGACTTTTAGCTGTTACCGCAATGGGGATGACATTAGCTAATTTAGGTATTTCATCTATCAAAGACATGCGTCATTTCAAAGAAAATATCTCTATGCTGTTAATTTCAACCGTGTTTATTTTATTAACAGCCTCACTAACAACAGATACATTAATGGATGTATTCCGACCGGAGATCATTGGTTATGTGTTATTGATGTTATTTGTTGTTCGTCCGTTATCGATTTTCTTATCGACGATTAATTCAGGCTTGTCAGTTCAAGAAAGGACATTAATAGGATGGATTGCCCCAAGAGGGATTGTAGCATTAACAGTAGCAAGCTATTTTGCTACAGTATTAGCAGATGAAGGGTTTGAAGGAGCTTCTTTAGTTACTTCCTTGACGTTTGCGTTAGTATTTTCAACGGTTGTTGTGCATGGTTTTTCTATTGGTTGGGTAGCGAAAAAGTTAAACCTTTCTTCAGAAGGAAATCCAGGTGTGCTAATTGTAGGTTCCAACCGCTTTACAAATGCGTTAGCTATGGTCATGCGTGAATTGAAGATTCCAACTGTTATCGTAGATTCTTCATGGGATCGCTTAAACCGTGCACGTAAAGCAGGGGTTGCACATAATCATTGTGAAATTCTATCGGAGCAGACTGAATATACGATGGACTTTACACCTTATGATTATTTATTATCTGCCACAGAATATGATTCTTATAATGCGTTAGTTTGTTCTAACTTAGTTCCTGAATTTGGAAGGAAAAATGTCTATCGTTTATCGAGACAAAACAATAGTGGAGATGATTTAGTCGACATTGATCATACTATTGGTGGAATAGAAGTATTTTCTCCGGGTGAAGGTATTGAGGATTTGAAATTTAAATTGAAGAGTGGGTATGTTCTACGTAAAACAATGATAACAGAACGCTATTCTTATGAAGATTATTTGCAAGATCGTGATAAAGAAACAGTTCTTTTATTCACATTAAAGCAATCTAAGCAAATTGAATTCTTTGTGGATAAGAGAGAGGCAACAGCGGCACCAGGTGATACAATTGTTAGCTTATCTCCACCAAGTAAAGAGTTTCATAAAATAAAAGAAAAACTAGAGAAAAAAAGAAGTGAAAAAGCTAGCAATGAATAATTGCTAGCTTTTGTTTTGCAATTTTTGACGTAAAAGAGAGATTTCGTTGGCTAATCGGTCTAATTCTTTCTCGTTATATTCTGTGTTCGCACCAACATAATTCAGCTTTTCAAGATCTGCAGATAATCTGGTATAGTCTGCTTTTAAGTCTTCAATTTCTGCCTCAATTTCTTGTCTATTCATCCTCGTCACCTCGCATATAAATTACGGTTCTGTGTAATTAAGCGTAAAGCAGTGTGTACAGATAGTAAAGCATTTTTTCGGAACAATCATTTCCACAATATAAAATTGGATAGCTTTTTTGAAGGATACTGTATCATACGAAAGGAAATGACACTATATATCCAGGAAACGCATTCATTTTTTTGAGAGATGAGTATTTGTAAGTTAATGAAGCTCAATCAAGTTATAGCAAATTTGTTAACGATGTACCATTTTTTGTACCATTAATTATAGTGATAAGTTCATGAAGTGGTCCTTTAAAGAGGAGGAATAGAAAAAAGTGAAAGTCTTTCGCTGGTTAGACAGAGTGTTAATGAAGCTTGAGGAATTTATCCTAAGCTTTGCGATTATATTAATCTCAATTATGATTGTTGGCAATGTAATAGCACGTGAAGTATTTAACTCTGGTGCGTTTTATTTTGCATATGAAGTAAGTAAGTTCGCGATTGTTATTGCAACATTCATGGGGATTGGTTATGCCGCAAGAAAAGGAAGACATATAAGTATGTCCGCATTCTATGATTTTGCACCTTTTAAAGTGCGTAAAGTGATGATGATTATCATCAACTTTGTTACAGCAGTTGTTATGTTTTTAATGACCTATTATTCGTACAGTTATGTCATGTTTGAGTATGACACAGGAGCAATTACGACTTCGTTACAGTTACCAAGATATTTAATGGCTATATTTATTCCAATTGGTTTCTTTACTGCAGGTATTCAGTTTGTTAGAAATACGATTGTTAACTTTAGTGCAAAAGCAAAAGATAAAGTGTATTTAGGTATTGATGCCGTTGATTATAATGATGAGAAGAAAAAAGATGTGAAATTGGAGGATATATCGATCTAAACGGCATGAGTGAAATGGATACGGTGAATAAAATGTAGAGAGGAAAAAGATATGTTAACGACATTATTATGCATAATGGTCATATTATTGTTGCTTAATTTTCCAATGATGATACCGCTTATTTTAGCGCCTGTCGTCGTGATGCTTATTTTTAATCCGAATTTAAGTATGGATTTGTTGATGGGGCAATTACTGACAGGGATTGAATCACCGGTATTATTATGTGTACCATTGTTTATTTTTGCAGCAGATATTATGACGTCAGGAAAAACATCTAATAGATTATTAGATTTTATTGGAGCTTTTGTTGGACATATTCGTGGAGGATATGCCGTAACAACAGCTGCAGCATGTACGATGTTTGGGGCTATTTCAGGTTCTACGCAGGCGACGGTTGTAGCGATTGGTCGACCAATGCGTGAAAGATTATTAAAGATTGGCTATAAAGATTCTAATGCAATGGCATTAATCATTAACTCTAGTGATGCAGCACTTTTAGTTCCGCCTAGTATTGGAATGATTATTTATGCGCTTGCAGCAGGATCGGGTGTATCTGTTGGTGAATTATTTATCGCAGGTATCATTCCGGGGCTTATGGTGTTTTTAGCGTTTGCTATATATAGTGTGATCTATGCAAAGGTTAAAAATATTCCATTAGCGGAAAGAGTAACATGGCCAGATCGATTTAAGTTTTTCCGAAAAGCATTATTGCCACTTGGTTTTCCTATTTTAATTATTGGTGGTATTTATACAGGGATTTTTACACCTGTTGAAGCATCAGGTATTTCCGTTTTGTATGCGTTAATCTTGGAAGTATTAATCTTTAAAACGATTCCATGGAAGAAGATTCCTAGTATTGCATTATCAACAGGTCTAGTTACATCAGCGGTATTCATTTTAGTTGCTGGTGGACAATTATTTACATGGGTGCTTGGTTATGCAAGAATTCCACAACAAATTACAGAAGCAGTGTTAGGCACTGATCCTAGTGCGCTTTATGTATTGATTATTGTTAGTATTTTCTTCTTTATAGGTTGTATGTTCGTTGACCCGATTGTGGTGATTTTAGTGTTAACACCAATTTTTGCACCTGCAGCAGAGCAAGCTGGTGTAGATTTAATCCATCTTGGCATTATTGTAACCTTCCAAGCAGCATTAGGATCAGCTACACCACCATTTGGCGTCGATATTTTTACTGCTAGTGCGGTGTTCAAGAGGCCGTATTTAGAAGTAATCAAAAGTACACCACCGTTTATTATTATGCTATTAATCATCGGTGTGTTACTCGTACTATTCCCAGAACTATCGTTAATTTTAGTTAATTAAGTGAGTAAAGCAGGCTAATCAAGTCCTGCTTTCATATATTAAAAACTATTAGGGGGTAATGATCATTTTTAACAAGAAATTTTTTCTTTTGATGATCTCCATTTTGACACTGAGCTTTTTATTAGTTGCATGTGGTGGAGATAGTGAGGACGAAGGGACAGAAGAAGAGCAAACAGAAGAAACGGGCGAAGGTGAAGCTGACGGGGAAGAGGCAGCTGGAGATTTCGAAGAACAGTCATGGCAATTTGTAACAGAAGAAACACAAGGTGAAGTTCAATACGAATATGCAGCAGAATTCGCTAACCGGATTAGTGACAAGACTGGTGGAGCTATTACAGTAGAACCATTAGAATATGGTGCGCTAGGTAGTGAAGTGGACCAAGCGCAACTATTACAACAAGGCGGAGTCCAACTTGCTGTTATGTCACCAGGTTTCACAGGTGGCCAAGTCCAAGATGGACAGATCTTCTCTCTTCATTATTTCTTCCCAGCTGATGAAGAAAAAGTTCAAGAAGTTTTAACGAATAGTGAAGCTTTAAATCAAGATTTACGTGCGAAATATGAAGAGCATAATATTTCACCACTTGCATATTGGACAGAAGGATCTACTGCATGGTCAAGTAATGCGGGAATTGAATCCCCATCTGATTGGGAAGGACTTAATGTACGTGTACAAGAGTCTCCATTAATGCGTGAATCATATGATGCATATGGTGCAACCGTACAATCTCTAAGCTGGAGTGAACTATATACAGCGTTAGATCGTGAAACAGTTGATGCACAGGAAAACCCTCTCTTCTTTATTGAATCAGCAAGCTTCCATGAAGTACAAGATACTGTAACCATTTCACATCATAACAACTATGTAGCAATGACAACTGCTAACACAGATTGGTACAATGGTCTCGATGATAATGTGAAAGCAGTTGTAGATGAAGTGATTACAGAGATGCAAGATTGGGTATTTGACGAGCAACAAAGTCAAAATGAAGCAGGACTTGAAGCGATCAAAGCAGATACGGACAATCAAACCGAAATTATTGAATTAACAGATGACCAAATTGCAACATTTAAAGAAAAAGCTGAACCGGTACATGAATACTATCGTGATGAAGTAGAAGGTATTGACCCAGCGATTTTCGATAAACTGAAAGAGGAAATTGAAGAAGTAACAGGTGAATAATGTTTGGAGAAAAAGTCTTGGCTACGGCTAAGGCTTTTTTTGTTATAACAGTTCGGTTTCTGAATCAAAAAATAAAAGAATCAATGGGCAGAAGCTTCCTACTTTCTATGGAAAATTTAATAAAATGAATTCGCTTCCATTGACGATACAGGCAAATACCCATATACTTGAATTATCTGATGTTTCAGAAAAAATGATAAGGGAGCTGATAAAGTGAAGCCAATGATGAAAAAGTGTACATTAGAAGATCTGTCAATATTGCAGGACATTAGTACAGAAACGTATAATGAAACCTACAGTCATTTAAACACACCAGAAAACATTCATGAATATTTAGAGCAAGCCTTCAACACGGATCAATTAATAAAAGAATTATCCAATCCATCCTCAACATTTTTATTCCAATATGTAGATAACGTCATAACAGGTTATATCAAAGTTAATGAAGCAGATGCCCAATCATATCAAATAGGTGATAATGCCTTAGAAATTGAACGAATTTATGTGAGGAATTCTTTTCATGAGCAAGGTTTAGGACGATTACTATTAAAGACAGGCATTGATATAGCATATGAAAGAGGGAAGAGTGATATTTGGCTAGGTATTTGGCGTAAGAATAAAAATGCGATTGATTTCCATGAAAGAATGGGATTTGAAAAGAGAGGTTCTTATTCGATTTTTATCGGGGATGAAGAGCACGATAATTATATTATGGTCAAGAACCTTAGATAGAGAACAGATAACTTATTACGATAAAAGGTAGCAGAGGCTTTCGCCAACATATGTGGCGAAAGACCATGGTACCATTTTTATTGGTTCAAAATATATCCGGATCTTTTTCAGGTTGTTTCTTCTGCCACTCGCCATAAAAATGTGAAATAATTGTTTTCACAACCGCATAGGCTGGGATGATAAATAACAGTCCTAAGAATCCCGCAATACCTCCTGCAGCTAAAATGAGCGTAATAACCGTTAAAGGGTGAATCTTTAATGCTCTACCCATCACGTTAGGTGAAATGAAATTACTTTCTATCTGTTGTGCGACGATCATCACGATAGTTGCCCAAAGAGCAATAATTGGTGATTGGAAAAGACCGACAATAATCGCTGGAACCGCAGAAAGAAATGGACCGACAAACGGAATAAAGTTCATTACTAATCCGAATAATGCTAAGGCGAGTGAATATTCAAGTCCTATAATTAAATAGCCAATATACAACATAATCCCAACACAGAAACTAACAATAAATTGTCCTTGAATAAAGGATGATAACGTATGATTAATGTTTGATGTTAATGTTCTAAAGCTTTTCGCCTTACTAGGACTCAGGAATTGCGAGATGAACGGTACAAATTTATATCCATCCTTTAACATAAAGAACAAGAAGAATGGAATTAGGAAAAAGGCGAACACAAAGCTAAAAATTTGTCCGATTACACCGATAATTCCAGATGTTATGCGATCGGCATATTGACTAATGTTATCAATTACATTTTGTAAGGTATTTTCAAATTGTGGTGGTATAATATTTTGGTTTGCTTGCCACATATCAAATAGTTTGACAGAGCTGTCCACCATTTTTGGAACATTATCAACGAATTTAGAGAATTGCTGTTGAACTGCAGGAGCGATAAATGTAACGATAATCGTAATAACAGCAATAATCAATAGGAAGATAATAAACGTACCAATAATCCGAGGCACTTTTTTTCTTTCTAGCCAATTAACGAGCGGATTCGTAATATAAAAGATAATACCAGCACCGATAATTGGTACTGCAATGGCTGTTAAATAGGCACCAATGGGTTCAAATACGAATGTCGTTAAAGAGATTAAATAGATTAATGTAAAAATCAATATAGCTGTTACGAGTATACGTATGCTTTTTTTCTCAAACAAAAATGCCACAACCTTTATTAATTAGATTAAGTAGTTTTATTCTATCATATTATATGGAAATAATGGTAACGTAACTAATGTTTTTAGTTGACTTATCCATATATTTCAATAACAATAGAAACGAAAAGTATACTGTGCTAATATATATGATATAAAACGTTTTGCTAAGGGGGAACTTGCATGACATGGCAAGAAAGATTGGATAAATGGAAATCATACGCACAACTTGATCAAGATTTATCCAACCAATTAAACGAGTTAAAGGATAATGAGAAGGACTTAGAAGATTCCTTTTATAAGGATTTAACATTTGGAACAGGTGGTATGCGCGGCATGCTAGGACCTGGAACGAACCGAATGAATATTTATACAGTACGTAAAGCGGTAGAAGGACTCGCTAATTACATAACAAAAAATGTGGAGCATGCAAAAAACAGAGGGGTTGTTATTGCATATGATTCTCGTTACATGTCACAGG
Organism: Gracilibacillus pellucidus; assembly: GCF_033949965.1. Lineage (NCBI taxonomy): Bacteria > Bacillati > Bacillota > Bacilli > Caryophanales > Bacillaceae > Gracilibacillus > Gracilibacillus pellucidus. The sequence goes on along the minus strand of NZ_JAWZSR010000002.1, from coordinate 39,654 downwards.
AATTTGCAGTAGAGGCTGCTAAAGTACTGGGAGCCCACGATATTCAAGCATATGTATTTGAAACATTGCGCCCAACACCACTGCTTTCTTTTGCTGTTCGTTACTTACATACAGCTGCAGGTATTATGATTACTGCAAGCCACAATCCACCTGAATATAATGGGTTTAAAGTCTACAATGAAGATGGTGGACAAGTTCCATTAAAAGAGGCTGCTGCTATTATTGAAGAAGTGAATAAGGTAGAAGATGAACTACGAGTTGATGTAAAAACACAAGCTGAAATAGAAGAAGCAGGACTACTTACATGGGTAGGCGAAAAAGTAGATACAGCATATCTCCAAGCTGTGAAAACGATTCAAAAACAAACAGATGAAAAAACATTAAATGTAGTGTTTACACCTTTACACGGTACGGCACATGATCTGGTCTTAAAAGGGTTAGATCAAATTGGTTTTAAAAATGTCCATGTAGTGGCAGAGCAAGCACACCCGGATCCAGAGTTTTCAACCGTTACGTCACCGAATCCAGAAGAGCATCAAGCGTTTGAAATGGCGATCGAGCAAGGGAAAGACATAAATGCTGACATCCTTATTGGGACAGACCCTGATGCGGACCGATTAGGTGTTGCGGTTCAGGACGGTAAAGGATCTTATCAAGTATTAACAGGTAATCAACTAGGTTCTCTACTACTAGATTACACGTTATCACATACAAAGGATGAGCAACTAGCACATGGTCAAGTAATTAAAACGATTGTTACAACGGAAATGGGTCGCGCGATTGCTTCTCATTATGGCGTGAATACGATTGATACGTTGACAGGCTTTAAATTCATTGGGGAAAAAATGAAACAATTTGAATCAGATGAACGAAACTTCCTCTTTGGCTATGAAGAAAGCTACGGTTATTTAATGGGTGACTTTGTTCGTGATAAAGATGCTGTCCAAATAGCAGTAGCAGCATGTGAAATGGCGAACTACTGGAAGAATCAAGGTAAAACATTGCTAGAAGCTTTAGATACTTTATATGCAAAACATGGCTACTATTTAGAAGGATTACAATCATTAACATTAAAAGGAAAAGACGGTGCAGAGCAAATTGCTGCTATTATGGAAGATATCAGAAAAAATCCTTTCGTTCAATTAGGTGGATTAAAAGTTGTCGCAGTGGAGGATTACGCAAGTAGCAAACGTCAATTACCGTTAGAAGAGAAAGAAGAAGATATCACATTGCCGAAAGAAAATGTGATGAAATTCTTATTAGAAAATGATGCATGGGTATGCTTCCGACCATCTGGTACAGAACCAAAAATTAAGAGCTACTTTGGTGTGAAAACAGATTCAGCAGCTGGTAGTCAATCACTATTAGCTACAATTCAAGCGGAAGTAGAGGAAAGAATTGAGCATATCATCCATGCATAGAGAGGAAAGAATAAGCAAAACCTACTTCTATCACAAGATGGTATAGGTAACTTGTTTGACATCTCGAGCAAAAAGATATATATTGATAATATATAAAGGGGAGTAGCTATTACAATAAATGTCGTCATTTCGAGAGTAATCTCCGGCATTATTGGCAACTCAGACGTTGTAGGCGAGACCTTTACCATTTAGTGTGGTAAAGGTCTCGTCTTTTTTGTTTTTGCGAACTTTACCATTACTTATAAAAAAGGAGATGGGGAAGTTGGAATTATTATTAGAATACGGCTGGGTACTACTCGTTTTGATCGGTTTAGAAGGAATATTAGCGGCGGATAATGCATTAGTATTAGCGATTATGGTGAAGCATTTGCCGGAACACCAGCGGAAAAAAGCGTTATTTTATGGACTAGCAGGTGCATTTATTTTACGATTTGGTTCACTATTTATTATTTCGTACCTTGTTGATATATGGCAAGTTCAAGCATTAGGTGCAGCTTATTTATTGTTTATGTCGATTAAACATCTGTATGATACCTTTAAAAAGAAAAATAAAGGCGAAACACAAGCAGAGGAAATGGCAGAGAATCAGATGAAAAAAGGGAAATCCGGATTTTGGATGACGGTTTTAAAGGTTGAGTTTGCTGACTTAGCATTTGCTGTTGACTCCATTTTAGCAGCTGTAGCTTTAGCTGTCGTACTCCCCGCAACAGGTTGGGGTACGATTGGAAGTTTAGATACAGGACAGTTCCTCGTTGTCCTTGCTGGTGGGATGATCGGATTAATTATTATGCGTTTTGCGGCAAATGTATTTGTGAAATTATTAAAAGACCGTCCAGGCTTAGAAATTGCGGCATTCGTTATTGTTGGTTGGGTCGGAGTTAAGCTAGTTGTCAGTGTATTAGCACATGATGATTTGCACATATTGCCACATGATTTTGTCCATTCACTTGGATGGAAATTGACTTTCTACTTAATACTTGTAGCTATTGCTGTAGCTGGTTGGTTTCTTTCAGGTAAGAAGAATAAAACAGATGATGTTGCTAGTTAATAGACATCAGATATAAAATGAGCCTTATCAGGAAGCAAGCGTCTGTTTACTCTCCACTTCGTTTCCTTGTTTCATTCGAAGTTTAAGGCGGGGATTTTACGGACTCGCGCGCCGTGATAATAGAAATAGAGAGGATGATAAATATGGCAATCCATCAATTTACATTAAATGCTTCATGGCCAGGTGGAAGAAATGAAGTGGGTCATATTGAAGCGGGAAATTTAAAAACACACATTTCTATCCCACCAGAAATGGATGGACCAGGTATTGGTACAAATCCAGATGAAATGTTATTAGGTGCAGCAGCTACATGTTATTTGATTACTGCAGCAGCAATGATTGAGCGCGCACACCTACCACTTGAACATATAGAATTAAGTTCAGTCGGTGATGTCGATGTGACAAACGGTGTCTTTACTTACAAACGAATTACTCATCGTCCTATCGTTAGATTAAAAAAAGAGGCAACAGAGGAGCAGTTAAAACGATTAAGCAAAATCGTCAAACAAGCAGAATCATCCTGCATGATCTCACGAGCAATAAAAGGAAATGTTGAATTAGTCTTAGAAGAAGATATAGCGATAGTGGGATAAAGTGGATAAGCCAAAACCTATATTCTAAAAATGAAGGTCACTCATCAAGCGAATGAGTGACCTTCATTTTTGAGTTATTTTTTACATGTTTGTTCCTTGAATAAAGAACTGAGCTTGTTGATAATTATAGGTTATTTTGGAGAAGTCAAAGGGTTTTCCTGAAGATAGGAAGAAAATAGTTTCAGCAGACATTTTTGGTTCTCCAGCTATGAGTCCAAGCAAACGTGCCTCTTCGTCATTCAATTTTCCCATTTGCATGTACATATCAGAAAAACCTACTTTTAACCCTAATCCTTCTTGTATGTAGTGGAAGATAGACTCTGTTACAATCTCCTTGTTTAAATAGGTGACAATTTCCTTGTTGTAATAGGATTCCTCCACACATAATGTCTGTCCATGAATATAACGTATTCGCTTAACATGATATACATCTTGATCCGATAGTATATTTAAATTTTCAGCTACCTCTTTTGTTGGCTTTACTACTTGTAAGTCCATTACTTTCGTCGTAATTTCGAATTGATCCAGATCTTTTTTGAATCCTTGATTCGATAATAAACTAATATATCCTTTGCGATCTTTTCTCCTTACGAATGTCCCACTACCTCGTACTTGAAAAATAATTCCCTTTTTTTCTAATAAATCTAATGCTTTTACAATGGTGCTCTTACTGGCATTATATTGATTCATTAAGTTTTCTAGAATCGGTAATTTTTCTCCTTGTTGCAACTGGTTTTCTTCAATGAATTGCTCAATTTGATTGGCGATTTGTTGGTATTTAAGCATTCAGACACCTCCTTAATAACGTACTTTTTATTTAGTATAACACAAAATTAGCTCGGTATAAAAAAACAAAACGCAATTGACAAATTATAACGGTATAATTATAATTGGTGTATAAAATTAAAGAAAGGGTGGATAAAATGGGAGGTAAAGTGAGAGACTATCAAAAATTAGCCAATCAAATACTTGAAGCTGTTGGTGGAGATGATAATGTAGTTAGTGTAACTAGATGTGCAACAAGATTGAGAATTGTTCTTAAACGCTCTAATCCTAAAGCGAAAGAGACAGTTTCCGGCTTGCCTGGGGTCATTACTGTTGTAGAAAATAATGGACAATTTCAAGTGGTTATTGGTCAACATGTTGGCGAAGTATATGATGCTTTCACGGCAAAAGTAAGCGTTGACAAGAATGATGTGAATAATGAGCCGAAAGGAACAGTATTAAATCGTGTTATTGCGACAATGTCAGCAGTATTCGCTCCGTTTATTTATATTTTAGCTGCAGCAGGTATTCTACAAGGGTTACTAATATTAGTGAATTTATTATACCCTGCCTTTGGAGAAACGACAGCAAATGAAATATTCGATTTTATTTCATGGGCACCATTCACCTTCTTGCCTATTTTCATAGCTATTACTGCTGCTAAGCATTTTAAGGTGAATACATATATAGCAGTAGCGGCAGTAGCGGCATTAGTTACGCCGGAGTGGACAGCTATGGCGGATAGAATTGCTAATGGTGAGGAGTTAAGTCTGTTTTTGCTTCCGCTTTCTGAAACAGTGTACACTTCTTCTGTTTTACCACCATTATTTTTAGTTTGGATTTTATCTTATGTGGAGAAGTTTTTTAATAAAATATTACCTGAGGTAGTAAGACCGTTATTTGTTCCATTTTTCAGTATTATTATCATGGTATTATTAACATTATTATTCATTGGCCCAATTACTACATTGGGGGCAAATGGAATAGCAAATGGTTACAATTATTTAGCAGAAGCAGTACCAGTCTTAGCGGGAGCTATCATTGGCGGTCTATGGCAAGTGCTTGTTATTTTCGGTGTGCACTGGGGAATTACGCCAATGGTGCTTGCTAACTACGATCAATACGGAATGGACTCGTTCCAAGCGTACCAAACAATTGCAGTTATCGCACAGGTTGGAGCTGTCTTAGGAGTTATTATTAAAGCTAAGCAACAAGAAGTTAGAAAGATAAGTACTTCTGCTGGAATTACCGGTATATTTGGTATAACAGAGCCGTCAATTTATGGTGTTACATTACGGTTTAAAAAACCATTTATTTATGGCTGTATCTCTGGAGCGATTGGAGCAATAGTTGCTAGCTTTTTCAACCCATACTATTTCGCATATGCAGGACTTCCTGGTCCTCTTACAATAGTTAATGGAATTAATAGTGATTACCCATCATCCATTTGGGGGATTTTAATTGGATCGTTAATTGCTGTCATTTTGCCTGTAATATTAGTGCAACTATTTGGATATGGTCAAGATACAGCTGAAATGGAAACAACAAATGAAGAGACAGAGCAGAATTATACTACGAATGAAGAAGTAGTTTTTGCGCCACTAGTTGGACAAGTGCTTTCTTTAACGGAAGTTCCTGATCAAGTATTTAGTTCTGGGGCAATGGGACAAGGAATTGCGATTAATCCGGAAGATAACAAAGTATTTGCACCATTTAACGGATCGATTGTTATGGTAGCTCCGACAAAACATGCCATTGGTTTACGTTCTCAGACAGGAGTAGAGGTATTGATTCATGTTGGATTAGATACAGTTAATCTAGACGGTGAACCTTTTGTTAACAACTTGAAAGAAGGACAAGTGTTTAAGAAAGGGGAACAGCTATTTGAATTTGATCAAACATTTATTAAAGAAAAAGGAATGGAGACAATTACTCCTGTTATTATAACGAATGGTGATCAATATAAAGAAGTTATTTTTGATGAAGTAAAAGAAACAACGAACAACACACAATTAATGACAATCATAAAATAAGCAGTAGGGAGAGAATGAATATGACAAAATTACCAGATGATTTCCTTTGGGGAGGAGCATTAGCAGCCCACCAGTTTGAGGGTGGATGGAACCAAGATGGAAAAGGCCCTAGTGTAGTGGATGTGATGACTGCTGGGGCAAATGGAATTCCACGTAAAATAACGGAAACGATTGAGGAAGAACAATTTTATCCCAATCATGAGGCGATTGATTTTTATCATCATTACAAAGAGGATATCGCACTATTTGCAGAAATGGGCTTAAAATGTTTACGTACATCCATTGGGTGGAGTCGTATTTTTCCTAAAGGTGATGAAACGGAACCGAATGAGGCAGGTTTAAAATTTTATGATGATGTGTTTGATGAGTTACTGAAACATAATATTGAACCTGTCATTACCTTATCACATTTTGAGATGCCACTTCATTTAGCTCGTGAGTATGGAGGATTTCGTAATCGAAAAGTGATTGATTTCTTCGTTAAGTTTGCGGAAGTAGTATTTGAACGGTATAAACAGAAAGTGAAATATTGGATGACATTTAATGAAATAAATAACCAAATGGAAACAAACAATCCGTTGTTCTTATGGACAAATTCTGGTGTTACAGTAGAAAAAGGCGAAAATGCTAAAGAAGTTATGTATCAAACAGCACACCATGAATTAGTTGCAAGTGCATTAGCAGTTAGTAAAGGAAAAGAAATTAATCCGGATTTCCAAATTGGTGCAATGGTATCGCATGTACCGATCTATCCTTATTCATCCAATCCTGAAGACATTATGCTTGCAGAAATATATATGCGTGATCGTTACTTTTTCCCGGATGTACAGGTGCGAGGTTATTATCCTAGTTATGCGCTAAACGAATTTAAACGTGAAGGATATAACGTTGTGATGAAAGAAGAGGATGCTGAAATATTACGAAATGGAACCGTTGATTATTTAGGGTTTAGTTATTATATGTCTACAACTGTAAAGAGTGGTGACCCTAAACAAGAAACGGCTGAAACAGTAAACGGAGGCTTGCCACATGGTGTAGAGAATCCATATATTAAGGCGAGTGACTGGGGATGGGCTATTGATCCAATAGGTTTGCGTTACACACTAAACCGTTTTTATGATCGTTACCAAATCCCGATGTTTATTGTAGAAAATGGTTTTGGGGCAGTCGATACAGTTGAGGAAGACGGAAGCATTCATGATGAAGAACGGATTAATTACTTACGATCTCATATTGACATGTTAGAAAAGGCTGTATATGAAGATGGAGTTGATTTAATCGGTTATACACCATGGGGAATTATCGATATTGTTTCCTTCACAACAGGTGAAATGAAGAAGCGTTATGGAATGATACACGTAGATCGTGATAATCAAGGAAATGGTACGATGAAGCGTAGTAAGAAAGATTCGTTTTATTGGTATAAACAAGTCATTGCTACAAATGGAGCGGATTTAGCTTCGAAATAAATATCCAGAGCAGACAGTTATCATCTAGGCTGTCTGCTTTCATTATATCTTCAACTTTTGTATAAGCGCTATGCTTGTCTATCCCTTCGCATAAGGTGTAAACTTATCGAGTAAATGCTTTAAAGATATAAACTTTGACATATCAAATAAATAGCTGTAATATATTCCTAGTGTTCATATCGGGTTAATATAAAAGGAGGTAAAGAATGAATACATTTTTAATTATCGTTAATATTGCTATTATGCTATTATTCCTCGGTTTACTTATACGTATGCAGCGCAAGCATGTATCGTTTAGTAAACGAGTTTTTACAGGTTTAGGTTTAGGTATTCTATTAGGTGCTTTTCTTCAGCTAGTTTACTCAGCTGATTCAGATATTGTTGCTACAACGACAGATTGGTATAAAATTGTCGGAAGTGGTTATGTTCGATTACTAATGCTGATCGTTATTCCATTGGTAATGGTTTCGATTATTCAATCTATTATCAATTTAGAAAAATCATCTGAATTAGGTAAAATGTCAGCTTGGATTATCGGAATTCTAGTTGTCACAGCGATGATTGCAGCTGGCGTTGGTGTCGCAAGTTCGTCTGTCTTCAATTTGAATGCCGATCAAATTGAAATGGGACAAGCAGAGCAAGATCGAGCTACGTCACTTGAAGAAACATTAGGGACAGTAGAAGGAATGTCCACTCCACAAAAAATTATCGAATTTATTCCTTCTAACATTTTCTTAGATATGACTGGTGAACGCGCAACATCTGTTATTGCGGTTGTTATTTTCTCTATCTTAGTTGGTATTGCTGTATTAGGTGTAAGACGAAAACAGCCAGAGCAAGCGGAGAAATTTGTTGATATTGTTAATACGTTCTATACAGTCATTATGCGAATGGTAACAATAATTTTACGTCTAGCTCCATTTGGTGTATTAGCACTAATGGCAAATACGGTCGCATTGACAAATATAGCAGGTATTATTGAGTTAGGTAAGTTTGTTGGGGCTTCTTATGTGGCGTTAATTACGATGTTTATTATCCATATGATCATCTTAGCGCTATTTAAGCTAAATCCATTTACTTTTATCAAAAAAGTATTGCCTGTATTAAGTTTCGCCTTTACGTCAAGATCAAGTGCGGGTACCATTCCGTTTAATATTCAAGTACAACGTGATAGTTTAGGTGTGCATAGTGGTACAGCAAATATGGCAGCATCATTTGGTGCAACAATTGGTCAAAACGGATGTGCCGGAATCTATCCAGCGATGTTGGCAGTAATGATTGCCCCATCACAAGGAATTGATCCATTATCACCAGGGTTCCTTGCACAGTTGATTTTGATTATCGGTATTAGTTCATTTGGTGTAGCAGGTGTTGGTGGTGGAGCGACATTCGCAGCGTTAATCGTATTGTCTTCCATGAACTTACCAGTGGCCCTAGCAGGTTTATTAATTACGGTTGAGCCATTAATTGATATGGGACGTACTGCACTAAATGTTAATGGTTCTATGGTGTCCGGAACGTTAACATCCAAAATTATGAAAAAATTAAATGTGAAGAAATATAATGATAAAGCAGCAGTGAATAAAGATATCGCTCTTTAATAAAGAAAGCATAGTTGGGTAGTTCCAGCTGTGCTTTTTTTATGTGTGGAGAGGGGGAGAACCATTAACATTCAATGTCTTTCGAGTGCATCGAAGTGATTTTGTTTTGCTTTTTTGTATCATTCGGTTAGCATATTGAATATAGAAATATTTCGAAGGGGGAAATAAAATGCAAGAATTATTAGCAAAATACGCAAAGTTAGCACTACATACAGGAGTCAATTTACAAAAAGGTCAAGGGTTACTTATTCAAGCACCTCTTGAAGCAGTGGAGTTTGTCCGTGTCGTTGTCAAACAGGCATACGAAATGGGAGCGAAAAATGTACATGTGGAGTGGGGAGACGATGAGTTAACCTTCTTAAAAATGAAGCATTCTCCAATGGAAGTATTAGAAACGTATCCGGAATGGCGTAAAGAAGCAATGGTCGGCATGGTGAAAGATGGCTATGCAGTCCTGAATATTTATGGGGAAAATCCTGATTTATTAAAAGCAATTGATGGTAAACGAATGGCTGCTGTGACAAAGGCAAGCTCCGTAGCACTAAAAGAATATCGTGATTATATGATGAATGACAAGGCGCGCTGGTCTATCGTTGGTTATCCTACAACAGAATGGGCACAAAAGGTTTATCCAGATCTAGATGCACAAGAGGCGAAAGAGCGTCTCTGGCAAGAAATTTTCCGTATTGGTCGTGTTGATCAAGAGGATCCAATTGAAGCATGGAATAAGCATAATCAATTATTAAAAGATGCACGTGAATACTTAAATGAGAAAAATTATGCGAAGCTCCATTTCGAAGCTGAGGGAACAGATTTAACGATTGAATTACCTAAAGGACATATTTGGCATGGTGGAGCTGCAACAGCAAAAGATGGTGTAGTATTTAATCCAAATATGCCGACAGAAGAAGTATTTTCTATGCCACACAAATATGGGGTAAATGGTTATGTAACAAGTACGAAGCCATTAAGTTTCCAAGGTCAGCTAATCGAGAATTTCACATTGACATTCAAAGATGGTAAAGTAGTTGATTACACATGTGAAAAAGGAGCAGAAGCATTGAAACAGCTGTTAGAAGCAGATGAAGACGGTGCATCTCGTATTGGTGAGGTTGCGATAGTGCCGCATGAATCGCCTGTTTCACAATCAGGTGTTATTTTCTTCAATACATTATTTGATGAGAATGCTTCCTGCCATATTGCATTAGGAAAGGCCTATCCAACCAATATTAAAGGTGGGTCTGATATGAATGATGTGGAGATGGACGAGCATGGCGTAAATGATAGTATTGTGCACGAAGATTTCATGATTGGTTCTGCAGATATGAATATTGATGGTATTACAGTGTCAGGTGAAACAGAAGCGATTTTCCGTAATGGTGCTTGGTCCATTTCATTTTAATATCAAAACCATAACAAATTTTTTACAAAAGCTTAACAATTGTTCAAATTACTTTTTGTTCGACCTTATAGAAGGTAATATAGTAGTAAAGCTGAAAAAGGGAGAATAATAGATGCAACGTGAAGCTTATTTTGATAATGCCAAGCTCTTGTTCATTTTCTTCGTAGTGTTTGGTCATTTAATTCAACCTTTGAAAGAGCAGATTGAATTAGTTCATGTCCTTTATCAATGGATATATATATTCCATATGCCAGTATTTATTTTAGTAAGTGGCTTTTTCGCCAAGGGTTCAAGTGAGAAAGGCTACTTACTGAAATTAATGAAACGAATTTTAGTTCCATATTTCTTATTTCAACTATTTTATTCGATTTACTATTTAGTGATTGGCAAAAGTAGTTGGGAAACACCGCTATATGATCCACATTGGGGATTATGGTTCTTACTAAGCTTACTTAGTTGGCATCTGCTTTTAATTATGTTTAAAAAGTTGAAGCCGATTTACGGAATACCACTCGCCTTTGGTATCGGTATTGTAGTGGGATATATGCCATTCATTGGACCATCATTAAGCTTGTCACGTACATTGGTATTCTTCCCGTTTTTCCTAATTGGTTATTGGTTATCAAAAGAGCAATTGTTCCGCTGGCAAACGGTTAATAAAAAATGGGGAGCGGTAAGTGTCTTAGCAGGGATGCTATTGATAAGTTTTGCCGCGCCAGAATTTCCGGCACAATGGCTGTTTGGTTCACATTCTTATCAATCACTAGACGCGGCAACATATGGTGGATTGATTCGGGCGATGCTGTATGTAGTCTCGACATTAATGGCTTTTGCGCTCTTAATGTTAGTGCCTAGGAAGCGTTATTCCTTTACACAATTGGGTCAAAATACGATGTATGTCTATTTGCTTCACGGTGTAATTATTCAGTATGGACGTCAAAAAAACTTATTGGCGGTTGAACAAAATCTAGATACGTTGTGGCTTGCCGTTATCGCAGCAGCAATTGTCTGGTTCTTGTCATCTAAATGGGTTATGACGTTTACGCAACCAATTGTAGAAGTGAAAACTAACCATATACAAAAATGGTGGAAAGAACGAAAAAACAAGCCAAAAAAAGAAATCTATCCGTATCAAGAGAAGTCATCATAAGATGGCTTTTTTTGTTTGTAAGGAATAGTGGGAAATTGCTACGGTGTAAACGTCGGTAACACCCTTATTTAAAACAAGGAAGTGAAGGAGGATACATGGACTAATAAGTCTTGCTTTAGCGGAAGAAACCAGCATATATGATCACGCCTACTATGATGACAAGAAGAAGAATTCCTGTACCTTTCCAACCTAATCCCCCTACTAAATCTACTAAGCTACCATTTGATGCACGGTGCTGAGCATCGTTTAGATTTGCAGTTGGAGAATTTTTAAGTTCTTGTTGCCTCAGGTTTTCTCTTTGTTCTTCACTTTTTTTCATGGGGAAGCCTCCTATACTTTAAGTGAATATGGAAAATATTTTAATTCCATCGTAACATATGGAAAAGGTGGGTAGTAGCAAAATGTCGGATTTTTATACGTTTATATCGGATTTTTGCCTTCCTTTTTAGCTAGCATTTGTTAACCTCTTAAATGTAAGCGATTCCAAAAAGAAGGGAGGTAGGAGTTAGTTTTGTTCCATCATCATTAATGAAAAAAAGGAGCTGAATACGTGTGGACAAGTTTACTAGAAAAATGGTTTTGATGTTTGTCTTAGTTGTCATTCCTGGTATCGTGTTAAGTAGTTGGACGGTTGCAGCAGCAAATAAAACATTAACATTTGATTTTGGAACGGGTAGCAGTAATGATGAGGAAGGATACTATCAAGTTACACCCACTACAGAGTATTCAACAGAACAAGGTTATGGCTTCACTAATACAGAAGGCATAACAGCGTATCAATTTGAGCGAGAGGATCTATTACAAAAAGATGCGTTACGTTTTAATGATGAGACTATATTTAAAGTTGACTTAGAACCTGGAGATTATCAACTTACATTTATTGCTGGAGATGCGGATGAAGAAATATCTGTAGGTGTAAAAGTAGAAGATATACAAAAAGTTGAAAATCAAGTAGTAGAAAGCAATCAATTTTTAGATGAGACGTTTGAGTTGGCATTAATAGAAGAGACATTATCTTTACAATTAACAGGCGAAAACCCTAGAATTAATGGTTTGAGGATTGAAAGATTAGCAGAACGAAATGCGACGAAACATCCGACTGTCTATGTTGCTAGTGATTCAACGGCACAAACATATGATGATTATTGGAAGCCACAAACAGGCTGGGGACAAGTGTTGGACCGTTATTTTAAAGATCGTGTAACAGTGGATAATCATGCTATCGGTGGGCGCAGTTCGAAAACTTTCTATACAGAAGGTAGATTGGATACTATTTTGCGAGAGATAAAACCTGATGATTATTTACTGATCCAATTTGGCCATAATGATGCGACATATACTCGCCCTGAACGGTATACGACAGTGGAAGATTTCAAAGATTATTTAACGACGTATGTGACAGGTGTTCGACAGCGAGGTGCTGTACCGATATTAATAACCCCGGTAAATAGACGGGATTTCAATCCTGACACAGGCATATTTAATGTTAGTTTTCCTGAGTATAAGGAAGGAATGGAAGAAGTAGCGGCAGAGTTAGATGTATTATTAGTAGACTTAAATTCATTAAGTAGAGAATTGTTCAATGAGTTAGGACCTGAAGGAACAAAATCAATTTTCTTACATCTTGATCCTGGTATGTATGAAGCACATCCCAATGGTGTGGCAGATGATACGCATTTCCAAGAGCATGGCGCGATTCAAGTAGCAAGAATTTTATCAGAAGGTATTAAAAAATTAAATACGCCGTTAGCTCGTTATGTGCAAAAGGAAAAGCGAGGGAAGGGACCATTTGAAAACCCACGTGAAGATAATCCAGGGAAGAATAAGTAATAGCGAAATCCCAGTGTGCAACAAGCACGCTGGGATTTCTAATAACGTAATACAATGCTATCGACACTACTGCCATAGCTTTCGCCAAACATATTGAGGTGTGCTAATAAATAATACAATTGATAAATAGGCTTTACTTCCTTATAGTAGTTCTCCAACGGAAATACGTTTTGATAATAGTAATAAAAGTCAGCAGAAAATCCACCAAATAATTCTGTGAAAGCTATTTCAAATAAATGGTCACCGTAAACGATAGAAGGATCGATCAAGTAAGGCTCGCCCTTGTTGCCGCTAATCCAGTTGCCACCCCATAAATCACCATGTAGTAACGATACACGAGGAAATGTAGGCAAGTACTGCTCAAGATTCGTTATTAATTTTTCTAAATGTTTACGTCTTTCACCGTTCATTCGTCCTTTCCTTATAGCAAGATCCAACTGAGGTGTGAGACGCTTTTCACGGAAATAATCCACCCAATTATTATACAAACTATTTTCCTGTGTTAATTGGCCGATAAAAGTCGTTTGATCTAAACCATAGGACGAACTATTGTCTGCTAAATGTAATGCGGCTACATTTTCTCCTAACATACCATTCGTTGAGCTTGTTTGTTCTCCTTCGATCCATTCCATAATGAGGACCATTTCCCCATTTTCGTCACTACTATCATAGTGATAGACTGTTGGAACCGCAATGGTGTTAGTTGCACGGATTTTCTCCAGACCATTTGCTTCTATTTGAAAGAAATTTGCAGGGACATGTTGATTCGTTTTAACAAAATAATTTCTTTCGGCTGTTTGGACATAATAGGCTTGATTAATATCTCCTCCTGCAACAGGTTGTACGATTTGAATAGGGGAGTGATCACCGATTGACTTTATTTGTGTTTGCATATTATTACCTCCTCGTATCACGGTAGGTTAAAGTCTTTATAAAATAGTGTACCACGTTAAAATATGCTAGCAAAGAGAAGAGGTATCGTGTACAATAGGTGAGAAATTTATTTTTATGTATCTGAGGTGAAAGTTTATGCAACGGGAAAACTGGGCATCAAGGCTTGGTTTTATGTTAGCCGCAATGGGTTCTGCGGTTGGATTAGGAAATATATGGCGCTTCTCTTACGTGGCTGGTGAAAGTGGCGGGGGAGCGTTTTTAATACTTTATATAATTAGTGTATTAGTTATTGCCATTCCACTATTATTAGTAGAAGTAAGTATTGGAAGGAAGGCGCAAAGTGATATTGTCGGTTCTTATAAAAAACTAGCTCCTAAAAAACCATGGTTTATGGTCGGTTATTTAGGAGTTGCGGCGACCTTTTTAATTTTAAGTTTTTATAGTGTAATAGCTGGATGGTCGTTATATTATTGGTGGCAATATGTAACCGGAGCGATGGCCAAGGTGCCAGACATCGGATTTGATGGCTCATTTGAGTCATTTATTGCTCAAGATTATGCCCCGTTATTTTGGCATGCACTGTTTATGGCAATTACGATGGCAATTGTACTTGTTGGAGTGAAAAAAGGAATCGAGCTTGCGAATAAAATATTAATGCCCGTATTAGCAGTAATGATGATCGCACTTGCGATTTATAGTGTGACATTACCTGGCGCTAAAGAGGGTCTGCTATTTCTATTTGAACCAGACTGGTCTGTATTAGAGGATCCAGCCGTCTATATTGCAGCGCTTGGACAAGCCTTTTTCTCCCTTAGTTTAGGTATTGGTACGATGATGACGTATGGTAGTTATTTAACGAAGCAACATCAGTTACCAGGAGCAACAATCGGAATAGGTGTCATGGATACATTGTTCGCGATTATTTCTGGAGTGGTTATTTTCCCAGCAGTGTTTGCGTTCGGTATTGATCCTAGCTCTGGACCTACCCTTGTGTTTATCACGTTACCAGAGATATTTTATCAAATGCAATTTGGTAATATTGCGGGTATCGTGTTCTTTACTGCATTAACACTTGCTGCTATTTCATCGTCGATCTCCATGTTGGAAGTGCCAGTTGCTTATGTCATGAGAGCGGCAAAGTTATCGAGAAAATCGGCCTCCTTCATCATCGGTCTTGCTGTTTTTGCTACAGGTATTACGGTATCACTCGGAATGGGAAGATGGAGTAATATTACCTTGGTTGGTGATCAGAATATTTTAGATTCGATCGATTTTATCGCATCGAATGTGTTCATGCCACTTGGCGGTGTAACGATGGCATTGTTTATGGGGTGGCACTTCAAGAAACAAGAGGCGCTCGATGCAGCCGATTTAACAAACGGAAAAATCGGTTCTATTTGGTTTACCATTATCAAATTTATTGCACCTATTTTAATTATTATCATTTTCCTAAATTCAATCGGGATTGTATAATAGCGTGAGAAGGGATGAAGAATGATGGCAATTACCAATCAGCAAATTTTACGTAAAATAATCACGGAGTGTGAACAAGCATTACAAAATGAAACTAAGGTGCGCGAACATGCAAAAGCAGTTCAATCGTTAACAGATTTATTATTAGATCAAGATAGTGCGGTTGTGTCTAGTCCCAATCCTGCTACTACTAGCTCAATTGGTGAATTGGAATGGCAGAAGATGGTTGGCGGGCCGAAGCCAGCACAACCAATTAATCAGGAAAAGAGAGTAGTAGAAGAAGACGGTGCCAACGGAGATTCACTACTAGACTTCTAAATAAAGGAGCGTGTGAACAGGTGAAAATCTTTTTATTATTAGGTGTTTTGAATGGCTTTCTTGCCGTAGCATTAGGAGCTTTCGGTGCTCATGGTTTAGAAGGAAGACTATCAGAAAAAATGCTAAAAACGTGGGAAAAAGCTGTACAGTATCAAATGTTCCATACAGTTGCCTTGTTAGTAACAGGACTTATTATGCAAAAAATAACGTCAGGAAGTATCGTATCAGCAGGATGGTTCTTCTTGGCGGGAATTATTCTTTTCTCAGGAAGTCTTTATATCTATTCAACAACAGGGATCAAAACATTTGCGATGATTACGCCAATTGGCGGATTAGCATTTTTGATTGGCTGGGTGTTACTAGGCTACGCGATAATCAAATATGTGTAAGAGATAAGGGCTACCTGATTGTGCAGGTGGCCCTTATAAATAAATGAATACAATGGTAAGAATACCGATAATGCCAATACCTCGGGAAATCGATTGTGCAAAAAAGAATGATTGTCCTTTTTTGTGTTCTTTCCATCCGTCAATAAAAAAATTAATGCTTAAACTTATTAAAGCTAGTATGCCTATTATTAATGAGCCGCTTTTCCATGCTAAAGTAAGCAGGACTAGCGTCAAGCTAAGAAAAGCAACAGTTACCTCATTAATCGTTGCACTTTTTTTCACGTGCTAATCCCTCCAGTGGCGAAAAAAAAAGCACAAGCTATTCACTTGTGCCATCCTCCTAATTTAGCGTGGTGAATAAGATACCATTCCTGGATTTTGATTAAATGGATAATCATAGTTAATTTCTTCATCAAACGTAATGTAATCTAAGTACACCATTAATAAAACATAGCGTTTACCATTTTCAGGGTCACTTAAAATAATATGATCGCGGCCGGCAGCTTCGATGATTCCTTTGAAAATTTTTGCGTTCCAACGGTCATTATTTTCAAATGTCATATAGACGGTAGCTGTTTTACCTTTGTTAAGACGCAAAATATTCTCAATATAAGATTCTTCTGCAGGTAACATTCCTGGGATATCAGATACAGAAGGCTGTTGCTGTTGCGGTTGTGGTGTCATTTGACCGTATTGTCCTGGTTGTCCGTATGGATATTGATATCCTCCATAACCACCATAATACTGTTGCGGGTAGGCTTGTGTGCTAGCAGGTTGCTGTTGATTCTGATTTTGATTCATGATCAATCTCCTTTCCATTCTATACGTGCTTTTTTATTTTCCTACTAGCAATTTATATGCGGGGAGTCCGAGAAAAATGCGCTATATAAAAAAACACACGGAAAAACCGTGTGTTTAAACTGCTAAATAAGCTGGAATCTCATCTGTTTTTAAGATGTTTCCAACATAGAATGGACCGAATTCACCATAGCGCGCACTTACTACATCAAAGCGCATTTCATAAACGATTTTCTTAATTTGTAGAACGTCTTTAGCAAATAATGTAACGCTCCATTCCCAATCATCAAAGCCCATTGAGCCAGTAATGATTTGTTTAATCTCACCAGCATATTTTCTACCAGTCAGACTGTGCTCATACATTAATTGACGACGCTCATCCATCGGAAGCATGTACCAGTTGTCATTTCCTTCACGACGCTTGTCCATTGGATAAAAGCAAATGTGATCCCACTCGGGTAATTTTGGCTTCAAACGAGCGCGAACACCAGGATTGTCCTCTGGATTATCATTTTCTTTCGACATATATTTAGATAGTTCAACAACAGAAACATACGAATAACTAGGTTTCGTAAACTCCGCGAATTTTGATTTGTTAAATTGTAACTCAATGGCTTCTAATTCTTTCATTGTTGGACGAAGAATCATAAGAATTAGGTCTGCCTTTTGTCCCATAATGGAATAGAAAGCATGGCTACCATCACGAGCTTCAGCAACCTCTTCCCAGTCACGAAGCATTGATTGTAGTTCTTCTACAGCTTCCCTGCGCTCTTGTTCAGAGGCTTTTTTCCATTTTGGCCAATCTATTTTACGTAAATCGTGTAAACAATACCAACCATCCATCGTTTCTACAGCTTCTGGCATTTTGCTTCACTCCTTCATTTATTGTTCTACCGTTTTAATATAACATAATTAGGGAAGCATACTTAATAGATATGCTGTCACAAACCACTAATATTTTACAAAAAAATGAACATTTTAAAAAAGTTATATTTTGAACCGCATTCATATAAGTTCCTACTTTAATTATTACACAAAAAGGCGTATCATATAATACAGATAATAAATTGGAGGGTTTAATGATGAGTGATTTATTCGCGGACATTAAAAAAAGATTAGAAGGAAACGCTAGATCAATTGTATTTCCTGAAGGATTAGATGAAAGAATCTTAGAAGCAGCTAGTCAATTAAAAAAAGATGGATTAGTTGAACCTGTACTAGTCGGTTCTAAAGAAAAAGTGGAACAGAAAGCAAATGAACTAAATGTAGATATTACAGAGGTAGAAATTCTTGATCCGAATAATTACCCTGCTTTTGATGAAATGGTTGCTGCTTTTGTTGAGCGCCGTAAAGGTAAAGCAACAGAAGAAGATGCACGTAAAATGCTATTAGATGAAAACTACTTCGGTACAATGCTTGTATACATGGGTAAAGCAGACGGTCTAGTAAGTGGTGCTGCTCATTCGACAGCAGATACAGTACGTCCAGCATTACAAATTATTAAAACAAAAGAAGGCATCAAGAAAACTTCTGGTGTGTTCATTATGGTACGTGAAGAGGAGAAATATGTATTCGCGGATTGTGCGATCAACATTGCTCCAGATAGCCAAGATTTAGCTGAAATTGCAATTGGTAGTGCAGAAACAGCAAAATTATTTGATATTGACCCTCGTGTTGCAATGCTTAGCTTTTCAACAAAAGGTTCAGCAAAATCGCCAGAAACAGAAAAAGTTGCAGAAGCAGTAAATATCGCAAAAGAAAAAGCACCTGAATTAACATTAGACGGTGAATTCCAATTTGACGCTGCATTTGTTCCATCTGTAGCAAAAACAAAAGCTCCAGATTCTGTGCTAAATGGTGATGCAAATGTATTTGTATTCCCAGGTCTTGAAGCAGGAAACATTGGTTACAAAATTGCCCAACGCTTAGGTGGATTTGATGCAGTAGGACCAATCCTTCAAGGACTTAACCAACCAGTAAATGATTTATCACGCGGTTGCAGTAGTGAAGATGCATACAAATTAGCATTAATTACAGCAGCACAAGCATTAGACGCACAGTAGATTTCTACTGTGCTTTTTGCTATATTGGGAGGTGAAAGGAGAAGGTATTATGTTACCCGAAATCCCCATCTTAATGGAGCAATACCGGGCACTGCTAGAGATCCTTCCAGAACAACACCCCGAGTATCCGAATATGTTAACGTATTACAGACGTCAAGAAGCTGGTCGAAAAGGAGAAGATTCCCTCTGTTATTACCTCGAGCAAGCACAAGTCCCCTCCCTCCACTTACTCAATGGATTACGCCTAGAACATCCTAGTTCATTTCAATTAGATTGGCTCGTCCTTGGTTTAGGATTCCGTGCTATCTTCGAAGTAAAAAGCCACACAGGAGAGATATATTTCGATGCAAAATCTCATCAGTTAACCCGTACAATAGCTGGCGTTACAGAAGGATTTGATGATCCCTTGCTGCAAGTTGATCGACAGTATGCAAAGATGCGTACTTTTTTGTCTGACCATGTTATCTATCAACTACCGACTTATCGTTTTGTTGTCTTCGTCAATCGCAATGTCATTCTTCGTTTACATGATTATCCTGAATACAAGCGAGTACTAACCGCACAACAAGTTCCCTCCATTTTAGAAGCATTAGCTGAACAACACCCGCCAGTGATTTCTGAGGAAGCAAATCAAGCAATAGCCCACTTTTTAGTAAATAATCACCGTGAGAGGATGGCTTCCATACTAGAAAAACATCATATTTTGTGGGATGATTTAATCAAAGGAGTTCCCTGCCCAAATTGTAGTAGACGTAGTATGAACCGTACTCGAATGCGGTGGCAATGCGAATATTGTGATACACGAAGCACAGACGCTCATTTGCCCGTGTTATATTATTTAGCGTTGTTGACAGGTAATCAGTTAACAAAGAGGTTAGTCCAATCATTTCTGCAGATCGAATCTGGAGAAGCAACGCGAAAACTGATTACTAGAGCTGGGTATGTGAAGTTTGGAGTGAAGAAAGGTGTCTATTATTCACATCCATATATTCTAGCAGCTACCAAAAATGAAAGTGGCCATAAAAGTCAGAAAAGTGGCCATAAAACTATAGAAAGTGGCCATAAAATATACAAAAGTGGCCATGAAATTTAGAAAAGTGGCCATAAAAGCATATAAAGTGGCCATAAAAAAGGAGCCACATCAAATGATCTCATTCACAAAATTAATCATCCATCGTTTCAAGATGCCGCTCAAGTTTCCTTTTGCAAATAGCAATACAACAATTGAACAAAAGGATATTATCATTACCGAGCTGCATGATCAAGACGGATTCATTGGTTATGGGGAGTCTGTTGCCTTTGATTCACCGTGGTATACAGAGGAGACGGCAGATACGGTGCAATACATGGTTGAGCATCACCTTTGGCCGGTGATTAAAAAGGAGCAGATCACACATCCGACAGAGCTCAACCTTCACGGGATTCGCCGTAATCATATGGCAAAAACAGCGATAGAAGGTGCTGTTTGGGATCTATATGCGAAGCGGCAAAACAAGCCGCTTTATCAGGTAATTGGAGGAACGACGAATAAAATTCCGGTTGGAGCTGCCGTAGGTCTTCAATCAACAGACGATCAACTACTCGAAAAAATAGCGCAAGCACTTAACGCGGGCTATCAACGGATTAAATTAAAAATAAAGCCGGAAAATGATCTGCACACATTAGAAAAAGTGCGCGAACATTTTCCGGTAACACCACTTATGGTAGATGCTAATTCAGCATACACGATAGCCGACATAGCACATCTTAAAAAAATGGACGAGTACAACTTAATGATGATTGAACAGCCATTGGCGCCTGATGATTTTATCGACCATGCGAAACTGCAACAAGCAATCGATACACCGATTTGTTTAGATGAATCGATCCATACATTAGCAGACGTGCGAACAGCGATTACACTTAATAGTTGTAAAGTGATCAGTATAAAGCTAGCTAAAGTGGGTGGGTTCTCTAATGCGATCAACATCCATGACTATTGCAGAGAGCACCATGTTCCTGTCTGGTGTGGTGGCATGCTTGAAGCAGGAGTTGGTCGCGCGCAGTCATTAGCTTTAGCCACCTTACCTAATTTCACACTACCAGCAGATCCAGGCGCATCAAACCGCTACTGGCATCAAGATATTATCAGTCCAGAAGTAGAAGTAAATAACGGATACGTCACATTACCAGAACAACCAGGCATTGGCTACCATGTTCAGCTACCGATAACCAATCAAAAAGTACTTACTTAAGTACTTTTTGATTTCTATCAACCATTTGCTTCATTCTCTTTTCAAAGATAGTTAACTCATCACCAGCTAAATCCACATATTCCACATCACCTAATAAACGAACAACACGATCCATACTATCTTCAACAGTCAACTCTACATCAAGCAATTCTGATAAAGAACGCATCGTATCAGGCTCAACAACAGGATAAGCAAATCGCTTATCCTCTATAGCACGACCTTTACGATAAAAGTCGCGCACTAATTCCGCGCGTTTCGCACCACTGCCACGAACACAAATATAGATTTGCACGGCGATCCCTTTTTTTACACGGCGCTGCGAAATACCAGCAAATTTCTTCCCACCAATGCTCAAATCATAATCACCAGGACAATAAGAGCCAACAACCTCAAACGCCTCAATCTTGTCCGTAAGATCTGCATACATATCCTGCACAAATGCCGTCATTAGTTCATACCCAGAATGAATCCCCATCTCAGGCAAATCAGGCACGATAAAGGAGAAATTCAATACATCCTGATCAAGCACCACCGCAAGTCCACCAGAATTTCGAACGACAACATCCATCCCTTTTTCTCGTAAAAAAGTAACAGCGTCGTCCACGGCTGGCAATCGACTATCGATAATGCCAAGAACAACCGTGTTGTCATGGACCCAGAATCTGCACGCAGCTGTATCAGCGGTTCGCCCTACCGATTCACACAGCGCATCATCTACCGCAAAAGATGCCATCGCCGTTTTTAATATATGAGGATCACTATGATCTATTACTCGTATTTTCTTATCATTAAAAAATTGCTTCCAATCTTTCATTATTAGCCTCCAAGTCTTTTCGTTCACCTAAAACTATATTATACTATACAGTAAGAATAAAGAGGAAGGTATTTTGCCATGGCGTATAAAGATGAAAAGTTAAACGAGGAAAAAGTATTTAAAGATCCGGTTCACCGTTATGTTCATGTACGTGATCGAGTAATATGGGATTTGATCGGAACCAAAGAATTTCAACGTTTAAGACGCATTAAACAACTAGGTACGTCTTATTTAACGTTTCACGGTGCGGAACATAGTCGGCTGAACCACTCGCTTGGAGTATATGAAATTGTTCGTCGTGTGCTCATTAATTTTGAGGACAGGCCTAATTGGAATCGTGACGAGCGATTGCTCTGTTTATGTGCGGCACTACTGCATGATCTAGGACACGGACCATTTTCCCATTCGTTCGAAAAAGTGTTTAAGCTCGACCATGAAGAATATACGAGAGCGATCATTTTAGGAAATACAGAAGTGAACCAAGTATTAACATGGGTCGATGAAGATTTCCCGCAAAAGGTTGCGGACGTTATTAATAAAACCTATCACGATAAATTAGTGGTTAGCTTGATTTCCAGTCAAATTGATGCGGATCGCATGGATTATTTGCAACGTGATGCATATTTTACAGGTGTTAGCTATGGTCATTTTGATATGGAGCGAATTTTGCGTGTCATGCGTCCGGTAGAGGATCAGGTCGTTATTAAGCAATCAGGGATGCATGCGGTCGAGGACTATATTATGAGTCGTTATCAAATGTATTGGCAAGTCTATTTTCACCCTGTTACACGTAGTGCAGAAGTAATCTTAACGAAAATCCTTCATCGTGTAAAAGAATTGTATGATGAAAATTATGCGTTCAAGGTAGAGCCAACACCATTTGTTTCATTCTTTGAAGAGAATGTGTCTTTAGAGGATTACATTAACCTTGATGAAGCAGTCGTTATCTACTATTTCCAAATGTGGGCGAATGAAGATGATACTATTTTAAGTGATTTAGCCTATCGTTTTATTAATCGTCGTCTATTCAAATATGTAGAATTTACACCAAATGTACAAATGAATGAATGGAGACAGTTGTATCAATTGTTTGAGGATATCGGACTTGATCCTAACTATTATTTAGTACTTGATTCTTCTTCTGATTTGCCGTATGATTTTTATCGACCTGGAGAGGAAGAGGAAAGATTACCGATCCATTTGTTAATGCCAAATAAAGAACTTAGAGAATTATCACGTCAGTCAGATATTGTCGAAGCTATTTCGGGTAAAAAGCGGACAGACCATAAGCTTTATTATCCAAAAGATTTAATTGAGAAGTTGCCAGATGATCGACCGGAAAAGCAACAAATTAAAACTATTTTATATAAACAAGAAAGCTAAAGAAACTGGGGTGTTTTCGTTGCTAGATAATCATGCAAAGTTGGTTAAAGTAATCGCAGCATCAGAAGGAATTGTCGGACGTAAAAAGCTACAGAAGATTATTTATATTATGAAAAAGCTTGGATTACCCTTTGAAGAAAAGTATACCTTTTATTTCTATGGGCCGTACTCAGAGGAATTAAGCTTACGGATTGAAGAGCTTACTAACTTAGGGTTTGTATCAGAGGTGAAAGAAAAGAAAAGTAACTATTATCAATACCGTTACGAGGTAACCGATGAGGGGACAGAGTTTCTAAAACACTCTGATACAGAACTGCCATTAGAGCAGTCGCTATTAAAAGAAATGAAAAGTCAGAGCTCTCGTTTTTTAGAATTAGTCGCAACCATGCTATATTTTGATCATTTGCCTAAGGTTGAAGTTGAACAAAAAGTGCAAGAAGTGAAGAAAAAATCAAACTATACATTAGAAGATATGCAAGAGGCATGGACGTTTATTCGTAAAATGCAAAAATAACCCAATCATGATGATGGGTTATTTTTTTCGGCTAATAAACGATCAAGCTTTTCCTCGATTTGATCTAATTGCTGTTTCTTTGTTTTGGTACGTTTGACAAGTGCAACCAAAAGTGTGACAAGAACAATAAAAATGATAAAGGAAAGAATCGCAAAGAGCATGTCGCCACCTTGGAATCCACCAATGCTAGCATATAACAATGTAAACACCATCCTTCCGAAGAAATTTTACCATAAAAAGGGTGGGGCAAGATAGATGTTATCGCTTGCTATCTTTGAAAGTGGGGTGGCTGTCTCATGGACAAACCTTGTTTGAATTTGAGAGTTATGTCTATGAGGAGTCGTCTCAAGGACACAACTCGTTCCGATCACAAAGTTATGTCTATGAGAATCTATCTCAAGGACAAAACACGCCCGAATCACAAAGTTATGTCTATGAGAAACTGTCTCAAGGACACAACTCGCTCCGATCGCAAAGTTATGTCTATGAGAAGCCGTCTCAAGGACAAAACACGCCCGAATCACAAAGTTATGTCTATGAGAAGCCGTCTCAAGGACACAACTCGTTCCGAACACAAAGTTATGTCTATGAGAAGCCGTCTCAAGGACACAACTCGCTCCGATCGCAAAGTTATGTCTATGAGAAGCTGTCTCATGGACACAACTCAGTCAAATTCAAAAGTTATGTCCTTGAGAATCGTTATGGATAGTAATTAATCAATCAATTAAACGTTTACCGCCCACTCCATAGTTGCGCTTGTCAATATCTTCAATAAAAACGACAACTTTTTCACGTGTTGCTCCTGTTGTTTCAACAACTGCATCTGTTACTTTTTCGATTAATGCTTTACGTTGTTCCTCTGTTCTACCTTCCAGCATTTGAACTGTTACGTATGGCATATGTATCCTCCTCTGTTTAATGAAGTACACAACTTTTTTATCCTAAAAAGTCGGGCTAACATTCATTCTTATTGTACCCTAATTAAAATCAAGAAGAAAACAAAGAAGATGAAAACAGCCTTTTAATCATGCTACAATAAAGGCATAAACTAGGTAGGAGGATTTTTATGAGCGAAGAAAAGAAAAAGAAATCCAATAATGCATTCACAATTATGAAGGATGATGCGACAGATGGACATGGTGGATATGGTGTAGGGTCTATTAGTTTAGAGAATATTTCACCAGTTATTATTGATCCTGCTGAAGAGCGTGCCTTTGTTGATATGGGAGCGATGCACGGTAGAAGTGAAGTGGAACGCCGTGTGAAATTCCTTCCGAATAAAGAGGAAGTACCTAATGGAAAACTGTACTGGATTGTTTGGGTAACAGTAGAACGTGGTGTGGATGGTCCTTATTATCATGGAGTGACAGGCTGTGAGATTAGAGTGGATCGCTCAATCAAGCGTGCTTATAAATCGATGCCGGAGCATGTGAATCATATGGATAAATCAATGAAAGGCCATGTGATTGTGGAACATATGGATGAACCATCACAACAATTGCTTGGAGACTTTTTACGAGAATTTGATCCAGGTATGTGGGAAAGATCAACAGATGAATTAAAGAAATCATTACCATAAAAGTGAACAATTTGTGAACGTTTTCTGAAAAAACACAATATTACTTGTCCTAGGTAGCATATTTTTTATAAAATTAGTTTACATGGTAACTCTAAGTTACTAGGACCGGAAAGGCTGGGGAAATCCCCAGCCTTTTTCCGTTTATCCTTCATTTTGTTCACCACGCCATAACCATTCCCACCAGTTTTCTAATAGGTGGCTCTCCGGTATATCAGGGTATTGATAGTCGTTAGCTTCTGCGTTTGGGGTGCATTGGCGTATTGGTTCTGTTCCTTTTACAAAGGGCATCGTATAAGATGTTCCACATTCTTCTGAAGCGAGGTAACCAGTATTTAAATCAATCGCAACTTCTACCACATTATCTGGTTTCACTGGGTGTGTATCAGGTGTATCTTCATGTGTTAGCTCCATAAAGTGTGCCCATATTTCTTTTGCGTATTGTTGTTCGTTAGTTTGGACGATTTCCCGATTATCATCATAACCAATCCATACACCGGCTGTAAGAGAAGGACTGAATCCTACCATCCAATTATCTACGTTTGTTGTACCAGATTTGCCAGCATATTCGTGAGTTAACTCATCTGCAATTGAAGCTCCAGTCACACTCATATAACCATTTAATTCCTCTTGAAACATGCCTTTCATCATATCCGTTAAAATATAAGCGTAATCTTGGCGAAGTAATTGTCTGTCATCTTGCTTGGAAAAAAGACTCCACCCTTCATCCGCTGTATCTTGTTCTTTTTCATATAATATTTCACCATGTGCGTCCGTTATTTTTGTGATGGTATGTGGTTCTATATCTATGCCACCATTAGCGATGATGCTATAGCCGGTAATCATTTCGTCCATTGTTACAACTTCTGTTCCGAGCGCTAAAGATGCTACTGGCTCTAACTCACTTTCAAACTTGAATTTTTCGTGTGCAAGTCGTGCAAATCGTTCAGGTGTTACATACAAATTCGTTTTCACAGCGTAAATATTATCAGAAAGAGCAATTGCTTGTGCCATTGTGATAGGCTGATTAGCATAATAATCATGATAGTTACTTGGTTGATAACTATTACCGTCTGCAAGTTCGAATGTAGTCGGCTTACTCATTAAAGCAGTAGCGGCTGTCATTCCGTTTTCTAAAGCTGCATAGTAGAGAAAAGGTTTAAAGGCTGAGCCAGGCATTCTTTTCGCTTGTGTGACACGATTAAATGAAGAAGACGCATAATTTCGTCCACCGACAAGGGCGGTAATAGCTCCCGAATCTGGTTCCATGGAAGCCGCACCAATTTGGATGTCAGAATCTGCATCCATTCGTTCTGTTGCTTCCTCCATTGCTTGTTGATGGCTCGTGTCAAGTGTAGTATATACTTGGTAACCCCCAGAATGAACGTCTTCGATATCTATATCTAACCGTTCTTGAAGTTCATTGGCGACGACATCTTGAAAATAAGGTGCCATGCTTTTCGTTGTAATATCGCGATCATCTGAGAATGCTAGCGTCTCCGCTACTGCTGTCTCATATGTGTTAGCATCTATCACATTTCTATCACGTAAGTTAGCTAAAATGAGTTCCTGTCGTCCTTTTGCTTTATCGTAATCATGAAAAGGGGAGTAGTGTGAGGGTCCTTTTGGTATGCCGGCTAACATAGCAGCTTCTGACCAGTTAAGGTCTTTTGCGGATTGATCAAAAAACAATCTGCTCGCTGCTTCAATTCCATATGCACCATGTCCAAAATAAATAGTGTTCAAGTATCCCTCTAACAATTCATCTTTATCATAAAACATTTCGAGTCGCATCGTATAAAATGCTTCATACAACTTTCGTTTCCATGTTTTATCATGTGATAAAAAAAGGTTACGCGCATATTGCTGGGTAATCGTGCTTGCTCCTTCTTTTAATGACATCGTGCGAATGTTATTCCAAATTGCTCCACCTAAACGTTTTAGATCGAAACCAAAATGATCATAAAAATGTTGGTCCTCTGTTTGAATAATTGCTTCTTTCAAATGGTCATCTATTTCGTCGATGGAAACCCAGTATCTTTTTTCTGTGCCAAACTCTTCACCGATCACTTCCCCATCATTACTATAATAAATCGTATTTTGTGTGCGATCTAATGAAGGAGGACCAAGTAAAAAAATCGCAACAACTAACACAAGTAAACACGATCCAGCCATTAACACAAGAAAGGTACCAATCTTCAGTAAACCTCTCCATCTTCTTCGCCTGCTCCGTCTCCTCCTCATCGTTACACCTGCCTTTTATATTCGTTCACCAAGAAAATCTCTCCTATAAGCATTATGGATAAAACAGAACGGGTATAAACATATTAGATAAAAGAATGACTTGATTTTTTGCGGAAAAACTCTAGAATAGTATTGTTTACTACAAAAATAATTATTTGATATAGATAAGGGGCGATCCAGGTGGGTCTATGGTTTACGGAGAAACAAACGGAAGATTTCGGTATTACAATGAAGGTGAATAAAACACACCATACAGAACAAACAGAATT
Source organism: Gracilibacillus pellucidus (assembly GCF_033949965.1). NCBI lineage: Bacteria > Bacillati > Bacillota > Bacilli > Caryophanales > Bacillaceae > Gracilibacillus > Gracilibacillus pellucidus. The sequence continues at coordinate 11,373 of NZ_JAWZSR010000002.1, read as the reverse complement.
CCAAAAGCTTGATATGGTAGAAACAGCAGAATGGGGCAATATGTTACTTTTAGATGACATGGTCATGACAACGGAAAAAGATGAGTTTGTTTACCATGAAATGATGGCACATGTTCCATTATTCACACATCCAAACCCAGAAGCGGTACTTGTTGTCGGTGGTGGAGACGGTGGTGTTATTCGCGAAATTTTGAAACATCCATCCGTGAAAAAAGCAGTGCTTGTGGATATTGATGGGAAAGTAATCGAGTATTCAAAAAAATATTTACCATCTATTGCTGGCAAATTAGAGGATCCACGTGTAGAAGTGCGTGTGGCAGACGGCTTTATGCATATCGCTGAGAGTGAAAATGCTTATGATGTCATTATGGTTGATTCAACAGAACCAGTTGGACCAGCTGTTAACTTATTCACAAAAGGGTTCTATGCAGGGATTCAGGAAGCATTAAAAGAAGATGGGGTCTTTGTTGCACAAACAGATAATCCTTGGTTTAAAGCAGATTTAATTCGACAAGTATATAAAGATGTACAAGAAATATTCCCTGTCACTCGTTTATATACAGCTAACATTCCTACTTATCCAAGTGGACTGTGGACATTTACGATCGGAAGTAAAAAGCATGACCCGTTAGCGGTACAAGAGAATCGCTTCTTCGATATTGATACGAAATATTACACAAAAGAATTGCATCAAGCTAGTTTTGTGTTACCAAAATTTGTTCAAGATCTAACGGTTTAAAGGAGAGGTATCATGCGATTTGATGAAGCATACTCAGGAAAAGTGTTTATAATGGCACAGCAAGATTTATCAGCAAGTGATGTTATCCTTTATGGAATGCCGATGGATTGGACGGTTAGCTTTAGACCAGGCTCAAGGTTCGGACCAAACCGAATTCGTGAGGCATCAATTGGATTAGAAGAATACAGTCCATATTTAGAGCGTCATTTGGAAGAAGTCCATTATTTTGATGCAGGAGATATTCCACTACCTTTTGGTAATCCAGCACGAAGTTTAGAGATGATTCGCGACTATGTGAAGAAAATACTTGCCCAAGGAAAATTCCCGCTTGGCTTAGGCGGAGAACACCTTGTTAGTTGGCCGATTATTGAAGCGATGCACGAAAAGTATCCAGATTTAGCTGTTATTCATATTGATGCCCATGCAGATTTGCGTGAGGAGTACGAAGGGGAGCCATTATCCCACTCCACACCACTTCGTAAAGTGTGTGAGAAGATTGGTCCGGAAAATGTTTATTCCTTTGGTATTCGTTCAGGAGACAGAGAGGAATTTCGCTATGCGAAGGAAAGTGGCATGTATATGGCGAAATATGATGTTGCAGAGCCATTAAAAGAAGTATTACCGACATTGGCGGGACGGCCAGTATATGTAACCATTGATATTGATGTATTAGATCCGGCCTTCGCACCTGGAACTGGAACAGCAGAAGCGGGGGGGATTTCCTCTAAAGAATTGCTAGAAGCTATTCATTCGATTGCTCGCTCAGAGCTGAATGTGGTTGGTGCTGATCTTGTCGAAGTAGCACCGAATTATGATCCGACGGAACAAACAGCGATTGCTGCAAGTAAATTTGTACGAGAAATATTATTGGGCTGGGTTAAATAAATCAGATTAAAGGCAAACGATCATGTAATGTGATAAAATATGATACAATTTATTTATGAATGAATCATATGCAATGACAGGGTACACGAACATTCTTGTAGAACCTTACTTTAAAACTAGGTTAGGGGTTATTACATGAGAAAAGACCAAATCATAAAGGATTTTTTGTCAAAAGCAGAAGTGCCGCTATATGTCGTCTATCGGTATGTAAAAGGACAACCTAATGAGTTAAAAGATATGCGTGAATTATGTTTAGCAAGTGTAGAGGAAGCAAACCAATTTGTCGCGCTAGAATATTTATATGTAAATGGGTTATATGATGAATTAAATATAATGCTCAAAAAGACCGAACATGCATCAAGTAGATGGATTCGGAAGGCTACACGCTTCTATCAAATGATGTATGAGCGCAAAGCATTACGTGCTAAACAATTAAAGCCAGATGCACCTGCGAAATATATTCGGATCGCTAACCGTATCAAGTTAGAGGAAGGAGATTATGTATCACAGATTCTTCGAGATCTCCTGTATGTATATAGCTATTTTGATATGCATCAATACGGGAAAATCGGTACATTTCATCAATTGCTCAAGGATAATCTAAGTCGTGTGCAAGACCCTTTATTACATGAATTATTAGAAAATAGACTAACAGAAGTCATGTTCAACTATCATTGGAAACGAAATGAACTGATTTTGTCTCGAAAGTATGGCTACAAATTGTTGAAAGAAACAAATAATGCGCGGAAGAAAATTGATATCCATAACATGCTAGCACAAGGCTACTTATTTGAAAGCTATGATCAAGCAATGCACCATGTTTTTGTAGCAATAGAACTAGCAAACCAAATTCAGTATGAGCGTGCGTTATATGGGTTAAAAAACTATACACTACCTTTTATTGCTGCGTATTACCAGCGAACAGAAGGGATCACAAGTGAGGATTTAGCAGAACAAGCCCATATTGCTTTAGCAGAAAATGATATCGATACATGTATCCGTATTTTAGAAGGATTTGAGGAGCTGACTCCTTTTCAACAATACTATTTAGGGAAAGCAAAACAAGATAAATATTTGCTGAGAACGGCCTATCAACGTTTTATCGAAGAACGTGATGATTATTTTTATGCAAGATTACCACTTGAAGCGTTAAACGCTCTTGATCAATAGAAGGAATGATAACGTGAATAAGTCATCAGTATCAATTAAAATGACAATGGAGATTAGAGACCATAGTGATAAGGATGTTAACGTGGTCGAGACAACAGGACAGTTAATGGAAAAGGAAGATAAAGCTGTACTAAGATTTAGTGAAACAAATGAAAATAAGGACCAAACAGATTCACTGATTACGATTCAATCTGATAAAGTAAGTATTAAACGATCTGGGGCCGTTTCTATGCTGCAGCAGTTGCAAAGGAAACAAACGACCGAAAATGTTTATCGTCATCAATTTGGTACGATGCATATGGAAACATGGACAGATCAGATTATTTATCAGCCACCAGTTGAGAAGAAAAAAGGAAAACTATTTATCAGCTATCAAACAAGCTTGAACGGGCAAGATCCAAGACGTCACCGTTTAACAATTGAAGTGAAAAAAGAAGACTAATGGAGGTATTTTTTTATGAACGTGATGCAAGAAATGCAGGAAAACTTAAAGACAGAGATTAAACGTGCTGTTCTTGCGGCAGAATTGGCGACAGAAAGCGAGATTCCTGCGATTATTCTCGAACAACCGAAAGATAAAGCACATGGTGATTATGCGACAAATGTTGCTATGCAATTAGCAAGAGTAGCGAAGAAAGCTCCACGCCAAATTGCAGAAGATATTATTGCGAAGCTGGATCAGTCAAAAGCATCAATTAAAAGTGTAGACATTGCAGGACCTGGTTTTATTAACTTTTTTATCGATAATAGTTATTTAACGAATTTGATTCCGACTATTTTACAAGAAGGAGATGCTTACGGGTCTTCTAACACTGGTAAAGGGGAAAAAATTCAAGTCGAATTTGTATCAGCTAACCCAACTGGTGACTTGCACTTAGGTCATGCTCGTGGTGCGTCTGTTGGAGATGCATTGTCGAATATTCTAGCTAAAGCAGGCTACCATGTTGAACGTGAATATTATATTAATGATGCAGGTAACCAAATCAATAACCTTGCATTATCTGTGCAAGCACGTTTCATGCAAGTTTTAGGCAAAGACTTCCCTATGCCAGAGGATGGTTATCATGGTGCAGATATTATCGGTATTGCCGAAACGCTAAAAGAAGAATATGGTGAGGCTTTACTAGAAAAATCGGAAGACGAGCAATTATCCTTTTACCGTGAATATGGTTTGCAATATGAATTAGACAAACTTGCAAAAGATTTAAAAGAGTTCCGTGTAACGTTTGATAATTGGTTCTCTGAAACATCTTTATATAAAGAGGACAAGATTGTTCCAGCTATCGATGTATTAAAAGAAAAAGGCTATATCTTTGAAGAAGATGGTGCGACATGGTTCCGTACGACAGAATTTGGCGATGATAAAAACCGTGTATTAGTGAAAAATGATGGCTCTTATACATATTTATCACCAGATATTGCTTATCACAAAAATAAGCTTGATCGCGGATTTGATAAATTGATTAATGTATGGGGGGCAGACCACCACGGATATATTCCAAGAATGCGTGCTGCTATTCAAGGATTAGGCTATGATGCAGACACACTAGAAGTAGAAATCATTCAAATGGTGAACCTTTTTGAAAATGGTGAAAAAGTGAAAATGAGTAAACGTACAGGTAAAGCTGTAACGTTAAGAGAATTAATGGAGGAAGTCGGAATCGATGCGATGCGTTACTTCTTTGTCATGCGTTCTGCTGATGCTCATTTAGACTTTGATATGGACTTAGCTAAATCAGAATCAAACGAAAACCCTGTATATTATGTTCAATATGCACATGCACGAATTTGTACAATGCTTAAGCAAGCAAAAGACAAAGCAATTGATTTTGCTGATTATGATGCTAGCCATCTTCAATCTGAAAAAGCTCAAGACCTATTGAAAAAACTTGGTGAATTCACACAGGTAGTAGCAGATGCAGCGGAGAACCGTACACCACATAGAATTCCGCAATATCTCTTTGACCTTGCTGCGAACTTACACAGCTTCTATAACGCGGAGAAAGTAATTAACACGGACGATGTAGAAGGAACAAAAGCAAGACTCGCTCTAATGGAAGCTGTTCGCATTACATTAGCAAACGGAATGAAACTAATCGGTGTACACGCACCAGAAAGTATGTAATGAATAGATGCTCCCTCCTATGTTGTATAGGGGGAGCTTTCTTTATGAATGCACTTAGTGAAAATTAAATCAATCCCCGGAAAAAAATAGATACAACACTCAATAGTTTCATGTGCATTGGCTGATGTTTTACCCATTTAAGCGACATTTCATGACTGTCACGCAGATCTATGTCGAAGGTTTTACGCAACTTTTGATACATAGGATGGTCATTTGTAACGAGCAAATTTAACTCTTGGTTCAACTGCATGCTTCTTCTGTCAAAATTTGCGGTGCCAACATCACAAATCTTTTGATCAAAAAAGAATACTTTCCCGTGAAAAAAACCATTATGGTACAAATAAATAGTAGCCCCAGCTTCCTTCATTTTCTTTAAATAAGGTAAGGCAGCAGCTTTTGCGATAAGATGATCTGTTTTTGCTGGATATAGTATCGTCACTTTTACACCACGATTTAGTGCATCTTCAAGTGCTTCATCTAAGCGCTTAGTCGGAACAAAATAGGGGGAACCTATTTCGATCGACTGTTTTGCTTCCTTAATATAAGGTAATAGCTCCTCCTCCAACATATGTCCTTCGGTGGATAAAACCTTCACATCTCCTGACGTAGTAACCTTGGATACTTCTCCCCAATCATTATCAAAGCAATCTTGTAACACATTGCTAATAGTGCCTGTCATGCGCAAATGATAATCACGCCATTTCCCAAGTTGCGGATCTTTTCCTATATATTCATCTCCTAAATTAAAGCCCCCCATATAGCTAATGCACTGATCGATAACGAGCACTTTTCGGTGATTACGCTGTTGCATGTGATAGAAAAAAGGAAGACGAGGAATATTTGTTTTTTTCATCTGCAACTTTTGCTGCAACCATTTGCTTCGAAATTTTATACTACCAGCCCAATCCGTTAATAACCGAACTCGTATACCTTCTAGCTGTTTTTCTATCAGTAATTGATAAATTTCGTTGCTCATTTTATCGTTTCGAATCGTGAAAAACTGCATGTCAATCGACTGCTTTGCCTTTTTTATGTCATCCTTCATTGCTCGGAATAATTCTTCCCCTTGCGCATATACTTCTACTTTATCTATAGAAGCAGCATAGTGTTGGCTATTGTTGTAGCGTGTATAAAGATATCGACCAATCTGATAATCTAAGATAATCAACAAAATGAATAAGACTAGGCATAGGAACCAAACCATTGTTAGACCCTCCATTTCTTTCTTCATTACTATCTCCAAAAAGGGGGGAAATTAACATAATGGATGCGTTTTTTTTGATAATAAGTTAACATATAGAAGAGATAAACAAATTCAGAAGAGGTGTTTAGTCATGCAAAAGTTAGTCTTTTTTGTAGGGGTAGCGGGAACAGGGAAAACTACGGTAGCAGAGCGAGTGTCTGCCCATATTCCGTGTGCCTTTCTAGATCGTGATACAGTCGGAGGGCGATTTGTAGAGCGCTTTCTAGAAGTGAATGACTTAGATCCAAATGATCGTGATTCACAATTTTATAAAGAGAACCTTAGAGATTTAGAATACGATACGACAAAAGATATATGTATTGAAAATTTACGTGTTGGACAAAATGTTTTTATGATTTCACCATTTACCGCAGAATTGAAAAATAAAGATTGGATAGAAGAAGTACTTGCAGCAAGTGGTAAAACCAAAGAAGAGATCGATGTAAAAGTCGTCGTTGTCACGCTGCAAGACATTGATCAGCAACGCGATCGTATTGAAGAACGAGGAACGGTTCGTGATACATGGAAGCTAGAGAATTGGGAATCTTATGAAACAAGAGTAGATTTCGTACCGACGATCAATTGGGATATTCCGCAAGAAAATATTGAGATCTTTGATAATTCTGGTGATTTAACTACGACAAAAGTAGAAAAACTTGTATCCTTTTTGAATAACTAGCTTCTAGAAAGATTGTTGCAATTCAATTAACAAAGCCATATAATATGATGGTAGAACGTAACCAGTAAATAACCTTTCTTTACATATAGATTAGAAAAAAAGGAGTGCTAGACTGTGAGTGTAAAGGACTTAACGAAAGATCAAATCAACGAAATGGCAATGATTGATATAGCAACATTAATTTTAGAAGAAGAAAATAAAGCAATGGATTTCCGTGACATCTTTGACAAAGTTGCTGCGTTAAAGGGATTTTCAGAGCAAGAAAAAGATGAAAATATTCAGCAATTCTATACAGATCTAAATATTAATGGTCATTTCATGACGAAAGGGTCTAATATTTGGGGCTTAAAAAAATGGTATCCGGTTGAAGAAATCGATGAAGATATCACAACAGCACCGAAGAAGAAGAAAAAGAAAAAAGCGAAGAAAAAAGCACCAGTTGAAGAGATTGAGGAAACGGAAGATCTTGACGAAACAATTATTGATGAAACAGATCTAACAGACTTCGATGAGGATCTTGAATCAGATGATATCGCTGATGATGATTTTGATTTTAATGATGATGATTTAGAAGATGACATCGATGATGATTTCGATACAGATGACGACTTAGAAAAATAGTTCCATCATATACTTGACTTTCCACAATGTTCTGAGTAAAATTTTTATTGGGCTCCATAATTTTATTTGGAATATACAGCGTTCCCCTGCTTAAGGGGAGCGCTTTTTATTTTTTTATACAGTTTTTATACAAGTGCTACTGGAGTGAACCATTTTTTCAACAAGCTAAGTATGACTCATAGAAAGAATACTTAGGCTAAAGATATAACAAATTCAAAAGAAAGAGGGATACAGCGTGACAAAATATATCTTTGTAACAGGCGGTGTGGTTTCTTCCATTGGAAAAGGAATTACAGCAGCATCTTTAGGACGTCTTCTGAAAAATCGAGGGCTAAATGTAACTATTCAAAAGTTCGATCCATACATTAATGTGGATCCAGGAACAATGAGTCCATATCAGCATGGTGAAGTGTTCGTAACAGATGATGGTGCGGAAACAGACTTAGATTTAGGACACTATGAACGTTTTATTGACATCAATTTAAACAAATATAGTAACATCACGACAGGAAAAATCTATTCAACCGTAATTAAGAAAGAACGTCGCGGTGACTACTTAGGTGGAACGGTCCAAGTTATTCCACATATTACGAATGAAATTAAAGACAAAGTATTTCGCGCTGGTGAACAGACAAATGCCGATATCGTTATTACAGAGATCGGTGGTACGGTTGGTGATATCGAGTCACTTCCTTTTATTGAAGCAATTCGCCAAATTAAAAGTGATATTGGTAAAGAAAATGTTATGTACATTCACTGTACACTTGTTCCTTATATTAAGGCTGCTGGAGAGTTAAAAACAAAACCGACACAACATAGTGTGAAAGAATTACGTTCATTAGGTATTCAACCAGATGTGATCGTACTGAGAACAGAACATAAAATTAGCCAAGAAATGAAGCAAAAAATTGCGTTATTCTGTGATATTAATGAAAAAGCAGTAGTAGAATCTGGAGATGCCGATACACTTTATCACATTCCTTTAGCAATGCAAGAACAGAAGCTTGATCAATTAACTTGTGATCATTTTGGGTTAGAATGTGGACAAGCAGATATGACAGAGTGGAATGAATTAGTAGAACGAGTAATTAATCTTTCGAAAAACATCAAAATTGGTCTAGTCGGAAAATATGTAGAATTACCAGATGCTTATATTTCTGTTGTAGAGGCGTTAAAACACGCAGGATTTGCACATGATGCGGAAATTGAAGTGAAATGGATTAATGCGGAAAGTTTAGATGAGACGAATGTAGCAGAAGAATTAGCAGATGTAGACGGACTTCTTGTACCAGGTGGTTTTGGTGATCGTGGTATTGAAGGGAAAATCGAAGCGATTCGCCATGCTCGTGAAACAAAATTACCTTTCTTAGGAATTTGTTTAGGTATGCAGCTTGCGACAGTAGAATTTGCCCGAAATGTACTAGGATTAGAAGGTGCTAATTCAGCTGAGATTAACCCAGAAACGCCATATCCAATTATAGACATTTTACCAGAACAGAAAGATATTTCTGATCTTGGTGGAACATTACGTCTAGGATTGTATCCATGCCGTTTGAAAGATGGAACAAAAACAAAAGAAGCATACGGTAATGAAGATGTTGTATATGAGCGTCACCGTCACCGTTTCGAGTTCAATAACCAATACAGAGAACAAATGGAAAGTAATGGCTTTGTATTCTCAGGAACAAGCCCTGATGAGAAATTAGTAGAGACAATCGAATTAAGTGATCATCCTTGGTTCGTTGCATCGCAATTCCACCCAGAATTTAAATCAAGACCTACAAGACCACAACAATTATTCAACGGTTTCATTAATGCAGCTGTGAATAAATAATATAGTGAGTGAAACCGCCATTTTCTTAGAATATGGCGGTTTTTTCTATTACTGTTTTATAGTGAAGAAAGAAAACGCTCGAATAGAGCAGGAAATCCCTCAGTTTATATCGAATATTTACAATAGATGATATACTCAGAGCTTGACTCAACAGCTATACAAAGTGAACCTTCAATCAGTGGAAGTTTTAAACTTCCATTGATTGCTAGTGACACTTGTCAGGAAGTTTACATCGTGAAAAATAGAAAAAAAGCATAAAAAAGGAGCTGGCGAACAATGGAGAAAACAGTACTAGTAGTAGATGATCAAATCGGTATACGACTTTTACTAGAGGAAGTCATTCAGCAAGAGGGGTATAAAGTGGAGGTAGCTGTGAATGGTAAGGAAGCATTAGATAAGGTCCAGAATAATCAGCCAGATATGATGATGCTTGATTATAAGCTACCAATTATCGATGGGCCTAATTTAGTTAAACAATTAGAAGAACAAAATAGGATGATACCTACTATTATTATGAGTGGTTTGCCAGACAAAGCGGAAGTAGAAATGAAAAAATTCGCATCTGTCAAAAAGATAATCGGGAAACCTTTTCAGTTAAATGATATTCGTATTTTAGTGCACGATCTTTTGGGATAATGGTTATTATTTTACGCTTTAAAGTTTAAATATTGAGAATTTGAGCATTTAAGCGCTTTCTAATAACTGTTTTGTTGCACCTTTTTGCTGGAATTGGTATTCTATATAATAGATACAATCTTTCGACAAAGATTGATTGTGAAAACAATTGTAGTTACATACCTAAAGGAGGAGCAATTATGCCATTAGTATCAATGAAAGAAATGCTTATCAAAGCTAATGAGAATGGCTATGCTGTAGGTCAATTTAACATTAATAACTTAGAGTATATCCAAGCTATTCTTCAAGCTGCTGAAGAAGAACAATCACCAGTAATTCTAGGTGTATCTGAAGGTGCCGGTAAATATATGGGTGGCTTCAACGTAGTAGTTGCAATGGTAGAAGCAACAATGGAAGCACAAGGTACAACAGTTCCAGTTGCTATCCACTTAGACCACGGTTCAAGCTTTGAATCTTGTGCGAAAGCAATTCATGCAGGTTTCACATCTGTTATGATTGATGCTTCACACGATCCATTCGAAGAAAACATTGCGGTAACATCTAAAGTTGTAGAACTTGCACATTTCCACGGAGTATCTGTTGAAGCTGAGCTTGGAACAGTTGGTGGTAATGAAGATGGTGTAGAAGGCGGAATTATGTACGCTGATACAAACGAATGTAAAGAATTAGTTGACCGTACTGGTGTTGACTGTCTTGCGCCTGCATTAGGTTCAGTACACGGACCTTACCAAGGTGAGCCTAACTTAGGTTTCAAAGAGATGGAAGAAATCAACACTGTTGCTGGAATTCCATTAGTACTTCACGGTGGAACTGGTATCCCTGTAGCTGATATCCAAAAAGCAATCTCTTACGGTACATCTAAAATCAATGTAAATACAGAGAACCAAATCCAACAAACACAAGTAGTTCGCGAAGTATTAGAAGCGAACCCAGAAATGATCGACCCTCGTAAATACCTAGGACCAGGCCGCGACGCGATTAAAGATACAGTAATCGGTAAAATGCGTGAATTCGGTTCTAATGGCAAAGCATAATATAGATGGAAGAGCTGTAGTATTACTGCAGCTCTTTTTATTTTTAATTAAAAAAATTCAGTAACTCATAAGTCGAATGAAAGTCCGAATGGAGAGCAAAACCCTCACTCGGTCACTCATCAAGCCGACGAAAGCCCGAATGGAGAGTAGAAGCCCTCGCTCGGTCACTCATCAAGCCGATGAAAGCCCGAATGGAGAGTAGAAGTCCTCGCTCGGTCACTCATCAAGCGAATGAAAGCCCGAATGGAGAGTAGAAGCGATTAAGTCTATATAATTGTGTAAAAAGAAAGGGCATCATAGTTCCTCATGTTACAATGTTTTCAACCACGAAAATAATAAACAGGAGGAATATATGATGACCCAAATCAATTTTACACTAGATTTCGAAAAACTAAAAGAGGAATTGA
>NZ_JAWZSR010000019.1:0-21534 GCF_033949965.1 Gracilibacillus pellucidus | reverse complement strand
TTTTTCAACCGTTCTTGTTGAAAAAGTTAGTTGAAGCCGTGCCCATGGAAAGCGGAGTATTCTGACGTAGCGATTACCTACTACTCACTAGAAGTAGAATGGGTGAGCATATTTCATGGAGCAGCCAGCATGGACCAACGTCTACTATCACTTTTAGACAGTGATACTTTGCCTGCTCTAACGGAGTTATGGTTATTTTTTGCGTAACTGTTGTAATTCATCTTTGCTGATAAATTGCATGCCGAATAAAAAGATGATATAGCTTATGAATAATAAAAGGATGATAAGGATAAAGGTTAAAATATCTGTTGATTGGAACGGGAAAATACGCGTTAGTAATAGTCCCATCCAGAAGGTCAATCCAATTAATATAATCATTTTCAAAATCATTTTTATCGGTATGTAAAAGCGAATCTTACGAAATAGTGTGACCAAATGAAAAATGGTACCTATCATAACACCAGCACACATAGCGATCGCAGCTCCATATATGCCAATTTGAGGATTAGTTGCTAAACAAAGCAGGACAACGAATTTAATAATAGTGGCGCAAATACTATTCCACATTGCTTGTTTCGCCAAGTCTAATGCTTGCAAGGCAGCATTTAACGGATATTGAATATACATAAATAAAAAGCAAGGTGCCATTATTTTTAGAAATAGGCTAGCGCTAGTTGAACCGTACATGTTTTGTAAAATAAAATCAGCAAAGAGTGTTAATAGTACTGTTGCAATCGCACCAGAAGCAAAAGATAGTCGGATTGCTTGGTGAATGCGATAATGGACTAATTTTTTGTGTTGCTTCGCTTCTGCTTCGCTAATGTTTGGAACCAATGCCACAGCTAATGAATGAGTGATAAAGGTCGGTAAAAAGAGTAATGGCAGGGCATAACCTGTTAGTGCACCGTACTGCTTTGTTGCCACTGTTGCTTGAAAGCCAGCAAATGCAAGACTTTGTGCTACTAGTATTGGTTCTAGAAAATTGGCTATTGAATTAATCATACGACTAGCAGTGCTAGGGAGTGCGATAGAAAACAATTGACGCAATGTATCTCTGCCTGTTTTTATATAGGAATAAACATTTTTTCTTAACTTGATTCTTTTCTTTAATTGGAACATTCGTAGCATAAAGAATAAAGAAGCTGCTTCCCCGATAATTACTGCTACCATTGCTCCTGAAGCGGCAAATTCTATGCCATAAGGGGCTAGCCAAGTAACAAGTAATAATACAAAGGTGATCCGAACGATTTGTTCAATAACTTGCGCATAGCTCTGAGGTTTCATATTTTGCTTACCTTGAAAATATCCGCGAATAACAGCACCAACAGCACTAATTGGAATGATAGGGATAATAGCCATCATCGGATAAAAAACGCGATCATCTGTTAATAGGTAAGTTGAAATGTATGGTATGAGCGAGAACATCAGAATAGATGACAAAATACTTAGAGAAATCGTTATAGATAAGGAAATAATTAATATTTGCTTTATTCTTGGCTGATCATTTCTAGCATCTGCCTCTGCAACCCGCTTCGCTATAGCAATCGGTAGACCTATTTGTGATATCGTATACATGAGGAAGAGAGTGGGAAGCGCCATATTATATAGCCCGATGCCTTCTTCGCCCATGATTCTGGCGACAACAATGCGGTTGATAAAGCCTAAAAATCTAGTGATCATTCCTGCAATTATTAAAATGATCGTGCCTTTTAAAAAATTTTGTTTGGTCACTTCGCTCGACCTGCCTTCTCAAATGGGAAATTATCGTTTACAATGAAGTATATGCATGATGTCAGGACAAGCATGACAATTTTATTTTTATTTTGACCGATAAATAATGCTGCTTTTTTTAAAGATGGATGGAGGAGATGCCCATGACAAAGAAGAAACAAGTCTCGTTATGGAAACATGAATTAGAAGAAGTACTTGAAAGTAAGGTGACAGAATTTCATTTGCTCGATTATTCTAAAGCAACAAAAGAAGATATTTGGGACTGTCTCTCTGAAAAGGTGTGGAAAGGTAATCCAGATAAGCCATTATATGAAGTAGTGCAAGACATACTTCACCTGAAACCAAGTCTGTTTATGACTTATTTAACACAGCAATCTTTAATGGATGATGACTTAGAAGAATCACTTCATGCATTATTAGGTACTCAAAAATCTGATTAGTATCTTTTCATGACTTGAGTTATAAGGCGAGTTTATAGTAATATAGTAGTGTTGTGAAAACGTAGGGAGGCCTTACAAATGGTGAAAAGAGCAAGACTCGTTGCATTTTTCCTAATAGTAATTGTATTAGGAACGGTAATTGCAACAACTTATTCTGATATAGCAAATAAAATGAACCTAGGTCTGGATTTGCAAGGTGGTTTTGAAGTCTTATATGATGTGGAGCCATTGAATGAAGGACAAGAGGTGGATCGTAACACACTGGAAGCAACAGTTGCTACACTGCAAAGGCGTGTAGACGCAATTGGGATTAGTGAGCCAAGCTTCAATATCGAGGAACCAAATCGAATTCGTGTTCAACTAGCAGGTGTAGAAGATCAAGATGAAGCGAGAGAAATGCTTGCCACTACGGCTAATTTATCGTTTAGGGATGTAAATGATCAGTTATATCTTGATGGGGCAGATATAAAAGAAGGTAGTGCGAAGCAAGACTTTCATAGTGAGACCAATCAACCAATTGTAACAGTGAAATTTAAAGATGACGATCGTTTCGGTGATACAACAAAAGAAATAATGGATGACCCAGATCTTGCAAATCAAGTAGTTATTTGGATGGATTATGAAGACGGTGATACATATGAAGAAGAAATTCAAAAGCAAGATTCAAAAGTAATATCCGCTCCGAATTTTAGTTCGGTGTTAAGAACAACAGATATAATGATTGAAGGTAACTTCACCATTGAATCAGCACAACAATTAGCTGATTTATTAAATGCAGGTTCGTTGCCAGTTAAACTGAAAGAGGAGTATTCGACTTCTGTAGGTGCTCAATTTGGTCAACAAGCGTTACAAAAAACGGTTTTCGCTAGTATGTTAGGGGTTCTGTTAATTTTTATCTATATGATATTCTATTACCGATTCCCTGGTGTAGTTGCAGCCATTACATTAAGTATTTATGTATACTTAGTATTGCTCGTTTTCCAATTAATGAATGGTGTACTCACCTTACCAGGTATTGCGGCGCTCGTTCTCGGGGTAGGTATGGCAGTTGATGCTAACATTATAACGTATGAACGGATTAAGGAAGAGCTTAAAGAAGGTAAATCAGTTAAAGCCGCCTTTAAAGCAGGTAATAAACATTCGTTATCAACGATATTTGATGCGAATATTACGACAATGATTGCTGCAGCAGTATTATTTATCTTTGGTACAAGTTCTGTAAAAGGTTTTGCGACGTTACTGATGGTTAGTATCGTATTAAGCTTTATCACAGCGGTATTCGGTTCAAGATTATTCTTAGGATTATGGGTTCAAAGTAATTGGTTGAATAAACGACCAGGTTGGTTTGGCGTGAAGAAAAATCAAATTCAGGACATTAACAGTCGTGAAGAAATTCAACCAACTGTATTTGGCAAACATTTTGACCTAGTTAAACATCGGAAGAAATTCTTTTCTATTTCCATTGCGTTAGTTGCACTTGGAATTATCTGTCTAGGTATGTTTAGATTGAATCTAGGAATTGATTTTACTGCTGGTTCTCGTGTAGAAGTGTTAGCAGATGATACCTTAACGGCAGAAGAAATTGAAGAAGGGTTCGAGTCATTAAACCTTGAATTAAGTGCACCTGTTGTGTTATCAGGTGATAATCAAAATATTGCGGTAGCACGATTTGGTGAGGACTTATCACAGGAAAAAGTCGCAGAAGTACGTGAATATTTCGCTGACAAATATGGTAATGACCCAACCGTTAATACTGTTTCACCTGTCGTAGGTCAAGAACTAGCAAAAAATGCTATCAAGGCAATAATATACGCGTCGATTGGGATTATTATTTACGTTACTATCCGTTTCGAATTTTATTCTGCGTTAACAGCGATATTAGCGTTGTTACACGATGCATTTTTCATTATTGCATTGTTCAGTATTACTAGGTTAGAGTTTGATGTAACGATTATCGCTGCGATTCTGACGATAGTTGGTTACTCCATTAACGATACGATTGTAACGTTTGACCGGATACGGGAAAACTTGAAGAAAAAGAAAAAAGTCAAATCGTTTGCAGAACTTGCTAAAATTGTTAACCATAGTTTAATGCAAACATTAGCGCGAAGTATTAACACTGTATTAACCGTTATTTTCGCAGCGGTTATGTTGTTAGTATTTGGTGCAAGTTCCATTACGAACTTCTCGTTTGCCTTAGTAGTTGGTTTACTTGCAGGTACGTACTCTTCCTTATTTATCGCTGCCCAAATATGGTTAGTATGGAGAGGGAAAACAGTGAAAGAAAAACCAATTGTCTATAAAGAAAAATCTTATAATGATAGACCACAAGTATAGTGTAAGTGAAAGCTGAGCGCCTTCTAATAGGTGCTCAGCTTCTTACTTGGATAATTTTATTTAGCATAACAAAGTTCGACATTAGTAAATCATTGCTATATACTATGGATAGGGAAATAGTAATTATCTAGGAGGCATAGTATGAAGGGACAAACGTATATCATTTTAGCTGTTGTATTCGCTGTAATTATCGCTGTTTTTGCAGTTATTAATGTCGACCCAGTAGAAGTCAACTTTCTATTCGGTGCAGGGCATGCTCCGCTTATTTTAGTTATTTTATTTTCTGTTTTAATGGGAGCTGTTATTACTGCGGCGGTTAGTATTTTTCGCATTATGCACCTACAAAGAGAATTAAAAGTAACGAAAAAAGAATTAAGTAACTTGACAGTAAGTGATGCAAATGTTTATGATGTTAGCTCGGAAGAAGTAAATTTAGCAGAAATAGAAGAAAAGAACGATACAGTAAAATAATTCTGTTTGCTACCCTTGATACACTTCCTGTATAATAAGTGAGTCAGGGGTGAATTTATGTTAGAAAGTCAATCAAACTGGATTTTTACATATAACGATAAAGATGGGGTGGATACAGAGAATTTACAGAATGTGAACGTATCTCCCGTTGTAAAACGATTATTGTTGCAAAGAGGAATCGAAACAGTTGAAGAAGCTACCAACTTTCTTAACCCAAGTTTAGAACAGCTACACAATACAAGTGACTTTTCGCAAATAGATAAAGCAATTAGTCGTGTCAAACAGGCGATTGAACATGGTGAAAGTATTTTAGTGTATGGTGACTATGATGCAGATGGTGTTACATCAACTACCGTAATGGTTGAAGCACTCCGGGAAAGTGGTGCAATGTGTGATTATTATATACCTAACCGCTTTACAGAAGGATATGGTCCGAATGAGGAGGCATTTCGTGAGGCGCATCGGCAAGGATTCCAATTAATTATTACAGTCGATAATGGAATTGCAGGTATAGATGAGGTTGCTGTTGCCAATGAATTAGGAGTGGATGTTATTATTACGGATCACCATGAAGTACAAGAGCGTTTGCCAGAAGCATTTGCTATTATTCATCCGAAATGTTCCGAGAATTACCCTTTTAAAGAATTAGCAGGTGTAGGTGTCGCATTCAAATTTGCAGAACATTTACTCGGTTATTTTCCTAAACAATTTTTAGATCTTGTTGTAATAGGAACGATTGCAGATTTGGTACCATTGAAAGATGAGAATCGAGTGTTGGTACATAAAGGCTTGCAAGCTTTAAGCCGTTCTGAGCGAAAAGGGATCAAAGCTTTGAAGAAACTATGTAAAATAGAAGGCAATGTAACCGAAGAAGATATCGGTTTTCGAATTGCTCCTAGACTAAATGCAGTTGGTCGTTTGCAAGATGCTAACTTGGCTGTTGATCTGTTGATAACGGAAGATTCAGAGGAAGCGGAAGAGCTTGCTGAATATGTGCAAGAATTGAATACAGAGCGACAAAAAATAGTAGCAGATATTACAAAAGAAGCTACTGATATGTTTGAAGCGTCTGATTCAGATAAGCGCGTTATTATTGTAGCAAAAGAAGGCTGGAACCAAGGAGTGCTAGGTATTGTAGCATCTAAGCTAGTGCAAACTTATTATCGTCCGGCAATTGTTCTCTCGATTGATTCGGAAACAAATAATGCCAAAGGTTCTGCAAGGAGTATTGAAGGATTTGATATGTTTCAAAATTGTATGAAGCATAAAGATTTATTCACTCATTTTGGTGGCCATGCTCAAGCAGCAGGAATGACTTTACCTTTGGAAAATGTTGCTGAGCTTGAAATGGAACTGGATAAACTAGCGAAAGGACAATTAACGGAAGCGGATTATAAGCCACAATTAACTGTTAGTGGATCATTAGCTATTAGTGAAATAGACATGGAGTTACTGGAAACGATTGATCAGTTAGCTCCATTTGGAATGGCTAATCCAAAGCCGTTGTTTCATATTGAGGCAATTCCAACAGAAATGAAACAAATCGGTGCCACCAAAAATCATTTGAAAGTAAAATTTGTAGAGTCAGGTATACAGTTGGACAGTATAGGATTTGGCTTTGGTGATAAGGCGACGTCTGTTGCAAAGCAAACACCGATTGAAGTAGTTGGAGAATTACAAGTAAATGAGTGGAATGGTATTCGTAAACCACAATTAATGATAAAAGATCTAGCAGTAACTAGCTGGCAACTTTTTGATTATCGAGGTGTCAAAAACTGGTCTAGTCAATTAGATGAAAACCTTGATAATCATTATTTTGTGAGCTTTCAAGGTAATGATTACAATGGGCTAACTATCTCTGATAAGGAGACTGTGTTGAGTGTGACGGAACCAATTGATGCACTATATTTACTGGATTTGCCAAGTGCAGTAACAGACCTACAAGAATTACTGAACAAAGTTGATTTCAAGCGATTATATGTTTGTTTTTCAACAGATGGTGATTATTTTCGCTCATTACCTTCAAGAGAAGAATTTAAGTGGCTGTATCAATTATTGTTGAAGCGAAAATACTTTGACTATAAAACAGATGCACCAAAGCTTGCTAAATACAAGGGATGGAAATTAGAAAAAATCAAATTTATGTTTCAAGTTTTTCATGAGCTTCATTTTTTGACGAGACAAGACGAATTGATTGTTTTAGCAGATAACCCATCAAAAAAAGATTTAGCAGAAGCTGAAGTATATAAAGCAAGAAAAAATCAACTGGAACTAGAAGAATTATTCATTTATTCTTCTTATACACAATTAAAAACATGGTTTTCTGAGCAAATGAACAAAGCTGAGATACCAGAGGAGGAAATCGTTTATGGATTATAAAAAATATATTACAGTAGTGGAAGATTGGCCGAAAGAAGGGGTGCAGTTTAAAGACATTACGACTTTGATGGACAATGGACCTGCCTATAAGTCAGCGGTAAATGAAATTGTTGAGTATGCTAAAAGTAAAGAAGTGGATCTAGTTGTTGGACCTGAGGCACGTGGGTTTATCGTTGGTTGCCCTGTTTCCTATGCGTTAGAAATTGGATTTGCGCCAGTAAGAAAAGAAGGTAAGCTTCCACGTGAAGTAATTAAAGTGGATTACGGCTTAGAGTACGGCGAGAATGTATTAACGATTCACAAAGACGCTATCAAACCAGGACAACGAGTACTTATTACAGACGACTTATTAGCAACAGGTGGAACAATCGAAGCTACGATTAAATTAGTAGAAGAGCTAGGTGGAATTGTAGTAGGATGTGCATTCCTAATCGAATTAAGTTACCTTGACGGACGCGATAAATTAGAAGGCTATGACGTATTAACATTAATGGAATATTAAAAACAAGGACATGAGTTCAAAACACTGAACCATGTCCTTTTGTTATAAACAAACATAACTTACTTCATACGGTATTTGACGAACAGAAACGGGTATGTTCCATTTACAACGTGATAAATGCTGGTGAAAGTAGGGTCAAACATACCAACAATAATAATGAAAAAAACTAAAATGAAGTAAAATGTCGATATTTGAAAAGAATAAGAGGAAATATTGTGTGATTTTTGTTATGATAGATAAAACACGTAAAAATGCGTAGTTAGTCTAAAAGTAAAGGTGATTATATGGCAAAGGATAAAATTTTAGCGCCTGAGGATATATTTGAAGAGGCGAAGAATTATTTGAATGATGAAGATATTCGCTTTATAAAAGATGCGTATGATTATGCGGAAAAAGCACATGAAGGCCAGTTTCGTAAATCTGGAGAGCCATATATCATTCATCCAATTCAGGTTGCTGGAATATTATTGGATTTAAGACTAGACCCTGAAACAATAGCAGGTGGCTTTTTACATGATGTTGTAGAGGACACAGAAGTAACGGTAGAGGATTTAGAAGAGGCATTTAATGAAGAAGTTGCGATGCTAGTTGATGGGGTTACAAAGCTCGGAAAAATTAAATATAAGTCTAAAGAAGCACAGCAAGCAGAAAATCATCGCAAAATGTTTATTGCGATGTCAAAAGATATCCGGGTTATTTTAATTAAGCTTGCGGATCGTTTGCATAATATGCGGACATTGAAGCATTTACCTGCTGAGAAGCAACGTCGTATTTCCAATGAAACATTAGAAATCTTCGCTCCTCTCGCACATAGATTAGGGATATCTGCGATTAAATGGGAGTTGGAAGATACAGCGTTACGTTATTTAAATCCACAACAATATTATCGCATCGTTCACTTGATGAAACAAAAGCGTGAAGAACGTGAATATTATATTCAAGAAGTTATGGATGAAGTGAAAAAGCAACTAGACGGTGTCAATATTGAAGCGGACTTTTCAGGTAGGCCGAAGCACTTATATAGTATTTATCGTAAGATGATGCTACAGAAAAAACAGTTTAACGAAATTTATGACTTATTAGCTGTAAGGATAATCGTTTCAAGTATTAAAGACTGTTATGCCGTCTTAGGAATTATTCATACTTGTTGGAAGCCGATGCCTGGACGTTTCAAAGATTATATTGCAATGCCTAAGGCTAATTTATATCAATCACTTCATACAACAGTAATTGGGCCAAAAGGAGCGCCATTAGAAGTACAAATTCGTACAAAAGAAATGCATGAGATTGCAGAGTACGGAATTGCAGCACACTGGGCATATAAAGAAGGTAAAACAGTAAATCCTCAGCAAAAAGCTAATGAGGATCGTCTTGCATGGTTCCGTGAGATTCTGGAATGGCAAAGTGACACAAATGATGCAGAAGAATTCATGGAGTCATTAAAAGTCGATCTGTTTTCTGACATGGTATATGTCTTTACACCGAAAGGCGATGTCATTGAATTACCACGTGGATCTGTCCCTTTGGATTTTGCCTATAAAATCCATACGGAGGTTGGTAACCATACAATAGGAGCGAAAATTAATGGCAAAATGGAGCCACTTGATTATCCATTAAATAATGGTGATATTGTTGAAGTGATGACTTCTAAACATTCATATGGACCGTCACAAGACTGGATAAAGATGACCCAAACATCCCAAGCGAAAAATAAAATTAAACAATTTTTCAAGAAACAAAGACGGGATGAGAATGTTAATAATGGTCGCGAAATGGTTGATGAGGAATTAAAACAAGCAGGCTTTGAACCGAAAGAGATATTAACGGAAGATAATATCCAACTAGCTATGGAGAAATTTAGTTTCGGCTCGGAAGAGGATATGTTTGCAGCGGTAGGTTATCACGGTATAACTGCGGCCCAAATCGTCACAAGGTTGACGGAAAGAATTCGTCAGCAACAAGAAAAAGACAAGAAAATCGAAGAGACGATTGAAGAAGTAAATGCAAGCGGCCAATCGATGAAGAAAAAATCAAAAAGAGATTCAGGTGTTAGGGTAGACGGTGTTGACAATATGCTTGTCCGCCTGTCTAAATGTTGTAATCCTGTTCCAGGTGATAAAATTATTGGCTATATTACGAAAGGCCGAGGTGTATCTGTGCACCGACATGATTGTCCTAATGTACTTGCGGATGATGCGAAGGATCGATTAATTCATGTAGAGTGGGAAAATACAGAGTCTGAATCAAAAGCTTATCATGTTGATTTAGAGATATCCGGCTATGACCGACGAGGACTACTAAATGATGTCCTGCAGGGAATTAATGAATCAAAAACGAATATTATTGCCGTGAATGGACGTTCAGATCGTAATAAAATTGCGATTATTAATGTCACCATTTTAATTCATAATATTAATCATTTGCGTCGAATTGTTGAACGATTAAAACAAATAAAAGATGTTTATACAGTAGAACGAATGATTCAATAAGTAATAGGAGTAATGAGCATGAAAGTAATCTTGCAACGTGTAACAGATGCATCTGTTACAGTAGATAACGAAGTAATTGGGAAAATACAAGATGGTTATGTTGCTTTAGTAGGTGTTACACATGAGGATACGGTAGAAGATGTGGAGTATTTAGTGAATAAAACCATTCATTTACGTGTTTTTGAAGATGAAAATGGAAAGATGAATGTCTCTTTGCAGGATACCAAAGGGAGTGTTCTTTCCATTTCTCAGTTTACTCTTTATGGAGATACACGAAAAGGTAGAAGACCGAATTTTATGGAAGCAGCAAAGCCAGATCATGCGGAAAAGCTTTATGAGCTTTATAATGAAAGACTTAGAGAAGAAGGCATTCATGTTGAAACAGGAAAATTTGGTGCGGAAATGGATGTAGCACTTACGAACAATGGACCAGTAACCATGATTCTTGAAAGTGAAGCGCAACGTAAATAATGAAAAAAGATCGTGCATAGCCCAGCACGGTCTTTTTTTAACGTTTTTTGCTAAGAAGTCTCCATCTTCAGGTGTGCGTGTGGCGATAGCTCAACGGTAAGGTGGAGATGAATGGGCTTCCGGTCAAGTATGTCTTTAGATATGCTAATTAACCGAACGTACGTTTCTATACTTGCTATGAAGTGTTCTTTGATAACTGGATATATAAAGTTGCATGGGAAATGAAAAGTGCGAAAACCAAGCTAAATCCCCCCATGAGTAAAATATCCAAGGTAAAAAAACTCCGATTTGTCGAACATCTAGGACAGAAACTTCCCGAAGTAATGCTCATGGAGACGAAAGGATGCTTTCGTCTTGGAAGTGAGAAGCTCCCACTTCAAGCATAGTTAAGTAGCGAGTAGTTCACTGAAAGTATAATGATAATCCTCTTGCTATTCCTCTGCTTATTGCCCGAAGATGTGCTCGGGATTGAATGTTTTTTTCTTCCTTTTCATTCGAAATAAAACCTAATTCTAGCAGTAAGGACGGTAGGTGATTGGTACGTAATACATGTAAATCGCGCTCTTCGATACCACGATCTGTTACTAGTGTTTCATGAATGATTTCCTGATGGACAAATTGAGCAAGTTGCTTATCTCTTCTCGCCATATAATAAGTATCTATGCCATTCGCAGTTGGTAATTCAGGTGTGCTATTGTAATGTATGCTAAGAAATACGTCTGCTTTCATGAGGTTAGCGAAGGTTGTACGACTAGTTAAGGGAACATATCTGTCAGTCTCTCGTGTTAATAAGACTTCTGCGCCTGCTTCTTCTAATACCTCTTGAAGTATTTTTGCTGTTTTCAACGTGTAATCACTCTCATGTTGACCGGAAACACCGATAGCCCCAGTATCTCTATCGCCATGTCCTGGATCAATCACAATCTTTTTCCGATAAAGGTTTTCCACACTATGTTTTATCGTTTTAGAGGAGTGATTGATATTGTTTCCCTTTTTACTACTTTCTTCTATAGAATAATAATCTTGATGAATCCATCCTTCCACTTCATCCATTTCGATTTTAGCCCAGTTTCCTGTTTCTTCTAAAATTTCATAGTTTTCTGGAGTATGGACTTGTGTAATAACGTCAAACTCCACACCAGGGCCACTACGAACATTTACATTCATTCCATCAATTTGCCCTGTTTTTGCATAAAGGATGAAAACAAGTGAGAACATAACTGTAAAACAAAGTGTGATGAGGATAAAGAGTTTCCATTTCAATTAAATAGAGCTCCCTTCGCTTCAATTCTTTATTAACACGGTGTAGATAAGTCTCACTTTATAGTAACGAAGATGTAAGGAAAAGTAAAAAGGTAGGGATAAACATATGCATACACATGACAAACTGAATCGAAAAGCAGCGACAAATCATCAATTCACAAGAAGTATTCACCATTTTAGAGAATTTCAATCAAGAAATTATCAAACTGAAATTGCCGCTCAATTTGATATTGCACTACACTCTACACAAAAAATAGCGAAAAACCGTAAACAAACTTGACAAATACCTTGATAAGCGATTATGATATAAGAAATTCAAATGATCTGAATAAATAAAGTCAGTGAAAGAAAGAGTAGCTGAGAACCAGTAGGAAAGAGAGAGAATTCCGGTGGCTGAAAGAATTCTTGCTAACTGACTCATGTGAAAGACATTCTGGAGACTTTGTGCCGAAACAGACATCTAGTAGGCATAAACGTAGGCAGGCGTTAACTGTTTGAGTGGAAGTGGTTCGTATACTACTTCAACTAGGGTGGTAACACGGGTAATCTCTCGTCCCTTTTTTGGGATGGGAGTTTTTTTATACGCTTAAAAGTGTAAGGAATGCTACGTAGTTCTTGTGAAAAGAGGATGACCTGGAGTTTTTCTAATGCTTATAAGGAATAAAGGAGGACACATAATGAAAGCACCGAGAGGTACACAGGATCTTTTACCTGGTGTAACGGAGCAATGGCAATATGTCGAGGAAAAATTAAAGGAATTAACGAAAAATTATCATTACAAAGAAATTCGCACACCGATTTTTGAACATACGGAATTATTCCAACGAAGTGTTGGGGATACTACAGATATTGTTCAAAAAGAGATGTATACTTTTACAGATAAAGGTGATCGAAGCATTACATTAAGACCAGAGGGAACTGCTTCTGTTGCGCGTTCATATGTAGAGCACAAACTATTTGGGCTTCCCAATCAACCTACCAAGTTATTTTATGTAGGTCCAATGTTTCGTTATGAACGACCTCAACAGGGAAGAATGCGTCAATTTGTGCAATTTGGTGTAGAGGTTTTAGGCAGTGCAGATCCAGCAATTGATGCAGAAGTGATGTCACTTGCGATGAACGCATATCGCTCATTAGGATTAAAATCATTAAAACTAGTCATTAACAGTCTTGGTGATAAAGAAAGTAGAGAGAAACACCGTCAAGCATTAGTAGACCACTTTAGCCCTGTAGTAGATGAGCTTTGTAATGATTGTCAATCTAGATTACATACGAATCCATTACGTATTTTAGACTGTAAAAAGGATCGCGACCATCCAAAAATGAAAGATGCGCCATCTATTTTAGATTATTTAAATGACTACTCGAAGGAATATTTCGAAAAAGTAAAAGCATACTTAGATGCGATGAATATACCGTATGAAGTGGATCCGAATTTAGTACGTGGTTTGGATTACTACAACCATACTGCTTTCGAAATTATGAGTGATGCAGAAGGTTTTGGTGCGATTACAACTCTATCAGGTGGGGGACGCTATAATGGTCTTGTTCAAGAATTAGGTGGACCAGAAACGCCTGGTATAGGATTTGCACTTAGTATCGAACGACTTTTAATGGCGTTAGAGAAAGAAGGAGTAGAGTTACCAATCGATGATCAGCTGGATTGCTTTGTTGTTTCATTAGGAGATGAGGCTAACCTGAAGGCTGCAGCAGTCGTGAATGAATTGCGTCAGGCTGGTGTCCAAGTGGATAAAGATTATCAAGGTAAAAAATTCAAAGGCCAATTTAAATCTGCTGACAGATTAAAGGCGAAGTACGTGTTAGTACTAGGGGATGACGAATTAGCTAACAATCAAATTTCTGTGAAAAATATGGAAACAGGGGATCAGGAAGCTGTTTCATTCGATCAATTAACAACGTATATTAAAGGAAAGTTATAAGGGGGATATCAATGCGTACTTTAGCAGGAAGTTTACGAAAAGAACATGTAGATCAAGAAGTAACGCTAAAAGGATGGGTGCAAAAGCGACGTGATCTGGGAGAAATCATTTTTATTGATTTACGAGATCGCTCTGGTATTGTACAAGCTGTGTTTAATACAGAGAATAGCGAAGAAACACATGCGATAGGTGATAGTGTTCGTAGTGAATATGTCATTGAAGTTACAGGTAAAGTAGTAGAAAGAGCTACTGAAACGAAAAATGAAAAACTTGCTACTGGTGATGTCGAAATTATCGTATCTGAAGTTCGTGTGTTGAACGAAGCGAAGACACCGCCATTTACTTTAACAGATGATGTAGAGGTATCAGAAGATATTCGTCTTAAATATCGCTATTTGGATTTACGTAGAGAAGTAATGCAAGATACATTTAAATTACGTCATAAAGCAACACAATCCATTCGTGAATTTTTAAATAGCGAGGATTTCTTAGAAATGGAAACACCGATGCTTACAAAGAGTACACCAGAAGGTGCGCGTGACTATTTAGTTCCAAGTCGTGTTCATGAAGGTTACTTTTATGCATTACCACAATCACCGCAACTATTTAAGCAATTGTTAATGGTTGCAGGATTTGAGAAATATTATCAATTTGCACGTTGTTTCCGTGATGAAGACTTGCGTGCAGACCGTCAGCCAGAATTTACACAAATCGACATTGAAACATCATTTATGTCTATGGATGATATTATGCAAATGACAGAGCGAATGATGCAGAAAGTAATGAAAGATGTTAAAGGGATTGATATTAACACGCCATTTACACGTATGCCATATGATGAAGCAATGGAACGCTTTGGTTCTGATAAGCCAGATGTACGATTTGAAATGGAATTAGTCAACCTATCAGAAGCAGTAAAAGAATCTGGCTTCAAAGTATTTCGTCAAACTGTAGAAGATGGTGGAAAAGTAAGTGCGATCAACGTAAAAGACAAAGCGAGTGAATACTCTCGTAAAGATCTTGATAAATTAACAGACTTTGCTAAGATTTACGGTGCTAAAGGTCTAGCATGGTTGAAAGTAGACGAAGAGTCATTAGTTGGTCCGATTGCGAAGTTCTTCTCTGAAGAAGAACAGGCAGAGTTCCGTACATTGCTTGATGCAAGTGCAGGTGACTTATTATTATTTGTAGCGGATAAGAATCAAGTTGTCTATGATACACTAGGAGCATTACGTTTAAAATTAGCAAAAGATCATGATTTAATTGATGAGAGTAAATTTGAATTTCTATGGGTGACAGATTGGCCGTTATTGGAATATGATGAAGAGGCTGGACGCTACCATGCAGCTCACCATCCATTTACGATGCCATTTGAATCTGATTTTGATAAATTAGATTCAAATCCAGGCGAAGTAAAAGCTCAAGCATATGATTTAGTATTGAATGGTTATGAACTAGGTGGCGGTTCGTTACGTATTTATCAACGTGAAATGCAAAATATTATGTTTGAAAAACTTGGTTTCACCAAGGAAGAAGCAGAAGCACAATTTGGATTCCTATTAGATGCGTTAGAGTACGGTGCACCACCACACGGAGGAATTGCATTCGGATTTGACCGATTAGTTATGTTGCTTGCAGGACGTACAAACTTACGTGATACTATTTTATTCCCGAAAACAGCGTCAGCATCAGATCCAATGACAAATGCACCTAATGCAGTTGATGTTAAACAATTGAATGAATTACACTTAAAATTGAAATAGTAGTAAAGAATTGGTTAAAAGATTGTAAAGATATCCACTTGAATTACAAAATTCGATATGCTATTATGTAGTTAACAAATTGATAGTAAATCCTGATGTGTTCGTTGAATAATGGACGTTTTGACCGAACACCAATTAATCCGGGAGCTTGGCGTTCTTATATGGAATGTATGCCGCTGTATACTTACATAGCGGAAACAAGAAGTATGGGACAGAGCACCCACCTGCTAAGAGCGGGGATCAAAACTTCATCACTAAGACGGCACAATCGGGATTGTCGATTAACAGTAAAGGCACATCATTAATATGATGTGCCTTTTTGGTTGTCTATGATGTTTATAAATGATTAATGAATGCCCGAAATTTTAAAAGAGAGAAAATTAGGTCACTCATTAAGCGAATGAATGACCTAATTTCTTAAAATCGGAAATCATGGTCATTCATATATATACCCTATTCTATTATTTTGCTACTTGTTCTAAGTTTCCGTTTTTATCCATCCGGAATTTCGGGACAGTATGTGAGTCTTCCTCAAATACTACCATCTTTCTAGCTCGTTCAACGATTTGCATAAAGGCTTGATAGTCTTCCTTCATTGTTCTTAATTCATGTTCTAATTCTTTGACTCTTTTCTGCTCATTTTCTAGTTGAGCTTGCATTTGTTCGTTGTCATGTACTAGTTTTTGCTGACTTACTTTAGAAGATTGTAACGATTTTTGTTCTTTCTTTAAATATTGTAAATAACGAATAACTTGATCGAGGTTTAATGTATTTTCATATTTGTATTCAGGCTGATAGGTTTCAGTAATAGGTTTGCTCGGCTGTTCTTGATTATTACGCCAATTTAGCATGGAATATACTTCTTCTTCGATTGTTGTATTTGGTTCATGAGTTGATTGGCTGACTTCTACACTTGGCGGGGTGTACACATTATTTTGGTTAGCAAGTGCCCGCTTATTGTCTTTTCGTTGTTTTTTCGCTATTTGTACAGCTTGTTCATAGTTTTGTCTTACTTCTGCATTCCATCTAAATCCACAGGCTGCAGAAGTTCTATTAAGCTTGTCACCAACTTCATCAAATGCTTTTAATTGTGTACTCCCTTCTCGAATATGACGTAATACAGTTTCCGCTAATAATAGGTCATCTTCATGTGACCAGGCATCTTGACGTACTTTAGCCATAAATGCTCACTCCTTATATGATTCTGTCATTGTTTAATAGATCGTTACATCTGTCATGCCATAGACAGTGCATACTAGATTGATAATCGTTTAAGTCGGATGAACTTACTAGCTATTTTGACCATAAAAGGAGTGAGTTAAACATTATTTTTTTAACTTTTGATATATTTGTTGCAAGCCTTTTTCGAATTTACCAGTATCTTTAGGATGATAGTATTGCTTATTTTTGATTTTATCCGGTAAGTATTGTTGTTGTACCCAGCCACCTTCATAGTTATGAGGGTATTTATAGTCTACACCACGTCCAAGTGATGCTGCTCCTTTATAGTGCGCATCTTTTAAGTGTGCAGGGATTTCTCCGGTATTACCTGTTCGGATGTCATGTAATGCTGCATCAAGAGCAGAATAAGCACTGTTTGATTTTGGTGATAAACATAATTCTACTATTGCAACAGATAAAGGGATTCTTGCTTCTGGAAATCCAATCCGTTCTGCGGTTTGAACAGCGGCAAGTGCTCGTGGGCCTGCTTGTGGATTTGCAAGACCAATATCTTCATAGGCAATAACTAGCATCCTTCTCGCAATACTGTCTAAGTCACCAGCCTCAATTAATCGTCCCAAGTAGTGTAAAGCAGCATCCACATCACTACCTCGTATTGATTTTTGAAAAGCAGATAAAACATCGTAATGGGCATCGCCACCTTTATCGTGTGAGAAGCTTTTTTTCTGCATGCAAGCTTCTGCATTAGCTAAATCAATAATAACATTCCCATCTTTGCGAGGGGTGGAATAAGCGGCCAGCTCTAATCCATTCAATGCTGCTCTCAAGTCACCATTACTAGCATTAGCAAAATGTTCCTTTGCTTCTTCTTCTACTACTAAAGGTAAATCTCCTAGTCCATTTTTACTGTCGTCAATCGCTCTGTTTAACGCATCGATGATATCATTAAGTTCTAAGCGAAATAATTCAAAAATGTGGGAACGACTGCGGATCGCTGGATTGATTGAATGATAAGGATTTTCTGTTGTACAACCGATTAGTGTTATTAAGTTTGATTCAACATGTGGTAAGAGAAAATCTTGTTTTGCTTTATCAAGTCTGTGTACCTCATCTAAAATAACGACAAGTTGCCCAGACATTTTTGCTTCTTCTACAGCGATTTCCATATCTTTTTTCTTATCTATTGCTGCATTTAATAGTTTATAGCGTATTTGTAAACTATTCGCAATGCCAATTGCCATCGAGGTTTTTCCGGTTCCGGGTGGACCATATAGTACCATAGAATGGAGTCTGTTTGCTTCGACCATTCTTCTAATCATTTGTCCGTCTCCAACTAAGTGTTGTTGCCCGATTACTTCATCTATATTTTTAGGTCTCATTCGAAATGCAAGTGGTTGATTCATGATTTGTTACATCCTTTCTCGGTATATCTAGAGCAAGCAACTTGACATTCTATTGCTGCTTTCTTAATATAGGCAAGTATGTAATGACAAGTAAACTGCTAAGAATTGTTCTGCAATAAGTATATCATCCATGCTATAATAACTACTAATGACGAACATTGTAATGTAGTTAAAAAGTCATCATTTGAACACATAGTAAGCATATAGTTTTTTTAATGGGAAAAAATGAGGTGTAACCATGAAGATATCAACAAAAGGTAGATACGGATTAACGATTATGATCGAATTAGCTAGAAATAATGGTAATGGTCCGATGTCTTTAAAAACAATAGCAAAAGAAAACAATTTATCAGAGCATTATTTAGAGCAACTTATTGCTCCACTTAGAAATGCCAGTTTAGTAAAAAGTATTCGCGGTGCATATGGTGGTTATGTACTTGCAAAAGAACCAATTAACATTACAGCTGGTGATATCATTAGAATTTTAGAAGGACCGATTACACCTGTAGAAGGTATTGAAGAGGAAGAACCTGCTAAGCAAGAATTATGGATTAGAATTCGAGATGCAGTTAAGAATGTACTGGATACAACTACATTAGAAGATTTATCTACTTATGGAGAAAAAGGTGTGCAAGATCCTTATATGTTCTATATTTAAAGAAAAGAGTTGAACGGAATGAAAGCTATTTATTTAGATCATGCAGCGACAACCCCAATTCATCCGAAAGTAGCGGAGGTAATGACGGAGAGTCTACAAGCAAATTTCGGTAATCCATCGAGTGTTCATTCTTTCGGCCGTAAAGCTCGTCAAGTACTAGATAAGGCTAGAGCGGTGGCGGCAGCCTCTATTAGCGCTACAGAGAAAGATATTGTTTTTACTAGCGGTGGAACAGAAGCAGATAATATGGCGATAACAGGGGTAGCATTAGCTAATCAAACAAAAGGAAAACATATTATTACTACAAAAATTGAGCATCATGCTACATTACACACAGTAGAAAATTTAGAGAAGCAAGGATTTGAAGCAACTTATCTAGATGTGAATGAAGACGGTGCGATCGATATCAATCAATTGAAAAGTGCTTTAAGAGATGATACAATTCTCGTCACTGTGATGATGGTTAATAACGAAACAGGAGTGATTCAGCCAATTGCTGAGATTGGCCAATTATTAGAGGAGCACAAAGCCTATTTCCATACAGATGCAGTTCAAGCGTACGGCATGCTGCCCATTGATGTTAACGAACTGAAAGTAGATTTACTTACTGTTTCTTCTCATAAAATTAATGGACCAAAAGGATTAGGTTTCTTATATGTAGATCCGAATGTATCGTTACAAGCACTTCAGCACGGTGGTGAACAAGAACGAAAACGTCGTCCAGGCACTGAAAATGTAGCAGCTATTGCCGGATTTACCGAAGCGATTAAGCTCGGTCAAGCAGAACGCGTAGATAGATATAGTAAGTATCAGGGATTTCGCGATCAATTTTTACAAATTTTACGGGAGCAAGAGGTTACGTTCTCGATTAATGGAGAGGACGCAGAACGTGTTCCGAATATCGTTAATGTAAGTTTTCCAGGAACAAATGTGGAAGCATTATTAACGAACTTTGATTTGAGTGGTGTAGCAGCATCAAGTGGAAGTGCTTGTACAGCAGGTTCTGTAGAGCCATCTCATGTACTAAGTGCTATGTTTACTGAAAATAGTAGTTGTACGACTAATTCAATTCGTTTTAGTTTTGGACTAGCGAATGATGAAGAAAATGTATCAGCAGCCGCTGAAAAAATAGGACAAATTGTGAAAAGACTGGCAAAATAAGGTGGTGAAAGAAATGAAGAAAAAAGAAGATACACGAGTTATTGTCGGTATGAGTGGTGGTGTAGATTCTTCTGTTACAGCTCTTTTATTAAAAGAACAAGGCTATGATGTTGTCGGAATCTTTATGAAAAACTGGGATGATACAGATGAATTTGGCGTATGTACCGCTACAGAAGATTTTGATGATGTAGTACGTGTATGTAACCAATTAGATATTCCATACTATGCTGTTAACTTTGAAAAACAGTATTGGGATAAAGTATTTACGTACTTTTTAGATGAATATAAAGCAGGTAGAACACCTAATCCAGACGTAATGTGTAATAAAGAAATTAAGTTTAAAGCATTTCTTGAACATGCGCTTTCTCTTGGTGCGGATTATGTTGCAACAGGACACTACGCGCAAGTAAGACGTGATGGTGATAAGGTAGAAATGTTACGTGGTGTGGATGATAATAAAGATCAAACATACTTCTTGAATCAATTATCAGAAGACGTATTAGAAAAAGTAATGTTCCCACTCGGACATTTACCAAAATCAGAAGTGCGTCGCATTGCACAAGAAAATGGATTAGCAACAGCTGATAAAAAAGATAGTACAGGGATTTGCTTCATTGGTGAAAGAAACTTCAAAGAATTCTTAAGTGAATACTTACCAGCACAACCTGGTAAAATCATGACACTAGATGGTCAAGTAAAAGGTGATCATGACGGATTGATGTATTATACAATCGGTCAACGTCAAGGTCTTGGTATCGGTGGCCCTGGTGGTCCATGGTTTGTTGTAGGTAAAAACTTAAAAGATAATGTTCTTTATGTTGGAGCAGATTATCACAATGATGCATTATATTCTGATGCATTAATCGCGACAGATATTAACTGGATTAATGAAACGCCGACAGAAGCGTTCCATTGTACAGCTAAATTCCGTTATCGTCAAAAAGATAATGGTGTAACAGTTCATCCAAATGCAGATGGTACAGCAAAAGTAGTGTTCGATAATCCTGAACGTGCCATTACTCCAGGCCAAGCAGTTGTCTTTTACAAAGACGAAGTTTGCTTAGGCGGAGGTACCATTGACGAAGTAATCAAAGATGATAAATACCTAGACTATGTAGGATAAGAAAAAGGGGCAGCAAATAAGCTGTCCCTTTCTACTTGAAACACATACATACAAAAATCGCAGTCTAAAAGCGATAGTAGACGTTGGTCCATGCTGGCTGCTCCATGAAATATGCTCACCCATTCTACTTCTAGTGAGTAGTAGGTAATCGCTACGTCAGAATACTCCGCTTTCCATGGGCACGGCTTCAACTAACTTTTTCAACAAGAACGGTTGAAAAA